>NZ_JBSPCZ010000002.1:0-607912 GCF_056161485.1 Pseudomonas sp. 5Vm1k
TGGCGTCGTTTTTGTCAGTTTTGACCCGACGTAACTCGCTGCCGGCATAGGCGTGGGTGGTGGCCGGATTCACCACGCAAACCCTATAGCCCTTGTTGTAGACGAACTCGGCGAGTTCCAGGTGATAGACGCTGGTGGCTTCCATCACGATCAGAGCCGAAGGTTCGACCTGCTTCTGCAACCAAGCTTCGAACTCTTTAAAACCCTTGGAATTGTTAGCCAGTTTGGCCTTGGTTTTATGCTTGCCATTTGGCAGGTGTGTAGCGATATCAAAGGTGTTTTTTGCAACATCGACGCCGACGAAACTGGACATAACGCTCTCCCAATCAGATCAATTGCGATCATCACTGCACTCTGTCCTACCTTGCGAATGCGGGCTCTAGCCAGGGGCAGGCCCAAGATACCGTTCGAACTATACGAGTGAGTGTGGAGGGTTGGAGCACGATCTACGTCACAGGCAAAAAGCCTAAGGAGCTGCACGGCTTCCAGATCCCTCCCTCGATGATCAGTCGAGAACTATCGCTCCTGATGGAGCGATAGTCGAGATACAAGGAGCTGCCGAAGGCTGCGATCTTTTGATCCACAAAAAAAAGCCCCGCTGCGATTGAAGTCGCAGCGGGGCTTTGCCGTTGTGGATCAGAAGTAGTAAGGGAATTTCAGGCTGAAGGAAAAGTCTGGCGAGTCCTCGGTCAGGCCAATGGCCAGGTTGGGCACGATTGTCAGGTTATCCGAAGCTGCCAGAGTCATGCCGATGTTGAAGTTGGCAGCGTTGTAATCGCTGTTGGAAATCGACTGCCAATCGCCACCGTCCGGTTTGATCTTGCTCTTGCGGGCGAACTGATCGGTGAACGAGAACGACATACTCATCTTCTCGTTCAAGGCGAACGCGATGCCGGCGCCGACCTGCCAGGAATCACCCAGCTTCACATCGCCCTTGACCTTGGAACCGACCTGAGGGCTGATGTCGCTGAAAGAGTCTTGTATGTTGTAGGTGTAGGCCAGGGTGCCGAACAGCACGGCAGGGTCGAAGGTCTTGACCAGCGAGATACCCGGGGTGATCGCCCAGACACCATTGCCGGTAGGCAGGTCCTCGGGGACCGAGAGGTTGTCGTTGGTCGGGTCACTGACCAGCTTGATGCCGTAAGGGTCCTTCCCGGTCGGAGCCTTGACGCGCAGTGTAGCGACCGCGTCGGGCCAATTGGCCGACTCATCCAGAAACTTGTACGCCACGCCAACGTTCACGTCGCCGATGGTCGGGTCCCGGGTAACGGTTGCGTCCGACGTCACCGGTCCTGCGCCACCAGCGCCACCGGAGGAGTACGTTGATTCGCGATAAACAATCGGGACGTTTATGTCGAACTGCCAGCGTTGCGCCACGTTGTAGCGAGCGGTCAGGTCCAGGGTCCAGTTGTCGGCCTTGATGCGGTCGAGGTTGATGTTGCCGAGAAAAATCGAGTCCAGTGCCAGGAAGCCGTTGAGCGTTAATGCCCGGGTATCGTAGTGGGTGTAGGTCACGCCGGTTTCGAGGCTGAACTTGCCGCCACCAAAGAAGCCGCTGGCTTCGTCATACAGGTTGGAAACGCTTTGCGCGGGCTCCGAATCATCCTTGAGCGATTGGCCGTATGAACTGCCACTGGCTCCGGGAGCACCGGCGGCCACCGTCTGACCACCCTTGACCTTCTCGGCGGGGGATTTGGTCAGGCGTTTGGGCGCCGGTGTTGCAGGTGTTTCTTCGACTTGGCGAACACGCTGCTCAAGTACCATCAGCGCGTTTTGTTGTGCTTCGTAACGCTGTTTCAACTCCGTGAGTTCTTGTTTTAGTGCTTCGACCTGAGGATCCGGTGCTGCGTATAGCAGTGTGGCCGGGGTCAGGCTACTCAAACAGACGATAGCTCTGAACGTTAACGATCGGTGCATGGGTTAGCCGTCCCTTCTGATTTAATCTGATGAGACAGAGCGTAGATCAGAATCCGATAGTGCGAAGACCTTTGAGCTGATCCAGATTGCCGCTCACCGATCCGGCTGTCGGCACGTTGTCACGCAGCACGACATTTAAGGATGTGAGGTTGCGGACCTGGTTGCTACTGCCAAGCAAAGTCGTGTTCTGCATCAGTCCACCCTGGGCCAGGCGTTGCATGGTACTGCCCTGGTTGTTGTTAGCCACGATGTTGAGTTGCACGCCAGTACCGGTCGAGGAAACGCTGAGCGAGCCCGCACCATTGTTGCCGACCACCGTCGAGCCTGCGGCCAATGCCTGGCCCTGCGGTTGCGTAGCGGGGGTCTGGTCGACCTGGCTGGCTTTTGCGACGTTGATATCAACGTTGTTGTAGGCAGTGTTGTTGTCGCCGGCAGCCCGCACGACTTGAGTGACACCTTCGGTGCTGTTGAGGCCGTTACCGCCAGTGACGGTGCCTGTACCTGTACCTGTACCTGCGCCGGAGCCGGAGCCTTGCGAACTCGTTTGGCCAGCAGGTTTTTCGTCGATCATCGACACATAGAACTGGGGCTTGATGGTCGATTGTTGAATTTGCATCGCGGACGTCGCCCCGATCAATTGACCTTCGGCATTCTGCCAAGTGCTGGTCATGACAATGCCGAAACTGACGATCCGTCCCGGCATGACAAATCGGCCTCGCAGGTTCGCCAGTTCCTGATCCTTCAGTTCAATGGGTTTGAACATCTGTGCCTGGGTTGGAAGGCTGGCGGCCAGGCAAACCAGGGCCAGCCAGGTTGAAGTTTTCATTGGATGCTCCCGGAGCTTCGTGCTCCCTTGTTATTAGAAGAAGTCGCTTTGGATGAATCCGAAATCCATCAACTCCGCGTCTTGCACCGGGCTGAACATGTTGATGCGGTTTTTTGCAGTCAGAGGCATGGGTGGCTCGAGCAACGCATTGTTTTTGTCGTAGCCTTGGCCGATGACGGCAAAGATGATGCCGTTCCAGCCTTTGACAAAGTCGTCGACGCTGAAACGTTTATGACCGAGTACCGGATCTCCGATATAGACCCAGCCTTTATGGACTCTTTGCAAGACCACAAAATGCTTGTAGCCACGGATATCCATGAGTACCACGACCGGAATTTTGATTTCGCTCAAGGTTTCCGTTGCTACCCGGTAGCCACGGGCCCGCATGCCGATGCTTTCTACGTAATGCTTCATGTCGAGCATGGAGAAACCCTGGACCCGGACAAGATTTTGATCCGAGTGGGCCAGCATGCCTTCAATGATCTGATTTTCACTCACGTCCAGCCAATAGGCCTGGCGCAATACGGTCGCCAGGGCAGCTGCGCCGCAACTGAAGTCGGTTTTTTGTTGCACCAGGTCGGCAAATTTACGCTCGCGTACGCTCTGGATCGGCTTGTACACAACCGCGCCACCCGGCAGGAAGGCAAGCGGCATTTGTGCAGCCTCGATCACACTGGCCACGCAAAGCAAAATTGCCAAGGCGATAATGCGCATGGTGGGACGCCTTCTGGTTGTTGTTGAAAAAGGCCCCCGTGAGGGGGCCCCAAAGACAGCCATTAGAACGAGTTGTTGGAAATGGCCAGCGAGTTGCTTTGTTGGTTGCCCACACCAGCAGCCACGTTGACGCCGAGGTTGCCGCTGCCACCATTTACCGAACCGCTCAGGGTTGCAGTATTGGTCACAGGGTTAGCCCAGCCAGTTGGAGTCAGCACTTGATAGGAATACGTGTTGCTCAGATCAAATGAACTGCTCTCAGCGTAGGCTTTCGCCTTGTCATACGAAGACTCGTGGGATTTGCTGCCCGATTTTTCGAACGAAGAATCGAACGATTTATCGAACGACGAGCTGCCCGATTTTTGGTGCGATTTATCGACCGATACGTCGAGCGTTGCATCAAGCGATGCGTTCAGAGAAGCGTCGGCTGACGAACTGCTGCTGCCCGAATTGTGATGGCCATAGTCCCAGGAAGCGTTTTTCGAAGCTTCGACAGAAGCATCCAGCGTAGCGTTCAACGAAGCATTCAAAGAAGAGCTAGAAGAACTGCTCTTCTCGAAGCTTTTTGAACCACTGGCATCGAAGCTTTTCGAACCGCTCACGTCAAAGCTCGAAGAGGAGCTTTTACTGCCGGACGCTGCACTCGCCTTAGCGTAGTCGGCACTGCCGCTCGCCGAGGTGGTAAATGTCAGCGTATCCACACGGTAGGTCCGATCGGCACTGTTATTCACGGTCAGGCCAGGACCACTTTGATTAGCAGAGGCGGTGGCTGTTGCGTTACCCAGTGGAGCATTGGTGTTAGCAATGGCCATGGTGTTTTTCTGTTGGTTAAGGTCGCCGCCAGCAACGTTGACACCCATGTTGCCGCTGCCGCCGTTAGCCGATCCGCTCATCGAGGCAGAAGCAGTGCTGCCATAGTTGTCGACACGGTTATTACTGCTGGTTTGTGTGACGGAAGCGGTGGCGCTGGCAGTGCCGAATACGAAGGCATTGTCTGGGGCCGCAGCAGCAGCGTTGGCAATGGCAGCCGCGTTGTCTTGTTGGTTGCCGTCGCCTGCTGCCACGTTGACGCCGACGTTACCGCTGGTGCCTGTGGCAGAGTTATTCATCTCTGCAGAGTTTTCCGTGCCAGCATTGCTGATGCGGTTGTTGGTGCTGGTTTGGGTGTCCCATGCATTCGCCGTGGCGTAGGTAGGGATCCTGGTTGGAGGAGGGGTGTGTTGACCGTTGTTGTTATGGCCATTGTGGTGGCCATTATGGTGGTCGTCACTTTGTCCAGCTTGTACAGCAACAGCCATGACCGCAGCAATTGCGAAAACCAGAGGCTTGATTGCCATCGAAGGTTTCATGGTGATTCTCCGTACTTATTTTAGGTTAAGTGTTGTTTTTACCTGTTTTGGGTCAATCCGCGACCCGTACGCTCACGGTGTTGGCCGTTCGGTTTCCCACCCCGGCGCTCTGATTCAACTGAATTACCCCGCGGCTACCGGTGAAGGCCTGATCGCTTGTGGCGACCTGGCGATAGCCTGGTGCAGAGTCAGTTGGATCGGAGTTGTTGATCAGCGCCACGTTCTGTTGAAGAAGGACGCTGTCGTCGATACTTTGCGGCTGTGTACTGATGCTTATCCGCAGGGCATTGGCCTGCTGGTTGTTGGCGCCCGAGCTCTGGTTGACGCCCAGCACGCCGTTGCCGTGGCTGAAGGAGTCACCTTGAATGCTGGAGCTGGCGTCGATGCGGGGGTCTGCATGTGAACGCAGCCGTTGGCGAATCTGTGTGGATGCATTGGCGTTGTGGCCAATGGCGATGGCCCGGGCGTTGGCCTGTTGCTGCTGGTCGCCCGCAGCCTGGTTGACCCCGAGATTGCCTTGATACTGCATACCCGAATTGTCGATGTCGGCGTTATTAATGACGGGAGATTGAGCGAAGGACGATGCACTGCAAAACATGGCGATAATCAGCAACGAACGATTCATGCTAACGGTCTCCCGTTATGATTTTCAGAGCACCCAGGCCTTGCTGGACGTTCGAATTGACCATGTTGGCAATGCCGTTGCCCGAGTTTCCCGAACGCCCACCGGGGAGGTTGGAAAGTTGGCTCTGGTTGCTGATATTGCCGCCCATGTTGTTGGTGTTTTGAGTCACCAGGCGACTGATGCCAGCACCACTGGCAACGCCCGCAAAGTCGCCGTCGCTCAACTCGTTCGTTTGGTTGAGGATATGTTGGGACGGGTTGGCATTGACGGTCGTCGGGTGCGGGTCGGGGATCAGCGGAGGAATCGTTGCGTTGCGCGTTTGGACATCACGTTTGATCGTGATAATGCCGTTGTCAGCCTGGACTGGCAGGCAGACACTTGAGCCCAGTGCGCATCCGACCAGCAGGAGGCTATAGATGCTCTTATCGAATTTCCCCACGGCGGCAATTCCTTCTGTGATTAAACGCTGGCCCTTATCAGCGTTGCGAGGAAGAGAGCAGAAGGTGTGCCGCTTTTGGTTTCTCTTTTAAAAACAGTGGGTTGTCTTTAATTCTCTAGATAGTCAAAAAATATTTGTAACGCCGCTGAGACACAGCCAGGCAAATACGCCCTCCATGCTGGCGGCAATGCTCGCTAGAGCGCAGAAAGGCTGGGTGTATCACTGGCTTAACATTTTCTTTTTGAAGTGCTCGAATCGCTTTAGCTTGCGGGTTCGCTCAGGAGGGGGTGTTTCAGGAATGGACACTTGCGGCAGGGCGGGGAGTCCCGTGTCAGGCCTTGAGTAATCGCGTCACAGCCTCAAATGCCGCGTCCTTGCGCTCTTTCCAGTCACCTTGCAGTACCTGATAGGGCTGATGGTGCAGCTCAAGCCATTCGCGGCTGGCCTGGAAAAACTCTTGGCGTTCTGCCAGTTGCGGTTGGCAACGCTGCCCGTCGTCATGCCAGGCTACGGTGTCAGGGCTCAGCAGCAAATGCAGGTCGTAGTGCCGTGCCAGCAACGCTTGCTCGATCCACGTCGGGCAAGCGCCAAACAACGTGCGACTCCAAAGGATATTGCTCAAGAGGTGAGTATCGAGAATCAACAGTGACGGTTGTTTGGCTCGTGCTTCATCTTCCCAGGCCAACTGGCCGAGAGCGATGGAAGGAATGTCATCGTATCGGGTGTCGCGGGCTTCGCTGTCGATGAAATGCCGAACGTACTCACCAACCAACAGGCCGCCAAAACTGGCCTGAATCTCACTCGAAAGCCAGCTTTTGCCGCTGGATTCCGGGCCTGTCAGCACCAGCACTTTCATGCGTGCAACGCCGGATCGGCGCGCCATTCACGCCAGCCTTGCACCGCGATCAGGGTGAACAAGCCGTAGAGGGTTGCGGTCAGGTACAGACCTTTGTAGATGAACAGGCTGACAAAGATCACATCCAGGACGATCCACAGTGGCCAGCATTGCACGCGTTTTTGCGCCATCCATAACTGCGCCACCAGGCTGAAACCGGTCAGCGCGGCATCGAGCCAGGGTTGGGCAGCATCGGTCCAGTGGGCCATGGCCGCGCCCAGCAACAGACTGCCGATGGCACCCGCGGCGAGCCCGAGCAGGATTGAGCGCGCATTCAGTTCACTCACTTGCCGGCCATCATGGGCATCGCCGGCGCGAGTCCATTGCCACCAGCCATAGAGTTGCAACGCGGCGTAGATCACTTGCAGCAGCATGTCCGAATACAGCTTCACCTCGAAGAAGATCCAGCTGTAAAGCAGCACCATCACCAGCCCGATCGGCCAGCACCAGGGATTCTGTTTGACCGTCAGCCAGACGGCGATCACGCCGAGGGCGGCAGCAAACAGTTCAAGCCCGGACATGGCGGTTCCTAGGGGAAGTCGAAGAGGGGGGCGATTGTAGCGGGTAGATCAA
This sequence comes from Pseudomonas sp. 5Vm1k, assembly GCF_056161485.1. Classification (NCBI taxonomy): domain Bacteria; kingdom Pseudomonadati; phylum Pseudomonadota; class Gammaproteobacteria; order Pseudomonadales; family Pseudomonadaceae; genus Pseudomonas; species Pseudomonas sp. 5Vm1k. Next base: position 7,339 of record NZ_JBSPCZ010000002.1, read on the forward strand.
AAGATCGCAGCCTTCGGCAACTCCTACAGGTGTACACATAACCCTGTAGTAGCTGCTGAAGGCTGCGATCTTTTCGCTTTACACCCGAAATTGCTTGAGCAACCCGTTCAACTGCTCACTCAATTCCTTGAGGTGAACACTGGCCAGGCTCGATTGCTCTGCCGCAAGCGCCGTGCTGTGGGACAAACCGGCCGCCTGGGTGACGTTCTGGTTAATGTCTTCCACCACATGCGCCTGTTGCAGGGTGGCACTGGCAATCGAGGCATTCAGCCCGTTGAGGTTGCGCAAGGCCTGGCCGATGGCGCTCAGGCTCGCACCGGCCAGGCCGGCCTGTTCAATGGTCAGTTGCGACGCGCGGCTGCTGTCGCCGATCACCTTGACCGCCGCTTCGGAATGGTTTTGCAGGCGTTCGATCATTGCCTGGATTTCCGCTGTGGACTTCTGGGTGCGCTGCGCGAGCAAACGTACCTCATCGGCCACCACCGCAAAGCCGCGACCTTGTTCGCCGGCCCGGGCGGCTTCAATGGCGGCGTTGAGCGCCAGCAGGTTGGTTTGCTCGGCAATCGAGCGGATCACTTCCAGCACGCTGCCGATCTGGGTGCTTTCGGCGGCCAGGGTGCGAATCACTTCGACCGCTTGATCGATGGTCCCGGAGAGTTTATCGATCTGCTGCAAGCTGCCATCAATGTTGACCTGGCCTTGCTGGGCCTGGGACTCGGCGTCACGCATTTCGCTGGCCGCGTGCTCGGCGTTCTTGGCCACATCCTGCACGCCGTAGGTCACTTCGTTGATCGCGGTCGCCACCAGTTCCATTTGCTGGGACTGCTGTTGACTGCGTTGCTGAGCCTGCACGGCGTCGTTGCCCAGGTCGCTGGACGACTGGCCCAAAGCGCTGGCGGAGACCTGCAACTGACTGATAACCAGACGCAACTTGGCGGTGAAGGCGTTGAAGTGTCGCGCCAGTTGCGTGACTTCGTCCTGGCCATGGGTATCAAGGCTGCGGGTCAGGTCGCTTTCGCCGCTGGCAATGTTGGCCATGGCGTTCACGGTTTCCTGCAGCGGACGCACGATGCTGCGGGCAATCATGATCACCAGCAGCGCCATGATCAGCGCAATCACCACGCCGATAAACGAGGCTTTCCAGACTTGGCCGTAGAACTCGGCTTGCATGTCATCGATGTACACGCCCGAACCGATCACCCAGCCCCAAGGCTCGAACAACTTGACGTAGGAGGTTTTTTCCACCGGCGCACTGGCGCCCGGTTTCGGCCAACGGTAATCAACCATGCCGGCACCCTTGGCCTTGGCGATGATCACCATTTCGTTGAACAGCGCAAAACCGTCCGGGTCGCGGATGCCCGACAGGTTCTGGCCTTCGAGTTTCGGGTTGGCCGGGTGCATGATCATCACCGGCGTCAGGTCGTTGATCCAGAAGTAGTCGTTCTGGTCATAGCGCAGGCCGCGAACCACCGTCAGGGCTTGTTTTTGCGCGGCCTCACGGGTCAGAGTGCCGGCCGTTTCCAAGTCATGGTAGTAGTTGAGAATGCCACTGGCGGTCTGCACCACATGCTGGGTTTTCTGGGCCTTGGCGTGATACAGATCGTCGTGAATCTGTTTGAGCATCAACATGCCCAACGTCAATAACATCACGATGGCCACGATCAAGATGAGCCACAAGCGTCGGCTGATCGACACACTGCGCAAGCTGTTCATAACGCTGTCACTCCAGATTCTTTTTCTTGTAAAAAATGATCGCCAGCATCCAACCACACTTTGCCGATCGGGCATATCAGACCGAAGTCCAATGACATGGCGGCGTAAACGGAGCTTGTCTGATAGGATTTCGGCCTCGCGCGGAAAAACCTGAATCCAAGTTGATTTTTCACGAGATTTTTACGGTTTCGTAGGGATCCTGTGCGCGCGGAACTTCAGCTACGCTGAGCGCAGTGAACGTATTAAAAATACTAACGGGGCATGCCTTGACGCATAGCCTTTGGGGGATTGATGGATCTTTGGACGGCCTTTCAGGCATTGATTCTTGGAGTTGTAGAAGGGCTGACGGAGTTTTTGCCCATTTCCAGTACCGGGCACCAGATAATTGTCGCGGACTTGCTCAACTTCGGTGGTGAACGGGCGATCGCGTTCAATATCATCATCCAGTTGGGCGCGATCCTTGCGGTGGTCTGGGAGTTTCGTCGCAAAATCCTCGACGTGGTCACCGGCTTGCCGACCCAGCCGAGTGCGCGTCGCTTTACCGCCAACTTGCTGATTGCCTTCATGCCGGCCGTGGTCTTGGGGGTGATTTTTTCCGATTTGATTCACCAGTACCTGTTCAACCCGATTACGGTGGCAGCTGCGTTGGTCGTGGGCGGGATCATCATGCTGTGGGCCGAGAAACGTCAGCATGAAGTGCATGCCGAAACGGTCGACCAGATCACTTGGCAGGACGCGTTGAAAGTCGGTTTTGCCCAGTGCCTGGCGATGATTCCGGGAACATCGCGTTCCGGCTCGACGATCATTGGCGGCCTGCTGTTCGGGCTGTCGCGTAAAACCGCTACCGAGTTCTCGTTTTTCCTGGCCATGCCGACCATGGTCGCGGCGGCGGTGTATTCGGGGTTCAAGTACCGTCATTTGTTCGTGCCGGCAGACTTCCCGGTGTTTGCCGTCGGCTTCATCACGGCCTTCATCTTCGCGATGATCGCGGTCAAGGCACTGCTCAAGTTCATTGCCAGCCACAGCTATGCGGCGTTTGCCTGGTATCGCATTGCGTTCGGTCTGGTGATCCTGGCGACCTGGCAGTTCGGTTGGGTTGATTGGGCCGCTGCCAAGCCATGAGTGATTCCGGCGCGCGGTACAACCCCGGACGCAAGTCCGGGGGCGAACTCCAGCATCCACGCTTGAAACTGCTGGCGTTCGCTGTCCTCTGCGCGCTGCCGCTGTATGGCTCGCTGGTGTTGTGGCTGCGCAGGGTGTCAGTGATTCCGCTGGCCGCTTACGGAGTGGTCAGCGTGATCGCGTTTTTCCTTTACTGGAGCGACAAACGCAAGGCCCGAGCCGATACCTGGCGCACCCCGGAAAACGTTTTGCACGCCGTGGAACTGGCCGGTGGCTGGCCGGGCGCGTTGTTGGCCCAGCAAGTGTTTCGGCACAAGACCCGCAAAGTCTCGTTTCAACTGGTGTTCTGGCTCATCGTGCTGCTGCATCAGGTGTTCTGGATCGACCAGTTGTTCCTTGGCGCGCACCTATTCGCGCTGTTCTAGAGCAACAGTCCGACCTGGGTGCGCTTGGGCAATTTGCTCACCACCAGTTGGTGGGAACGTTGCAGCAAGGCTTGCAGTTCTTCGGCGCCCAGCGGGTAGGGCGTCTGCATGATGATCCATTGCGCCCGGGCCAGGTATGGCGCCGGGTGAATGCCCGGTCGGTCGCAATGACCGAGAAACAGATCCTTGTCGACCTTGAACGCCAGGGAATCGCCCCGCAGGTTCTGCAGCGCAAACATCTTGTTTCCGGCAATCGAAAACACCCGCACGCCACCCCATTTGTAATCCTCCCGCGCACCGGGCAGCGTCAGGCAAAACTGTGCGACATCCGCTTCGCTCATGCGTCCAGCCTTCATATCAATCGGTCCCCACAGGCATTGAATGATTCGATCAAATGGTCGAGCCAGGCGCGTACGGCCGGCATCACCCCGCGCCGATGAGGGTAGACCGCTTGCAGCCAGCCGCCAGGCAATGACCAGTCAGGCAATAACTGGATCAGTGAGCCGTCGGCGATTTCCTCTTCGCAGTACATCATCGGCAGAACCGTAAAGCCCTGGCCGGCGAGGGCGCAGGTCCGGCGCACAATAAAGTCGTCGATACCCAATCGTGCCTCCAGGGCCAGGTCACAGCTTTTGCCCTGTTGATCGAGCATGCGGATATGCACCATGCGGTCGGGCTCCAGGGCGCCGAGTACCGGCAGGCCCTTGAGGTCTTCCGGGTGATTGATCTCCCGGCCATTCAGGAAAGCGGGACTGGCGACCATCAGCGTCTGCGCCTGACGCAGGCGTCGGGTAACCAATAGCGGATCTTCATCCCCCGACTCGCGGACACGCAGGGCGACATCGACGCCTTCGGTGACCAGGTCTACCCGTCGGTTGAGCAGCATGACTTCCAGCTGGACTTGTGGGTACTTCTCCAGGAAATCACTGATCACCGTTGGCAATATTTGATTGGCCAAGCCCACCGGGCATGACACCCGCAACCGTCCTCGAGGTTCGCTGGACATGCTGGCCACTGCTTCGTCGGCCATCTCCGCTTCCAGCAGCATCGCCTGGCAGTGCCGCAGATAACGTTCGCCCACGGCCGTCAGCTTGAGTTGCCGGGTGGTACGTTGCAGCAGGCGCGCGCCCAAACGTTCTTCCAGCTCGGCGATGCGCCGCGAAAGCCGCGACTTGGGAATCCCCAGCAAACGCCCGGCTGCGGCGAAACCACCTGCTTCGACCACCTTGGCGAAATAGTAGAGGTCATTCAGGTCTTGCATGGTGTGCACTCGATTGTTCTATCAGTGGGACGAACTATCGCATTGTTGCGGTCTAATCAGCTATTGGTTTCATCTGTAGGATTCTCTCCATCAGATCGCCCGGTGGCGATCCTCACCTGGAGATCCTTTATGAAACTGTTGCATATCGATTCGAGCATTTTGGGTGACAACTCGGCTTCCCGTCAGCTGAGCGGCGAAGTGGTCAAGGCCTGGCAGGCTGCAGACGCTTCGGCAGTTGTGACTTACCGTGACCTGGCCGCCGACGCCATCAGCCATTTCTCCGCCACGACCCTGGTCGCTGCCGGCACCACCGCTGAACTGCGCAACGCCGCGCAACAACACGAAGCCGAGCTGAGCGCTTCGACCCTGGCCGAATTCATCGCCGCTGATGCTGTAGTCATTGCAGCCCCGATGTACAACTTCACCATCCCGACCCAACTCAAGGCCTGGATCGACCGCATCGCCGTTGCCGGCCAGACCTTCCGCTACACCGAAGCCGGCCCTGAAGGCCTGTGCGGTGGCAAAAAAGTCGTGATCGTTTCGACTTCTGGTGGTCTGCACGTGGGTCAGGCGACTGGCGTCGCTCACGAAGACTATCTGAAGGTGCTGTTCGGTTTCCTGGGCGTTACTGATATTGAGTTCGTCCGTGCTCACGGCCTGGCCTACGGTGACGAAGTACGCACCAAAGCCATGAGCGATGCTCACACGCAGATCAGCGAGCAATTGTTCGCTGCGGCATAAGGCCTGTGTAAGGCTTGCGTAAAAAATACTAAACAGCTCAGGCAATACCCAAAAAACTCTGTATTCTGATCATCGTAATGATCAGTTACAGAGTTTTTTTGTTTTTGACGGTTTTTTTAGTTCTGGCCCAGGTTATGCAGTCGAGGGTTAACGTCCCCGTTCTGTATCGACCCTGATGGCCGTAAACACTGGCACAAGGCCGAGTCTTCGATAGTCGAAGCGTAACGGGCTTCCCGGTTATGTAACAAAGGTGGGGCATCCCATGGTGCGTCTTTGTGCAACGTTACTGATATGCCTGCTCAGCAGCCTGATTTCAGTGCACGCTGCGCCCGGGTTGCATTCTCACTGGAGCGTCGGTTATCACGAGATGACGTTCCTCGATCCGCTGGATTTGCAGCCGATGCGTGCCATCGCCTTTTATCCGTCCAGCGACAAGGATCACACCAGCAAACTCGAAGGCTACACCGTCGAGGCGGGTGAAGATGCCAGAGTCGCCATCGGGCGTTTCCCGATGTTGATGCTCTCCCACGGCAACGTCGGCACGCCGCTGGCCCTGCACGACCTCGCCACCTCGCTGGCCCGCAAGGGGTTTGTGGTCGTCGCGGTGATCCATCCCGGTGACAACTCCAAGGATCACAGCCGTCTCGGCACCTTGAGCAACTTGTACGGCCGACCTCTGCAAATTTCCGAAGCGATTACCGCGACCTTGGGCGATGCGATGCTCGCGCCATTCGTCAACGCCGACCAGGTGGGGGTGATTGGTTACTCGGCGGGCGGCGAAACGGCGTTGATTCTCTCCGGCGCCACGCCTGATCTGGATCGCCTGCGGCGCTATTGCCAGGAACGCCCGGATGACCGCGATGCCTGCAACACGCAGGGCGAATTGATTGTCGATCGTGATGATTTGCAGCCAGTGGCCGACCCGCGGGTCCATGCCTTGTTGCTGATGGCGCCGCTGAGCCTGAAATTCGGCCGCCATACCCTGGCCGACGTGCATGTGCCGGTACTGCTTTACAGCGGCGACGGCGACAAACTGGTGGCGTTCGACAAAAACGCCGCAGCACTGGCGCGCAAACTGCCGATCGCGCCGGACTTCAAGTTACTGGCCGGGGCAGGGCACTTTGTGTTTATGGCGCCGTGCAACGAAGAACAAATCATCGCCATGCCGGCGCTGTGCACTGATGCGGATGGCGTCGATCGCGAAGACATCCACCGCAACCTGATCTCCGAAGCGGGGCGATTCTTCTCCCATGCATTGGGCAAGCCGAGTCGGGCGGGGATGCAGACGGCTGATCAATAATCTAATCAACACCGCATCACCCCTGTGGGAGCGGGCTTGCTCGCGAAAGCGGTGTGTCAGTCAACATTGCATCGTCTGACCTGACGCCTTCGCGAGCAAGCCCGCTCCCACAGTGGATCGTGGTTGTCAGGCGATTGCGCGGCGTTTCAGTAGTAGCGTCAAGCCAAGGCCGGTGACGGACAACAACGCCGCACTAAAGAAAATCCACGAATACCCCAGGTTCAACGCCACCGCGCCCATCAGCGGTCCGGCAATCGCCAGCGCCAGATCAAAAAACACCGCATAAGCACTCAACCCCGCTCCACGGCTGGAGTTGGGCACCTGCTTGATCGCTTCAACCCCGAGTGCTGGATACACCAGCGACAGGCCGAATCCGGTCAGCCCGGCGCCGATCAACGCGTAACCGGTGGACGGCGCCAGCCACAGCAACATCAGGCCCACGGTCTCGATGGTCATGCAGGCGATGGCCGAAGTGAATCCGCCGAAACGGCTGATCGCAGAAATGAACAGCAGCCGCGACAAAATGAAACACACGCCGAACACCGTCAGGCAATACGCCGCGCCGGTCCAGCCACGGTTGAGGTAATACAGGGTAATAAAAGTAGTCAGGGTGCCGTAGCCGATGGACGCCAGGCTCAGGCTTGCGCCGAACGGCGCAATACGCCCGAACACTGCCCAGAACGGCAGACGCTCACCGCGAATCACCGGCACTGACGGTTTATTGCGGATCAACAACAGCGCTCCCAACGCCAGCACCGACAGGACAATCCCCAGGCTTTCAAAGCCGTAGTCGGCGACCATCACCACTCCCAGCGGTGCACCAATGGCAATCGCGCCATAGGACGCAATCCCGTTCCAGGAAATCGAACGCGCCGTGTGCTCGGCGCCGACCTGGCCCATGCACCAACTGATGGTGCCGACGCCGATCAAACCTTGGGCGATCCCCAACAACAGGCGGCCAGCAATCAGAATCAACAGGCTCAGCAACGGAAAGCTTTGCAGCAAGGTCGAGAGCAGCGTCAAAAGACCACTCAACACAATCCCCGACAAACCGTAAACGATTGCGCGCTTGGTGCCGACGCTGTCCGACATGCGCCCGGCCATCGGGCGGCTGAGCAGGGTGGCCAGGTATTGGCAGCCAATAGTCAGCCCCGCGATGATCGCGCTGAAACCCAGCTGTTCATGGACATAGCCCGGTATCACCGCAATCGGCAAACCGATGCAGAGGAAAGCAATAAAGGTATAGAAGACGATAGAGACGATCTGCAGGGTGATCGCCATGGAGCTTTGCGGGGGCAGTTGCTGCGCAGACATGAGGGCTCGTTCGCGGGCGGCGGTGGGAGAACTGCATCATGGCGTGGGCGGGAAATAAAAGGAAGCAGGCTAACGATAAGATCAAAAGATCGCAGCCTTCGGCAGCTCCTACTTTGGAATGCGTGCCCCGTAGGAGCTGCCGAAGGCTGCGATCCCTTGATCTTCAGGCAATAAAAAGCCCCGTCACAGGGACAGGGCTTTTCATTTCCAGCAGCTACTTAGAACACAACGCCCTGGCTACGCAGGTAATCATCATAAGTACCGCTGAAGTCGATCACACCGCTTGGGCTCAACTCGATAATACGGGTGGCCAACGACGATACGAACTCACGGTCGTGGCTGACGAAGATCAGCGTGCCCGGATAGTTCTCCAGCGCCAGGTTCAGCGCCTCGATGGATTCCATGTCCAAGTGGTTGGTCGGTTCGTCCATGATCAGCACGTTCGGCTTTTGCAGGATCAGCTTGCCGAACAGCATGCGACCTTGTTCACCACCGGAGATGACTTTGACCGACTTGAGGATCTCGTCGTTGGAGAACAGCATCCGGCCGAGGGTGCCGCGAACGATTTGCTCGCCGCCCTGGGTCCATTGGCCCATCCAGTCGAACAGGTTGCAGTCGTCTTCGAAGTCGTGCGCGTGGTCCTGGGCGTAGTAGCCCAGTTCTGCAGCATCGGTCCACTTCACGGTGCCAGCATCCGGGGTCAGTTCGTTGACCAGAGTGCGCAGCAGGGTGGTTTTACCGATACCGTTCGGGCCGATGATCGCCACGCGCTCGCCGGCTTCAACCACGAAGCTGAAATCCTTGAACAGCGTCTTGCCGTCGAAGCCTTTGGCCATTTGGTCAACGATGACCGCCTGACGGTGCAGCTTCTTGGTCTGTTCGAAACGGATGAACGGGCTGACACGGCTCGAAGGCTTGACCTCGGCCAGTTGGATCTTGTCGATCGCCTTGGCGCGGGAGGTCGCTTGCTTGGCTTTCGAGGCGTTGGCCGAGAAGCGGCTGACGAACGATTGCAGCTCGGAAATCTGAGCTTTTTTCTTGGCGTTGTCCGACAGCAATTGCTCGCGGGACTGGGTCGCCACGGTCATGTACTCGTCGTAGTTGCCCGGGAACAGACGCAGCTCGCCGTAATCCAGGTCAGCCATGTGGGTGCACACACTGTTCAGGAAGTGACGGTCGTGAGAGATGATGATCATCAGGCTGGAGCGCTGGGTCAGAATGTTTTCCAGCCAGCGGATGGTGTTGATGTCCAGGTGGTTGGTCGGTTCGTCGAGCAACAGCACTTCAGGATCGGAGAACAGCGCCTGCGCCAGCAATACGCGCAGTTTCCAGCCAGGGGAAACCTCGCTCATCGGGCCGAAGTGCTGCTCGATGCCGATACCCAGGCCCAGCAACAGTTCACCAGCGCGGGATTCGGCGGTGTAGCCGTCCATTTCGGCGAACTCGGTTTCCAGCTCGGCCACGGCCATGCCGTCTTCTTCGGTCATTTCCGGCAGCGAGTAGATGCGATCGCGCTCGGCCTTGACCTTCCACAGCTCTTCGTGACCCATGATCACGGTGTCGATCACGGTGAATTCTTCGTAGGCGAACTGGTCCTGGCGCAATTTACCCAGACGCACGTTCGGCTCAAGCATGACCTGGCCGCCGGACGGCTCGAGATCGTCACCGAGGATTTTCATAAAGGTCGACTTGCCGCAACCGTTGGCGCCGATCAGGCCGTAGCGGTTGCCCGCTGCGAATTTAACCGAAACGTTCTCGAATAACGGCTTGGCGCCGAACTGCATCGTGATGTTAGCTGTAGAGATCAAAGGTTTTTCCTGCGAAGCATTCAGAGTAGCTAGGGGTGCGGCAGTACCGATTCAGTACCCGGTTCCGGTTTTCAAACCACGGGAAATGCATCCCGGTCAGAAGCGGAAGGTCCATCTGGCAATAAGTGGACAGCAGCAATGGAGCGCTTGGCCCGAGTCGAAGTGCGCTGAGGCGGGGTTCATTCCCGTCATCAACCAAGGGGGGCGCGTAATGTTTGGCGGCGATTGTACTGGTCTGGCTCTTTAAACGATAGGGCGTTGAGCCTGCGCGGGCACTTTGGTGGCATCAGCGGACAGATTTTCACATCTGGATGCTAACTATTTGTTACAAACCGTGGCTAAAATGCCATCTATTCACCCGATGCCGCTATTGGCAAGGGCTCAAGGACGTGCCACCGGGACCGCTGTTTCGTATTCAGACACTGCGCCAGACCGCTTGGCCGGCTGCGCAGTTTGTTCACTTCTGACGTGTGACGATTGCCGTGAAACTCATCATTGCCGCTATTTATGTTGTCTCCATCGCGTACGTTCACCTGCGCGGGCGCGTGCGCCACAAACTGGGCCGCCAACTGAGCGATCACTCGACGTTTCTGGCGCCGGTCAATTGCTTCCTTTATATGTTCTCCAAACTCCCGAGCAAGCCTTACCTCAACCCGGCGGACTTCCCGGACCTGAGCCCGTTGCAGGCCCACTGGGAAGAAATCCGCGCCGAAGGGCAGAACCTGCTCCGGGCCGGGGAGATCAAGCGCTCGAATCAATACGATGATGTGGGTTTCAACTCGTTCTTCAAAAGCGGCTGGAAGCGTTTCTATCTGAAGTGGTACGGCGACAGCCATCCTTCCGCCGAAAAACTCTGCCCGCGTACCACCGAACTGGTGCAAAGCATCGGCTCGATCAAGGCTGCCATGTTCGCCGAGTTGCCGCCGGGTTCCAAACTGGTGCGCCACCGCGACCCGTATGCCGGTTCCTACCGTTATCACCTGGGTCTGGAAACACCGAACGATGCCGGTTGCTACATCAACGTCGATGGCGAGAACTACCACTGGCGCGACGGTGAAGCGGTGATGTTCGACGAAACGTTCATTCATTACGCGGAAAACACCACGGATCAGAACCGCATCATCCTGTTTTGCGACGTCGAGCGGCCGATGAAGTACCGCTGGGCGGCGGCGTTCAACAGTTGGTTCAGTCGTAATGTGATGTCGGCGGCGGGCGCACCGAATGATGCGGGCGACAAGACGGGCGGCATCAACCGTTTGTTTACCAAAATCTACAAGGTCCGGTTGCGGGGTAAGGAGCTGAAGAAGCGTAACCGTACCCGGTACTACCTTGAGAAGTGGGCGATTTTTGGTGGGTTGTTGGCGGTTTTCGTATTGATCTGAGTTTTTGCGCCAAGCCGGAGGGCCCCTTCGCGAGCAAGCCCGCTCCCACAGGGGAATGCATTCCAAATGTGGGAGCGGGCTTGCTCGCGAAGAGGCCTGTACAGTCAACACATCAACTATGGCTTTGTACCCCCCAACTGCCTCCACATCTTCGCCGTTATCTTCTGCCGATTCGCATACCCCGCCCACGGATCCTCTTTCAACCCCTCCAACCGCTCCAGCAAATTGGCCACGGTCCATTCCTGTGAGCCATGCAGCGCCGTCAATTCATCCCGAGCAATCGGCACCGACACCGGCAACCCCGGCCGCGCTCGCACCGAATACGCCGACACCGTACTGGCGCCGCGGGTGTTGCGCAGGTAATCGACGAAGATCTTGCCGACCCGGTTTTTCGGGCCCATGGTGGCGGTGATCCGTTCCGGCAGTTGTTGCGCCATAAACTGCGCGATGGCTTTGGCGAACGCCTTGACCGTGTCCCAGTCATCCTTGCGCGCCAGCGGCACGATGATGTGCATGCCTTTGCCGCCGCTGGTTTTCAGGAACGCCGCAAGACCCAGTTCATCGAGCACCGACAAGGTCAATTGCGTCGCCTCGACCATGCTTTTCCACGGCAGCGCCGGATCGGGGTCGAGGTCGAGGATAAACAGGTCTGGGGTTTCAATCTTGTCCGTGGTCGCGCCCCAGGTATGCAACTCGATCGTGCCCATTTGCGCGGCCCCGATCAGTGCCTGAACGGTGTCGATTTCCATCAGGCGCGCGTGGCCAAGGTCGATATTCGGGTCCAGGTGCTTGATATTGGGAATCGCCAGGCGCTCGGCGTGTTTCTGGAAGAACTGTTCGCCCTCGACACCTTCCGGCGCCCGCAACAACGACACCGGCCGGTCGCGCAGGAATGGCAGAATCCACTTGCTGATACCTTCATAGAACTGCACCAGTTCCAGTTTCTGCGTGCCGCTGTCCTTGTCGATGACACGGTCGGGATGCGTGATCTTGACCCCGGCGACGGTGCTGTCCTTGCTGCTGGTTTTCGTCGTGCTCACGGGCTTGCTCGCCTTGGGGGATTGCGCCTGTTCACGAACAATCTCTGTGGCCGGTTTATCGGTGCGCATGGCGATGAACGCTGCTTGCCGGACCACGCCTTCGCGGGTCCATTCGGCAAATTCGGCCTCGCACACCTGCGTCGGCTCGACCCAGTGCACGCCCCGAGCCTGAGCGGCGGTCAATGGCTTGGCCAACGGAGAAGTCTTGCGTTCGATCTTCTGCAATTGCCCATGGAACGACTTGAGGTTGGCCTGATTGAAACCGGTGCCGACACGCCCGGCGTAAACCAGGCCGTCATCGTCGTAGACACCCAGCAACAGGGCGCCGAAACCGCTGCGCGAACCTTGCGGCGCGGTATAGCCAATGATCACGAACTCCTGACGCAAGCGGCATTTGAGCTTGATCCAGTCCGGGCTGCGTCGTGACACGTAAGGGCTGCCGGCACGCTTGCCGATGACGCCTTCCAGCGACAGCGCGCATGCACTTTCGATGATGTCTTGATGTTTGGCCGTAAAGGCCTCGGAGAAGCGCAGGATTTGCCGGGACTTGCGACCCAAGGCTTTCTTCAGCGCGGCCCGGCGGTCTTCCACCGGCAATTCCCGCTGGTCGATGCCGTGCAGAAACGGCGCGTCGAACACAAAATAAATGATGTCCACGGAGCGGCCGATTTCAAAGGCGTTCTGCAACCCCTGAAAGTCTGGAAAGCCTTTGTCGTTCAGCACCACCACTTCGCCATCGAGCCAACTGCCGTCTAGCTTCATTTCGGCCAGGGCCTTGGCCTGCAACGGTAGCTTGGCGGTCCAGTCGTGGCCGTTACGGGTCAGCAGCCGTACTTCGCCGTTGTCGATGCGAGCGAGAATCCGGTAGCCGTCGAACTTGATCTCATAGAGCCAATCCCCGGCCGGGGCTTTTTCCATCAGCGTGGCCAGTTGTGGGCTGAACGCTTTTGGCAGGGTGGTCGGTTTGGCTTTGACGGCTTTAGGCTTTTTCGCGGCTGTCTTCTTGGTTTTATTGCCCACGGTCGCATCGCTCAGCACGCTTTTTGGCAGCTCGGCAACCACGTCGAATTCGCTGATCGGCCGCGCCTGTTGATCCTTTTCCTTGATCAGCAGCCATTGTTCCTTGTCGCCGCTGCCGCGCAGATGGGTACGCACCAGCGCCCAGTCACCGGACAGCTTTTCGCCGATCAGGGTGAACTTCAGTTTGCCGGCCTTGTAGGTTTCCTGCGGGTCACCAATCGGTTGCCAGACACCATGGTCCCAGACAATCACATCCCCGGCGCCGTACTGGCTCTCGGGGATACTGCCCTCGAACGTGCCATAACTGATGGGGTGGTCTTCGACGTGCACCGCCAGGCGCTTTTGCGTCGGATCGAGGCTCGGGCCTTTGGGCACGGCCCAGCTTTTCAGGGCGCCGTCGAGTTCCAGGCGAAAGTCGTAATGCAGGTTGCGCGCATCGTGTTTCTGGATCACGAAACGCAGGGCCGAGGCGGTTTTTTTGCCGCGTTTGGCTGGTGCCGATTCGGGTGGTTCCGAGGTGATCTCGAAGTTGCGTTTGCGCGTGTACTCACTTACCGGTTTAGCCATGGCGAACTACCTTGCGCTGCGAGTCTCGGGCCGTCAGCCACGAGAGCTCTTCGTGGCTTTTTTCGCCGGGGCCGGTTTGGCGGCGGCTTTGCGCGGTTTGGCCGCTGGTTTTCCGGCGGCCTTGCCGCCGAGGCTGCGTTTAAGCAATTCGGTCAAATCGATAACATCGGCGGTTTTACGTTCCTCTTCGCCGGAGGTGCTCTCGACGTCTTCGATTTTGCCCTCATGGGCCTTTTTCTCGACCAGGGCCATGATCTTGTCTTCGAAGCTGTCGCGGTAATCTTCCGGTTTCCAGTCTGCGCTCATGTCCTCGACCAGACGCTTGGCCATGTCCAGTTCACCCTTGGCCAGCTCGGGTTTGGTCACTTCACTGCCCAGCTCCAACTCATCCAGGCTGCGCACTTCCGCCGGCCAGCGCAGCATCACCAACACCATCGCCGACTCCAGTGGCATCAGCGCCGCCAAGTGTTGACGGGTATGCAGCACGACATGGGCGAGGGCAACCTTGTTGGTTTTGCTCAGGGTTTCACGCAGCAGCGCATAAACCTTGCCACCGCGTTTGTCCGGCGCCAAGTAGTAGGGTGTGTCGATGTTTTGCAGCGGGATCTGCTCGCTATCGACAAAGGCAAAGATGTCGATGGTCTGTGTCGACAACGGGTGCGCCGAGCGGATTTCCTCTTCGCTGAGCACCACATAACGACCTTTTTCGTAGGCCACGCCTTTGACGATGTGCTCCTTGGTGACTTCCTTGCCGGTGACCTTGTTGACGCGTTTGTAGCCCACCGGGTCCATGCTGCGGCTGTCGAGCCAGTCGAAATCCACCCCATGGGATGAAGTCGCCGACACCAGTGCCACAGGGATGTGCACCAAGCCAAAACTGATTGCGCCTTTCCAGATTGCCCGGGCCATCGTCGTCTACTCGCAAGTGATGATCAGGTGACCTATAGCCCGGCGCAAAAGTTTCAGCGGCTTGCGCCCAAGCCCTGCGGGTGGATCAGCGGTGCGGTAAACGGGTGTTACATCTGTGAAGGAGGTTTCAGTTAACAAATCCGAACCTCGGGCGTAGCGTGGTATCGAACACTCTATTCCCGTATCCGTAGAGAGGCTCCCCATGAACCGATTTTTGTTCGGCTGCACCGTGTTGGCCTTGAGCGGTTTGCTCGGCCCGGTGGCCCTGGCCCAGAGCCCAACCGGTAGCAGCAATAACAATCCCTACAACAGCCCGATTCACCGGGCCAACCCCAACAGCATGCAAGGCACGCAGCCGGCCACCCGGCAACCGACGTTCGCCCCCGTGCCGCGTCCGCCAACCGTGGAAAACGGCGGCATCGGCAACCGTTATCCGCAGGACAAGCCGGCACCCAGCACACCACCGAAATTCGTTCCCAACCCACCACTAAGGGACTCGGACAGCAGCAACCGTTGAACGGCAGGATTGAGTTTCTGTCAGCCATTCGAACGACAAAAGGAAGCGTGCATGTTGCGTAAAACCCTCCTGGCCACCTTCTGCGCCAGCGCACTGATCACCGCCGCGGCGCCTGTTTTCGCGGCACCCACCCAGGAACTGAAAAGCGAGCAAGGCACCCTTGAGGTCACGCCGATTACCAAGGGCCTGGAACATCCGTGGGCCCTGGCATTTCTGCCGGATCGCCAAGGCATACTGGTAACCGAGCGGCCCGGCAACCTGCGGGTAATCACCGCCGATGGCAAGCGCTCGGCGCCTATCAACGGCGTGCCTAAGATCTGGGCCAAGGGGCAGGGCGGTTTGCTCGATGTGGTGCTATCGCCGGACTTCAAGCAGGACCGCATGGTGTATCTGTCCTACGCCGAAGGTGGCGGTGAGGGCGACAAGGCCGGGACTGCAGTGGGGCGCGGGCGTTTGTCCGACGACCTGACTACCCTCAAGGATTTCAAGGTGATCTTCCGCCAGGAGCCGAAGCTCTCCGTTGGTAACCATTTTGGCTCGCGACTGGTGTTCGACCGTGACGGTTATCTGTTCATCACCCTCGGCGAAAACAATGACCGCATGACCGCCCAGGACCTCGACAAGCTGCAAGGCAAAGTCGTGCGGATCTACCCGGACGGCAAGGTGCCGGACGACAACCCCTTTGTCGGTCAGGCGGGTGTCCGCCCCGAGATCTGGTCCTACGGCCATCGCAACCCTCAGGGCCTGGCGCTGAATCCGTGGAGCGGGACGATTTGGGAAAACGAGCACGGTCCCAAGGGTGGCGACGAGATCAACGTAATTGAACGCGGCAAGAATTACGGTTGGCCACTGGCAACCAACGGCATCAACTATTCTGGCGATCCAATCCCGGAAGCCAAAGGCAAGACCGCCGAAGGCACCGTGCCGCCGCACCATGTCTGGGAAGTCTCTCCCGCTATCAGCGGCATGGCGTTCTACGACGCCGATCGTTTCAAGCCATGGCAACACAACGTGTTTATCGGGGCGTTGGCGAGTCAGGAACTGATCCGGTTGCAGTTCGATGGCGACAAAGTGGTGCATGAAGAACGCTTGATGGGCGAGCTCAAGGCGCGGATCCGCGATGTCCGGCAGGGGCCGGATGGGTATCTGTATGTGCTGACGGATGAGGATGATGGCGCGTTGTACAAAGTCGGGTTGAAGTAGGGCAAAGAGCAAAGATCGCAGCCTTCGGCAGCTCCTATATGGATCTGCGTACTTTTGTAGGAGCTGCCGAAGGCTGCGATCTTTTGATCTTGCTTTTATCCGGCCCGCGCAGACTCAACTGCGGGCATATAAAATCACCGCCGCCCGCAACTTCCCCCGACCAAAACTGCACATCTTCTCAAACTCCCCATGGCTCACCGGCAAATGCTGGCAATCCATTGGCTGACGATGCTGGCTGTGATCCACATCCGGGTCGTGCAAGTAGACAAACTCTTCATCGCAATCCGTCACCATCACCCAATGCGGCGCCTTGGAACGAGTCAGGCGATAGCTGCTGATCAGCACCAGCGGCTGACCGCCATCCCCCAGCAGCCTCGGCAAATCCAGCGGCCCACCAATCACCCGTTCAACATCGGTGTCTTGCAACTGCGTGGTGAACTCTTCGTGCACCAAGCGCATTACGTCCTTTTTATGCTCATCGCGCACGCCATCGAGAAACAACGGCCCGGCCATGCTCAGTTGCAGTCGCACACGAAACCCACGCCGCCACGCCGCCAGCGCCAGGCCCTGCGGGCTGCAACCACCGTGGCCCGAGGTCATGAACACCGTGGTCGCCTCACGCCAGATTTGCAGCTCTTCCCGACGTTCCAGCAAACGCTCCTGTTGTAACGCGCCCATGGCCATCAGCAAACAGGCCGGGCCGCAGGTGAAGTCGGTGGTCTGGCGATACCAGGGCACTTGGATATTGCGCGAATCGCGGTGCTGCAGGATGCGTTTCTCCAGCCGCAGCGCATCGGCGTGGTCCTGGTAATAGTCATGAATCAGCGCGAAATGCCGGTAACCATTGCGCTCATACAAGGCAATTGCCGCCGGGTTGTCGAGGCGCACCTCAAGTCGCAGATAGGCGCAATCGTGCTCCAGGGCGCAGGCTTCGATCCGCTCCAGCAATTGTTTGCCTAAGCCATTGCCCCGGGCATCTGCAGCGATGGCAATCGAATACAACCGCGCCAGCGACGTGCCCCGGTGGAACAGCACCACGGCGTAGCCGACCAGTTGCTCCCCGTATTGGGCGACCAGCAACTGCCCATGGGCGCGCGTGATCATCCACTGAAAGCTGCGACTGGTGAGCCGATCCGTGGTGAAACATTGCTCTTCAAGTTTGAGCAGCGCCGGTAAGTCTTCAACTACCGCCAAGCGAAAGACAGGATTCATATGACCGCCGTAAAAGTTGCGTAACGAAACGGGACTTTCGAAAAAGTTCGTGCTTAATAGGAAAGGTCTTGTTCTCCAACGGATCAATCACTATGTCAGCGGTACAAGGTCATTGGCGCGAAGTATCCGAGCAAACTTTGCCGGCAGCAACTTATTTAAATGACGCGGTCAGAACTTCAAGTCAGTTGATTATCATCGTCGAACGCAAGGAAGACTGGGCGTCGTATTTCCCCAGTGAAGACATCGTCACGGCCCAGGAATACCTGGAACAAACCCGCGACAACGAACAGGGCAAACGCGTCCAGGTGATCAACCTGTGCCGCAGCTACAAGTACTTGGGGCACGGCTACTACTGCTCGCTGCTGGCCGAGGCCCGGGGGCACAAGGTGATTCCGTCGGTGCGGACGATCAGCGAGCTGACGCGTAAATCCCTTTACGGCCTGGCCCTGGATGACCTGGATAAGCCGCTGGAAAAAGCCCTCAGCAATCATCTCTACAGCGACACTGAAGGCTTTACCCTGACCCTGTATTTCGGCAAAACCAATATCGAACCCTTACAGGATCTGGCGCGACAGTTATTTGAAGTGTTCCCGTGTCCGATTTTGTTAGTTGAGTTTCGACGAACTAACGGCTGGCACATTGAAGGTGTAAAGTCCGGTGCATTGCATAAGTTGCGCGAAGATCAGGAAGATCAGTTTGCCAACTCTCTGGACAGTTTCAGCCGCAAGATCTGGCGCGTGCCGCGCTCGCGGCGTTTGGCCCGCTATGATCTGGCTATCCTGCATGACCCGCAAGAAACTCTGCCGCCGTCCAACGCCAAAGCCCTGGATAATTTCGTCCGGGTCGGCAAAACCCTGGGCATCGACGTCGAACTGATCGAGCGCAAGGACTACGCGCGCATCGCCGAATACGACGGGCTGCTGATCCGCGAGACGACAAGCGTCGATAACCATACCTACCGCTTCGCCAAGAAAGCCGAGAGCGAAGGGCTGGTGGTGATGGACGACCCGGCGTCGATCCTGCGCTGCACCAACAAGGTCTACCTGACCGACCTGCTGAAAAGCCATCAACTCGGCATGCCTGCTACCGAAATCCTCTACAAGGAACGACCGGAGGACTTCGAGCGGGTCGGCGAGCGCTTGGGTTTTCCGCTGGTGTTGAAGATTCCCGACGGCTGTTTCTCCCGGGGTGTGATCAAGGTCGAAAGCCAGCAAGCCTTGCTCGAAGCCACCGCTGAATTGTTTGAACACTCGGTACTGCTGCTGGCCCAAGAATTCTTCTACACCGAGTACGACTGGCGCATCGGTGTGCTTAACCGCAAACCGATCTTTGCCTGCCAATATTTCATGTCCAAGGGCCATTGGCAGATCTACAACCACAAGGCCAAGGGCCAGGACATCAACGGCGAATGTCGCACCCTGGCAGTCCACGAAGCGCCGCGCGCAGTAGTGGAACTAGCGGTGAAGACCGCTAATTTGATCGGCGATGGCCTCTACGGCGTCGATCTCAAGCAGTCCGGCGACAAAGTGGTGGTGATTGAGGTCAACGACAACCCGAACATGGACGCCGGCATCGAAGACGCTTATTTGCAGGACGATTTGTACTCGTTGGTACTGGAAGAGTTCGTGCGCCGCCTGGAGCTCAAACGCCGCGGTCAGGCCTGGTGAGCGGCCGATGATCAAGAGTTTTCAACTGACCCACGGTGCCCTGCACAAAATCGAGCGACTGGACGCCGAAGTGATGCTGTTCAGCAACCCTGATGCCGCTGAGCGGGACCTGCTGCACAGCCATTACAAACTCGATGAACACGCCCTGGCCTCGGCCCTGGACCCCGACGAGGTGTCGCGCATCGAGTTTCACCCCGACAACCTGTTCCTGATCTGGAAACGCCCGGAAAACTATTCCGGCGCCGGCAGCCTGGCCTTCGAGGTGTCGTCCTGCGGCTTGCTGTTCTCGCCGGGCCGCTTGCTGGTGATCGCCACCGACGATTCGCCGCTGCATGGCCTCGGCACCCGCCAGCGGCTCAACACGCCGCTGGATGTATTGCTGGATTTATTGTTCAACAACATCCATCACTACTTGGGCCACCTGAAGGTGATCAAACTGGTTGCCCGGGAGTTGCAGCAAAAATTCAATGCCTCGATGGAAAACCAGCATCTGATCCAGATGTTCAACCTCAGCGAGAGCCTGATCTATTACATCAACGCGATCCACAGCAACGGCGCCGTACTGACCCGACTGCGCAACCACGCGGAAAAGGAGCACTTCAGCGCCGAGGCCATCGGACTGATCGACGACCTGATCATCGAAAACAACCAGTGCTACAAACAGGCGGAAATCTATTCCACGGTGTTCTCCGGGCTGATAGATGCCCGGGGCAACCTGATGAACAACAGCATGAACAACCTGCTGCGCAAACTGACGCTGATCAACGTGGTGTTTTTGCCGCTGAATCTGATTGCCAGTATTGGCGGCATGTCCGAGTTCAGCATGATGACAGCGGGGACGCCGTGGTGGGTGTCGTATCCGTTGTTCCTGACGGCGATGATGATTGGGGCAGGGGTGATGGTGCTGGGGCTCAGGCGGTTGGCTAAGTAGTTTGGGTGACTGTCAGGCCGCCTTCGCGAGCAGGCTCGCTCCCACAGGGGATTTGTGAACACCACAGAATCAATGTGGGAGCGAGCTTGCTCGCGATAGCGATCCCAACAACACTGCTAATACCGGATCAGGCCTCTTGAACTGACCTGACCGAATCTTTGCGCTCCTGAAGCCCTCGAACCACCAAATACACCAACGGCCCAACCGACACAAAAACAGCAGTTAGCAACAGATAGGGAATCACTGACCACACCGAATGGCCACGCTTAAGTGCATCCCGGTACATCCAAACCCCGGCCAGCGTCGCCAGCAGATAAAGATCAATCACCACCTGCGCCGTATCCGGCCGTGACATCAGGCTGATCCCAAACTCAATCAACGACTGCTCCGCCTGGAGCATCACCGAAACGGTGTAGCCGGCAAACGCGATCAAGGCAATCAGGGGCAGGGCGACAGATTTCATGGTTTCCTTCCTTGGGGACAATGAACAGAATTGCCAGCCTATAGAGGCCCGACAAAATTGGCCATTGACTTGCCACCAACGCCCGGCTAATTTCGAGCCATGACTTCCACCGTATTGCGCTGCCAGCCAAGCATTATTACCGCCATTCCTTATTTGGCGGGCTAGCTCACGACTGCAGCACCCAACCCGCCCTAGAGGCGGGTTTTTACTTTCTGTCTCCTGGGTTTTGAACCGGAACACGCCCGGCGTAGGAGCTGCCGAAGGCTGCGATCTTTGTTTTTCAAAATCAAAAGATCGCAGCCTTCGGCAGCTCCTACGCCGGGCGGGTATGACAGGAGATGAGTATGAACAGCGCCACCGCCCAGCAAACCTTGCTTGAGCATTACGTGAAAAAGATCCTCGCCGCGCCGGTGTATGAGCTGGCGGTGCGCACGCCGCTGCAACCGGCACCGGCGCTGTCCGAGGCGCTGGGCAATCAGATCCTGCTCAAGCGCGAAGACCTGCAGCCGACCTTTTCTTTCAAGATTCGCGGTGCCTACAACAAGCTGGTGCAGCTCAGCGAGGAGCAAAAGGCTCGCGGCGTGATCACCGCTTCTGCCGGCAATCATGCCCAGGGCGTGGCACATGCAGCCCGTCAGTTGGGGATCACCGCGACCATCGTCATGCCTTGCACCACGCCCGAGCTGAAAGTGCTCGGCGTGCGCAGTCGTGGCGCCGATGCGGTGCTGCATGGCGAGAGTTTTCCGTTTGCCCTGGAATATGCCCTGAGCCTGGCGCAGCAAACCGGTCGCACCTTTGTCTCGCCGTTCGACGACCCGGACGTGATTGCCGGGCAGGGCACCGTCGCCATGGAAATCCTTCGTCAACACCAAGGGCCGCTGGACGCAATCTTCGTACCGGTGGGGGGCGGAGGCCTGATCGCAGGCATCGCCGCGTACGTCAAATACCTGCGCCCTGAA
The DNA here is from genome assembly GCF_056161485.1 of Pseudomonas sp. 5Vm1k. NCBI lineage: Bacteria > Pseudomonadati > Pseudomonadota > Gammaproteobacteria > Pseudomonadales > Pseudomonadaceae > Pseudomonas > Pseudomonas sp. 5Vm1k. The sequence goes on from NZ_JBSPCZ010000002.1 coordinate 28,893, forward strand.
GTGCGCATCATCGGCGTCGAATCGGAACATTCCGCGTGCCTGCACGCTGCGCTGCAGGCTGGTGAGCGGGTGACCCTGCCCAATGTCGGCACCTTCGCCGATGGCGTGGCGGTGGCGCAGATCGGCGCTTATGGTTTCGAGGTTTGCCGGTTTTGTGTTGATGAAGTCATCACCGTCAGCAATGACGAACTGTGCGCGGCGATCAAGAATATCTACGACGACACTCGCTCAATCACCGAGCCTTCCGGCGCCTTGGCTGTGGCCGGGATCAAGAAGTACGTGGCTCAGACCGGCGCTCAAGGTCAGACACTGGTGGCCATCGACTCGGGCGCCAATATCAATTTCGACAGCCTGCGCCATGTCGCCGAGCGCGCCGCTGCTTGTGGTGTGCCGGCGTGAGTGCAGGTCAGGACAACATCGGGCGCAGGAACGTGCGCTCGTAGCTGACGATGAACTTCTTCTCCACCAGCGAGGCCACCAGGGCCGTACTTTCCGGGTCGGTCATCGCGATATGGCGGTAGCTTTCATAGTCCGCCAGCGAAGGAAAACTGAACAGGCAATAGGCGATATTGCTCGCGCCCTCGGACGGCAGGAAGTAGCCGTGGTGAGTACCGCCCAAGCGCTCGACGATACCGAGCCAGGCCTGGGCGTAGGCTTCGAACTCGGGCAGTTGATACGGATCGATCACATATTTGACGTGGCAGGTAATCAAAAGGCAGCTCCCGTAGCTGTTGTTAAACACATTCCCCTTGTGGGAGCGGGCTTGCTCGCGAAGGGGCCGTCACATTCAACATTGATGGTGACTGGCACGCCGCCTTCGCGAGCAAGCCCGCTCCCACAGGGAATTGCGGTGGCTTATTCCTGAACAGCTTTCTCAACCTTGTTCGATGCCGTCCAGATCCGATAACGAACCTCAACGTCCTTGGGCACATACAGCACAATTGGCAACTTGCTGTTATAGCGCAACATGAACCCGTCACCGACCACCGGCACAAAGTCCTTTTTAGTCTTGCCATCAGGACAAGCCATCATCGTGCTCATGGGGCCGATAACCTTTTCCAGCCGATAGAACGGATAACCCCAGCCTTCCAGATTTTTCTCTTCCAGTATCCCGCCCAGGCGCTGACGATTACAGTCCACGGTCAACGTCTTGCCGGCCAAAATCTCTACTTGATAAGCGTCTTCCTGGGTTTGTGGCGCCAGGTGGATAACCTGACGAGTGAAACCGCTCTCGGCTTTGGGAAACGGCGCAACCTCTTCAAGTTTCGCGGCGTGCGCTGTGCCCGCCAGCCCGGCAAAAAACAGCCCGACGGTAGTGCTTAAGGTCAAAGAACCCATGATGCCTCCTTGCGTGTGAGTGGGGTCGGCGGATACTGAAACAGCCTGCTCGCATTTTTACTGCCGTGTGTGGGTAATGCAAATCCGCGCCCGACGTTTGCAAATTGCAGGGCTGAAACCAGCCTTTCTTGCATATTGCATGAGGCCCTCGGCTGGCATCTTCGCTAAACCTTTGATTTGCCGACGAGATGCAGAGCGGAATTCCGGGCATGTTTTATGCTGTAGCTGTCTTAAGCTGGCCGACGATTTTTACGAGCCAGCGTTGCTACGAGAGAACGGTCAAGTCATGGAGTATTCAGGCCCGCAAGGACGACAAACGGGTCACTCCGACACCGACCGATATTTATGTTGATTGGCAGTCTCATATTAAGGAGAGGGTCGCCATGTTTCTTTCTGCCTTGGAACTTCGCAATATCATTGAAAGCAGCTTCTTGCCGAAGCGCTGTCAATGCACGCTATCGCCGGACCTGTCGATGACCGTGAAAGTGTATGCCGACACACAAACCGATCAACTTGATCTGTTGGTGACCGGCATCAACGCCAAACGCTTGAATGGTTGTCGAGAAATCAACGACCTGATTGCCGAACTTCGTTCAGACATGCAGCACAGGGCCGCCATTCAGCCTTTGCACATGGACCGAAAAGCGCTCTAACCCACAGTTTCAAGTTCTACCGAGGCGCGCCGGGTCTGGACAAATCCCAGACCCAGCGCCACTTCAACTCCGACAGCCAGCAAAATGCCTGGCCCGGCATGGCCATTCAGCCATTCGCCGAAGCCCAGTGCTGCCAGCCCCCAACAGCCAACAATAAAACCGTTGCTCAGCGCACTGCGAGTAGCGGACGGCGCCTCGTTGCGAACCAGATAAAACATCACCCCCAGCGCCGCAAACAGCACCGCGCTACGCCGCGCGACCAATCCCGCCGCCGACGAATACTCGATGCTCCAGATCGCCAGCAACCGATCCGGCAGCAAGCCCCATACCAACGTCAATGCGAAACACAGCGCGGCGGTGAATATCGACAAAGTACGAAACGATAACTGCATGGCGAATCCTTGCGGCAGTGAGGGAGGCGCTCAAAGCATAGCGCCAGAACCCTCACAGGAAAACCGCAAAGCGCCGAATCAGAGCCTTCTGTCAGTTCTGATAACTGCAGGCGTCAGACAATTTCCGATAGGTGATTTCTGAAGGCTTGCCCGTGGCGCTGTCGATGTACTTCATGTCCGCCTTGACCACTTTGCAGTCCATGGTCGAAGGCTCGGTCAAGGCGATGACTTTGCCCACATGCAGCGGCATGCCGTATTGGTAAGGCACGGCCTGAGAGGTCGAAGTGTCAGCGGCTTGGGCCAGGCCGGCGAATGCGGTGCAGGCGAGGGCGGTGGTGATCAGCAATGTGCGCATGTTCATGGAGGTTCTCCGGTGCAGGCTTGAAGTCAGCTCGATGTGAAAGCGTCGAACTTGCCGCACTGGGCATCAGGAGTGCCTGAAGGCGTGCGGTCCCGTACAGGTTTGGACCGCGGGGTTAAGCGATGGTTAACGCGGTTGAATGCCACCTGTCGTGAGGCGGTTTCTGACAGAGGTTTCATGTGGGGAAAAATACGTGGGTTGATACCGGCCAGTTAATAGCCGGATCACTTCTCCAGCTGCACGACCTTGAAGCCATGCGCCTCCGGAGGCGTGTCAATGCCGATGGCGGTTTCAGCTTGGCCTTTGCCAGCCACGTAGTCATAAAGCAGAAACTTCGTCGGGACTTCATAGCCCAGGTTTGGAATAACCAGCCGCATCTGCTCTCGCCCCAGATAAAGCCAGCGGGGCAGGGCTTTCTCGGCAAAATCGATTTGCTCGACGCTGTGGGTGACGGGGTTTTTGCGCAGCACTACGCCTTTCATGTAGGGCGAGCCGTATTCCAGGGCGTAAATCAGACTTGAGGACACGCACTTTGCCAGGGCGATTCGACCGACGAAGTCCTCTTGGGGCATGTCGGTGAAGGCGATGTGGGTTTTACCGTCGAGTTTTATGAATAGACGCTGGCCTTCCTCGTCCGCTTCAGCCATTAGCGAAACCTGGGTTTTGTCGGCTAAAGGGCAGGTGAGGAGGGTCTTGAGTGATTGCGCGTAAGCCGGGGTGATTAGCAGTGCTGCGAAGAGGTATGGCCAGGGTGATTTCATTGTGAGTGAGTCCGTTCTGTTGTTGGGTCCTACAGCGCTACCCAATAGTCGTGAAAAATCCTAAGAAAGCTTCGTCCCGTTCCTACAGGCTTGGGCGTGTTGTCGTCTTTCGCAGGCAGGCTTGCAGCGTTTACTGTTTGGCCTCGCTGCAAAATCAGCGAGCAGGTTTGGTCACCTGATGCCATTACACAGATATGTGCCATCATTCGCGCTGCGGACATCTATGTTTTCTTAGCGCGTTGCAATGGCGGCTGTGTACTGGATGCCTTCGGGCGAGCCGAGTTGATGGTATCGGTTGACCAAGCCTGTACACAGTCCGCCTCCCATCGTTTGGTCACGATGCTGGCGGTTATTCACAAATCATCGAGTAACCACTATGCCAACGTTAAATCCTGTTCCCGATCGTTATCGTTCAATCAAAAGCAACGTCACCGACACAACCCCCATGGTCATCGACACCGAGGCCAATCCCCAAGACATTCTCGAAGCCGCTCTACAGCGCATCCGTGCATCCAGCAACTTGCTCGAAACACTCCATTGCCAGTGCTTCAAGAACGGTGATGTCCAGGACATTCCGCACATCACCCACGCGCTGTATCTGCTGACGCAAGACGGGTGCGATCTATTGCAGGTCGCGCAACAGCAGATGTTGGGCTGGACAGCGCCGGCCTGATGCCTGCTGTACACGCCTGCCTCCTATGAGGCAGGTTTTAAAGCGGCAGAGGCGGGCACCCGGCTCAAGAACAGTTCCAAACCTTGCTGATACGAGTCCGTGTCCATGACATCGCTGTGTCTGGGGATGTGATAGGCCTTGTCCTTGCGATCCAGTTCAGCGCAAGCCACCGAGTAAAAGTCAGGCGTTTCCTTGAAACGCACGATCTTCCCCCAGGCCAACCCGCCTTTCGCGCCCTTGGTATTAATCAGAGTGAAGCCCTCGTCGTCGAATTGCAGACGATAAGCGCCTTCAGCCGCCTTGAGGGGAATGCGCAGTTTTATTTCGATCAGACGCTGATTCGTACGGCGAAATGGCGCTCGCGGCTTCGCACGATTGTCGGCAATACGTTTGCGCAAATGGCTTAGCAGGCGAGTGGAGAAGAACCACCAGAACACCACGAAGATCACCCCAAACAGGGCCATGGAGATGAGTTTCTGGGGACTTAGCTCGCGCGCAGGAAAGTAGATCGCCAGCATGCCGCCAGCCAAGCCCAGTAGAAACAACAGTGGCGCGAGCAAACGGTCTTGAACACGTGCGACATGGCCCAACAGCCGGGCCTGGAGTTCGTCATCCTTGAGCATTGCTTGCTCAAGCTGTTCGTTGACTCTGAGCTGTGTGTGCTCGGGAGTAATGGTGAATTGCAATTCCATGGCGCTGAATCCGAAGTCCGTTTCTTGGTGAGGCGCGAGTTTACTTGTTTGCGGTGTTCCTGGCATATGCCACCAGGTCTTTGGGGTAAACCAAGTGATCGATTTTGCTGTCGTCGATACCGTATAAAAAAGCGATGGCGCCTGCTTCAAAAGCCCAGTAACCGACGTAGTTGCCATCGTCGTCTTCAATGTCCAGATGACTGTCATGCCAATTGGTTTGCAGCGACGCGAAAGCGGGATACCACGCTTCGCAATAGTGCTTTAACAAGTGGCTCGATTCTTCAGGTTCGGTGGCGTATATCGCCCTGATCAACGGCGTGTAGAGATCGTGGAACCACTCGTCCAGATCAGCACGATCCGGCAAATGCTTTCGTAGAACGTCTTCGTAGAGCGTGTCTTCGTGAGCGTATCCCCCGCGATCTATCAGGACGACGAAGCGAGTCAGCAGGTCGGTGCGATGCAACAAAATGCAGAGGCTGATGACTTGAACACACTCTTCATAGTGCTCGGGCCAGTCGTCGACGGCCAAAGGTGATATGTCAGGTTCGCGTTCCTCGGCAGCCAGCGCTTGTTGGTAGATCTCGTAGCTATTGATCAGCTTCTCCAACCGGGGAATGAGGTTGGCAATCGGCTCGCCCGCCGTGTAACTGATCCGCAAGGCATTAAACGCTGCCGCCTTGAAGTATCCCGTTCGTAATGACTTCTCTTGGTTTGGAGAATCTGCCTGCATCGTCCTGCCAGCCCAGCGCGATTCGGTCGTATCGTAGAGATGGATGGACTTTCGGTAGTACGAATCAACGATGAAACGCTGTCGTCCGTTCATTACGTTTGTCTGGCTCTCTTTCATTGCAGGGCTATTCCTTGTCGAATCGCTTGAACCACTGCGCAGTGGTGTCTTCTCCGAAGGTCGGGCCATAGGGCGAATGGGACTGGAGTTGTTCTGGCTCTGCGATGCGTAAGGTTTTGACGATTTCATTGACGGCAACATAGGCTGCGGGCGGTTCCTCATCCTGCGCACCGAGCTGGGGATAGTCGCCGGCACGGATGATCAATCCGCTGTCATAACTCAATATCTCTACATTGCCATGGCAACTAAAAGCATGGCGTAACAGGTTTTCACCTCCTAGACGCTCCACAAACTGATTCCCGAGAACGGTGTACCAGTTCACACCCTTGATGTGATCAAGCAGTTCTCGCTTAAAGTTATGCACCATGGTGTCTACTTCAAGTCCGGGGAACTGCTGAGCCAACTGAAATTCCATTGGCATGTAGCTATCGAAGTCATAAGGCAGAACACTGGAAAGACCGCCATAACCATGTTCAGCCTTGACCTGGTTACAGAGGTAAACTAGCCAATTTTGATATCGAGTGGCGCCATCAGCTTCCAGCAAAAAAGTCCAAGGCAAAGTGATCTTCAGATATGAGCGCTTGTGGTCTCCATGGACTTCAAAAGAATTCAAAGCCGAAAGACTGTATTCCGCGGCCTCACTTGCAGTTGGAGCGCTGCTGATGTGCCATTCATATTGTTCGTTCGAATCAGTTCGAAGAATCTCAAGAGTCGTTTTTTTGAAACTGTCGCTTGTCAGTTTTTTATATTGACCATCAAAATGCCCTTTTAGATGTCGCCCAAACTCCTCCTTGAAACGATCAAAGCATTCTATGACGTTTTTTTTGCTTTCCAGAAAATAGCCTTCTTTGAAGTAAATTGTGGCAATCAGCCCCAGCCTGATGACCGGTGTGCTATCCGGCAGTTCAAAGGCCAGATTAGGAGCCTGGTCAGATAATTTTTCCAATGCATTCATAGTCGTATTTTTTATCTAGTGTTTACTGTTCTAGCATATTCGACCAAGTCTTTTGGATAAACCAAATGATCGATTTTGCTGTCGTCGATGTCGTATAAGAACGCAATTGCCCCGGCCTCTATCGCCCAATACCCAACATAGCTGCCGCCTTCTCCCTGTAAGTGGGTGTCATGCCATGGCGCCTGTGTAAATGCGTCGTACCATTCGCTGCAATACTTCTCAAGATAACCGGTGGCATCTTCTTTCGTCTTCGCATAGATGGCTTGAACTAGCGGCGAATAGACGTCGTGATACCACTGATCTATATCCTGTCGATCAGGAAGTACTTTGCAAAGTAAATCCTCATACAGCGTGTCATCCCCCGCATAGCCGGCATTGTCTATAAGCTTTACAAATCTGCCGAGCAGATCTGTGCGGTGTAGCAGGATGCAAAGTCCTATGACTTGAACGCATTCTTCATACTGGTAAGGGTATACATCTATCGCAAGCGGAGAGATACCAGGGGATTGTTCGGCTTCTGCAAGTTTGGCCTGTCTGATTTCATATTTATCAATTAGGTCTTCAAGCAGAGGGGGGAAGGAACTGATCTCTTCTCCTGCGGAGTAGGCCGCCAGAAGTTTATAAAGTGCCATGCGTTGAAAGAATCTTGAGCGAATATCTGCTTCCTCTTCGGGAGAGTCCGACTGGAATGTATTTGTCTTGAAAAACTCAATAGCTTCGTCGTGTCCTCTCAAGAAGATCTTGTAGTGGTTTTCACTAAAATATTCTTGTCGTTTAATCAATGGGTTAGACCTCTAGCGTAGTTGACCAGGTCTTTTGGGTAAACCGTATGGTCAATGTTGCTGTCATCGATATCGTACAGAAACGCAATGGCTCCCGCCTCCAGCGCCCAATAACCAATGTAACTTCCTTCGTCGCCATCCTCGTGCGTGTCATGCCAAGGGGCATGATCAAAGGACGAATACCAATTTGTACAATATTTTTTCAATAGTTCGGGTGCGTTATTTTTATCTTCGACGTAAATGGCTTGAATCAGCAGGGTATAAGCGTCGTGATACCACTGATCGACATCTTCACGGTCGGGAAGAATCTTGGCCAGTAGATCTTCATAAAGCGTATCCGTGCCTGCATAACCGGCATTATCTATCAGCAAAACGAATCGTTTCAGTAAGTCTCGGCGATGCAGAAGAATACAGAGACTGATCACCTGTAAGCATTCCTGATACTCGTCAATCCAGTCATCAATTATCAGCGGTGTGATGTTTTCAATTTGTTCATATTGAGCCCGCTTGTGTTGCAGGATCTCATAGCCATCTACGAGCGTCTCTAGCAGGGGTGGCAAGTTGTGGATTTTTTCTCCGGCGGTATAACGCATTAAAATATTGTTCAAATAAAGCGTTTGAAAATGCCTGGCTCTTAAAGACTGCTCATGCTCGGGAGAGTCTGCTTGAAACAGCTTGTCTTTCCAGAATGCAAATGACTTTTTATAATTGCTTAAAAAATTACCGTATCTCTGCTCGGTAAGGAATTTTTGTCTTTTGATCATGTTTCTTTGCTTCGGTCAATATTGATGTTGTTTCTGGCGTAGTCGACTAAAGCTTTTGGGTAAACCATGTGATCGATTTTACTATCATCAATGTCGTATAAGAATGCGATTGCGGCGGCTTCGATTGCCCAATAGCCAACGTAATTTCCGCAGTCTCCCTGCAGGTGCGTATCATGCCAAGGCGCATGCGGAAATGCGCGATACCACTGTTCACAATAGTCACCTAGAAGCTTGCTGGATTGCTCTTTGGTCTTGGCATAGATGGCTTGAATCAGCGGGGTATATACATCGTGATACCATTGATCAACGTCATGTCTGTTCGGCAGTACTTTGCACAACAGGTCTTCATACAGCGTGTCATCGCCAATGTATCCAGCCTGATCTATCAGAATCACGAACCGCTTCAATAGATCGATACGATGCAGCAGGATACACAAGCTTATGACTTGTACGCATTCTTCATACTGGTCCGGCCAATCATCTATCGCGAGAGGTGAGATGTTTGGGAGTTGTTCGTAGACCGCCAACGCGCTCTGGGATATTTCGTATTTCTCTATGAGCATTTCAAGCAGTGGTATCAGCGTCGCAATCTCTTCGCCTGCCGTATAGCAAGCCAGAATTCTATCAAGCAATAAGTCTTGAAAATGACGTGCTCTAAGGGAAGCCTCCTGCTCAGGAGAGTCAGATTCGAATGTGTTGGTTTTGCAAAACTCAATAACTTCATCGTATTCCTTCAGGAAGATTTTATAGTTTGCTTCACTGTAGAATGCCTGTCTAACCTTCATGTGCTCTCGCATATTCGACCAAATCCCTTGGATATACGCTATGGGTGATTTTGCTGTCATCGATTCCATATAAAAACGCGATAGCACCCGCCTCGAATGCCCAATACCCTACATAGCTGCCTTCGTCTCCATTCAAGTGCGAATCGTGCCAGGGGGCTTGGCTAAATGCCGCGTACCATTGTTCACAATAATCGGCTAGCAACTGAGACGCCTCGGCTTTTTCATCTGCGTAGATAGCTTCTATTAAAGGAGTGTAGACATCGTGGTACCACTCATCGACATCTTCTCGGTCGGGTAGTCGCTTGCACAGCAAGTCTTCATAGAGCGTGTCTTCGCCCTTGTAATTGGCATCGTCAATAAGTTTGGAAAATCGTTTTAGCAAATCTGTTCTGTTAAGCAAGATGCACAGGCTAAAAACTTGTACGCATTCTTCATACTCATCTGGCCAGTCATCAATGGCGAGGGGCGAAATATTGATTATCCCCTCGGAGATTGAAAGTTTTCTTTGACGCTCTTCGTAGGCGGATATCAGTTCTTCAAGCAATGGCACCAGCGAATGGATTTCCACTCCGGCTGTATAGGAAATAAATAGTTTTCTTCGCGCCACACTTTTAAAGTGAGCAGCCCTTAGGGAGGCTTCTTGTTCGGGAGAATCTGACTCGAATGTGTGGGTCTTCCAGAATATTTTGGTCTCTTCGCTGTAAGCCAGGAAGTTCGCGTATCGGGTCTCGGTGAGGAATTCTTGTCGTTTATTCATTGTGATCCAACCTTGGAGCCAGTAGCTGCCTTATATTCTCTGGCATATTCGACCAAGTGCGTGGGGTATACCATGTGGTCTATTGTGCTGTCGTCGATGCCGTATAAAAAGGCGATGGCCCCAGCCTCTATAGCCCAATAGCCTACGTAGTTACCGTCCTCGCCTTGATGATGAAGGTCGTGCCACGGGGCTTGTTCGAAGGCTGAATACCATTGCTCGCAGTATTGTTTAAGAAACTCGGTAGCTTCCTCTTTGCTCTCTGCATAAATGGCCTGAATCAAAGGCGAGTAGACGTCGTGAAACCAGTAGTCTATATCGTGTCTATTCGGCAGCAGTTTGGTCAATAAATCTTCGTACAGCGTATCGCTATCGGCATAGCCTGCACTGTCCATTAGTTTGACAAAGCGCTTAAGTAGATCAGTGCGCTGTAACAGAATGCAAAATCCTATAGCCTGCACGCACTCTTCATATTCGCAAGGCCAATCGTCTATTGCGAGCGGAGCTATATCAGGCATATTTTCATATGCCTCCAGTGTAGCTTGTCTGATTTCGTATTTTTCTATGAGGTCTTCAAGCAATGGCACGAGAGAAGTGATTTCTTCTCCTGCAGTGTAAGCGGCCAAGAGCCTGTCCAGTGCCAACCTTTGAATGTGCCTTGAACGAATTGCTGCCTCTTCTTCAGCAGAGTCAGACTGAAAAGTGTTTGTCTTTAGGAGCTCGATAACTTCATCGTGCTCCCTAAGAAAGTTGTTGTAATGGTTTTCACTGAATAACGATTGTCTTATTGGCATTTTATTGTCCGCCCGACCAATACCAGAGTGTAACGCCGCTACTAGAGTCGATAGCGCTCGGCATGACTTCGCTTTGTTGGAAGTGACGTCTTGAATTCGCCTCTATCGGGGTGAACCAGTAGCCTGTTTTGCTGCAGGGCTCACCAGCAACAATTCGGCCAATCCGGGAGCCGCTCGCTGTCTTATTGTTTCTAGCGTATTCAACTAACGCTGTCGGGTACACCATGTGATCGATTTCGCTGTCGTCCATGCCGTATAAAAAGGCGATTGCTCCAGCTTCGATGGCCCAATAACCCACGTAGTTACCATCTTCCCCTTGATGATGAGTATCGTGCCACGGTGCTTGCTCGAAAGCTGAATACCAACCATCACAATACTGTCGGAGCAACGTTGGCTGCTCTTCTTTATTTTCGATGTAGATCGCCTGAATAAGGGGGGTGTAGACGTCGTGATACCACTGATCGACATCGTGACGGTCAGGCAAAACCTTCTTTAACAAGTCCTCATAAAGCGTGTCGTCGCCAGCATATCCCGCTTCGTCCATGAGCTTGACGAAGCGCGGAAGCAAGTCTGTGCGATGCAGCAGGACGCAAAAACCGATCACTTGAACAGCTTCTTCGTATTGATCTGGCCAGTCGTCCATCGCCAACGGCGAGATTTTTGGAGAGTTCTCATACTTGGCCAACATTTGCTGACGAACTTCGTACTTTTCAATCACGTCTTCAAGCAGAGGGATAAGAGACTCTATGATCTCTCCGCCGGTATATGCGGCGAGCAGTCTATCGAGCGCCAGGGTTTGAAAATAACTGGCACGCACAGAGGCTTCCTGCTCGATCGAGTCAGATTGGAATGTATTACTTTTGAAAAACTCAATAACTTCGTCATGTTCGCGGAGGAAATTTGCATAGTGTTTTTTACTGAATAGGTGTTGTCGTACGTTCATAAGTGTCATCTCAAGATCCCGGGGCAATGATCGTATTTTATTGTCAGGAATGATCTTGCTATTAACTCACCCAATACCAAGTTGCGTTGCCCCGCTTGGAGTCATCTGCAATCGACATGACGTCGCCCTGATCGAAACGGCGACGAGTCTCCGCTTGTGCAGGTGTAAACAAGGCCCTGTTGTGTGGCGAATCAATATTTCTTTAAATATTAATTTTTGAAAATGCCTGGCTCTACCAGCTTTTTCCTGTGCTTCACAGTCCACCTGGAATGTTTTTTTTTCGAAAAAAACTAATGGTCTCTTCGTAATTAATAAAGAAGTTATCGGAGCGTGCCTCACTCAAGAATTGTTGTCTTCTGTCCATGGTCATGTCGCATCCCAAGCCGCTCAGGTTATCGTATGTAGCTTATTGCTCAGTGCCGCGTGGGTAAGCGCCTCGAAAATACAACTCATTCTATGAGGCCAATGGAAGAGAGCTGCCCGAGGCATTATCGCTAACAGTCAGTCTGCCATTGTCTCCCCAGTCATGGCTTAAGGATATTCAGCTCAAGAAGCTCTTTACCGTTTTTACTTGAAATAAGTGGAGGCTCGTCAAACTCAAGGTGGATACCGTTTTTTCCGTAGCTCAAGTATTTATGCGAGCTTTCATTGCCCGTATTTTCAAAAATAACTTCCGGTCCGTTTTTTGATGTTTTTATCCAGCGAGGACGATTTCTTTCGGCAAAATTGATACGCTCTATTTTTCCTTTTGCTGAGTCAAAATAGAACAAGGCGCCCTGTAGGAAGTTTGAAGTAAATTCTCCCGAAAGCACCAGGAATTTTAGATTGTCTTGATTCGAGACGCATTGCCACTGTACATCGCTTCCTCGAGATGAATCAGCATCGTCGTATATAAACTGATTTTTTTTGGTGGTGCCGATTTTATAAATATAGGAGTCAACAATCGGTGAGCCACGCAGTAGTGAAATCGTGTTTTTCGGACCCGCCAGTTCACAGTCGATTACGGAGTCTAATTTGGGTTGGGCAGCAGACGCTTGAATGCAAAATGTTATAAGCCCGACGATAAAGAAACTTCTTTTCATTTGACCATATCCCTTAGGATCTGCATCGAGTTGGGAGCTGCATGAAGCTTCTCTGAGGCCTTCTTGATCTTGCGGTAATATATTCCGTCATCCGTGCCACGGTATTTTTTGTAAGCTTCGGCAGTGGGGTCCGCTGCTCCTTTGCGGATCTGCCGCTGGTAAAGAATTTCGAGATATTTTGTACCAGTGCGTATATTTGTGGCTTCATCCAAAAGTTCATCGCTGTCGTGAAATTTATCGGCCTCCAGATATAACTTCGTTTCATCAGTTCGCTGAGCTTTTGGCTTGTTCAAATCTTCTACTCTATACAATTCTCGTATAGGTGCTTTAAGTAGCTGCATTAAGCCACGCGCTGAACTGCCAGAAGCATCCGCCTTTGGGTCAAAACGAGACTCCATGTAAATTTGACAAATTATTGTATCGGTGTCGATTGACGATTTATTATTTGCTTCTACAAGTGCCCGGATTTCTTTCAATCTTTTGCTGTCATCAACCATCACGACTGCGGAGGTCTTATCAGTCGTCGGTGTTAAAGGTTTTTGGCTGGTGGCTAAAGGCTTTTTTGTCGGCACGTTAAACATCCCAGTGAGGGTTGATTGGAGGGACGTCATCGTAAACTTCAATTACTGCTGTTTCAGCTTCGAAACTGCTGATTTTTCGAGTGCGCCCTTGCTCGTCTGTGCGACCAATCAACGTCTTTCCCGACGTTGTTTTGATGATGTATGGAAAGTTGGGTAGGGGCAGGCCGCTATTTTGGTCCGTGATGACGAAATCCATGTCGTACTCAACCGCTGTCGCTATTTCTTTGCGGTCCAGTAACTTGCCGGCTGTGTCGCTATGGGCTGGTAGGGGAATCAATGGGATGAGAGCTTGAATACCCGTGCCCGCGCCGGGTGCGCCACCCGAGTTAACCTTCACATTGGCGCCACTGATCGTGACACCACCCGCATCCACCTTCACAAAGCTCCCGCCACCCTTGGCCGTCAGCTCCATGCCACCTTCAACCACAACCTTTTCCCCGGCGTTGTAGTGAATCTCTTGCCCGGCCTCGACAAACAGCGCCGTCCCCACCTTCACATGCTGGGTCACGCCAACCGTGAGGTGATCATTTGCACGCGTTTCAGTCTTGCGATCCAGGTGGGTGATGCGATGTTCTTCAACCTTGAATTCGCTTAAAACATTCGCTTCAACGGTGTCATGCCGTTCATTGCCAACGCGAATCTTCTGGTCGTGCTCGATGTTTTCATCCCAGTCGCGCTGAGCGTGCAGGTAGATCTGTTCCGCACCTTTTTTGTCTTCAATCCGGAATTCGTTGTAGCCCTTGCCGCCCGGTGAGCTGAGGGTCTTGAAGGTGCTGCGGGTTTTGTTTGCCGGCAGGTCGTAGGGGACGACGTTTTCCTTGTGGTACAGGCAGCCGGTGACCAGCGGCTGATCCGGGTCGCCTTCCATAAACGACACCAGCACTTCCATGCCGATGCGCGGGACGGCGATGCCGCCGTAGGCGTTGCCGGCCCAGCCGGTGGCGACGCGTAGCCAGCAGGTGGTGTTGTCGTCGGCCTGGCCTTCGCGGTCCCAGTGGAATTGGACTTTGACGCGGCCGTACTGGTCGGTGTGGATTTCTTCGCCTTTGGGGCCGGTGACGATGGCGGTCTGGCTGCCGAGGATTTTTGCTTTCGGGTGTTCGAGGGCAGGGCGGAAGTGCGCGTCCCACGGGGTGGCGAGGAAGCGGTTGCGGTAACCCTGGTGGAAATCGTCTTTGTTGTCGGTGACGTCACTGGTGGTGTTTTCGCCAAGCACTTGCGGCTGTTTGCCTTCGTGGACGACTTCCAGCAGCAGCCAGAGGTCATTCCACTCGGCACGCGGGTGTTCGCTCAGGGCCAGGAAGTGGCCGCTGACCAGGATTGGTTCGTCACTTTTGCCTTCGGCTAGCTTGTAGTCGCTGCGATGGCGTTCAAGGGCGCGGGTCGCCAGTTGCTTGCCGCGCTCGCGGTCGGTGAAGCGGCCGGGGTAGTCGTAGTCTTCGAGATCCGGGGCGAAGGTGCTTTTGGCGGTGCCTTCAGGAAGGATGCGTGGTTTTTCGAAATCGTAGTCCCGGCGGCTGACGCGGGTGGTGCGGGTTTCCAGGCGCAGGTTGAAGCGCTTGATCACGGTTTTCTCGGCGGCCATGCCAGAGTCTTGCTGGTAGGCCACGGGCGCGAGTTTGCGGAATACGGTCTGGTCGTCGCCGAACACCAGTTTGTGGCCGCTGGCGGAGTGCTGGAAGTGGAAGTGAATGCCTTCTTCTTCGCACAGGCGCTGGATGAACTGCAGGTCCGATTCGTCGTACTGCACGCAGTAATCGCGTTCGGGGTAGATCGCGCCGAGCTGGAAGCTGTAGGCATCGGACAGAATGCCCCGCGCTTCGAGGACCTGGCCGATGATCTTCGGCACCGTCAGATGCTGGAAGATTTGCTGGTCGTGGTTGTGCCGCAGGTAGGCGAGTTGCGGCACCAGGCTGATGCTGTAGCGGGTCAGTTTTTTGCCGGAATCGCCTTGCTCGATGCGATAGACCAGGCCATGGATGATGCCTTTGCCGGTGGCGCCGAAAGTCAGGCAGCCAGGCTTGTGCAGCAGCTCTTCGAGTTTCAGGTCGGGGCGGGTGCTGACCAGTTCGATGTCGAAACAGAATGGTTGGTTGAGGGCTTCGCGACCGACGAAACTGAGCACTTGCAGGTCGGCGGAAGCACCCTCCAGCGTGAGGGTGATATGGATTGCGTTCGCGTCCAGCATGCCTTGAATTCCGTCCTTTGAATAAGCTGGGGCGGATGGTGCAGGATTAACCAGCCTCGTTCAAGGCGCAAATGCCCTGCTTGAGCATAGGGAAATCCCCTGTGTTCGGGGGCTGGGCCAATGATTGCGCAGGATTTCTACATCTGCGGTCGCACTAAGGGCCGATTGGAAAGCGCCTGCACTCGAGAACAGGCAGTCAGTTTCAGACTAAAGTCGCCTTCAGTACGTAAAAGCCTTCTGCCATCATTGCCGATCACCCCCGTGTGTTCACTTCACTCTGGCCCGTCACCGGCCCAGGGCGAACGCTATTTTTGGCTTATTGCGCCTTGCGCAAACGCTGCACTGTTGGAGCTTTTTTCATGCGTCCCCCATTTCCCCTCATCACTGCCCGCCAGTCATTCGGCATCGGCGCTTTAGCCCTGTGCGCCGGTTTTACCGGGACGGTTCAAGCCAGCGGTTTTATCGACGACACCACGGCGAAAATCGAATCGCGCACGGTGTATTTCAACCGCGACTTCCGTGATGGGCACACCAGTAACGACCAGGGCGCCTCCAAGCGTGAAGAGTCAGCGCAAGGTTTCATTCTCAACCTGCAATCGGGTTACACCGAGGGCACCGTCGGTTTTGGTATTGATGCGCTGGGCATGCTTGGGCTCAAGCTCGATTCCAGTGCCGACAGCAGTAGCAGCGGCTTGCTGCCGTCCAGCGGTGAAAACCCGCGCGGCTCGAAGGACCAGTACGCCAAACTCGGCCTGACCGCCAAAGTGCGGGTGTCGCAAAGCGTATTGAAGTACGGCGCGCTGCTGCCGGATGTGCCGTTGCTCAAGTACAACGACGGTCGCTTGCTGCCAACGATGTTCAACGGTGCGATGCTCACGTCCAAAGAAGTGAAAGACCTGACCTTTATGGCCGCGCGCCTGGACAAGTACACCGCCCGGGACTCGACGGATTCGCAAGACATCCGGGTGCACTGCAAGAACAAGCGCTATGCCTGCAATGTCACCGCCGACCATTTCGACATGTATGGCTTCGACTACAAGATCAACGAACGCCTGACGGCCCAGTATCACTATGCGGAGCTGGAAGACATCTACCGTCAGCACTTCGTCGGTGTGCTCGCCAACCAACCATTGGGCGATGGCGTGTTGAAAGCGGATCTGCGGGTACTGAAAAGTGCCGACAGTGGCGCCGCTCGTGCAGGCTCGATCGACAATCGGGCGCTGAGCGGCATGCTGGCCTATGCCATCAGCGGCCACACCTTCAGCGCCGGCTGGCAGCGTATGAACGGCGATAACTCGATGCCCTACCTCGATGGCACCAATCCGTATCTGGTCAACTACGTGCAGGTCAACGACTTCGCCGCCGCTCAGGAGCGTTCGTGGCAGTTGCGTTATGACTATGACTTCAAGGCTATCGGCATTAACGGGCTGAGTTTCCTGACCCGCTATGTGAACGGTGATCACATCAACGTGCTGGGCAGCGATCAGGAAGGGAAGGAGTGGGAACGGGATAGCGAGCTCAAGTACGTGGTGCAGAGCGGGGCGTTCAAGGATGTGAGCTTGCGGCTGCGTAACGCGACGTACCGGACGAACTACGAGAAGTTTGCCCGGGATGTGGATGAGACCAGGTTGATTGTGAGTTACAACTTTTCGGTGTTGTGACGGATAGGTCTTTGTAGGAGGTGCCGCAGGCTGCGATTTTTTGATTTTGGCTTAGAAAAGCAAGATTAAAAGATCGCAGCCTGCGGCAGCTCCTACGAGGGTGTGTTTGGCCTTAAGGTTTTTATAGCCAATGCCAGAAGCGGCTCCAGAACCCCCGATTCAGATCGTTCTTGCAGCCTGCGTACTGCTGGGCATAAAGGTCGGATCGGCCCTGGACCTTACCGGCTGTAGCCACCAACCATGCTTTGCTGGCATAGGTTTTCTGACGATACCCGCCCCAACCCTCGTGATAGTTGAGGTACTGCCCGTAGGCGTCATATTTGTAGACGCCGTTGATGCTGGTGGTTTTGTCCATGTACCAACCGACAAAGTCGATAGCATCATCGAAATCTTCGCGGTCGGCGCCGTGTCTGCCGGTGCTTTTCTGATAGTCGGACCAGACTTCATCCTTGGCCTGGGCGTAGCCCGACGCCGTCGACACCCGGCCCCACGGGATGATCCAAAGCAGGTATTTACGTGGCGTCTTGGCGTCGTGACGATAGCCGGACTCTTGATACATGATCGCGAAGGGTACCTGGATCGGCACGCCCCAACGTTTTTGCGTGACTTGTGCGGCGTCGTACCAGTCGCTCTTTTCCCGGAAGATGTCGCAGATATCGTTAGGGGAGCGTGGTGGTGAGGTGCTGCAACCGGCCAGCAGCGTGGTGAGTAGTAACAGTCCAGCCGTTTGCCTTGGGTTCAAAAGTCCGTATTCCTGTCATGCGCGTAAAAGGGCGACAGTTTACCGACTCAAAGCCGAGGCGGGGGGATTGTGAGAGGCAGCTTTGCGGTGTTGTGATCTTGAGGTTGGCGGTGTTTGGGTGGGCGCTTTCGCGGGCAAGCCTCGCTCCTACAGGATTGACGTAGCGCCATCCTGTAGGAGCGAGGCTTGCCCGCGAAGAGGCCCTCACATTCAGCGCAAATCCAACTGCTTGCGATACGGCAAATCTGGCCCGGTCTTACTGCACGTCAGCGCCGCGGCCTGCACCGCAAACTTGAGCATGGCGTCGATCTGCTCACGACTCAGTCGTTGCACGCCGTCCACCGAGTCCATTTGGTGCTCGGTCAACCAGGTAATCAGTGCAGCCTGAAAGGTATCGCCAGCGCCAACCGTGTCGGCAATCTTCACCGAGCGCACCGGCACCGACCACGTGCCATGGGCCCGGCTGAACACCGTCGCACCTTCGCCGCCACGGGTCAGGAACACCAACTGACAGCGATGCTGCAGCCAACCTTCGATTACGCGCTGTGGGTCCTGCTCGGGATACAGCAGGCTCAAGTCTTCATCACTGACTTTGATCAGGTCGGCCAACTCCACCAATTCAGCAACCCGTGAACGCCACAGGTCGATGTTTGGCTCTGGGTTCAGCCGCACATTTGGATCAAGGCTGATCAGGCGTTTGCCGCTTTCCCGGCCGACCAGCGCCAGCAGCGTATCGGCAATCGGCTGCACCACCAGCGAAAAAGAACCGATGTGCAAGCCACGGACTTCAGGTCCCAGTATTGGCAGATGCTCAAGGCGTAACTGTCGATCCGCGCAACCTTCGCCACGGAAGCTGTAGTGCGGCGAGCCATTGGCGCCGACCGCGACCATCGCCAGCGTCGTCGGCGCGGCGAAATCGACGAGGTAATCCGGGCACACACCTTCGTCCTGCAGCACTTGCTGCAAGCGTCGGCCGAGGTAATCGGTGGACAACCCGGCGAACAGTGCCGCGTCCACACCCAAGCGGCGCAAACCCACCGCCACGTTGAACGGCGAGCCACCGGCAATCGCCTTGAAATTCACTTTTGAAGCCAGACCGCTGGCATCGTCTTCGCTGAAGAAATCGAACAGCGCTTCGCCACACACCAGATACATAAAATTATTCGCTCTTTAAAGGGTTGCGACGTGTTGTTGATAGCGTTCGTAGGCCTGTTGCGCCGCTGTCACATTGTCGGCAATCGGCAGAGTTTCACTGGCCAGATCGAGTTTTACGCAGCGCTGGCACAAATCCGCCAGGGTGCTTTCGTGGCCGTTAGACCAGGACTTGCACCACGCCGCTTGAATCGCCGCGCCCAGGGCCGCGGCTTCGCTTTGTTCGGTGCAGATCACCGGGGTGTTCATGATGTCGGCGACGATCTGTCGCCACACCGGGCTTTTCGAGCCACCACCAATCAAACAGATGCTGCGGCTTTGTAAGCCATTCTGACGCAACAGGTCCAGTCCATAACGCAAACCGAAGGTCGTGCCTTCGACGGCGGCGCGGCACAGGTTGGCCTGGGTCAGGTTGGTCATGGTCAAGCCGTGCAGGCTGCCGGTGGCGTGGGGCAGGGCGGGCACGCGTTCGCCGTTGAGGAACGGCAGCATGCACACGCCGTCCGCGCCGATGGTGGCTTGCTCGACCAGCTCGTTGAAGCGCTCGATATCCAGCTCGAACAATTCACGAATCACGCCAGTGGCGTTGGTCAGGTTCATGGTGCAAATCAACGGCAACCAGCCGCCGCTGGAGGAACAGAACGTGGCGACCGACGCGTCCGGGCTGACTTTTGGTTGTTCGGAATAGGCGTAGACCGTGCCGGAAGAGCCGAGGCTCATGGTAATCGCGCCGGGCTGGATATTGCCGGTGCCGATGGCGCCCATCATGTTGTCACCGCCGCCACTGGAGACCAGCGCTTGCGGGTTGATGCCCAGGTGTTCGGCGATGCTCGGCAGGATCGTGCCGACCGCTTCGTGCGCGTCGATCAGCTCCGGCAGCGCCGCTTGCAGGCGTCCGGTGGAGTCGATGTCGCGCAGCAGTTGCAAGTCCCATTGGCGGGTGCGCACGTTGAAATAACCGGTGCCCGACGCGTCACCGTACTCGCTGCAACTGCGTCCGGTCAGCCAGTAGTTGAGGAAGTCGTGGGGCAGCAGGATGCGCGCAATGCGGGCGAAAATCTGTGGATGTTGTTCTTTGGTCCAGAGCAGCTTGGACACGGTGTAACCCGGCGCGATGACGATGCCGAGGCGTTCCAGCGAACCTTTTTCGCCACCCAGATGTGCGAGCAGACGATCGTTTTCCGGGGTGGACTCAGTGTCGCACCAGAGCTTGGCCGGGCGCAGCACCTGGCCTTGGTCGTCGAGCAGCACCAAGCCGTGTTGCTGACCGGAGACGCCGATGCCGAGGATGTCCTGGCCGTCGACGTTAGCAGCGAGCAAGGCGCGGCGGGTGGCCAGGGTGAAGGCTTCCAGCCATTGATTGGTGTCTTGTTCGCGCCGGCCGTTGGCGCCGCTGATCAGGGTGTGAGCGGCGGCACCCTGGCCCAACACCTGACCGCTGACGGCATCGAGGATGATGGCTTTGGTGCCTTGGGTGCCGCAGTCGATGCCGAGGAATAGTTGTTGGTTTGCCATGGGATATCCAAAACGTTGAAAACGGGCCACGATCAAGAGCCACCCCTCACCCCAGCCCTCTCCCCAAGGGGGAGAGGGGGAAAGGGAGCCGATCTCCATGCTTATCAAACCTGAGTTCGACTCGGGGTTTCAGGTCGATGTATCTCGAAAAAAACAACTCGGTCAGTCCCCTCGACCCCTTGGGGAGAGGGTTAGGGTGAGGGGTGGTTCCCCCTGACACTCAACCAATCTAAGCCAACACCCGCTCCAATGTCCGCGTAACCCCCACATCCCGCAAGCTGTTGCAGCACCATTCAAACGCCGCAACAAACTCTGCCGAACGCGGGATCGCGGTGCCGAAAATCTCTTCAACCTCCAGCAAGCGCTGAGTAATCAACGCATCATCCGCCACCAGCGCCTGACAGAACGCCGCCCGCGGATCGGGAATCGCGTAGGTCACGCCATTCTCGTCCACGCCCTTCAAATACAAGGCCCAGGCCGCGACCACCAACGCCGCGCGCTTGGTTTCCTGACCATCGGCAATCAAACGGTTAAGCGTCGGCACGGTGAATTTCGGAAACTTCGACGAACCGTCCGAGCACACGCGCTCCAGTTGGTCGGCAATCGCCTGGTTCGAAAACCGCGCCACCAGGGTGTTCTTGTAGTCCGTCAGGTCGATCCCCGGCACCGGCGCCAGTTGCGGCGTCACGTCCAGGTCCATGTAGGCACGCATGTACTGCACGAACAGCGGATCGTTCATGGTTTCGTGGACGAAGCGGTAACCCTTCAAGAACCCCAGGTACGTCAGCGCCAAGTGACTGCCGTTGAGCAACTTGATCTTCATCTCTTCGTACGGCGTGACGTCGTTGGTGAACTGCACGCCGACCTTTTCCCAGGCCGGGCGACCGTTGACGAACTTGTCTTCCAGCACCCATTGCACAAACGGTTCGCAAACCACCGGCCAGGCATCATCGACCGCATGTTTGTCATGCAATTGCAGCTTGTGTTCGGTGCTGGTCATCGGCGTGATGCGGTCGACCATGGCGTTAGGGAAGCTCACGTTCTGGTCGATCCAGTCGCGCAGATCGGCATCGCGCAGGGCGGCGAAGGCCAGCAAGGCTTTGCGAGTGACTGCGCCGTTGTGCGGCAGGTTATCGCAGGACATCAAGGTGAACGCTGGCGTACCGGCAGCGCGACGTTTGGCCAGTGCCGCGCAAAGAAAGCCGAACACGGTTTTCGGTGCAGTCGGGTGCGCGAGGTCGTGCTGGATCAGCGGCAGGTGGGCCATGAATTCGCCGTTGCTGTCGTCGATGCAATAGCCGCCCTCGGTAATGGTCAGGGAGACGATGCGGATCTCGGGGCTGGCGAGTTTGTCGATCAGCGCTTCAGCGCCGTCTTCGGCCAGCAACATGTCGCGAATCGAGCCGATCACCCGCACTTCGGCGTCGTCGTTGTCGCCCAATTCAAACAGGGTGAACAGGTAATCCTGTTCCTTCAAATCGTCCCGTGCACGGCGGTCTTCGGCGCGCAGGCCGACTCCGCAAATTGCCCAGTCCAGGCCTTCGCCCGTGTTCATCAACGCATCGGTGTAATACGCCTGATGCGCGCGATGGAAACCACCGACGCCGATGTGGGCGATGCCTTGGCGCGTATCGCTCAGGGCGTAGGCGGGCAGCACCACCTCAGGCGCGAGGCGATTGAGGTTCTGTTTATTGAGTTTCATCGCATAGTCTCGTCAGGCAGCGGCGCGCAGCGGGCGGGTGAGTGCCACGCCGTCGGCATCGAATAAATGGCAGTGTTCGGCGTCCAGGTGCAGGCTCAGCGACTCGCCATAACGGCTGGCCAGGTCGCCGCGAACACGCATGGTCAGTGCTTCACCGGACGAGGTCACGACGTGGCAGAAAGTATCGCTGCCCAGGCGTTCGCTGACGTCGGCGGTGACTTGCAGGGTGCAGTCGCCGGGTTGCGCGAGGTTGAGGTGTTCCGGGCGAATGCCCAGTGTCACCGGGCCACCGACGCTCAAAGTGGCACCGCTCAACGGCAGAGTGATGCGAGTGCCGGCGTCCAGTTGCACTTCGACGCTCTGGCTTTCGACGCGGGTAACCTTGCCCTTGAGGAAACCCATTTTCGGCGTGCCGAGGAACCCGGCGACAAACAGGTTGGCCGGCTGGTGATACAGGTCCAGTGGCGAACCCACTTGCTCAACCTTGCCGCCATTCAGCACCACGACTTTGTCTGCCATGGTCATGGCTTCGACCTGGTCGTGGGTCACGTAGATCATCGTGGCTTTGAGTTCTTTATGCAGGCGCAACAGCTCCAGGCGCATTTGCACCCGCAGGGCGGCGTCGAGGTTGGACAGCGGTTCGTCGAACAGGAAGATTTTCGGGTTACGCACAATCGCCCGGCCGATGGCCACGCGCTGACGCTGGCCGCCGGACAGCTGTTTCGGTTTGCGTTCGAGCATCGGCCCGAGTTCGAGGATGCGCGCCGCTTCGCCGACTTTCTTCTCGACTTCGGCTTTCGGTACGCCGGCCAGGTCGAGGGCGAACGACATGTTCTTTTTCACGGTCATGTGCGGGTACAGGGCGTAGGTCTGGAACACCATCGCCAGGTCACGCTTGGCCGGGCTGACTTCGGTGATGTCGCGGCCATCGAGCTCGATGGTGCCGCCGCTGACTTCTTCCAGGCCGGCGATCAGGCGCAGCAGGGTGGACTTGCCGCAGCCCGACGGGCCGACGAACACCACGAATTCCTTGTCGTTCACTTCCAGGTCGATGCCCTTGATGATGGAAAAGCCTTCGAAGCCTTTTTGCAGATTCTTGATTTTCAGGTTGGCCATGGTGATGGGCCTCCAAATGTTTTTATTCAGTTGAGCCGGGCGCGCTTTTTTTGTAGGAGCCAGCGATGCGGCGATCCGACTTGCCGGCGAAGGCGATTTGACGGACGCCTTCGCCGGCAAGCCTGGCTCCTACAAGTAACGGGTGTGGCTTATTTCACAGCGCCAAACGACAGGCCGCGGACCAGTTGTTTCTGGCTGATCCAGCCGAAGATCAGGATCGGCGCACACGCCAGGGTCGATACGGCTGACAACTTGGCCCAGAACAAACCTTCGGGGCTTGAGTACGAGGCGATCAATGCGGTCAGCGGCGCGGCTTTGGACGAGGTCAGGTTCAAGGACCAGAACGCTTCGTTCCAGCACAGGATCAGCGACAGCAGCACCGTGGACGCCAGGCCACCCTTGGCGATTGGCAGCAGCACCCGGACCATTTCCTGCCACAGCGTTGCCCCGTCGAGGCGAGCGGCTTCGAGGATGTCCTTCGGGATGTCCTTGAAGTAGGTGTAAATCATCCAGACCACAATCGGCAGGTTGATCAGCGTGTAGATCACGATCAGCGCGATGCGTGTGTCCAGCAGGCCGAAACTCTTGGCCAGCAGGTAGATCGGCATCAGCACGCCCACTGGTGGCAGCATTTTGGTGGAGAGCATCCACAGCAACGTGCCTTTGGTGCGTTTGGTTTCGTAGAACGCCATCGAGTAGGCCGCCGGCACCGCAATCAGCAGGCAAAGAGCCGTGGCGCTGAACGAAATCACTACCGAGTTCCAGGCGAAGCTGAAGTAGTCGCTGCGCTCGTTGATGTGCAGGTAGTTCTCCAGCGTCGGCGTGAAGATGAACTGCGGTGGAGTGGCGAACGCGTCGATTTCGGTTTTGAAGCTGGTCATCACCATCCAGAAGATCGGGAAGAAGATCAGGATCGCGATGGCCCAGGCCAGGGTGCCGAGCAGCAGGCTTTGCAGACGGCGGGATTGTTGGAGAGTCATGGCGCAGGCCTCAGGCTTTGTCTGTCAGGTTTTTGCCGATCATGCGCACCAGCACGATGGCCGCGATGTTGGCAATCACCACCGCGATCAAACCGCCGGCGGACGCCATGCCGACATCGAACTGCACCAGCGCCTGGTTGTAGATCAGGTAGGCGAGGTTGGTCGAGGCATAGCCGGGGCCACCGTTGGTGGTGGTGAAGATTTCGGCGAACACCGAGAGCAGGAAGATCGTTTCAATCATCACCACCACCGCAATCGGCCGTGCCAGGTGCGGCAGGGTCAAGTGCCAGAAGATCGCGACCGGGCCGGCACCGTCGAGGCGCGCGGCTTCTTTCTGTTCCTGGTCGAGAGACTGCATGGCGGTCATCAGGATCAGGATCGCGAAGGGCAGCCATTGCCAGGACACAATGATGATGATCGACAGCAGCGGGTAGTGGGCCAGCCAGTCCACCGGTTGCGCGCCGAACAGTTTCCAGACGTAGGCGAGAATCCCCGACACCGGATGGAAAATCAGGTTCTTCCAGATCAGCGCACCGACGGTGGGCATGATGAAAAACGGCGAGATCAACATCACCCGGACGATGCCGCGACCGAGGAACTCGCTGGCCTCCAGCAACGCACTGATCAACACGCCTAACACCACACTGATCAGCAGCACGCTGCCCACCAGCAACAAGGTATTGGTGGCGCCGGGCAGGAAGCCCGAATCGGTCAGGAAGTAGGTGAAGTTGTCCAGGCCGACGAACTCGTTTTCGCCTGGGTTGAGCAGGTTGTAGCGAATCATCGAGAAGTAAACGGTCATGCCCAGCGGCACGATCATCCACAGCAGCAACATCGCTACCGAAGGGCTGACCAGAAACCAGCCGGGGTTGGACAACCGGCTTTTACGCACCGGCTGGGGAATGTCCATTTGAGCTTTGGCAGTTGAAATATTCATGGCGAAAGAACCGATTCATGCAGACCTATGAAGATCCAATGTGGGAGCGAGCTTGCTCGCGAAGGCGGTGGATCAGTCACCCACAATGTTGAATGGGCGACCGTCATCGCGAGCAAGCTCGCTCCCACAGAAGGCGGGAGCAGGTTGCGGGTTACTTGGGATAACCGGCGCGCTTCATCTCACGTTCGGTGGTTTGCTGGGCTGCGGCCAGGGCTTGGTCGACCGTGGTCTGGCCGGTCAATGCCGCCGAGAACAGCTTGCCGACCTGTGTACCAACGCCCTGGAACTCAGGAATGGTCACCAACTGGATGCCGATATAAGGCACAGGCTTGACGCTCGGTTTGCTCGGGTCGGCGGCTTTCAGCGACTCCAGGGTCACTTTGGCGAACGGCGCAGCCTTCATATAAGCGTCGCTGTAGGTCGAAGCTCGTGTACCTGGCGGTACGTTGGCGATGCCATCTTTCTCGGCGACCAGTGCGCCGTATTCCTTGGAAGTGGCCCAGGCGCTGAAGGTTTTCGCCGCGTCCTTGGCCTTGGAACTGGTCGGAATCGCCAGCGCCCAGGAGTACAACCAGGCTGAACCCTTGTCGGTGGTCTCGTGCGGTGCATAGGTAAAGCCGACGTGATCGCTGACCTTGCTTTGGGTCTTGTCGGTGACGAACGAGCCGGCGACGCTGGCATCGACCCAGATCGCGCACTTGCCGCTGTTGAACAGCGCCAGGTTTTCGTTGAAGCCGTTGCTCGAAGCGCCCGGAGGGCCGGAATCCTTCATGGTCTGAACGTAGAAGTTCAGCGCGTTCTTCCACTCGGGACCGGTGAATTCCGGTTGCCACTTCTCATCGAACCAGCGCGCGCCGTAGGCATTGGCGACGGTGGTGATCAGCGCCATGTTCTCGCCCCAACCGGCCTTGCCACGCAGGCAGATGCCGTACTGCTCTTTATCTTTGTTGGTGAGTTTGCTGGCGAATTCGCTGATCTGGGTCCAGGTCGGATGCTCAGGCATGGTCAGCCCGGCGTCCTTGAACAGGTCGGTGCGGTAATAGGTGATCGAGCTTTCGGCGTAGAACGGCAGGGCGTACAACGAACCCTTGACCGACAGACCTTCACGCACCGACGGGAACACGTCGTCGAGGGCGTAACTGGCCGGCAAGTCCTTCATGGGTTCCAGCCAACCTTTGGCGCCCCAGAGTGCCGCTTCGTACATGCCGATGGTCAGCACATCGAACTGTCCGCCCTGAGTGGCAATGTCGGTAGTCAGGCGTTGGCGCAGGACGTTTTCTTCCAGCACCACCCAATTGAGCTTGATGTCCGGGTGCTCGGCCTCGAAGGTTTTCGAGAGCTTTTGCATACGGATCATGTCGCTGTTATTGACGGTGGCGATAGTCAGGGTCTGGGCGCCAAGACTGACGCTGCTGAGGGTCATGCAGGTGAGGGCAAGCAGAGCTTTTACAGAAGGTTGCATCGTGCACTCCTTTTCTGCACCCAGCGGGGACAGAAGGACAGTTATTGTTTTTGTGTCTTCCTGCTGAGGGAAGAATGTGCACTGATTACAGCCTTCAATTGAGGATGTGACAAATCATCCGTAACACTTGAATCGATACTTTTTTGCACTGGGGTTTGGGAGGAGAGGCGTAAGGGACGGTTATCTGCCGATTGGCCGGTATGGATTGCGTATCGGTTTTAGGCGTGTGATGGGGGAACCTGTAGGAGCGAGGCTTGCCCGCGAAGGCGGTGTATCAGACAAATTGCCTTCGCGGGCAAGCCTCGCTCCTACAGAAAAGGCGGTCAACCGAGGTTTTGTTCGGTCAACCTTTGCACCGCCAATCGCCGGTAATGGGAAGGCGTCATGCCTTTGAGCTGTTGAAAGCGCCGGTTGAAGTTGGAAATGTTGTTGAAACCCGACTCAAAACACACATCGGTCACCGGTTTGTCGCCGTCGGCCAACAATTCGCAGGACTTGCTGATCCGCAGGCGATTGACGAATTCGATGAAACAGCGGCCGGTGGCCTGTTTGAACACCCGGCTGAAATACGTCGGCTTCATACCCAGGTGCTCGGCGACTTCTTCCAGCGGCAGTTCCCGGGCGTAATGGGCAAAAATGTAATCAACGGCCCGGTTGGTGCGATCAACGTTATGTTCATCTGCCAGTTGCGTCGTTGTGGCCCCTGACAGCAATTGGTAGTCATCGGACGCAGCAAGCAACTCCAGCAAAATGAAAAAATGCCCGAGCCGGGTCACGCCCTTGGTGTCGGCTATGCGTTGCATCAGCGTCATGGCCTGGCGAATGGTGCGCTTGCAGCGGAATTCGATGCCGTACTTCGCACGCTCCAGCAGCGGTGTCAGGGTCTTGAGTTCGGCAAACACCAAGTGGCCGCTGTCGAACAGTTCGTCGGTGAAGTTGACCAGCATGTCGCGCTTGGGCACCACTTCATCCTCGGCCACCTGGCTGATCCAGTTGTGGGGCAGGTTGGGGCCGGTCAGAAACAGGGTTTCCGGGTAGAAGTTGCCGATATAGTCGCCAATGAACACCTTGCCGGAGCTGGCCACGATCAGGTGCAGTTCGTATTCCTTATGGAAATGCCAGCGCACCAGCGGGCACGGGAAACCATGCTGGCGATAGATGATGGACAACCCGTTATGGTCGTCCATCAACTCGTAGGAAGGATCGGTAATTCTGGTTGATCGGCTCATGGCAGGGCACTTTTATTATTTGCACCCTGATGATGCCTCTTTCACAGCCGACAGCGCCAGCACCCCGACTCAAGACACCCTGGGCGCCGCCCTCATGCTGTTGGCAACCCAGCAATATCCGACGATCTCTGACTCATCGAAAAAGTCGGTACTGATGATGCTGCAGCGGGTCACCCAATCCAGCGATGAATGAAACCATTCATTGATGTGCTGCTTGATGTCCACGGGCCCACCGAGGAACGAGTAGCTGGTGGCGGTCAGTGACCAGAAGTAATCGTCACGGCGGGGTGTTTCCAGGGTTCGAACGATGTGCCGACGCAGGTCGCTGACATCGGTCAACCGCGAACCGCTCCAGTGATGAGGGATGCGTATCCAGAACACGTTCATGTCCAGTTCCACGGAACCGCTGGCGGCCATGATCAAGCGCTTCTTGCTGCTGGCAGCCTTGAGTTCGCCGATGGTCTTGTCTTCATCCTCGGGGGAGATCGCCCGTGCCCCGAGTTGTTGCGTCAGCAAGTCGTTGAACTGGCCGAAATTGAAGTGCTGGTTACCGTCGCGCAACTGATGAAAGTCGAGAATGATGAACTCGTCCGGGTTGCGGTCCAGAAAGTCATTCACCGCGTCGATCAGTTCACCCAGCACGCGCAGGGATTGGTAGCCGTTGTGATGGAAGTAAAACGTACCCTGAGGGGAGCCTGCGAGGTAACCCAGACGAAGATCGAAGGCGCGGGCACCGTTGGCCAGTTGCCAGGCAAACGAATCGTTCTGGCAGGTGGTCCAGTTGCCGAGGACCACCTCATAGTTACGGGCTTTCTTGTCCATGCCCGAGTTGTGCGTACCGGGCCAGATGAGGTCGGTGAGTTTCAAGCGGTCAATGTCGGGGACTTTGCTCATCCAGCATTGTTTGTCGACATTGGACGTGGGGCTATTAGGCATGTTGCAAGGCTCCTGCCTGTGACTCGGCGCCCCATCCGTGGGGGCGAGATCTCGTGGAAAAATCAATCAACGACCACAGCCTAGAGGCCGATCACGGATTTTCCAACGCATGGAAACATCCATACAAACATAGCCTTAAGCCAGCTATTTCACGTCAACAATCACCCGCGAGAATCAGAAACGGATGACTCGCTGTGTCGATTTTTCGCCTCGATCCATTGGGCCATGTACTGCGTACTTTTATGCGCGTGATGGCGCAGCATGGCGCCGGTGAAGTTGTCCCGACGCCGCTGTGCCAAGTCACGGCGACAGGCTTGCAGCCGCTCGATCAGGGCCGGGCCGTGTTGCGACTGGCTGTATTGGGCCGCGAGCAAAAGGTCGCCATGCTGCTGCGCCTGGGTCCACAGCGCCTTGTCCTGATAAAGCGCTACGGCAGCGGCGGCCAATGCTTCGGCGGATTCCCCGACTACGCCCGGCCATGGCTGACCGTCGCTCATGCCCTCGGCTCCGATCGGCGTGGTCACCGTGGGCGTGCCGCACAGCATGGCATCGACGATTTTGCCTTTGATCCCCGCGCCAAATCGCAACGGAGCCAGGCAGATTCTTGCGGCGGACATCACCTGCAACGCATCTTCTGCCCAGTTCATGATGTGAAAACCCTGCGCCGGATTGTGCAACGCCGTGGCTTTGGGCGGCGTGTAAGCGCCGTAAAGATGCAGTTGCGCACCGGGTAATTGTTGACGGATCAACGGCCACACCGCGGTTTTCATCCAGAGCACCGCGTCCCAGTTCGGTGCGTGGCGGAAGTTGCCGATGCTGAGAAAATGCGCTCGATCCTCAAATGGCGTGTGGGCCGTTGTCGGCAGGTCGGGCATCAACGGGCACCAGTGCAGCAAGTCTCGCGGCAGCTTGAACTGGTCGACCAGCAACTCGATTTCCACCGGCGAAATCATCAGGCTCAAATCGCAGCGGTACAGCGCGGCGATCTCGCGCTTGGCCAGGTCGGTGCCGGCCATCAATTCGAATTCCTCACGCAGCGCCGGGGCAAACAGTTCGCTGAAGTCGTTTTCGTCGGCGCTGACCTTCAACCGGTCCTTGAGACGCTGGTGCCGGGCGTGCCGCAGGCTTTGCAGGTCGGTCGTCTCAAGCACGCGCAACGCATCGGGGCAGTGTTTCTCTACGCGCCAGCCGAATTGTTCTTCCATCATGAACTGATCGAACAGCACGATATCCGGGGCCAATTCGCTGATGAAGACGTCGAAACTGCCGTTATTCAGCTCGATAGCGCATTCACGAATGCCCAGCGCGGCGAGGTCGGCCTTGTGTTCGCCGACACCCGCCGGGCTGCTGAACGTGATGTCCCAGCCTTCCTGCAAAAACGTCTCCAGAATCTGCATCACATGCCCACTGGCCGCCGAAGAGCGGGGTTCGGGCCAGACGTAACCAATGACCAGGACTTTGGTTGTGGGCTGACTCATGAACGTGTTCCTTTGCGGCGGGCGATAGGGGGCGTAGCAAAAGGGCGCAATTAAACCACAGGATCAGGTGGCTGCGAGGTCGCGTCCTTTTGCTCATACGGCTGTCGCGGCAAACTAGGCCATGTCGAAGGAAGACAGATTCACGACCACCGCGTCTTTGATGTGCTCTCCACGGGAGGCGAAAATCTTGCTCTCCATCTCGACCAGGTTGCTGAGGAAACGCTGGTGATTGCGCGCCCTTTGATTAAGCAGCGCAATGGCCAGCATATAAGACTCGGCGTTCAACAGCGCCGGTGAGTTGGCCAGCAACGGGGACAAGGCGGGTTTGATGCTGATGAACTCCTGAAGTCCGTCGGCATCCGCCTGCGGTATCGTCTCTGGCACGATGTTCCGGGGCTTCTTTGCCAGGTTCATCAAACCGGTGACACCAATTTCGCCGGGCCGTCCGTTTTTCGGCGACAAGTCGGAGTACATCATGTCCAGGGTACCTTCCGACGCATGGGAAACTTCGTGAACGATGCCGTCAGCCACTCGGCCTTTATCAAACCTCGTCGCTTCAAAATACTGGTTCATTTCCCCGGTGTAGATCGTCAGGAACTTGCTGTTATGCGCATCCGCCGCATAACCGCCGTTTTTCCAGACCACAGCGCGCCCCGGATAGACCGATGCCAATGCATCACCGTCAGCGACGGTATCAAAGATTATGTTTTTCAGCGTGATGTGTTCAGCGTCCTTTTTCATCTTGCGGAACGCTTCGGTCAAGTGTTCGATGGCCTCGGCGGAGTCATTGCCAAACACACATTTGAGGACCGATTTAACCTCGGGCGCAGAGCCCGCCGAAAGAAGTTGTTGCAGCGCGGTATCGATCTTGCCCTGGGCCAGCGGCAAACTCCTTTTGACATAAGCATGGGCATAACTGACGGGCAGCAACCGCCGCCAGCCTCGCGCCACAACCGATTTTGCCAGTTGCAAATGGGTCAGTGGCGGGCCCCATGGCGTCCCGGTTCTCAGGTTTAAGGCGTACCAGTTGTCATTTTTGAGCGTCGCCCAGTACAGGACTGCTTCGCCAGCGTCGCCCATGGCCTGCAAAGGGTCTTGGGCTGACTTCAAACGGCGAGTGACAGTGGCCAAATCATAGGCAGTGCTGTGCGTCAGTCTGTGCATTTGCTCAACGGCTACCGAGAGCAATTGCCGGCCAGGCTTGCTCAGTCGCCAGATACCTTTGCCCAGCAGTTTGGTGCCACCTTTGAGCAGCGCGGGTACGCCATCCAACGGGTTCAAGGCCGAGACGATGAGGGCGGAGGTAACCCTGGCGAACCTGGCGGCTTTTGCTGCCGCGGATGCCGAAGTAGCGGCGACACCGACGATTTTCGCGGCGGCGCCGAAGACCATCAGCAGCGTTCCTACCACCTCGAATGAACAACTGGTCGTTGCATCCAGTTTGCGGTCAGCATCGCCTGAGTTGAGGTCCTCGATACAGGCCTTAAAAGGGACGACGATATTGATGATCGTCTCAATGGTTTTGTCTCTTTTGGCGATGGCCTGTTCCAGCTTTGTCTGTCCCCAGGCTTCGTTTCGCAACTCGTTGTAAGTGGCGACGGGGCGATGGTTTACAACGAACCGGGCAATGGCCTGGAATTGTCCGGAGTAAAAACTCTGGTAAGCACTGTTGTATTTTTCTGCCTTGGAAGGCGCCGGCACGACCCCGAGTTTTTCTATGACGGCTTTAGTGGTCGTGCTGCCCGCCGGTTGCACACCATGGGTGTAGTTTTCGATGTTGAGTGGCAGGTCATAAACCGGAGTGGGCGTTGTGTAGGTGGTGATGTTGCCGGTGAATTCCAGACGCGATGGGGTATTCAGCAAGTCCTTGCTGTCGATCAGTTTCGCCAGTTCCGGGTTCTCCCGACATTCCCCGTACAGGGTGAACAACTCATAGCAATACAGCCGCCCCTCAATGCGTGAACACACCACCACGCCATATCGACCGGTGGCGGCGTCCTTGTCACGCTGGTTTTCTACAGGGTCAGGATGTCTCGGCAGTATCGATAAGTCAGGATGGAATATCGCCAACAATGGATGAACGGGCAGGTTTGGCCTTTTGTCCTGTTTCACGACGCAAGGGCGGACAGTGAACAGGGTAATTTCGCCCTGCTGGAGCCTGAATCGATCTCGGGCGGGCAAAGAACACATGGCCAGTTTTAATGTGGTTTCTACCGCGTCTTTTTGGAGAGTGTGCGCACGATTGAACCAGATATCGAAGTACTCTTTGGGTGAGAGTAGTTGCGGAAGAAGCTTCGGGTATCTTTTATAAACACTGGTTCCGCTTCTGACATCCCATTTCTGAGTCTCGAGATCGTCTGACATTTGCAAATCGACCATGGACATGGCGAGCGGCTCGCGAATCAGATCTTCAACTTCCCAGTCTTTAAAATAGAGCACCTCTTTTTGCAGGAACTCCGCGTCGGGCACGCTGTGTTGCAGCATCCACAGTGTCAGAGCCCGTCGCGTAGGCAGAGGCGTGGACAATGTTTCGGCCGCCGCGGTCAGCAGCCCGGCGTCTCTTCTAAATGCATTCAGCGCAATCTCGGCAGATTTCTTCTCCGGATCGTTCAAGTCCTTTTCATCAATCACACTGTGTAACTGTGCCCAATCCAAAATCACATCCCGGGCGATCAAGCCATGGATCGATTGCAGCAATTCGGTCACCGGCTCAATGTCAGCGAGCTGTTTTATTTGCGAGTAAGTCATCAGCCGCGAGGAGCCGGCCGCGTTCATTTCGGCCAGGGCGACACCTTGACGGAAGGCGACCCACTCCAGGGTGCCCAGCAGCAGCGTTTCCGGCACTTCCTTGACCAGAAACTCGGGAGCGTCACCGGCCAGAAGCAGATGAGCGAATAACGGGGCGAGGGTGTCGGTGAGTTTGTGTTGTGCGATCAGGTGGTTCTCGAACGCCAGGCGTACCACTGAAAGCGACTTTTCCACGTTGTCGGGCGAATAGAGGTTGTAACCGGCCACTTGGTTTTCAGGCCCGGAACCTTCGCTGCCAGGTTGTTGATCAAGCAGAATGGCGGTCACCAGAAGTTGCTGCAGATGCTCCTTGTCGACGCTTTCATCTTGATGCACCCCATACCAACCCAATACCTCCAGGTATTCGAGTGCCCATTCGAGCGCCGTTTCGCTCGATAATATTTGGCTGAGCAGGGCATCGACATTGTTCCTGATGTACTCGGGTGTTTTGCCCCGCAGTGTTCTTCGGCCGAGCGACTCAAGCAGCAAGTTGGGTGCGCCGAGCAAGTCGAGGGTGGTTTGGCAAATGCTCGCCTTGTTTTCCGGGGTCAGGAAAAAGGGGGGGTGTTCGGCCGCCGCCAGCAGTTCCCAAAAGGTTCCGAGGGGAGGGGCTGGCTGAGGACGGTGGTTCAGAAAACTCAGTAAATTGCTGTACTCCGCCGGGTTGGTCGGTATGAAGTAATGGTGGAATCGCAGCCAGCATTCAACTTTTATACGGTCATCTGAATAGACCGCACCCCCTGTCAAAGCAACCAGTTCAGCCAGTGCCTGTACATCACTCTTGAGTTCCGGGAAGCGTTCGATCTCCATTGTCAGATCAATCTCGGCTTGCTCAAAGTTGTACCGGGCCTTCCACGTTGAAGACAGTGCGCTAACGCGTCCGTCCGCGTATACGCAGATAACATCTGCGGTATCTATGTTGCGGTCACGGCGCACGCCGATAAAAGTGTGTTTTTCTAATATTTCCTGGAACATCGCGTTGGCTGATTGATAAGCCTCGCCGAAACGAGAACCCTGGATATAAGCGATGTCGCATTTCAATCCGTACACTCCAAACGCCTGGTGGGTCTGGAGCGCCTCGATGATCAAGGCTTTTTCCGCAAGGTCGGCCTGCTGTTGTTCGAACGTACCGGCGAGGGTTTTATTCGGGGTAGGGAAGTGCTGGAGGCATCTTTCTGTGGGGCGTGCCTGATTCTTCATAATGAGTCCTTTCATTACTGTTGAGTAATTCTGTTTGTTTGGATGTTGGTGAAGTTGCAGCGCACATTAGCCTGCCTCTGGAAGTGCCAGAAGTGATTAATTGTTCATGCGCTGTGGTAATGATGGGCGGAGAGTTTTCCCATTGCTGAATAGTCAGCAAGTCAGGTTGTGTGAAGAGATATTGCTAATCGCTAGGGTAAAAACTGTAACTGAGCTTGCGATAACTTTGGGCCGCGAGGTTGCAGCGTATTCAAGTCCAGCGAATACCAGTCATTGCCCCTTTTTATAATCAACAGATTGAACAAGTTGACGGCATCATCGTATCCGATCCATTTCACCTTTTTTATATCCGCAAACGTAAGGGCCTTGAGAACCTGTGCGGACTCATCAAAAGAGCTGCCCTGTTTCAGATTGTCCACCGCATCGCTGACAGCGCGCCGGCCTCGCTTTGAAAGCAAGACGTTGCCTTTGTGCAACAGCTTGCTGCCTTTGTTGACCAGATCCGGCATGCCGTCCAACGGGTTGATCAGCGAAGTCAGGAAGGCCGAGCCGGCCTTGGCGAAACTGAATGCTTTAGACGATGCGGACCCGGTCCGCGCGGCAACCGATAACACCTTTGGCGCAGCGCCCAGTACGGCGCCCATCACCGACATGCTGTCGAATACGCAACTGAGCGCACCCGCCGCCTCGCGCTCAGGATCGCCGGAGGTAACGTCCTCAATGCAGCCTTTGAACGGGATGATCAGGTTCAATACTTGATGGAGCCTGTCCGAAGACTGTTGTCGTTGCGACTCCAGAATGGAAACGCCCTTTGCCGTTTCGTACAGCTCTTCCCGGGTCGCGACCGGGCTGTGCTCAAGTATCGACTTGATCAACGCTTCGACCCGTGACGAGTTGAAGGTTTCCATGGGGCTGCGCTTGTTTGGCCCGCTGATCTCGGATTGCAGCGAGCGCCAATCCTTTTCCAGCAGCAACCAGGCGCTGACCGTGGTTCGAGGCAGGGAACCGGTGAAATAGGCGGCGTCGTCCAGCGGGACGTGACCACCGAAAAAGACATCCTTGTCCGGCGACCGGGCGCCGTTCCAGAGCTCATCCTTGTCGTAAGTCGTCCCCGACCCGCCCATATAAGCGACTCGGCGGGCCTCTTTTTCCGATAGGCGTCGTTGATATCGATTGGCCGGGTTGTTGAACAGGCTCTCCAGCGCCGGTTGCTTCTGGATATGGGCGCGAATGCTGAACAACTCGTAACAGCTCGTGTGGCCCTTATAGGTGGCATTGATAACGACGCCATAACGGGCCCGGGCTCTTTCTCGCGTCTCGAGTGTTTCGTCGATTCGCGGCTGGTTATCCCGTTTTCGGACCAGGCACAGATGAATGGTTCCGTATTCAAAGGCGACTCGTTCGTTCATGGGAAGTCGCGACAGCGTCATCCGCAGGTTGGTATTCAGCGCTTTTTGCAGGGCTTCGTGGTAGCGCTCGAATGCGGCTGGAAACAGCGTTGCGACGGTGCCCAGGCGTTTGAGTAGCGGCGCATCGTCCAGCCAGTTGATGGTGCGGTCGTGGTAGAAGTCCGAGGAAAACCTGCCGCTGCCATTCTTCTGTAAAAGGTCGTCGGACTGGTACAGGTCCAGCACCGAGTATTGAAAAGGACGCTTGGCATTTTGTTGGGCGTGGTCCGGCAGGATGTGCTCGCGGATGATCTTCTTGTCGATGTCGCGGGCCGCATTCGGGATCACCCGTTCAAGTTCTTCGCGGGCCACGGACTCTCGTGTCGGCAGGGGCGTGCTCAGCGCCTGGGTCGCGGCTGTCAGTTGATCGATGTAGCGGTCATGGGCGGCGCTGACGTCGATCAGGTGTTGTGCGTTGTAGTCGCCCTCTGCGCTGTAGGGGATCAGATTGTTCATCGCGGCCCAATTCAACATAGGCTTGACCATCAGGCTGCAATACAGGGTGTCTTGCCGGGCACCGGTTAAATAGCTGTCGGCAAAGCCCATCACGTCGTTATAGGTCATGACGCAGCAGGCACCCGGCGAAATGATTTCTGCGTAGGCTGCCGCGTTGGCAAAGGTTGCCCAGCCGGTGGAGCCCAGGAGCAACGAGTCGGGAACGCTCTTGACTACAAACTCGGGCGCGCAGGTGGCGAGTAAAAGATGGGCGACCACGGGCGCCGCCAGTGCATCGGCCTTGTCGCGGGAAATCAGGTGTTCCTCAAACTTCATCAGCACTTGAGCCCGGTTCAGCTCGACGTGGCGCGGATGATAAAGCTCGAATTCGAACAGCCGATGCACTTCGTCCTCTTGGCCGATTGACGGGTTGATATCGAGCAGGATGCGCGCCATGAGCAGCAGGTCCAGGTCTTCAGCCGACGCCACCTGACCCGAGCCTGAGCCGTACCAATCAACACTATTGAGCACGTCCCGCGCGTGACCTTTTGCCTTGGAGTTTTTCAAGCACAATTCCAGTACCGAGCGTGCATCGAAACGAATACTCGCTGCGGTCCGCGAGCGATCCAGCAAACGATAGAGCATCGTTTCATTAAGTGTCTTGGGTGGCTGGAGTCGGGATCGCTGTTCGTTGGTTAACGTTAGATGGGTCGGTTCACCCTGGTTTAGTAACGCCATGTAGTTGCCGATCGCAATGCTTTTGGCCCGAGGGAAACCTTGGGGTTTTACCGCTGCCAAGTGGTGTTTCAGGTGTTCGGGGAATGTGATTCCATAAAAGTTGTGCCACTGCTCAATGCTGATAATCGAACTTGCGTAAATGCAGTTTCCACAACTCGTTGCGGCTTCTGCAAGGGCATCAAGCTGAAGGCTCAGATAAGTGTTGTTATCAATCAGTGGCGTCAGATTTTTGCGCTGGGTTTCTGTTCTTGCATAAAGATTTCTGTTTGCATCGCAATAAATGACAGCGTCTTCAGGAGTGCCAAGCAAACGAAGTATGTCCTTTGCCTCAGGGCGTTCCAGCATTTTCAACAGAGCGCTTTGCGCTTTCTGGTGTGCGATATCCAGCGCCGTGCCCGGCGTGCCAGGGACGATCAGGTCATTTATCGTCACCTTCGCAATATAAAGATTTTCCAGTGCTGTCGTCTTTTTGATAACGGCAGTTTTTTCTTCTGTGACTTTTATTTCAGTCGAAGAGGCAGGCGTGTTCATGTTCTATCCTTGAACTAAGTGGGTTGTTATGAATGATGATTGTGATGTTGTTGCGCAGTCATGTTCTGCGGCTGAGGAAGTTATTGTTTTTAGAAGGTTGTAGCCAGCAGGTAACTTTGACGGATTGTGTCCGGATTGAAGTATGTTATTTGCAGTGGTGTGCGAATGGCTGTGTGGCGAAAGTTGAAACTTGGTGGGCGGGTTGAATTAAAGGGTGATATGACAATCCCAAAACGTTAAGTTTTGGGATCGTCGTTGCATGACTTATTGACCTGGCATGGCGCCTGACTCAAGCCAGCATGCCCTTGACCTTGTCGCGCAACTGATCGATCGAGAACGGTTTGCCAATTACCTGCATGCCCGCCGGCACATCGATGCTTTCGGCGTAGCCGCTGGCAAACAGTATCGGCAGTTCCGGGCGCAGCATCCGCGCCTGGGTGGCCAGTTCACGGCCATCCATCACCGGCAGGCCAACGTCCGTCATCATCAGGTCGATGTACTGGTCTTCGTCATTGAGAAACTCCAGGGCCTGCTCGCTGCCATCCGCTTCCAGGACCTTGAATTCAAGCTCCTCCAGCACATCGACGATCAGCATGCGCACGATGGCGTCGTCTTCGACGACAAGAATGATGGACGCGTTGGAGGACATAATTGGGGCTCTCAATGGTAGGTTTTCGGGTCGGCGGTCGATCGAAATCGCCGGTCTCTTGCTTGAGTAAATGCCGGACCCCGACAAGTTCCCGACACAATGCAAAAAACAATAGCGGTACAACAATCGGCAAGGATAACGCGCGGCATTGACCAAGAGCAGTTAATTGCAGGAATTTGCTACCAAAGCTGTCAGAAAATTAGATCAACGTGACGGTTTTGGGGCAAACTCCTTGGTTTTCAACAGTTCGACAAGGCCTTCCCCATGACCTCTGTGTCTTCGGTTGATGAGCAACGATTCCGTAAACTCCTGAGCCGCAACGTCAGTTTGCCGCTTGGCGTGGGTGTGATCAGCGCGGTTTTCTTCGTGGCGTTGATCACTTACCTGCTGTCTGTCATCCAATGGGTCGAACATACCGACCGGGTGATCAATAACGCCAATGAAGCGGTGAAGCTGACGGTCGACCTGGAAACCGGGATGCGCGGCTTCTTGCTCAGCGGTGACGAGCACTTCCTCGACCCGTACGAAACGGCCAGGCCGAGAATCGCGGTCGCTCTCAATACCTTGCTCGAACTGACCGCCGACAACCCGGTGCAGACCGACCGTTTGCGCCGGCTCCAGGCCCTGCAAACCGAGTGGGCCACTTACGCGCAATCGATGATCGATTTGCAGCGGGCCAGCGGCGATTACCGCGCCGCGGTCAAGGCTGGACGCGGCAAGCGCCTGACCGATGAGATCCGCAAACAATTCGATGACGTGATCGACATGGAGCAGCAGTTGCGCACCACGCGCAACGAAGACGTGCGCCGCACCACCATCTGGAGCATCACTCTGTATCTGCTGTTTGTGGCAGGCATCAGCGGCTTGCTTGCCTACATTGGCCGACGTGACTTGCTCAATCTTTCCCAGAATTACGGCGCCACCCTGAGCGCACAACAGGCCAGTGCCGATCGCCTGGAGAAGCAAGCTTGGCTGCGCAGCGGCCAGACCGAACTGGCCGAGCAAGTACTGGGGCAACTGACCCTGAACTTGCTGGGGCGCAATATTCTGCAATTCTGCGCGCAGTACATGGGCACTGCCGTGGCGGCCATTTATGTGCGTGAAGAACATGGCGGCCTCAAGCGCGTGGCTTCCTACGGTTTACCCCGGGAACAGGAAGCGCAGGATCAGTCGATCTACGACGGTGAAGGGATTGTTGGCCAAGCCGTTAAACAGGCTCGGCTGATTCGCCTGGATAATGTGCCTGCCGATTACCTCAAGGTCAGCTCTGGTTTGGGTGAAGGCTTGCCGCACAGCGTGCTGGTGGTGCCGACCAGCGACGATGACCGGGTCAATGGCGTCATCGAACTGGGTTTCCTGCGCCCACTGGACGAGCGCGACATCGAACTGCTGGAGCTGATTGCCGGCAACATCGGCACCTCGATCGAGGCCGCGCGCTATCGTCAGCGCCTGCAGGAAGTGCTGGCCGAAACCCAGCAGCTCAACGAAGAACTCCAGGTTCAGCAGGAAGAACTCAAGACCGCCAACGAAGAACTGGAAGAGCAGTCGCGAATTCTCAAGGAATCCCAGGCGCATCTGGAAACCCAGCAAGTGGAGTTGGAGCAGACCAACGAGCAACTCGCCGAACAGGCGCAGATCCTCGCTGATCAGCGCGACGCCATGGACCAGAAGAACACCGAGCTCAATCAGGTGCAAATTCAGCTGGAAGACCGCGCCGAAGAATTGCAGCGCTCCAGCAAGTACAAGTCCGAATTCCTCGCCAACATGTCCCACGAGCTGCGCACGCCGCTGAACAGCTCGTTGATCCTGGCCAAGCTGTTGGCGGAAAACCCTCAGGAAAACCTCAGTGCCGAACAGGTCAAGTTCGCCGAGTCGATCTATTCGGCCGGCAATGACTTGCTCAACCTGATCAACGACATTCTCGACATTTCCAAAGTCGAAGCCGGCAAGCTGGAAATGCGCCCGGAAAACACCAGTGTCGCCCGCCTGGTGGACGGCTTGCGCGGGATGTTCCAGCCAATGGCCGCGGATAAGAAACTGGACTTCCAGATCGAGTTGCAACCCGGCGCGCCGATGATGATCTACACCGACCGCCAGCGCCTGGAGCAGGTGATCAAGAACCTGCTGTCCAACGCGGTGAAGTTCACTGAAAAAGGCAGCGTCAGCCTGACCGTTGCCAGCCAGCTGGGCGAAGGCATTGCGTTCATCGTGCGCGATTCCGGGATCGGCATCTCCCCTGATCAGCAGGAAAGCATCTTCGAAGCGTTCCGTCAGGCCGACGGCACCACCAATCGCCGATATGGCGGCACGGGGTTGGGCTTGTCGATTTCCCGCGACCTGGCGAATTTGCTGGGTGGCTCGATCAGCGTCACCAGCGAACCGGGGCAGGGCAGTGCGTTCACCCTGGTATTGCCGCAGCAGTACGTCGAACCCGGCGATGAGCCGATCGAACCGATGCGCGCGACGCCGGTGGCCTACGTGCCAAGCGCCCCGGTGGCCGCTCCGGTGCCGTTGATTGCCGAGGTCGACATCCCGCGCTTCAATGACGACCGCGCCAAGGCGCCGTTTGCCACGCGCTGCATTCTGGTGGTGGAAGATGAGGTGAATTTCGCGCACATCCTCTACGACCTCGCCCACGAACTGGGTTATCAGTGCCTGGTGGCCCACGGCGCCGACGAAGGTTACGACCTGGCCAAGGAGTTCATCCCCGACGCCATTCTGCTGGACATGCGCCTGCCGGATCATTCCGGGCTAACGGTGTTGCAGCGCCTGAAGGAACACGCCGAAACTCGCCACATCCCGGTTCACGTGATCTCGGTCGAAGACCGGGTCGAAGCCGCGATGCACATGGGCGCCATCGGTTATGCGGTCAAGCCGACCACCCGCGAAGAGCTCAAGGACGTGTTCGCCCGCCTCGAGGCCAAGCTGACCCAGAAGGTCAAAAAGGTCCTGCTGGTGGAAGACGATGACTTGCAGCGCGACAGCATCGCCCGCCTGATCGGCGACGAAGACATCGAGATCACCGCCGTCGGTTTCGCCCAGGAAGCCCTGGACCGACTGCGCGAGACGATTTTCGATTGCATGATCATCGATCTGAAGTTGCCGGACATGCTCGGCAACGATTTGCTCAAGCGCATGTCCACCGAAGACATCTGCTCGTTCCCGCCGGTGATTGTCTACACCGGGCGCAACCTGACCCGGGACGAAGAAGCCGAGCTGCGCAAGTATTCACGCTCGATCATCATCAAGGGCGCCCGCTCGCCAGAGCGTCTGCTGGATGAGGTGACACTCTTTTTGCACAAAGTCGAATCCCAGTTGTCCCATGAGCGGCAGAAGATGCTCAAGACCGCGCGCAGTCGCGACAAGGTCTTCGAGGGTCGCAAGGTGCTGCTGGTGGACGACGATGTGCGCAACATCTTCGCCCTGACCAGTGCGCTGGAGCAAAAAGGGGCAGTCGTGGTGATCGGCCGTAACGGTCGTGAAGCGATTGAAAAACTGAATGAAGTCGAGGACATCGACCTGGTGCTGATGGATGTGATGATGCCGGAGATGGACGGTTTCGAGGCCACGACCTTGATCCGCCAGGACCCGCGCTGGCGCAAGCTGCCGATCATCGCGGTGACGGCCAAGGCCATGAAGGACGATCAGGAGCGCTGCCTGGCGGCAGGTTCCAACGATTACCTGGCCAAGCCAATCGACCTGGATCGCCTGTTCTCGCTGATTCGCGTGTGGTTACCGAAGATGGAACGTATTTAGTGGAACGCCTTTAGTGGAAAAGAATACCGAAATCGAATTGCGGCTGCTGATTGAGGCGATCTACCTCAAGTACAGCTATGACTTTCGTGACTACTCCGGCGCGTCCATCAAGCGCCGGGTCGCACATGCGTTGGCTCAATTCGAGTGCGCGACCATCTCGGCGTTGCAGGAAAAGGTCCTGCACGATTCGACCGCTTTCATGCAGTTGCTGCAATTGCTGACGATTCCGGTCAGCGAGATGTTTCGTGACCCGTCGCATTTCCTGGCGATCCGGCAGGAAGTGGTGCCGCTGCTCAAGACCTATCCGTCGATCAAGATCTGGATCGCCGGGTGCAGCACCGGTGAGGAGGTCTACTCGATGGCGATCCTGTTGCGTGAAGAGGGGTTGCTCGATCGCACGATCATCTACGCCACAGACATCAATCCGCGTTCGCTGGAGAAAGCCAAGCAAGGGATTTTCTCCATGGAGAACGTCCGCGCCTACACTTCTAACTACCAGCAGGCCGGTGGCCAGCGTTCGTTCGCCGATTACTACACGGCGGCGTACGGTTACGCAATTTTCGACAAGACCCTGTGCGAGAACGTGACCTTTGCCGATCACAGCCTGGCGACCGACAGTGTGTTTTCAGAGACTCAATTAATTTCGTGCCGTAATGTACTGATTTACTTCAATAAAAAGCTTCAGGATCGTGCGTTTGGTTTGTTTCATGAGTCGCTGTGCCATCGTGGTTTCCTGGTGTTGGGCAGCAAGGAAACCCCGGACTTTTCGGCATTTGGCAAACAATTCGAGCCTTTGGTCAAACAAGAACGGATCTACCGTAAATCATGAACAACGACGCCGGTTTGCCGACTGTAGAGGCTATCGTGATTGGCGCTTCGGCCGGTGGAGTCGAGGCGCTGCTGAACATCCTCAGCCCGCTGCGCGAAGGCTTTGTGCTGCCTATCATCGTGGTGCTGCATTTGCCTGACGAACGCCGCAGCCAACTGGCCGAGGTGTTTGCCCGGCGAGTTGCGCTGCCGGTTTTGGAGGCTGTCGACAAGACGCTGGTCGAAGCCGGAACCCTGTATTTTGCAGCGCCGGGTTATCACCTCTCGGTGGAGCAGGACCGCAGTTTCTCGTTGAGCCTGGAAGACCGCGTGCACTATTCGCGGCCGGCCATCGATTTCCTCTTCGAATCTGCCGCTGACGCCTACGGGCCGGCGCTGGCCGCTGTGCTGCTGACCGGCGCCAACCGCGATGGCGCCAACGGCCTGGCCCAGGTCAAGCACCGTGGTGGCCTGACTGTGGTGCAAGACCCGAACGAAGCCCAAGTCGCGACCATGCCCCAGGCGGCGCTGGACTTGCATCAACCTGACCACATTCTCCCTATACGCGGCATCGGCCGTCTGCTTGTCGAGCTGGAACGAATAGCATGCTGAGTAACATCCAAGCCAAACTGCTGATCGTCGACGATCTGCCAGAAAACCTGCTGGCTCTAGAAGCGCTGATCAAGCGTGAAGATCGCATGGTCTATAAAGCGCTGTCGGCCGATGAAGCATTGTCGCTGTTGCTGCAACACGAATTTGCCATGGCGATTCTCGACGTGCAGATGCCGGGCATGAACGGCTTCGAACTGGCCGAATTGATGCGCGGCACGGAAAAGACCAAGAACATCCCGATTGTCTTTGTCAGTGCCGCCGGCCGGGAACTGAACTACGCGTTCAAAGGCTACGAAAGCGGCGCCGTGGACTTCTTGCACAAGCCGCTGGATATCCATGCGGTCAAGAGCAAGGTCAATGTATTCGTCGACCTGTATCGCCAGAGCAAGGCCATGAAGCAACAGGTCGAAGCCTTGGAGCAGAGCCGTCGGGAACAGGAAGCACTGCTGAAGAAGTTGCAAAACACCCAGAACGAACTTGAGCAGGCCGTGCGCATGCGCGATGACTTCATGTCCATCGTGGCGCATGAGGTGCGCACGCCGCTCAATGGCCTGATCCTCGAAACCCAGCTGCGCAAGATGCACCTGGCCCGGGACAACGCGGCGGCGTTCACCCTGGACAAAATGCACGCCATGGTCGATCGCGACGAACGTCAAATCAAAAGCCTGATCCGTCTGATTGAAGACATGCTCGATGTGTCGCGCATTCGCACCGGCAAGCTGTCGATCCGACCTAACCGGTTCGACCTGGTGAAGTTGGTGGGTAATCTGCTGCAAAACTTTGCGCCGCAATTTGATGCCGCCGAATCAACGGTAACGTTTACCGCTGACGGTCCGGTGGAAGGGCGGTGGGACGAGTTCCGTATCGAGCAGGTGATCTCCAACTTGCTGACCAACGCCTTGCGTTATGGCGGCAAAGGCCCGATCGACGTGCGCGTGTACAATCACGAGGGCCAGGCCCGGGTCGAGGTTCAGGACCGCGGCATTGGCATCAGTGAAGAAAACCAGAAACGTATTTTTCAACAGTTCGAACGGGTTTCCGCCAAGACCGTAGTGGCGGGACTGGGCCTGGGGCTGTTTATTTCCGAGCAAATCGTTGCCGCCCATGGCGGATCCATCGTCGTCGAGAGCAGAATCAACGAAGGCGCCTTATTTCGCGTTTGTCTGCCGTTGTAGGAAAGCAGCCAGATAAACGCAACCTCTGAACGACCCCACGGTCGTATCAGCAGCTATTGACCGAACAAAGGCTTCCCATGAGTGAAGATGCGCAAGATGTAGTACTCATTGTCGAGGACGACCCCTCGATTTTGATGGTGTTGTCTGCCTATCTGTCGGGCGAGGGCTATCGAGTGTTGCAGGCCGAAAACGGCGAGCAGGCGTTCGAAATCCTGGCGAGCAAACCGCACCTGGACATGATGATTACTGACTTCCGCCTGCCTGGCGGGATTTCTGGTGTGCAGATTGCCGAGCCCGCCGTCAAGCTTCGACCGGAACTCAAGGTTATTTTCATCAGTGGTTATCCGCAGGAAATTCGCGAGACCGACAGCCCGATCACCCGCAAGGCGCCGATTCTTGGCAAGCCGTTTGATCTGGATGTGTTGCAGGAATTGATGCAACAGATGTTGTCCTAAACGCTCTTGCCTTCGTAGGAGCTGCCGAAGGCCGCGATCTTTTGACTTTGCTTTCAAGATCAAAAGATCGCAGCCTTCGGCAGCTCCTAC
The DNA here is from genome assembly GCF_056161485.1 of Pseudomonas sp. 5Vm1k. Classification (NCBI taxonomy): domain Bacteria; kingdom Pseudomonadati; phylum Pseudomonadota; class Gammaproteobacteria; order Pseudomonadales; family Pseudomonadaceae; genus Pseudomonas; species Pseudomonas sp. 5Vm1k. Next base: position 73,831 of record NZ_JBSPCZ010000002.1, read on the forward strand.
AAGGCGCGCGTTCTTTAGATTCGGATCATTTCTCTGACCTTCGCCGTCAACAGATCGAAGGTGAACGGTTTGGTGATCATCTGCATGCCCGGGTCGAGGAAGCCACCGCGTACGGCGGCATGTTCGGCATACCCAGTTATGAACAACACCTTGAGGTCTGGCCGATACTGACGGCCTATTTCTGCCAATTGCCGGCCGTTCATCCCTGGCAACCCGACGTCGCTGATCAGCAAGTCGATGCGCTGGGCAGAATCCAGGATCGGCACCGCACTGTCGGCATCCCCAGCCTCGACAAACGCATAACCCAACTCGCTCAACACCGCACTGACCAACACCCGAACCGCTGGATCGTCCTCGACGATCAGTACCGTTTCGCCTTTCTGGGCGTAAGGCGTTTGCTGGATATCCACCAAAGGATCTTGTGCCAGATTACCGCTATAACGCGGCAGGTACAGGTTGACGGTGGTGCCTTGGTCGACCTCACTGTTGATGGTGACATGGCCTCGGGACTGTTTACTGAACCCGTAAATCATCGACAACCCGAGCCCGGTGCCCTGGCCGATGGGCTTGGTGGTGAAGAACGGATCAAACGCCCGGCTGATGGTGCTCTGCGGCATGCCACAGCCTGTATCGGTCACGCTGAGTACCACGTAATCCCCTGACTGGAGGTTGCCGTGGGCTTCGGTAAAACCGGTGTCCAGGTGCTGGTTGAAGGTTTTCACCACCAGTTTGCCGCCGTCGGGCATGGCGTCGCGGGCATTCAGTACCAGGTTGAGCAGGGCACTTTCCAGTTGGTTGGGGTCGGCCTCGGCCACCCACAGTTGCTCGCTCAACTGCATGTCCAACTGAATACTCTCGTTGATGCTGCGTTCCAGCAGTTCTCCCATTGACGTCACCAGGGTGTTCATCACCACAGGCTTGGAGTCCAGCGACTGTCGGCGGGAGAACGCCAGCAACCGGTGAGTCAGACCCGCCGCACGGTTGGCCGAGGTCACGCCCAGGTCGATCAGGCTGTCCAGATCTTCGGTACGCCCACGGGCCAGACGCCGGCGCAGCAGTTCCAGGCTGCCGATGATCCCGGTCAGCATGTTATTGAAGTCGTGGGCGATGCCGCCGGTCAACTGGCCGACGGCTTCCATTTTCTGTGACTGGCGCAGCGCTTCTTCGTTATTGCGTAGCTCGGCAGTGCGCTCCTCAACCTGCTGTTCGAGGGTTTCCAGAGTGTTTTGCAACCGCAGTTCGCTTTGGCTCAGATCGATCAGCCGGTCCCTGGCTTCGTACTGTCGTCGACGCCCGCGCAATGCAGTGGTCACCAGACTGATCAGCGTCACCGGATGGAAAGGGCGCTCAAGAAAGGTCACGTTGCCCAGTTGCGGGCCGTAACGCGATGCCGGGTTCTGTTCCGGGCCGCCGTGGTAAGTCAGCAGCACAATCGGCAAGTCCGACCAGGTCGGTTGTTGTTCGATCATGCCCAGCAGCGGCTCCAGGTCGCCACCGAGCAACGCTTCGGAAGAGATCAGGAGCAAACCGGCGCCTTGCTCAAGTTCGCTGCACAAGCCCGGCAAGTCGCGGCTGATCACACCGTCATAGCCGGCCTCGTTGAGCATCATCAACGCAATCTGGCTGTCGCGCCCCAGCGGCGCGAGAATGATCGCGCGCTCGGAGGTCGCCGCCAGCGAAGTCATTGGCTGTCGTCCTTGAGCAGCGGGTTGCTCGCGCCGAGGTAGGTCGGCACGCCGCGCAAGACACCCTGGAACGCATCCAGTGGTTCGCCGATGGTCATGCCCTGGCCGCTGATGCGGTATTCGCGGATAGTCGATTCATGGCTGCCGGTGCGTTTCTTGATAATAGAGATGGCCCGGCGAACTTTGCCGAGGGCTTCGAAGTAGCGCAGCAGAATCACCGTGTCGGCCAGATAGGTGATGTCCACCGGCGCCTGCATGTCACCGACCAGGCCATGTTGGGCAACGGTCATGAACGTCGCGGCGCCTCGGCGATTGAGATACAGCAGCAATTCATGCATGTGCAGCACCAGCGCGTTTTCCTCGGGCATCGCTGCCTGGTAGCCGTTGATGCTGTCGATGACTACGGTCTTTATGTTGCGCTCGTCGACGCAGCGACGCACCCGATGGGAAAACTCGCCGGGGGACAGTTCGGCCGCATCCACTTGTTCGATCAACAGGTTGCCGGTGTCTTGCAGTGCCTTGAGGTCGATGCCCATGTTTTTCATGCGTTCGAACAGCAAGCCCAGTTCTTCGTCGAAGATAAACAGTGCTGCTTTCTCGCCCCGGGCGACGGCCGCAGCGGCGAAGATCATCGAGATCAGCGATTTGCCGGTACCGGCCGGACCCAGGATCAACGTACTGGAACCGGTCTCGATGCCGCCGCCGAGCAGGGCGTCCATTTCCTTGATGCCGCTGGTCAATTGCTGGCGAACGTAACCGCCACGGTGCTCGGCCGCCACCAGGCGCGGAAACACATGGATGCCGTCGCCCATGATGGTGAAGTCATGGAAGCCGCCGCGGTATTTCTGCCCGCGGTACTTCACCACGCGAATGCGCCGGCGTTCAGCGCCGTAATTGGGGGTTAACTCTTCAAGGCGAATCACCCCGTGCGCGACGCTGTGGACAGTCTTGTCGAGGGATTCGGTGGTCAAGTCGTCGAGCAACACGACCGTGGCGTCGTAGCGCACGAAGTAGTGTTTGATCGCCAGGATTTGTCGGCGATAACGCAGGGAGCTTTGGGCCAGCAGGCGGATTTCCGAGAGGCTGTCGAGGACTACGCGGGTCGGCTTGACCCGTTCGACCACTTCGAAAATCTGCTTGGTCGCCTCGCCCAGTTCCAGGTCCGAGGAGTACAGCAAGCTTTGCTGGTGCTCGGCGTTGAGCAGACTTTCCGGAGGTGTCAGCTCGAAGATATGGATGTTTTCATCCAGCTCCCAACCGTGGGACAGCGCTCCCTGGCGCAGCTCCCGTTCGGTTTCTGACAGGGTGATGTACAACGAGCGCTCGCCGGCTCGGGCACCGGCAAGGAGAAAATGCAACGCAACGGTGGTTTTACCGGTTCCCGGCTCACCCTCCAGCAGAAACACATGTCCGCGGGACAATCCACCGGCCAGGATGTCATCCAGACCTTCGATACCGGTGGCGGCTTTTGCACTGAACAACTCGTTAGATGTAGACAAAAAAAGCCCTCTCATGACTAGGGGAAACGAGGCAGCAGGCCTGAAGTGCCTGAATTGACTGCCTGTTTCTCTTGACCCTTGGCCGAGACGACGGTTCAACCTTTTATGTTTGTGTGATGTTCTTGTGCAAAAAAAGCAAAAGAAGGCAACCTTCGGCGGCTCCTACAGGGGCTGGGTTCTACCGCGATACCCTAACGCGACGCGATCGGTGTAGGAGCTGGCGAAGCCTGCGATCTTTTAAAGCCCTTGCTGCAACGCCGGATCATCCGGGTTCATTTGTTCCAACTGCGCGAGCAGAATCTGCACATTTTGCAACTGCCCGCTTTCGGTCCAGTAATTGATCAGCAATACCCGCGCCTTACGGTCGGCAGGATGGCGCTGGACGATTTCCTGCAGCTGCTTCTGCGCCGCTTCCAGCTCTTCTTCACTGTGCAGCGTGGTGGCCAGGTCGTAGCGGTAATCCTTGTTGTCCGGCTCCAGCTCAACCGCTTTCGAGAGGCCGAGCACGGCGAATTCACTTTGCCCGTGGTGCAACAACCAGAGGCCCAGGGCATGTTGCAGATAGGCCGAATCTGGCTGGGTCTGTAACTGCTTGGCCAGCAACTGACGGGCTGCATCGCTCTGTCCTTGCTTGTCCAGCACTTCGATCTGCATGACCAGCGCCGGCAGGTTGCCGGGTTCGAGCTGCAAGGTGCGCTCCAGCGCCAGTTGCGCTTCTTTCAACTCAGCATTGTGCAAGTGCAGCCGCGCCAGTTGGTAATGAGTGTTGGCGCTTTCAGGTTCGGACTTGAGGACCAGCTCCCAGGCATCGATGGCCTGCTGCAATGGCCCGAAATACAAGCCCAGATCATCCGGCGACAGGCCCAACAGCGCGTTGACGGCGGCAAAGCGCACGGTCTGATCACTGTCATCCAGCAAAGGGCCGAGCAACAGGCTGCGCTGCCCGCTGGGAACCAGACCGACAACGCTTTTGATCGCTGCCACGCGGACATCCACCGAAGGGTTTTGCAAATCGGTGCCGGCCAGTTTCAAGGCTTGTGGGCTGGGGTAGTTTGGCAGTTCGGTGAGTAGCCAGATGCGACGTCTGGCCGATAAGTCGGGACGAGCCAATTGCTGATACAGAACCCGCGCCGCGCCCGGTTGACCGGCGCGCGCCTGAGCCAGCGCTTCGCTGTAGCCATGTTTGATCGCCTCCGGCACCACGGGCGTGGTGCTGCGCAGGAAAAACCAGGCGAGAGCAATGAAAAACAGGACGCAGAGGCTGATAAGCAGGTAGCGGCGGGACTGAGGCATGCAGGAATCCGGGAGCTGGCGAGCTTTTGCAAAGACGCCAGCTTCGGTCAGGCGCGGCGTTGAGTCAAACCCTGGCTCAGTTCAAAACGTACTCGATGGGTTCCAGGAGCGGCGGCAAATCGGTTTGGCCCAATGCGGCCAGCACTTCGCGCTCCAGGGTGCGCAATATCGCGTTACACGGCAAATCGTTCTCGTCGAAGCCAAACGGGTCTTCCAGGTCGTCGCCGATCTCGTCGAGACCAAAAAAGGTGTAACTGACGATGGCGGTGAACACCGGCGTCAGCCAACCCAGCGGTTCGGCCATGGCAAACGGCAACAAGATGCAAAACAGGTAAATGGTGCGGTGTAGCAATAAGGTGTAAGGGAAGGGCAGTGGCGTGCTTTTGATTCGTTCGCAACTGGCCTGGACCTGACTCAGGCTGACCAGTCGGGTCTCCAGTTGGGTGTAGCGCCATTCACTGATCCGCCCAAGCTCGGCAAGCTCCGAACAGCGAGCGCCGATGCGTTGCAACAAGGCGTCGGGGATATTCGGATGCTGAGGGTCGATGGGATCAAGGGTCCAGGGCGCGATGGCGTGCTGCTCACTTTCAAGGCGCAGGCGAGCGATCAGGCCATGGGCGAAACCGCAGAGTTCGCACAACAGCAGTTCGCGCTCGTCGGCGTCCATCAGGCCTTGGGTCTGGCGGATCAGCGAGCGCACCTCGATGATCAACTGGCCCAATTGCTTTCGGCCTTCCCACCAACGGTCATAACACGCGTTGTTACGAAAGCTCATGAAGATCGACAGCGACAACCCCAACAGGGTGAACGGCGTGGCGTTGACCTTGGAGAAATAAGCCGGGTGCCAGGTTTCCACCAGCACGATCACCGACGCGAGCAGCGTCACCAACAGGCTGCGCAAGGCAATGCGCTTGGCAATCGAGCCTTTCAAGGAAAACAGGATGCCGATCAGGTTCGGCTTGGAACGTACGATCATCGGGAGGCTTTTATCGAGTGACGCTTTCGCAGCGATTCAAGCCTAGGGGGAAGGTGTGTGTCTGTCCAATCGCTGTGGCTGACGGAGTCATCGATCACATCTATCGGTAGCGACCGAGTCATCAGTGAATTTGCCTACTACCGCTGTCGACTTTGAAACCTGTCGAGGTCCTGAAGCAGTGACTACGCTTGCTGGAGATGACTCGATGAGTGTGCCCATGCAACCGCTGCTTCAATACTTCAGGATGTTGCTCAACCCAGGCTTTGGGGTGTTGCTGTTTGCCTTGAGAACCATCGCGGCCGGGTTGTTGACGCTTTATCTGGCGTTCCTGTTCGACCTCGACCAGCCCAAGTGGTCGATCATGGCGGTGGTCATTGTTAGCCAGCCACTGGGCGGTATGGCCCTGGCCCGCAGCTTCGGTCAGGTTATCGGCACCACTCTGGGAGCGGCGGTTGCGGTGCTGATCATGGCGATTTTCCCCCAGGCACCGTTGCCGTTCATCATCACCCTGGCCTTGTGGTTGGCGCTGTGTACCGCCGGGGGCACCTTGTTGCGCTACACCAGCTCCCAGGCATTTGTGCTCAGCGGTTACACCGCAGTGGTCGTCGCGCTGCTGTCGGTGCCGGATCAGGACGGCACGTTCTTGCTGGCCGTCACCCGTGTGACCGAAACCTTGTTGGCGGTCGCCTGTGTGTGCGTGGTCAGCTTATTGACCGCACGGCCGGAGACGGTGGCCCGCAACTATTTTGCCAAGGTCGATCAAGTGATCAAGCTGCTCGCGACCCACGCCGCCGCAGTGATTCGCACCGAAGAAAGCGAAGCCGATTTCCACCGTCGACAGATGCAATTGTTAGGTGAGATCAGTGCGCTGGAAGGGTTGCGTCGTCATTTGTATTTCGACGCGCCACGACTGCGCAGTTCCAACAGCCTGGTGCAGTTGCTGGGCAATCAACTGGTGCTGCTGACTTCGCGGCTGACCGCTTTGCGTCACCAACGAGAGTTGTTGGCCGAACGCTGGCAAGGTGCGTTGCCCGAAGACATACAGCTTTTGCGCGCCGAAGAGCTGGCCTTCCTCGACGAACTGGCTGTGCGGGGGCGCTCATTGTCACCCGAGGCTCGCCAGCGTTTCGTCGCGTTGCAACAGCAATTTGATAACCAGGCCTACAAAGCCGAACAACTCACCGAGACCATGACCGCTACCTTGCGCTCGCTCGCCTGGGCATTGCGTTGGGAGCAGGCCCGGTTGCTACAACAACTGGAACAGATTCTGGAACTGAGCGACGCGATACAGGAGGGACGCGAAGCGAGCTGCGTGTTTCGCGGACAGGAAAACCCGCTGCACCTGGATTTCACCCTGGCGGCGATGAATGCCATCCGCGCATTTACTGCTTTGGTAGTCGCTGGCCTGATCTGGGTCGAAACCGGTTGGGACGGCGCCCGCGGTGGGATGGTGCTGGTGGGCATTCTTTGCTCCTTGATGGCGACGTTCCCGCGACCGCTGCTTGCTGCCCAGGCTTATGCGAGAGGGCTGGTGCTGGCGTTACTGGCTTCGGCGCTCTATCTGTTTCTGCTATTCCCAATGATCAGTAACTTCGAATTGCTCGCGTTGCTGTTGGCGCCGTTGCTGTACGCCGTGGCAGTCGGTCTGACCACGCCGCCCACCACCGGCACCGCCATTGGCCTTGGACTCTCTACATTTCTACTGTTGGGGCCGCAAAACATCGGGATTGGCCAGAACAGTGCGATCCAGTGGTTCGAGTTTGCCGCCGCTTATACCTGCGCCACCGTTCTCGCGTTGAGTGTCTACGCGCTGATCTTCCCGTTCAGGCCCGTGCTGCGGATGCGTCGGTTGTTCAATGAGAACTGCGAGCAGGTCTACGCCTTGATGAAGACGCCGGCCACCGATGAGCAACAGTTTGCCTTTGAAAGCCGCATGGTCGATCGCTTGACCATGATGCTCGGCTTGCTGCCTGCGATTAATGACCGGCGTTCCAGCGAGTTGTTTGAAGTCAGCCTCGGCTGCATGGCGCTGGGGGTTGCCTTGAACCAGCTCAGGCAACAAGGGCAAAACAACACCTTGCTCACTACCGATCAACAAAACCGTCTATTAGGTGCCGTTCGTGAAACGGGGAGGTTGATTGCCGGGCGACCCGGAATTGACCTTCAACGATTGCTCGCCAACCTGCGCACTCTGGGGGATGAAATGGATGACCTGCATGTGGATGTTCATGAGCACCTGTGGTCAGTATTCCGGATGCGCGTCGCGTTGCTGATTGTGGTGTCGTTCCTGCAACGTTACCGCGACTACTTTCAACCCGCAGACGCAGAAGGAGTACCGGCCCTTGCCCATTGATCTGGAAGTAGGCGGGGTCTATCTGCCGCCGATTGCCCAGGCCTTGTTACTGGCCTTGCCGATTTTCCTGCTGCTGGACTGGCTTCTGCGGCGCTTGGGCGTGTTGCGTTTCGTCTGGCATGAAGCGCTGTTCGAGGGGGCGTTGTATGCCTGCGTTTGCGCCACGCTGATTCTGGTCATGGGAGCCTGATGCCTTGAAGAAGATCCTTGCCCGACTCGCGACTGTCGCGGTGGTGTTGCTGGCTTTCATCCTCGGCTGGTTTGCCTGGGAGCATTACACCCGCGCGCCCTGGACTCGTGATGCCCGGGTGCGTGCGGATGTGGTGACGTTGTCTGCCGACGTCGCGGGGCGCATCGTCACTTTGAACGTGCAGGACAACCAGCATGTGGAGAAAGGCCAGCTATTGCTGGAGATCGATCCGGCGCGCTACAGCCTGGCGGTGGAGAGGGCCAAACGTTCTGTGGAAGTGTCGAAAGCGACCCTCGGTCAATCCCAGGCATCGATTGTTTCCAGCGAAGCCTTGCTCAAGCAGCGTCAGAGCGAGGAGCAGCGGCGGCGCACGCTTAAACAACGCTTCGCCGTCTCTGGCGAGGAATGGGAAAAATCCAGCACCGAAGTCGCAGTGGCCCAGGCCGAGTTATTGCGCAACCAGGCCAACCTCAGGCTGGCCCAGGCCAATGTGCAATTGGCGATCGCCGCGTTGACCCAAGCCGAACTCGACTTGCAGCGCACCCGGGTTGAGGCGCCGGTCAGTGGCTACGTCACCAACCTTTTGACCCGTCAGGGTGATTACGCCACGGCCGGCGGCGCGTTGCTGGCGCTGGTGGACAGCGACTCGTTCTATGTCAGCGGTTACTTTGAAGAAACCAAATTGCCGCGAATCGAGGAGGGCGATCGGGTCCGAATTGAATTAATGAGCGGCGAAACCTTCGGCGGCACGGTGCAAAGCATTGCCTTCGCCATCGCTGACCGGGAGAACGCCCCCGGCAGCCGTCTGCTGGCCAGCATCAACCCCAGTTATACGTGGGTCAAATTGGCGCAACGGGTTCCGGTGCGAATACAGATTGATGCGGACTATGCCGCCAAGAACCGGTTGCGCGCGGGTACCACCGCTACGGTAACCGTGATGGAAAACCACAAATCCGAAGAACACCGCTAAACCCTTGTAGGAGCGAAGCTTGTGTGGCGAGGGGGCTTGCCCCCGTTCGACTGCAAAGCAGTCGTAAAACCTTTCAGTCGGTGTACCTGAGAGATCGCAGTTGCAGGTTTTAGGGCCGCTTCGCGCCCCAACGGGGGCAAGCCCCCTCGCCACACAAGCTTCGCTCCTACAGGAGACAGGTGTTTTCAGCAGGCAAAAAAAAGCCCCGCGACCGAATGAGACGCGGGGCTAAAAAATTTGGTTGGTTGCGGCCAACCAAAGGAGCTCTTTAAAACTGTTGCTTACTTGCTGGCCACCGTCTCCGGTTGCCAACCGCCACCGAGGGCCTTGTAGATCGCGACGATGCCGCGATACAGATCCACTTCGGCCTGGGCCTGAGTATCTTCGGCCGCCAGACGTTCACGCTGGGCATCAAGCAGGACAAGGAAGTCCGCCGTGCCTTCGCGGTAGCGAATTTCCGCCAGGTCGGCAGCCGCGCGGCTGGATTCGCTCTGACGAATCAACGAAATCAACCGTTGTTGACGCTTGCCGTAATCGCTGAAGGCGTTTTCCGATTCTTCCAGGGCCAGCAGCACTTGTTGCTCATAGGTCGCCAGGGCGCCTTCGGCATCGGCGTCGGCACCGCGCAAACGGGCCCGAACGCTGCCCAGATCAAATGCAGCCCAGGTGATGCTTGGGCCCAGCGCCCAGGCATTGGCTGCCGAGGAACCGATCTGCGAACCACGCCCGGCGGTAAAGCCGAGGAAGCCGCTGAGGCTGACCCGCGGGAACAAATCAGCCTTGGCCACGCCGATACGGGCGGTGGCGGAAGCCAGCTTGCGCTCAGCGCTGAGGATGTCCGGACGACGTTGCAGCAGTTCACCCGGATCACCAATCGGCAGGGCCTTGGCGATGGCTGGCAGATCTTTCGGGCTCAAGTCGACGGTCAGTTTGTCCGGACGTTCACCCAGCAGGGTGGCGATACGGTTTTTCTGCCGAGCCTGTTCGGCCTGCAGTTGCGGCACGCTGGCTTCGACAGACGCCAGGCGCGCATCGGCGCGGACCACATCGAGCTGATCGCCGACGCCGGCATCACGCAGGCTGACGGTGATCTTGCTCGATTCCTGCTGGTTCTTCAGGTTGGCCAGCGCAATCTTTTCCCGCAGTTGCGCGCCGCGCAGTTGACCGTAGGCGTCTACCAGTTCGGCAATCATGGTGACTTGCAGTTGGTACAGATCCGCTTCGGCGGCCTGCTGCTCGGCGTCGGCCGATTCCAGGTTGCGCTGGATGCGGCCGAACAGGTCGATTTCCCATGCCATGTCCAGGCCCAGGTCATAGCGTTCGCTATTGACCCGTTTGGTGGTCTGGCCAGGGATTTGTCCCTTGGCCAGGTCACTGCTGGCGCGGCTGGTGATGGTCGGCATCGCATCGTTGCTGGCGTCATCGCGAATCGCTCGCGCGGCTTTCCAGCGGGCGAAAGCGACCCGCAGATCGCGGTTGCCTTGCAACGATTGCATCACCAACTGGTTGAGGGTCGGGTCTTCAAACTGTTGCCACCAGATGCCTTCGAAACGCGAGCGGTCATAGTTCTTCTGACCGCTGGCGCCATCGGTGACGGCCGTGATGTTGGCCGGCTCCGCGGCTGGGGTTTTGTAGTCCGGGCCAACGGCACAGGCGCTCAGGGCCAGTACCAGCAAACTCGGCAGGAAGGCTTTCAGGCTCATTGTTGCGACTCCAGTTTCAGGGCCTTGGCCGCTTTACGCGCTTCACCGCGCTCCACAAAGTTACGAATCAATACGTAGAACACTGGCGTCAGCAACAGACCGAAGAAGGTCACCCCGAGCATCCCGGAGAACACCGCCACACCCATGGCATGACGCATTTCGGCACCGGCACCGCTGGAGAACACCAGTGGCACAACACCCATGATGAACGCGAAGGAGGTCATCAGGATCGGCCGCAGACGCAGACGGCAAGCTTCCAGTACCGCAGCCAGTGGGCCGAGGCCTTCCTGCTGTTTATCCTTGGCAAACTCGACGATCAGAATCGCGTTCTTACAGGCAAGCCCCACCAGTACGATCAAGCCGATCTGGGTGAAGATGTTGTTGTCGCCTCCCGAAGCAATCACACCAGTAATGGCCGACAGCAGCGTCATCGGTACGATCAGGATCACCGCCAGTGGCAGGCTCCAGCTTTCGTATTGAGCCGCGAGCACCAGGAACGCCAGCAGTACGCAGAGCGGGAACACGAACAGCGCGGTGTTGCCGGACAGAATCTGCTGGTAGGTCAGGTCGGTCCATTCGTAGGTCATGCCGTTCGGAAGTTCATCCTTGAGCAGTTTCTCGATGGCTTTCTGAGCCTGGCCGGAGCTGTAGCCTGGAGCTGCCGCACCGTTGATTTCAGCGGTGATGAAGCCGTTGTAGTGCATCACGCGGTCCGGGCCCGAGGTGTCGCTGACCTTGATGAAGGTCGCCAGCGGGATCATCTCGCCTTTGTTGTTACGCACTTTCAGCTGACCGATCTGGTCTGGCTCAAGGCGGAACTGTTGCTCGGCCTGAACGTTGACCTGGTAGGTACGGCCGAAGCGGTTGAAGTCGTTGGCATACAGCGAACCCAGGTAGATCTGCAGGGTGTCGAAGATGTCGCTGACGGCCACGCCGTGGGTCTTGGCTTTCTCACGGTCGATAGCGGCATCGACCTGCGGCACGTTCACGGTGTAGCTGGTGAACAGGGCGGCCAGTTCCGGCACGTTGTGGCTCTTGGTAATGATGTTCATGGTTTCTTTGTACAGCTCGTCGTAGCCCAGGTTGCCCCGGTCTTCGATCTGCAGGCGGAAACCACCGATAGTGCCCAGGCCTTGTACCGGCGGCGGCGGGAAGATCGCCATGTAGGCTTCTTCGATCCCGGCGAACTTGCCGTTCAATGCACCGGCAATTGCACCGGCGGACATGCTTGGGTCTTTACGCTCGTCGAACGGTTTCAGGGTCACGAACACGATGCCGGCGTTCGGGCTGTTGGTGAAGCCGTTGATCGACAGACCAGGGAAGGCCACCGCACTTTCCACGCCGGGCTGTTTCAAGGCTAGGTCGGACATGCGTTTGATCACGTCTTCGGTACGGTCCAGGCTCGAGGCATCCGGCAATTGTGCGAAGGCCACCAGGTATTGCTTGTCCTGGCCAGGTACGAAACCGGTCGGGGTATTGGCGAAACCGAAGAAGGTCAGCACCATCAGGCCAGCGTACAAGAGCAGGGCGATACCGCTGCTGCGGATAACCCGGCCGACCGTGCCGACGTAGCCATGACTGGCCTTTTCAAAGAAGCGGTTGAACGGACGGAACAACCAGCCACCGAAGATCTTGTCGAGCACCTTGGAGAAGCGGTCTTTCGGCGCGTCGTGGCTCTTGAGCAACACCGCAGCCAATGCTGGCGACAGGGTCAGCGAGTTGAAGGCCGAGATCACGGTCGAAATCGCGATGGTCAGGGCGAACTGCTTGTAGAACTGCCCGGTCAACCCGGAGATAAACGCAGCCGGGATAAACACCGCACACAACACCAGTGCCGTGGCGATGATCGGGCCGGTCACTTCACGCATGGCGCGTTTGGTGGCTTCGACAGGCGTTAGCCCAAGCTCGATGTTTCGCTCAACGTTCTCCACCACCACGATGGCGTCGTCCACCACGATACCGATGGCCAATACCAGGCCGAACAGTGAGAGGGCGTTCAGCGAGAAGCCGAACAGGTGCATCACCGCAAACGTACCGATCAACGAAACCGGCACCGCCACCAATGGAATGATCGAGGCGCGCCAGGTTTGCAGGAACAGGATTACTACCAGAACAACGAGGATCAGTGCTTCGAACAGGGTGTGAACCACCGCCTCGATGGAACCGCGCACGAAGATCGTTGGGTCATAGACGATGCTGAAGTCCATGCCTTCCGGGAAGCTCTTCTTCAGTTCGGCCATCTTGTCGCGAACTTCGTTAGAGATCTGGATTGCGTTGGAGCCTGGGCGCTGGAAGATCGGGATCGCTACCGCAGGCTGGTTGTTCAGCAAGGAACGCAAGGCGTATTGGCTGGAACCCAGTTCAACGCGAGCGATGTCTTTGAGGCGAGTGATTTCACCGTTGTCGCCGGAGCGAATGATGATGTTCTCGAACTCTTCCTCGGAAACCAGGCGCCCTTGAGTGTTGACCGACAACTGGAAGCTCGTGGCATTCGGCGCAGGAGGCGCGCCCAAGGCACCGGCCGCGACCTGACGGTTCTGCTCGCGAATGGCGTTGACCACATCGGTGGCAGTCAGGTTGCGCGAAGCGGTCTTGTTTGGATCGAGCCATACCCGCAGGGAGTAGTCGCCCATACCGAACAGCTGTACATCACCGACACCGCCCAGACGCGCCAGCTCATCCTTGATGTTGAGCAAGGCGTAGTTGGACAGGTAGAGCATGTCGTAGCGTTTGTCCGGCGAGGTCAAGTGGACCACCATGGTCAGGTCCGGAGAGGCCTTGTCCACGGTGATACCAATGCGCGTCACTTCTTCTGGAAGCTTCGGCTCGGTCCGGGTCACACGGTTCTGAACCTGTACCTGCGCGTTGTCCAGGTCAGTGCCCAGGGCGAAGGTGATGGTCAGGGTGATCTTGCCGTCGGCGGTGGACTGCGAGGACATGTACAGCATGTTCTCGACGCCGGTGATGGCTTGCTCCAGTGGAGCGGCCACGGTTTCACCGATGACTTTAGGGTTGGCACCCGGGAAGTTGGCACGGACTACAACAGTCGGCGGAACCACTTCCGGGTATTCGCTGATCGGCAACTGGAACAGCGAGATGGCGCCGGCGATCAGGATCAGCAGCGACAGTACCGCTGCAAAGATCGGCCGTGAAATGAAGAATTGGGAAAAATTCATCGGAGTTGTCGTCCCTTAACCGCGTGGAGTCGCAGCAGCCAGTTTCACAACCGTACCTGGCGCGACCTTGGCAGGCGCGACTTGAGGCAGGTTGCTGGCTTCCAGCGCTTGTCGTTGTTGAGCCAGAGCGGCGAGGGTTTCCTTGGTCGCCATCGGGATCACTTCAGGAGTGACTGGCGAACCAGGGCGAACCCGTTGCAGGCCCTTGACGATGACGGTGTCGTCCTTGTTCAGGCCGCTGCGCACAATGCGCAAGCCTTCGATCTTCGGACCCAGTTCAACCGAGCGGTAGGCGGTCTTGTTGTCGCCATCGATGACCAGTACAAACTTTTTACCAAGGTCGGTGCCAACGGCTTCGTCATTGATCAGCACGGCGGAGTAGGTGCCGCTGCCGACCAGTTTCAGGCGCGCATAAAGGCCCGGGGTGTAGGCGCCGTCACTGTTATCGAACACTGCACGACCGCGGATGGTGCCGGTCTTCGGGTTGACCTGGTTGTCGACGAAGTTCATCACGCCCTGGTGTGGGTTGCCGTCTTCGTTGGACAGACCGAGGTAAACCGGAGTGGTCGCGCCGCGTTTACCTTGACGAGCGAGTTGGGTGTATTTGAGGAATACACGCTCGTCAGCGTCGAAGTAGGCGTAGACCTTGTCGGTGGACACTACGCTGGTGAGCGCGGTGGTATCGGCGGTCACCAGGTTGCCGGCGGTGATTTCCGCACGGCTGACGCGACCGCTGATTGGCGACGTTACGCGGGTGAAGCTCAGGTTCAGTTTGGCCAGATCCAGTTGAGCCTGGAGGGCGCCAACTCCTGCGCGAGCTTCCTGGGAAGCGCTGGTGCGCGAGTCGGCCAATTCGGCGGAGATCGCGTTGCTGGTGCGCAGACGTTCACCGCGCTGAGCTTCATTTTCGCTGCGAGTGGCGTTGGCACGGGATTGGGCGACCAGCGCTTCGAGGCGGCGGACTTCAGCCTGGAATGGGCGGGGGTCGATCTGGAACAGCAAGTCGCCTTTCTTGACCAGTGCGCCTTCAGTGAAAGCGACTTCATCGATCTGGCCGGAGACTCGTGGACGAATTTCTACGGTTTCTGGCGCTTCAAGGCGCCCGGTGAATTCGTCCCACTCGTTGACAGGTTGCTCCAGCACCTTGGCCACGCTGACCTTGGCCGCGGGCATGGTGGCGGCGGTCTCAGGAGCCTTGCCGCAAGCGCTCATCACCAGCACGGCCAACAAGGCCAACGGGAAGCGCAAATGTTTGAGTGACTGTTCCATGGATGCATCCGCCAATGTATTGAGAATGGACGGATGATGCTCGGCAGGGCTGTATCGCACGAATCGAATGAGGCAAAGGTAACTATCATTCGGAATGATATAAGCGCCGGGCGAGCCCTCTAGCATGCACCTTTCGTTAGGGGGCTATCAATCGGCGTGATGACAAATCTGTGTTGCGGGGAGTGCAAAGGTCGGTCCGATTGGACGACATGTCAACAGCACAAACAAAGAGACGTCCATGGCGGCCGTCTCGATAAGCGTCTAGTGCATGCTGGCGGCGTTGGGGTTGTTGTTCTAATCGCTTCAGTCAGCCCAAGGTTCTGAATGAATAAAGTCCACAAATGCCCTGAGCGGAGAGGGCAGGTATCGGCGTCCTGGATAATAAAGAAACGGTCCGGTAAAGCGCTGCCACCAGGGCTCGAGCACCCGTTCAAGCGCACCGCTTTCCAGGTGAGGTTGTAACCAGTCCTCGAACAGATAAACAATCCCCAAGCCATCGATAGCGGCCTGTACGGCGAGATCTACCGCACCTCCAATCCTGACGATCAATGGGCCCGTCGGGTCGATGCGGACAAGTTCGCCATCACGCTCATACTCCCAGAGCGGCATGGCACCACTGGGGAACTTGCCGCGCAGGCAGGCATGATCGAGCAGGTCTCGCGGGTGCTCGGGGCGCCCTCTGGCGTTCAGGTAGGACGGTGATGCCGCAGTGGCGAAGCGCTGAAATCGTGGGCCGATAGGGACGGCAATCATGTCCTGCTCCAGGCGGTCGTCGTAGCGAATGCCTGCGTCACACCCGGCCGCGAGCATGTCGACGAAGCTCTCTTCGGCAACGACCTCGAGACAGATATCAGGATAGGTTTGTAAAAAAGGCGTAATGATCTTCGGCAACACCAAGCGTGCCGCGCTGATGGGAACGTTGAGCCTCAGTGTGCCTGAGGGACGGTCGCGGAAATCGTTGACCACATCCAGTGCCGACTCGACTTCGCCAAGTGCAGGAACAATACGCTCCATCAAGCGTGCTCCGGCCTCGGTCGGCACTACGCTGCGGGTCGTCCTGTTAAGCAGACGTACACCCAAGCGAGCTTCAATGCGCCGCACAGCATCGCTGAGGCTTGAAGCCGATCGGCCGCTTGACCGTGAACCCTCGCGAAATCCACCAGCCTTCACCACGGCCACGAAGGCCAACAAGTCCTGAATATCAGTCGCCATTGTTCGCTCACCCGTACGGCCCGTGCAGATTGCAGCTGATTATCAGTGCAGTCGTCAATGCCTATAGTGACCCAACACACATTGAAGGACGCACACGAAATGAGCCATTCAAGCCAGGCCGATACTTTTTTACTGGGCGACCGGATCGTAAACCGTATGGGCTACGGCGCCATGCAATTAGCCGGTCCAGGCGTGTTCGGACCTCCCAAAGACCCCGAGGCGGCGATTTCCGTTTTACGCGCAGCGATGGCGGCGGGGGTGAACCACATTGATACCTCTGACTTCTATGGCCCGCACGTCACCAACAAACTGATTCGGGAAGCCTTGCATCCCTACGCAGAAGACTTGGTGATCGTGACCAAAGTGGGCGCACAGCGGGGAACCGATGGTTCCTGGAACCCGGCGCAAACCCCGGCTGAACTGGTCCAGGCAGTGCATGACAACCTGCGTAATCTGGGGCTCGATGTCATGGAAGTGGTGAATTACCGGGCCTGGGGCAATTTGCACTCGCCTGGCGAGGAGTCCATCGAAGAGCAGTTCACTGCCCTGGCAGAACTCCAGCGTCAGGGCCTCATCCGCCACCTCGGCGTCAGCAATGTCACCGCCACGCAAGTCAGGCAGGCGCAAGGGATTGCCGATATTGTCTGCGTGCAGAATCATTACAACTTGTCCCACCGCAATGACGAGTTGCTGATTAGCGAGCTTGGCGCTCAAGGAATAGCCTATGTGCCGTTCTTCCCGCTGGGCGGCTTCACACCGCTGCAGTCGCAAACACTGACCACTGTTGCGACGCGTTTGGGCACTTCACCCATTCAGGTAGCATTGGCGTGGTTGCTACAGCGTGCTCCCAACATCTTGCTGATTCCCGGCACATCCTCGGTTGAGCACCTGGAGGAAAATCTAAAGGCGAGTCATTTGGTCATTCCACCTGACCTTTTGGCAGAGCTGGAGGAAATGGCGTAGGTTTTTTCAGCGCTGCTTCTTGGCATTGTGCAGGCGTGATGTGCGTGAGATCTGCGAACAGACATCCGCCATGAGTGAGGAAACCGCGGCGTCGATTCAGGCTGGAGGGGAGGTGCTCACCTTCGAGCAAACGAGCAGTGCGGCGAACTCCTCCGGCGGCTCCATAGCTATTCAGCAATGGTTCGGTGGCTTGCGCCATGCGATCCAGAATGAACTCACATTCAGTTCACGTGATAGTTGCTCGCTTCTCAAGTCCCTTCTCGGGTCGGAAGTACGAATCGCGGTGTGCCGAGTACTAGAGTCGCCAGCTGCGATGCGAATCGCCGAGTAACGAAGCGTACGCCCAAGCACGACAGTTTATTGAACAGGCCTGGGATAACTGTGCGCTTACCGCGCAGCATCGCGCGGATAGCGGCGTGCGCCACGAACTCTGCGCTTTTCATCGACGCATTCGCGATCTTTGAATAGTCGCCCCCGCCGGACGTGGCGTGGAACGCGGTTTCGGTGCCGCCGGGGCAGATGCAGGTCACCGACAGCGGCGTCCCGCGGTGCTCGTCATGGAGGCCTTCGCTGAAGTTGCGCACGAACGCTTTCGAGGCCGCGTACAGCGCCATGTTTGGCACTGACTGGTATGCGCCAGTCGACGCGATGTTCACCATGTGCGCGGGGCCGGTGCTGGCCTTGCGCGCGTCGACGAAGCACCGCGCAAGCTCGACGAGCGAGGTAATGTTGACTTGGATGAGCTCGGCGTCGCGCGCCCAGTCGACCGCGTCGAACCGGCGGAAGTAGCCGAATCCGGCGTTGTTGACGAGGATATCGATCGGACCGCTGGCGATTGCGGCCTCCCAAAGTGCCCGCGCGGCATCGGGCTGGCCAAGATCTGCGATGACAATCTCTACGTTCACGCCTTTGCAAGTGGCGGCGACTGCGTCTAGTGCGTCGCGGCGCCGTGCTGTGAGCACGAGATCAACGCCAAGCGTCGCGAGCTCACGTGCGATTGCCGCGCCAATGCCGCTGGATGCGCCTGTCACCAGCGCGCGCTTGCCCATGGTGACGGCTGAAGATGTACTCAAATCGGTCTCCTTATCGTGTAGAGCAATTTGAACGCTGTCCCACATGATCGCCCGCATCAACTGGCGGTTGCTCACTGGCTGCATCCTTCGTAGTTTTACTGCTGCAGCATCAATCCGCGCCAGACGATTACAGGTTGAGCAGGGTCGTCAGGCACTTTACTTGTTGGTGAACGCGCAGGTATCGCTTCGTTAAGTCGTGGCATTTGATCCTGATGTTCGCCGGCATGTTCTGTCTCGTGTCTTTCGGCTGCGACTGATTCAATGCATTCATTGATGCCGCACTTATCATTATCCAATTCCATCTAGCCAGCCTTTTGCGCGCTTGTGCCTTGCCCTTGTTTCCGGTTCAGTTGGGCAGCTAGATGACCTGGATGACTACTTTGCCTTTTGATCGGCCCTGTTCGATGTAGCGCAGTGCCTCTGCCGTTGACTCAAGTGCGTAAGTGCGGTCAATGACTGGCCGTAGAACGCCGGACTCGACCAGCTTGGTGATTTCTTGCAGTTGCGCGCCATGTGCCTGCATGAATACGAACGCATAGCTGATGCCATGCTTGCGCGCCTTGCGTCGAATGCCAAAGCTCAACAGGCGCATGACTTGCTTGATTGCCCACGGCGTCCCTCGCTCTTGTGCGAACTGCGCCGTGGGTGGTCCTGAAATGGAGATGAGCTGGCCGCCGGGTTTCAGAACCTTGAGCGATTTTTCTAAAATATCTGCACCCAAACTGTTCAATACCACGTCGTAATCGTGCAAGACGCTTTCGAAGTTCTGCTGTTTGTAGTCGATAACCACGTCCGCCCCAAGCGCTTTCACCCACTCGACATTCGGGGTGCTGGTGGTGGTTGCGACGAAGGCCCCGAGGTGTTTGGCGAGCTGGATGGCAAGAGTGCCGACGCCCCCGGCGCCAGCGTGAATCAACACTTTCTGACCCTTCTTCAAATGTGCGGTTTCAACCAGAACTTGCCAGGCTGTCAGGGCGACCAAGGGAATGGATGCGGCTTCAGCCATGCTTATATTGGCCGGTTTCAATGCGAGCGCGTTTTCGTTCACTACAATCATTTCGGCGAAAGTCCCGATTCGCTCCTCAGGCGGGCGTGCATAAACTTCATCGCCCGGCTTGAATCGTTTGACCCCTGAACCTACCCGGACCACGACCCCGGCCAGGTCATTGCCCAGTGTCAGTGGAAGTGAATACGCAAGGAGCAGTTTGAACTCGCCTGTTCTGATCTTTGAATCCAACATGTTCACGCTGCTGGCATGTACTTGAATCAGGACGTCATGAACGCCCATCGAGGGCTCGGATATCTCGCCGATACGCCCTGCGTTCTTGCCATAACGGTCAATTAAAAATGCCTTCATGATGGCGCGGCTCTTGTAGGTTGGAGTTAGGGTTGGCAGGGCGCTCACACTGTTGCTGCGATCAGTCTCGACGCTGTTAGCCGTCGAGGAACTCCAACGCTTTTGTCACAAAATCAGCATGGTGCTGGAAAATGGCGCCATGTCCTGCGTCTTCATAAATGATCAATTGTGCGTTCGGAATTCGGTTCGCCAGCGCGATCGAGTTCACGCTGGGTACCATGATGTCGTTATCGCCATTGGCGACCAGTGTCGGGATCCGCAAGCCACCGAGGTCCTGGGGCGCCTGTTTGCCCCATGTTTTGATGGCTTTCAGTTGCCGCATGAACGCACTCGGCGTCGGGCCTTTGACGCGATCCTTTTTGCGTTCCTTCAGGCGTTTCAAAAAGTCCGACGCGGCTTGGCGTCCGTTTTTCGTCTGGGTGAAGAACAGGTAGAACTTGGGATCTCGCAATTGCACAAAGCCCTTGATCATCAACGGCCACGTTACCGAGCCGACGTTTTCGATGCCGGTGCCACCGGCAGGTCCAGTACCTGTGAGAATTAACCTGCGTACCAACTCGGGAGCCTTCAGGGCGATATCCTGAGTGACGAATCCACCAAGTGAAAAACCTAATAGGTCGACCTTCTCAAAACCTAATGTACGGATCAGAATGATTGCATCGTCAGCCATTTCGCCGACGGTCAGTGGGGCCGATCCGCTCGATCCGCCAATGCCTCGGTAGTCAGAGGCAATGACACGCCGCGTCTTTGCCAGCCCATCAATAATTCGAGGATCGAAGTTGTCCAGCACCGCCCCCCAGTGGTTGAACAGAACGAGCGGTACTTCAGTCATGGGGCCCATATCCCGGTAGGCAAACGTTGTGTCGCCAACCATGATCGATTGGTTCGCGGCCATGGCGAATGGCACCTGTGGTCCTGCGTGTGGGCGTGTGTCCAAGAGGGGCATGGTGACTCCGTACAAATTGCGAGCGCTCGGTGCAGGTACTTTGGTTCCTGCATCAAGCGGGCTGGCGCCGATTACAGAAACATCACGACTGGGTTTGATAACGTTGCGCAACAGCGGACTGCCTGATCTGCGAGATCAGACCCTGACGTGCCGTTTGCAGGACATCCCAGCGCTCGCCTTCATGCAGCGGCGGGATGGTCACTGGCTCGCGGCGATCGAAGCCGATCAGCGCGGCATCGACTAGATCGCCCGCTTCCATGACTTCGTTCAAAGTGTTGATGTCGATGCCGGCGCGGTCCCAGATTTCCGTGCGGGTAGCGGCAGGCAGCACGGCTTGTACATAGACGCCCAGAGGCGAAAGTTCCAGGCTCAGTCCCTGGGAAAGAAACAGCACGAACGCCTTGGTTGCCCCATAGACCGACATGCCGAATTCCGGAGCCAGACCCACCACCGAGCCGATGTTGATAATCGCGCCGTCGCCTGCTTTGGCCAGGCGTGGCGCGATGGCGCTGGCGAGCCGCACCAGCGCCGTGGTGTTTAGAGCGACCAGGTTCGCGATACTGTCGGTGCTCTGGTCAATGAAGTTGCCGGACTGCGCAGCTCCGGCATTATTGACGAGGATGCCAATCCTGGCGTCATCACGCAGTCGCGCTTCGACGGTCGTCAGGTCGCTGAGTTGGGTCAGGTCTGCCTGAAGCACATCAATAGCGATGCTGTGTTCGCTGCGCAACTTCGCTGCAAGTGTTTCCAGGCGCACCTGGTCCCGGGCAACCAGGACCAGATCGTGTCCGCGTTGGGCGAAGCGCTCGGCGTAAACTGCGCCTATGCCTGTGGAGGCGCCAGTGATGAGAACGGTAGGGCGTGCGTTCATGGGGTCATCTCTTTTAAAAGGGTATCGATTGGGTTGATACGCAAAAAATCAGCGGATTAGTCGAGTTATGCTCGGTTCGCAGCTGCGCTCGATTCGGCAATCGTCGGGTAGTCGATGTAACCCGTCGCGCCACCGCCATAAAGAGTGGCTGGATTGAAGGCGGATAACGGCGCACCGGTCTTCAGTCGCTCCACCAGATCGGGATTGCCAATGAAGGGACGACCGAAGGCGATCAAGTCGGCCTTGTCTTCGTCGATTCGCGAAGTCGCCAGCTCCAAGTCATAGCCGTTGTTGGCGATGTAGGTATTTTTGAAGCGTTGGCGCAAGGCGCTAAAATTGAACGGCGCCACATTACGTGGCCCGCCAGTGGCGCCTTCGACCACGTGCAGATAAACAATGCCAAGGTCATCAAGTTGGTCGACGATGTAATCGAACTGCGCCTGCGGATCGCTGCTCGAAACGCCGTTGGCTGGCGACACGGGCGAGAGACGAATACCCGTGCGATCCGCACCAATCTCGGCGACGACCGCGGCCGTCACTTCCAGCAATAAGCGCGCACGATTTTCGATTGTGCCTCCGTAGGAATCGGTGCGTTCGTTAGCCCCATCCTTAATGAATTGATCCAGCAAATAGCCGTTCGCACCGTGAATCTCCACGCCATCGAAACCTGCTGCAATAGCGTTCGCGGCTGCTTGACGGAAATCGTTGACGATCCCTGGCAACTCGCTGATGTCCAGCGCGCGCGGCGCGGAAACGTCCTCAAAGCTGTTGTTGACGAACACTTTGGTCGCCGGACGCAGTGCAGAGGGGGCTACCGGAGCAGCGCCATTCTCTTGCAGGTCAACATGAGATACGCGGCCGACATGCCACAGCTGCAGGAAAATTTTCCCGCCTTTTGCGTGCACAGCATCGGTCACATTGCGCCAGCCATCTATCTGCGCCTGTGTGTAAATCCCCGGAGTGTCCTGATAGCCCTGGCCCTGTCGAGAGATCTGTGAGGCTTCGGAAATTAGCAGGCCTGCGGACGCGCGCTGACTGTAATAGGTCGCAGCGAATTCGCTTGGTACGAAGCCGTCGCCTGCGCGGTTGCGCGTCAGCGGCGCGAGGACGATTCGATTCGATAGCGAAAGGGAGCCAAGCGTGTAGGGTGTGAACAGATTCTTATCGGTCATGTGAAGTTTCTTCCGCGGCCGTCGCTGAAAATGGATTTGGCTTGCCGGTATGATGGTGATCATAATCTAAACTGTCAACGAATTTGATTGCACTCAACATCTATGTACTATGGGTGAACGATTCTTGAGCGAACCCGAGGTATTGCAGGTGAGAGTGACCAAAGCCCAGGCGCAGGCAAATCGCGAGCACATCGTCGAGACGGCCTCTGTGTTGTTTCGTGAACGAGGGTTTGACGGCGTAGGTTTGGTGGATCTAATGGCGGCTGCCGGATTCACCCATGGAGGTTTCTACAAACATTTCGGCTCGAAGGCTGAGTTGATGGCTGAAGCTTCGGCCAACAGTCTCGCCCGATCGCTGTCCAGTGCCGAACCGCTCGATGTACAGGGGTTTATCGATTTGTATTTTTCGAGGGATCACCGGGACGGGCGTGGCGATGGTTGCACCATGGCGGCCCTATGTGGAGACGCGGCGCGTCAGTCGGACGAGTTGAGGAGAGCATTTGCCGATGGCATAGAGAGCACACTGAACGCACTGGGAGAAAAGTATCCGACGGTCGAAGGTGCTGCACCGGGCGAGGCGAGGGCGAAGATGATCGACATACTTGCTCATGCTGTTGGCGCGGTCATGTTGTCGCGTGCCTGTCCGGATGACTCGCCTCTTGCCGATGAAATACTCGAGGTTTGCCACGCTCGGATGACTGCTTCTTTGCCGGTATTGCCAGCTAGTGAGCCGTAGGGTGGGAGAGGCGGCAGATCTTGAGACGCACCTGCTTCCCATGGAGGCGCGTCTGTGAGGGGATGTTGATTTCAGACAGTGGTGCTCAGGTAACCGCCATGGCGTAGGACTCTGATCAATCGGTAGGCGGCATTCAGTTGAACCGACAACACTTGGTTGAAGGTCTCTCATTTCAGGGGGATTGCGCAAGCCTCCTCAGAGACTGTCCGGATCCCCAAAAAACATTTTGACTGGGCTCTAGGACGGTAGTTTCACAACAAAAAAAGTGCGTTGTGCCCCCATTTTTGCCCCCAATCGCGTCGAGTGTGCAGAGCGACTGCGAATGGCGATTTATGAAAGCTACTAATGCTGCACTTGCTGGCCTTCAGTGTGTCCACCCACTATGAGGGGGAGTGGCGGCTACGCGCTTGCGATGAGCTGGGCCCCCCTGATTCCCAAGGCTACAAAACGGCCTGCTCACTATACCGGTGGGATAAGTGAGCGTAACCCAGATGTGATAACGTCTCGTGCCTCAGCAAGCCGCGTAGACAAAGGAGTTCGTGTGGATAGGGATTGGGTAAAAGATCTGATCGAGAATTTTTCTTCGGCCACGATTGGTGACATGGACATCCCGAAGCTAATTCACGACAAGCACCTGAACACGCCCAATCGACTGTTCAAAATCAGAGCCTGCGGCGAGTTCGCGCTGAAGAACCTGGCTGAGAAAACCCTATATCTGAGCGTAGCCAATGGATTCAACGATCCCTACGACACGGCATTCTGGGTTGACTACCGGAAGCTCGCTGCTTGGGAAAAACTCGATGAACTTCGCTTTAGCGATGATCAAGTCGCCACTGCGCTTGAATCCGAGGATCCCATCGCAGCTGTAGTAGCACTGGCTTCGGCTCAAGAGCCCCAAATCATGAACGTTGCTCACTGGCTCCATGAGGTCGGAGTCTTAGCGCCAAATCACCAGGCCGGGCAGCTCCCATGGCTAATTGACCAGCTCAAAAGCAGCTACAAAATCTGCAGCCTGAGCGAGCGTGTGGATTCGGTGTTGATGTGGAGCCACTATGGCTACAACCACACTGGCTTTGCCATGGAATACGACTTCACAGGGCTTCATCGGAATCGGCTTCCGACCCTCACGTTATGGCCCGTCGCATACACAAATCAACTGTTCGACGTCACGCACATTCTCAGAGCCCAACGCCGGGAAAAAAACTACAACGAGCTTTATGGAATTGCCGCCTCGTTGTGCAAAGCTGTCGATTGGCAGTACGAGCAAGAGTGGCGTTTAGTGGTTCCAGACAACGATAGTGAGGGCAAAGGCTTCAATGTTGCTGCGCCCCTGAAGGCCGTTCATCTTGGGACTAGAATCTCGGATTCTCATGCGCTTGAGATCTTAAGGATCTGCAGTGAAATCGACATCCCGGTCTACAAGGTCAGGCTTGCGCCTAACGAGTACCGGATGATCTCGGAGCTTACTAGCCTGGACGATTGGTGTTCCTATCGTTGAAGGAAAGGTGCCAACGTACCTGGTAGACACCATCGTCCCTAGTCTCTAAATTTTGAAGGGGTCTCTGCGAGACCCTTACGCATCAATTCACAGAAAATCACAATCAGGAGACTTGCATAGACGTGAAGTGGGAACCGTTGGTTGTAAACACAGGACTAGGCACCCTTCGGGGCTACCTGACAGAAGAAGGGAAGCTGTTTGTGGAGAACACGCCGGACGCTAACCTAATAGGCTTTATGCTGGGAGGAATGCGCCCGGTGGGCGAAGTTGTGAAAAATCCTGAAAATGCCCTTATCGTCGCGGGCCCACAGGCGTTTGTGGGGGAATGGTTGTGGGAAGGTCGGGACAATGAGCACGCAGACGCATACACCTATCCGTCATTCATTTTTTACCGAAAATGATGATGGCGGACTGAGTCCTGGCCTCCGACCTGTTGTCTGGGGAAGCCAAGTCCTAGATTCGGTCAAGTAAACCCATCATGAGTGTTCCCAAGAACGACCGCCAAAAGCCAATTACATGGGCGGCGAGCCGGGATTGCTGCGGGTTTAAAGGGGAGGGATAGCAAGAGCTTCACGAGCCGCTACACCACACGGCTTGTGAAACTCGATCGGGATTCACGGTTCGAGTCCGAGCGCTTGCCTCATTCGGATGATCGCCATATCCGCCTCACCGCTGGGCAGCGTCTCCGCTCGATACGGGACGTCTACACGTGAGCCTGGCGGCACCTCAGTCAAGGTAACCTCGATTCCCACCGTCCGAAGTGCATCCACAATGATCTCTACAATTGGGTCAATGCTGGCAAGGCCATTCCAAGAAACTCTTGATTCCCAAGCATCGCGCAGTGCTCCTAACAGCGCGTCGAAGTGCTGCGTCAGATCGCTGGTCATTTCGCAGCGTTCCTCGAAGTCGACAGCCTCGTCGATACCGTCAAGATGGCCCATGAGATAGGCCGCCATCTTGAGTGGCATCGCAGTCTCGCGTCCGGTTTCTACCAACAGTCGAGCAACGTCGCCGTGAGTCCTAAACTCTTTGATCGAGGCACGTGCTCGGTCTACAGCACCGTCAAGAGACGTTTCTAGGCCCTGAACGTAACTGTCGGTCACAAGCGTTCCCTGACTGACCAGCGCGCTAAGCCGGCAGGCTGCGTATTCCTCCCAGATGATGAGGGCTGTTTCCGGCAGTGTGATTGTTGCCCAGTCTCCTTGATGCGGTTCCAGCATGATTCCCGGGGAGTGTGCTTCAAACCAGCCTGCTGTCTGCACGTGGCCAAGTTCGTGGGCAACGAAATTGGCTGCAGCCCAGAACTCATCGGTCTCGAGTCCATGCTCAACAAGATCGAGCAAAACGCTTCCTTTCAGCACAACGTGCATTTTGAACTCGCCATCCCGGCGAACCCTGAGGGCCTTACCAACACCCACAAGTCCATCCTGGTTGGTGTACTGCTTCGCAATCGTTGAGTCGTAACCCAGCTCGACAGAGGCAAGCGCGTCGTCGTAGTCGAATCCAACCGTGATGCCGTCCAAATTGGACAGGTTCATGTATCGACCAGACGCTTCAACCACCTTTCGAACAATGGCGATGAATTTTTCCTGCCACTCAACGCCTTCAGGTATGCCCCGAAATGATATTTGGCATGATGCAGGGATGGAGCAGGGCGGAAGTGGCTGGTCTTCGGATCGGACGTCATCAGTCAAGTTCACGTCTCCTTGCATAGTCCGGCCCTTGCGCCGGAGCAGGTTGCTCTTTATGGTAAAAGCGCCCCTGGCCGAAGGGCGCTCAACTTAACAAGAGACGATGGCTCAGAGAGCCGGTCTGCGGCTCCATCCGTGGGTTGCGTAATCCAGGGTCACGATGGCAGCCGCCTCGGAAGCCACCTTGTGGAAAGTGTTGTCCTTGGTCTTGTCACCGTAATCGCTGATGCCGCGAACGACTATCACAGGCACGTTCTGCTTGTCGCAGGCGTCGAACACCCCGTAGGCCTCCATTTCAGCTACCACAGCTTTGTCGTGAATGCCTTGGAAACTCTCGAAAAGCTTCGGGTCTCGAATTAGCAGTTCGCCGGAAGCAATGGTTGCAGGGGATACTTTTAGCTGGGCAGCAACCTCACCCGCTATGGACGCTACCGGCATCGTGAAGCCAAGCTTGTTCGCATGATCTTGCAGGCGATTGGGCAAGGACGCGGTTGCGAAGTAAGCATTGAGATCTTGCTGGGTAGAGAGCCCTGGTCGAGACATTTCCGGTCGCGCTGCAAGCTCACCACCGGCAAGCGCCGCTGCCCCTTCGTAGTACACGACGCGTTCGGACAAGATGACTTCACCGAGGCTCAGTTTTTTACGCCGGCCCGCTGCGATCCCCATCATCAGAACTTTTTTGGGTTTCAGCTCCGATAGCAGGAGCGTTGTGATGGCGGTTGCATTGACGTTGCCAGCATTGCCGAGAGAAGCGATGACGCAAGAAAGTGGGCCGTCAGGTCGTTGAATCGTCACGGGCCAATAGTGGACGCCATGTGCGGTGAAGCGCGTTGGAACATCTTCGCCAACACCGAACATTTTCTTTGCAGCTGCCAGCTCAATAGCGATGGCCGTGATGACCAGAAGGTCTGGAAAGCGTGCCGCTTCCCTGGCCACGATCTCATCTTGGAACATTCCAGCGGAAAGATCTGCCAGCTTGTCCAGGCTGTGGAGCGGCTCCTGCAGAGACATGCTGTCCAGTCGGCCTTTCACCTGGTCGCCCGTGAACGGAAACAACGTTAGGGGCTCCTTGAAGAAGTTTGCGTGAAGGCCGAGCGCTCCTTGGCCGTCCTCGCTGAACCCACCAAGGTTCAAATCAAATGGCAGCACGGGCAGCTTTCGTTTGCGCATCTTGCTGGCTCGGTCTGAAACACCTTTACCGCCACCCAGCGCAATCATCGCCGTGGCAACTTCCACTTGTTCATCACCAATGTTTCCGCCGGTGATCACGTCGTCTTCGAGGTAGATGATCTCCGCGAAATTTTCAGCCGAGAGCCGGCGGATGAGCATTCGCTGCTCTGGAGTCATTTTTTCCTGCATCGCCAACTTAGAGGTCACGATTTTCAACTGGCGGGCGGGGGTGTAGCCAGCCAACAGCTTTTCCGCCTCGTAGGCCACCGTCCAATCGAAGGTCAGCGCATCACCACCTTCATTGGTGGGGCAGCCTGCCAGGTAGACGACCAAGCCACCCTGTGCAGCCAGGACGCTCTTAGTAACCGCGCGAGTGAAGTCATGCGCGAGGTCGATCGAGGCCTTCTCTGTCTTCTTGGAGATGCTGCCTGCAATCAGAATGAATTCATTTTCAAGATTTGCCATCGTGACAATTCCAGTAGCTGATGTGGTGAGTGTTGGCTGGCTTCTAATCGTTATGGGTGTAGCAGGGCATAAATCTCATCCCTATTTTTGAGTGCCAGTTGAATGACTTCGGGACGTTGTACAGCTTGATCCTCCGTGAGGTTGAGCTGAAAAAGCAGGTAGAGCAGCAATGCTTGGCGGCACTCCAGATGCATTTCTCCCTTTTCCATTGAATAGTCACTTTCGATCAGCCGACGCTTAGCAGGGCTGAGCTTGGGATGAGCCGTGAGAACAACGTCGACCATTTTGTTCCAAGCTGTATCCATCGATGCCCGCTCATGATCCGGGCCTGCATATTGGGCACGCTTAATACGTGTCAGCGAGAAATCTCGGAAGTCATTACGTTTATGGCAGTACGCTCGTGCATGCCAGCGATTTCCGTCATGCACTAACGCATGAGGGGTCAGCTTGCGTTCGCTGCCTTCGGGATCAGTCATGGACTGATACGTGACCTCCACTGAACCATTCTCACGAATGGCTCGCAGAATCTCACCGACGATCTCGGCGTTCAGACGACGTCCCAGCTTGGGAACGCCTGCGACGGGGGATCGCCACCCCAAAAAGCTCCCGTAAGGCACATCTGGTTGAACAGCCACGCGCAACAGATCTTCGAGGTAGCGCTCAACAGCACTGGACTGGAAAACCGGCTGGAATGCCTCCGTCGCTCGGTAAACACGCGCTCGCGTGTCGTACTCCATGTTGTTGGAGGCCAGTTTCGTGTACTCGGTTATATCCAGCGAAGCTTGTGGCACGGAGATGCCGAAGAAGTCAGTGAGATTGCTTCGATTGATTTGCCCATCCCACCGCAACCGATAGTCGATGAATTCCAAGCGACGCTCCTGGCCCCAACGCGCTCCTTGCCGACCCTTAGTGGGTTGTTCGTCCGTGGGATTGGAATCGTTTGTCATGTCGAACCTCGATAGCGTATAAAAACTAGACCGCATCTAAAAACTATGCGTATAGTAATCATACGCTAGCAACCTGTTAGGTGCAATTTCTCCCTGCCAGCCACCGCTTCGGTGTTTGTAGGGAAGTGGCGACTGACAGCGAGCCGTTTGAATGGTGCGTGCATGAAGCAGGCGTCGTTCCGCCAATCCATCCGTCGGCATGTGGTGTAGCTGTTGGTAGGAAGGCTGTTGCAACTATCTCAACCATTTCTAGGAGGGAGCGGCCGATGCCACTTACCAATACGCAGGTCAGGTATTACGACAGTAACGTGTTGCGCTTGCCGAAGGATAAGCGTGAAACCTATAACGCCCAGGTCGATCGGCTCATCGCCGCGTTGCGCGACAGCCTAAAGAAACAGGACAAGATCTCCATTAAGCGCGTGGTGAAGGCCGGCTCGTTCGCTAAGCACACCATCCTTCGGAAGACCTCCGAGGACGCCATCGATGTGGATGTGGTGTTTTACATCAGCGGCGAAAAGGTAGATGAGGAAACGTTCTCAAGCCTGAGCCAAAAAATCTATGAGGCGCTGATCAAGCTGTATCCGAACAAAGCCGTTGAGGACTTTGAGATCCAGCGCAAGGCCGCGACCGTTACGTTCGTTGGTACCGGGCTGGACGTCGACATAGTTCCAGTCATTGAAAACCCGAACAAGGAGGGTTACGGCTGGCAGTTTGACCGTGTTGATGGCTCGAAGACCGAGACTTGCGCCCCGTGCCAGGTGAAATTCGTGAAGGATCGCAAGGATCAAGACCCTGACTTCCGCACCCTTGTGCGCTTGGCCAAGCGCTGGCGTACGAAGGCCGAGTGCCCACTTAAGTCCTTTCACATTGAGCTCATCATGGCTCACGTGCTGGAGGTGAACGGGAAAGAGGGTTCTCTGGAAAAGCGCTTTCGAGATTTTCTCCTCTACATCGTCGAGTCGGGCCTCCAGGACGTCATCAAATTTCCCGAGAACCGAACAATCTCCGAGTTTACCGACCCAGTCGTGATTCTTGATCCCGTATGTGACACGAATAACGTGGCCAGCCGGATTACTGACGCTGAACGCGAAGAAATTGTTCGGATCGCTGATGCGTCTTGGGAAACAGCGAATTTTGCGTCCGTCGAAGGGGATTTCGAAATCTGGAAAGAGTTGTTCGGTCGATCGTTTAAGGTGGAGGATGCAGCATGACCCAGAGCTCCACTCAGACTACAACATTCACCACCACGGATGTCGAAGCGGTGGTTCGGCGTATCACCGCTGACCTAGTAATGATCGCTTCCAGCAGTGGCGCTGTCACTGAAGAGCGTGCTCGCGAATGGGGGAATGACATCGAACTGCTGGCCAAGAACGGCTATCTAAATTACGTCGATCTCACGCTCCTCAGTCACGGGGTCGAACAGAAGGCAACTCGTTTTTACGTCAATGAGTCGGGGACGCTAGCTAACGATCGTCCTGGCGATGCCCGCTGGCCGAAAGTTGCTGGGCCCCATCTGCGAATCGTACTGTCTCACCACAGCACTTACGATCAACAAGCACAAGAAAAATTGGCCGGGAGAATGAAGATCTCCTGGACGACGAGCAACGACGATATCAGTCACTCGCGGCTGACACAGAGCGGTGGGCGTGAATACTCCAGCAATGGCTACGGCATGCAACGCAAGGACTACACCTGATGACTAAGAACAGCGTATTCGATGCTGCAATCGACTTGCCGCAGCGGCAACTAACCGAGCGTGAGGGCGTGCTGCTTGGATTTGATAGTCGCTATGAGCGTATCCACAACCAGCTTCGCCTGTTGCTCAACCAAGGCCAATTGCAGGAGTGGAGCAATACTCATCACAAAAGCGTATTGCCCATCTGCAATCTGATAGCTGACCAATATCCACTTGTGATCTTTCACGGTGACGTGGGGACAGGCAAGACAGCAACAGCAGAGTGCATTGCGAACCGAATCGTCCGTGAGTCGCGCACTGAAGACTCCGTATTGTTCAAACTGAGCAATCGGGTGCGCGGTTCCGGCAAGGTCGGTGAAATGGGAACGCTGTTGACTCAAGCCTGGGCAGAAGTGGTAGAGGCCGCGGGCAAGAACCGCCGTGCAATCTTGATCATCGACGAGGGGGATTCGATCGCTGCTTCCAGGTCTCAAAGTCAGAGTCACCACGAAGACAAAGTCGCAGTGAACACGCTAATTCAAGGTGTCGATGACCTACGGAAATACGGTGGTCGTGTTGTGGTGATTCTCTGCACTAATCGGTTGTCGGTGCTTGACGCTGCTCTACGCCGACGTGCTGCCATCGTTGAGGAGTTCACTCGGCCTGACGTTGCTGAGAGAAAAGCGCTCTTCAGCATGGATCTGGCGGGGATGGGGCTTTCGGATAAACAACTTGATGAGTTGGCTGCTGCGACGGGAGAGCGGGAAAATCAACCCGCCTGGACATACTCCGATATTCGCACTCGGTTATACCCATCAGCAATGGCTAAGGCTTTTCCAGATCGAGCCTTGAGCTTCAAGGATCTGACTGAGTCCCTTTTATCGATGCGTCCGTCTCCCGTCATGGAAGACAACTGACGCATGCTGTCCATGGTAGCGGTGATACCTACGCGTGAACATTCCAATGCAAGCGAGCATGTATGAAGGCAGGTAAAGAGATATTCGTGTCGGTCGACGTTGAGGCTTCAGGCCCAATTCCTGGCAAATACAGCATGCTTTCTATAGGGGCATGCGTCGTCTCAGACGTCGACGCTCAGTTTTCCTGCTATATCAAGCCCATTTCCGATGACTTCGTCCCGGAGGCAATGGAGGTTACAGGTCTCTCGCTAGAGAAGCTTCGTGCAGAAGGTCTGGAGCCGAAAGAGGCAATGTCTCGCTTCAAGACCTGGATCGACACATTGGCTTCCGATAGCGAAACCGTAGTGTTCGTGGGATTTAATGCATCCTTTGACTGGGGTTTCGTGAATTATTACTTTCACCAATTTCTCGGTGAAAATCCATTCGGTATAGCCGCGCTGGACATCAAGTCGATGTATTTTGGTGCATCAGACTGCGCATGGAAAATGACGCGATCTAGCGAAATCGCAAAGGTGGTTAATCCTGCGAGTGCCGGCGACCACGATGCCTTGCATGACGCTATTTACCAGGCAGAATTGTTTTCTCTGATCCGTAAAAAATTATGGAATAAATCTCCTTCGTAATCTTGTTTATCCTGGTTTTATTAACTGTAACAGCTTAACTTTGCTCTGGCGGGGAGAGTGGAGCGTGCCTCCTCCAACGAGTGTAAGGAAGGGAAATGGGATCTCGTGGCTACTTGAGTTTTATTAAAGATAATCCAGTTTACAAAAATGCTGAAAAGGACTGGCATGTTGAGCTGACAGACTACACAGTTTTTTGGTTTGATCTGCTAGTGAATCCACCCGCAGGTGTCGACTACCAGAAACGCATTTCAGACCAGCTACGTGCCTACCGAAAAGAAGTCGAGGAATGTAATGACAAGCGCTTTGTCTACTTCATCACGTCTAGAGATAAAGTGCGGTTTAGTACCAAAAAGGCCCCTGAGTATAGCTGGACTAAGAAAGAAGTAATTATTCACCTAGAGGTAGGTTCGAAAAGAAAGCCCAAGAAAGTCAGACTTCCAGCTTTGCCCGAGCTGATAGGTGTTCAGCTTCCAGTCATTTTTGATGAAGGTCGTTTCATCGGGCTTTGGGGCCCTGGTCAGCCCTATGCAACAGGGTTCACTGTGCATGAGTTTTTGATGATGCATAGCATAAATCTTGGAATCGACACAGAGGTCTTATACGTCGGTTCCACAGATGATCCTGCGCGCCGCCCATTGAAACGAGATCACCGCGGCTATAGTGACTCACTGTATGGCATCTCCACCGCCGAAAAAGACATATTTGTTTATTATAATCTTTTCAAGGCCCTTTCCGTTACCAAGGAGAGCCCGTATGCGCTTCATTTTATGTTAGGTAACTCGATAATTGATGAGGTGCAGAAACAAGAGGAAGGCCTTCTGCTTGAACATGGCCTTATCCATTATTTTGGAGCGAAAAGCCAAGAGAAGAGTAGAGAGCAGGAATATGGCAGGCTGCGAGAGGGTATGAGCAGGCTGAAGGAAAATTATAAGATCGCCTCTATTAATTTTCACATGGAAGCAGAAACCTCGACGGAATATTGGACGCTCTTCTCCAGTCAAGTGCAGAGTGAGCACCGTCACTGTTTCTCTCTTACGTTGGATGGTTGCCAGGTAAAAACTGGCGAAGCACAAAGCCCGTTCATGCAGTCTAGCGATACTGAGCCTTCTGTGATGAAAACGTAGTTGTGGTGGTGTGTTTAGCAATCATGGCTTTTGATTTTTTCCTTGTTCTTATGATGGTAAAACGGGGAGTACGATAATGTCTGTATTTATGGTGACGTGGAATCTTAACAAAGAGGGGCCGAATTATAGTGAGGCTCGACGTTTGTTTGTTCAGCACCTGGATCGCTATGAGAGTATTAGAGACATAGGTCTTGATTCTGTCAGGTGGGTAAGATCGGCAGGCACTGCAAAGCAAGTCTCCGATGATTTATCGACTAAAATTGATAGTAACGACCGTCTGGTTGTGACCAAAATGAACCGAGATGAATACTACGGTTGGCTGGATAAAGGAACATGGGACTGGATTCAGGCGCGCCTATAATGGCCTGCCAAAGAGACACGTAGGTAGATCAGCTAGTAGCTGGCTAACGCTACTTGGAATTAAGTGCCAAGGATGTGCAAGGTGCCCTGAAAAAGCTTGGCTGGCCAACCTAAAAGTCACGGTTCAAGCAGTCGATGCTGCCATGCAGGGCTTGGACAGCAGGGGCAAATTTAAGGGGGCAAGATTTGACTCTCCTGGCGCCCAAGGCGTTTTGACATCACTCTCTCTTTGTGAGAAAAGTCCTGGCTCCAGCATGGCCACACCCAGGGCAGCGCGAGCGAGCGTCGGATTACAGGAGTAGAGCGTGAAAATCGGTGTTGATTTCGGTACGAGCTTTTCCAGCGCTGCGGTTTGTATAAATGGCAAGGTTCAGTACATCACGTTTGGCCAGGATCAGCAGTTTCGCACCGCGGTGTTTTTCCCGGATCGGCACGTAGATGAATCGCTGTTCAGCCTCACTGTCGAGTACGAACGCGAGATCGACAACGCGATCAGGGCCCGTAAAAGCCGCTATTCACAACAGCTGTCCGAATATGAGATGCGTCTTGCAGCGGTGGTCAGCGAGGAGCGCAAAATGGCGCGCGAGGGCGACCCATATTCGCCCCAGGAGAAAGAAGCGCGGCGTTCGACACTGATCAAGCCTCGACGTTTCGCCGACGAAGAGATGCGCCAGGCAGAGTTCAATGCTATCCGCCGGCGCTGGCGCGATCAGCAACGCGAAAGCATCGCCCAGGAAGGTCTGCACGTCAGGCAGGCGACAGGTGTGTTCGGTGAGGATGCCATCGATGCGCTGTACAACAGCGAACTTGGCAGAATATTCCAGTCGCCCAAATCCATGCTGGGCTTCAAGCTGGAGCAGCCTTATCTGGACATTGTGACCAGTGTGGTGGCGCAAATCCTGGCGCATATCCGCCGCGCCGCCGAACAGCAGCTGGGTACTGAAGTTCGATCGGTGGTACTCGGGCGACCTGTCGAGTTTCGGGGCTCGGGGGCTAGCGTCGATCACCAGGCCCCGCAGCGTCTGCTGGAGCAAGCAGCCAGGGACGCAGGCTTTACCCAGGTTGAGTTTCTCGAGGAACCCTGCGCTGCTGCCTTGGCTTATCACGTCGGCGAGCCTGCCGCACACGAGGCGCTCATCATCGATATGGGTGGCGGTACTACCGATGTCGCTTACGCAACAGTCGGTGGCAATGCTGCCAAGCCAGTTATCCATCGTGTCTGGGGCAAAGGGTTTGGTGGGACGGACGTGGATGTCGAACTGTCCATGCGCGTGGCTATGCCTTTGTTCGGCCACGGGAATGAGCATGGGTTGCCGTTGTATGCCTACCGCAGTGCCGCAAAGGTTGCCGATTTGAGCCGCCAGCAGGCGTTTCTCAAGTATTGCATCAAGCGGGTGGTCGAGCCCTTCAAGACACGCCTGGAAATTCTGGGTGAAAAGGGCGCGACCGTCAGGCTTAACCGGGATGTCGAACAGCTCAAGATCGAATTGAGTGACGACCGTACTGCTGGTCTCTCGCTCGACTTCATTGAACAGGGTTTGGCGGTGCATGTTGAAGACGTTGCGCTGACCACAAGCGCGCAGGGTCTCCTGGACAAACTTGGGCAACTGCTCGAACAGGTGCGTAACGACCTCCCAGAGGCCAACCCTGTCATCTTCATGACCGGAGGTATGTCCAGGGCGCCTTATGTGCAGGACTGCGTGCGCAAGTACTTCGACCGGTCGCGGATCGTCCTGGGCGATGCGTCGTTTGGTGTCGTGACCGGGCTTGCGCAGTTTGCCCAGCCTTTCGTAGCTGCAGACCCGGTGCAAGAAGAAAAACGCATGACCCAGTTGAGCGAGCGGTATGCGCGGGCCGTGGCGCACGCTGACGAGTCGGCAGCCCTCTACCAGAACAAAGTGGATGACTTCGAGCGTCAACTGCAGGTGCAGAGGAACATTTTTGCCGGCACCAAAATTGCCAAATACCTGGACCTTCTCGAAGAGCAGGTGAGCAGTACCTATGAGGCCAACCAGCTGGCAGGCTGGCTGCCGCACGGCGACAAGTTCACTGAGCTCGAGTATTTCGAAGCGCTCGTTCGCCAGGACCGTGGCGCCCGGCGCTACACGTCGTTGGCCAATGTGCCTGGGTTCTTGCGCCATGAGTTCGAGGATTGCGACGAGGACTCTTTCCGATCTTATGCCGATGAACTCCGGCAGGAATGTCGGAATGTCTACGGCTGGGTGACCGAGTCGCGGGAAATCATGGAAGACCAACCGGGCTTCGACGATTTCTTCGATGAGCTCGGGTCCTGGCCCGACGAAGTAGTAGCGAAGAAACGTCATGCCGACCTGGCGCTTAAACTGTTCGATAATCTGTATGAAGGTTGGCAGCGCTGCCAGAAGGCAGGCCTTGATTTGCTGCAAATGGCCAACTACCGCACCGATGACTTCGACCCCACCTTGTAGTAAGAGCTGCGGGATTCTTGATAGTCCCAGCGCGTAACCTATGTAGTGCCACTGGTACAGCAAAGCCTGTGCTGCCTGGTCGTGCTGTCGATATCCTTCGTTTTGAGTAATCCCATGCGGTTAAGCCAATACCTGACTGAATATGATGAAGACCTCAGTGGCGACAGCCAGATCGATCCGTTGGGCGTGCTGATCATCTGGTCTGCCTTTGGCCAGCAGATTTTTCGCAACCGGGTCAACTCGGTTTCGAACGATGTACGGAACTACACGCTCAATCTGTTGCATCATGCCGTTATCAAGGACTTGTTGGACGATGTTGATACCAGCCTGAGCAAAGCGTTGGACGAGCAGTCTGGTGGGCGCCATGGCCTGGCGCTGCGCCAGGCTTGCCTGGTCTATCTGGAAAACATTTTCACGTATGCCGTGGTGACTGCGGCGTCCGACTCGGGCGTTGACAGTCAAGGCGTGCTGGGTGCCAGCAAAGCCCGTGCGCGCCTTGAGGTCGACAGCAACCCGTTTCTGCGCTTCACCCATAAAACAGCCGGGCACCTGTTGGTACGTCAGTTAGGCTTGGGTGTGAGTGGGCGCTACAAGACGCCGTTCATGCAAATAGGCTTCTTCAACGACCGCTATAACTACCATTACAGTCAAGAAGCAGCGCAGTTGTGGTTGAAAGTTAAGGCGATGATTCAAACTCACGCGCCGTTCAGCGTGTTGTTCCAAGAAGCACGCATGCATTTGCAGGGGCTTTTCCGGGGCTTCAAGGCAGGTGGCGGCAGTGCGCTCAAGCAAGTACCTGACAGCCTCATTGAGGCCTACCGAAGGGCATTGCCAAACTCGGCGCAAGTAGGCGCTGACACGCGCGATTTCTGGTTGGCCTTGACCGGCCTCGACACTGGCGCTGCGGGCGCTCTGCTGCAGGTACTGGATGATCAGGCACAAAACTATCCAGGCAGCGACATGCCGATCCAGCAGTTGTTCTCCGTGGCCGAAAAAAACTGCAGCGAAGCGCCCGAGCGGCGAAAGCTTGTGCACGTGCAGCAGGTTGAACCACTGCTTGCGCAGGCCGATCTGCTGTTTACGCTGGCCTGCCATGGCCGGCACCAGAGCCTCGACGAAATCGAGGCGCACTGGCGGGGGCTGGGGCGCGACGCCGGTACCTTGCCGGCTGCCGCCGCGCGTATCGACGCGCATCCAGAACTGCTCGACATTCCTTCGCACACCGGCCGCCGGCGGCTGGAGCGGCTCATGCGCTTGGCGCGTCAAGAGCGCTTCAGCGACCAGCTCCGCGACCTGATGGGCTACCACGCGGCGGTGATGCGCGAGCGTGGCCAGTTGCCCTGGGTGCAAATCGAGCAGGCCGAAAAGGTCAAGCTCAATGCACGCACCAAGGCGTTGCCAGAGGCGCAAAATACGCCCATGTATCGCTGGGTGAACACCTACTACATCCACCAATTCAACAATCTGGTGACCGGTTATCGGGGAGGCCTGGCATGAAACTGCATTCAGCATTCGCCGAGCAAGTGAAGGCCTGCGGCCAGTTGCGCAGGGTATGGCTCACCAGTTTCAACATCGATATCGAATTTATCGAAACCTATGTGTTGCCAACTGTGCTGGGCGCCGAGATTCCCCGCACGCGCATAGAGTACGAGGCGCTTCAGTTGGCCCTGACTGAGCAGGAAATCGATCTGAGGGTCTTTTGTGATCGACGTTTCATCGGTGCCGACCAGAACAAGCGCACGGCGCTCCAGGTGCACGGTGTCTGTACTGCGCAAAAAACGGAGTGGAGCTACCCAGGCGTTGACGCAGACAGCCTGTTGCATGCAAAGGTGATCTACCTGGAAGGTGACCAGGGGCGTGTGCTCGGCGCGGGCAGTGCCAACCTCACGCTCAGCGGGTGGGCGCGCAATCAGGAGGTATTCCACTTCCAGCCGATCGACGCGTTTTCGCTTTATCAATCCGTCAAAGTGTTCTTCCAGGCTCTGTTTAACAATGTGGGTACACCGTGCCCCTTGGAGAACAGGCGCAGTAGCTCGTTCGCCAGCGCTGAGTCATCCGTGCAGTTCTGTCACAGTTTTCAGAGGCAACCGTTTCTGGCGCAATTGCTGGGCGAGCGTGCTTGCCATCACCTGGCCGTCTGGTCCCCTTATCTACCCAAGGATCTGGCACAGTTTGTCAGCCACCTTAAGCGCAGCTACGAGCAGCCGCGCATGAAGGTCAGTCTGGTGCCTGATCGGTTCGATGGGCAGTTCCTGCGCACCGGTTGGACCGAGGCGCTTGGAGATCTTCTCGCCAACGATGAGTTGCGCTTGATCTTCGCGATGGGGCGCGTCACGCCAGAGCAGTTGGCGGCCACTAAGAATGGCCCGTAATTTTTGACTCCTCAAACACGACGAGGCTCGTCCTCGACAATTTCGCGCATCAGACTCAGGTAACGACTCGCTCCCAGCCCCAGAGGTCGGTTCTTTACCCAGATGATATCGACCCATAACCGCATCTGACTCGGCATGTTGTCAAACACCACCTCCGTCAATGCGCCCGAAGTAATTAGAGGTTGTACCAGTGGTTGTGGAAGATAAGCCCAGCCCAATCCTTGCTGCACCAGATCCAGCGTTGCCATATAACTGTCGCTGAGCCAAATCCGCCGCGACAGCACAACACGTGGGTCAGAGTCTGTAGGTCCTCCAGTAGCTACTATGATCTGTCGAATGTTCACCAGTTGCTCTTCACTTAAAGGGCTTTTCTTGCCGGCGGCCGCAGGATGATCTGGAGATGCAACTGCTACTAACAACTGGCTTCCCGCTTCAAGAAACGTCTCCCGCTCGTCAAGCCCTGGTCGTTCAAAACCAAGTGCCAATTGCACATGCCCTTCATGGAGCATGCGCATTGCCTCCGGATGGGAAGCGGAACGAATCTCGATTTCAAGCGTAGGAAACTCTCTGGCGATAATTGACAGCGGGCGATTCCATACGCCGGTTTGCAACTCCGGCGCCATCGCAAGGGTCAAGCGCCCCTCCAGCCCCTGATGGAGCTGGAGGGCATGCGCGTCCAGCAGGTTTAACTGGCTTGCGACTTGTCTTGCTTGGGGCTCAAGTGCTTTGGCAGCTGCTGTAGGAATGGCTTTGCGGGTTGATCGGTCAAAAAGCATGAGATCCAACTCTGCTTCAAGCTGTGACACAGCCATGTTGATAGCGGAGGGAACCCGGCCTAATTTTCGTGCGGCGGCGGAAAAGGAGCCGCTGTCCACGACCGAGAGGAAAATTTTGAGGGACTCGCTGGTAAACGCCATTATGGTTGTCAAATTTTCTGATAATGATCGTCTTTGTTTATCAGATTTATTAGTCTAATTTCCACTCTTATTACAAATTAAGTACGTGGGGACCACCATGTTTAACACTGAATTGCGGGGGCACGTGGCGCTTGTCAGTGGTGCCGGAAGTGAAACTGGGATTGGCATGGCGATCGCTCGCAGGCTAGGTGCATCTGGGGCGAAGTTAATCGTCACTGCCAGCAGCAACCGCATCGCGGATCGGGTTAAAGAGCTACGCCT
The DNA here is from genome assembly GCF_056161485.1 of Pseudomonas sp. 5Vm1k. Taxonomy (NCBI): domain Bacteria; kingdom Pseudomonadati; phylum Pseudomonadota; class Gammaproteobacteria; order Pseudomonadales; family Pseudomonadaceae; genus Pseudomonas; species Pseudomonas sp. 5Vm1k. The sequence goes on from NZ_JBSPCZ010000002.1 coordinate 113,742, forward strand.
CGAAGGGTTTGAAGTTGAAGGCCGGCCAACTGACCTCACCGATGAAAGTCAGGTGCGTGAATTCAGCATATGGGCAGAGTCGATATGGGGGCGTGTCGATATTCTGGTGAATAATGCCGGAATGGCTATGCAAGGAAGCCCTGAGCTTTTCTCGGAATTGGCAGCTATGGAGTTGCATGAGTGGAATCTTTCACTGGCAAGAAATTTAACGACAGCTTTTCTTCTAACCCGAGCAGTTCTGCCCGGTATGAAAGCGCGAAATTACGGGCGCATTGTCAATATAAGCTCCACCACGGGCACCCGCTGCAGCAATCCGGGCGAAGCAGCTTATAGCGCCGCTAAGGCCGCGATGGTTGGCATGAGCATGGGGCTAGCACTTGAAGTTGCTAAGCAGGGGGTCACCGTAAACAGCGTTGCTCCCGGCTGGATCACAACAGGATCAACCTCACCCGTTGAAGCCGAGGCAGGGCGCTTCACCCCAATAGGGCGTGCGGGCAGTCCCAGCGAAGTGGCTGCTGCGGTTGCATTTCTGGCGTCGCCTGACGCCAGCTACATCACGGGTGAAGTCATCGTGGTGGATGGCGGGAACTGTCTGGTCGAGAACAAAGCCCCTCACGCCTGATTTCAAGTTACGTCGGTTTATCCCCTGAATCTCAAGTTGTTCAGCGGGATAAATCAATAATCACAAATAAGAATTTTCTGCGCTCACCACAATATACCCAGGTATATGTTTAACCCACGCTGCAAGTGTTGATGGCGAACACTCAAGTCGTAAGTTGTTGGTGCGGTGTTTTCATTCGTTCACGATCTGAGAGGAGAGTGAGTGTGGCGATGGATTTTTTTATCTGGGTGGTGGCGAGTTTTAATTAATGTAATAACTAACACAGGATTTTGATCATGTCGAAAAGTGGAATTAGTGAATCAGCGATTGCTGCATTTACCGCCTCCGAGCGTGCCCGTTTTATAGAAAACAACCCAACGTCAATGGCGTTGGCCAAGCGTGCTAAGGCTAATTTGTTCAATGGTGTTCCCATGCACTGGATGAGCGATTGGTCGATGCCTTCACCGCTCTTCGTCCAACGTGCCAAAGGTGCACGCTTTACAGATGTTGACGATCATGAGTACGTTGATTTTTGCCTGGGCGACACAGGCACTATGTTTGGCCATTCGCCGGATCCTATTGCCCGCGCCATCGCAGAGCAGGCGAATAACGGTTTAACGACGATGCTTCCTGGCGAAGACGCGGTGGTCTGCGGAGAGTTGCTGGCTCAGCGATTTGGGCTGCCTTATTGGCAAGTCACCGCCAATGCGACTGATGCCAATCGTTATGTGCTGCGCTGGGCGCGAGCTATCACCAAACGCAATGTCTTGCTGGTGTTCGACGGCTGTTATCACGGTACGGTGGATGACGTGATGGTACGGTGCCGCGAGGGCAAAACAGTGCACCGTTCAGGTCTTGTGGGCCAAGCCTACGACTTGACCCAATACAGCCGATCCATCCCCTTCAACGATGTCGCCGCGCTGGAGGCTGCTTTAGCCCAGGGCGATGTGTGTGCACTGATGTGCGAGCCTGCGATGACGAACATCGGCATGGTCATGCCCGATCCGGGATTCATGCAAAAGTGTCGAGAGTTGACCATTAAATATGGCAGCCTGCTGGTCATTGATGAGACCCACACTATCTCTACCGGCATCGGTGGATGTACTCGCCAATGGGATTTGAAGCCCGATTTTTTTGTGGTGGGTAAGCCCATCGCAGGTGGCGTGCCTTGCGCTGTCTTTGGCGTTACCGAGCAAGTTGCGTTGGCCATGCACGATGCGCAGAAGACCGTTAGCGAAGAGAGCGGCGGGCATGGCCATAGTGGTATGGGAACGACGCTGTCCGCCAACGCGCTGGCGATGCGTTGCATGCGAGCGAATCTCGAAGAGGTCATGACAGAGTCTGCCTACGAGAACATGTTGCATTTCGCCTCAGGATTGGCGAAGGGATTTCGATACTTGTTTAAGCAGCACCAACTAAATTGGTCGGTAACAGAGTTGGGCGCGCGGTGTGAGTTTCAATTCTGCGCTACCCCGCCAAGAACAGGCGCGCAAGCCGAGGCGGCTTTTCATGACAGCCTACAGATGGCGCTGCATCTCTATCTGATCAATCGCGGAATCCTGATCACGCCTTTTCACAACATGACCCTTTGCTGTCCACAGACAAGTTCGTCGGATATCGACAGGCTGCTCGTTGAGCTGGATAGCGCGCTGACCACTCTTCTTGCCATACCTGGAGCTCGGGTCATCGCTTCATAACTGGACGTTTGACGCCCACCGGTTTTCTCAAATACTGCCAACTCGCTTGAATGAGCGCTAAGAGGTTTGACATGCAATTTGCTGATAAAAAAGAGGCCGAAGATTATCTGGCCGCCCACCCTGAAGTGCTGAGCATCGAGTTGTTCCTTATCGATGCTAGCGGCGTTCCTCGGGGCAAACTGTTGCATCGCAACGAGCTACTGGCGATCTACGAAAATGGTCGACCGCTCCCGAGTTCCATTCTCGCCTTGACCGTGCAGGGTGAAGACGTCGACGAAACGGGCTTGGTCTGGGATGTCGCTGACGCCGACTGCTGGACCTACCCTTTACCGGGAAGCCTGACCTTGCAGCCTTGGCGCACCAATCCCACCGGTCAAGTGCAGGTCAGCATGCACCCGACCCAAGGTATTCCCGCCGCCCCCGCCGACCCGCGTCATGTACTGGTGAACACCATCGAGCGGCTGAAAGCCGATGGATTCCATCCGGTAATGGCCGTTGAATTAGAGTTTTACCTGCTGGACAAGCAACGCGATGTCAACGGTCGACCGCAGCCGGCGTTACAGACCAATGGGGTACGCCCTGTTGCTCCACAGGTTTATGGCGTATACGAGCTGGAGCAGCTTCAACCGTTTCTTGATGACCTCTACGCTGCGTGCGATCTACAGGGGCTGCCAGTGCGGACGGCCATCTCCGAGTACGCTCCAGGCCAGGTCGAGTTGACGTTGGAGCATCGGTTTGACGCACTCCAGGCCATTGATGAAGGCGTACGTTACAAACGCTTGGTCAAAGGCGTGGCTAACAAACATGGGCTGCAAGCGTGCTTCATGGCCAAGCCGTTCAGCGATCAGGCAGGTAGCGGTATGCATTTGCACGTCAGTCTGGCCGACGAGCAGGGTCACAACCTGTATGCGAGCGAAGACCCACAGGGCACGCCACTGTTGCGTCATTCCATTGGCGGGATGATGGCGACCTTGTTTGACTCGCTTGCGATATTTTGCCCTCATGCCAACTCATATCGCCGGTTCCAGACCGGCAGTTACGCGCCACTGGCCAAAAGTTGGGGAGTCAACAATCGTACTGTGTCGTTCCGCGTGCCCGGCGGCCCAGCGATAAGCCGGCACATCGAACACCGCATTTGCGGTGCCGATGCCAACCCCTATCTCGCCGCCGCCGCGGTACTTGCGGGCATTCACCACGGCATCACTCATCGAACCGATCCTGGCGCGGCGATTGAAGGCAATGGCTACGAACAGGCGACCGATTTTCTACCCACCGACTGGCTTACCGCGTTGAAGGCACTGGAACGTTCAACGTGGGCACGCGAGGCGTTGGGAGCTGAGTTCCTAAAAGTGTTTCTGGCGATCAAGTGGCGCGAGTTCCGTAAATTCAATGCTGAGGTCGGGGAGCAGGACTGGCGTTGGTACCTCACTCATGCATGAGTATTGGTCCGCCAGCGTGACTTCATAATGGATCGCTGACGGCAACGACTCAGGCGGTTTAACAGTGATACCGCCCGGTGCATAACCCCTATTTTCGCTGGGTTATCGTTGGTGCATTGAGGATGGCGGTTGGCGCTGACATCGAATTTACCCAGTTGCCGAGATGTCACTGACCCAGTCTGGCTCCCCACAATCCGTTGCCTGTCCAGGGTTTACGCTGATTGGAGGTGGGTCAGTCTAGCGTCGGCAGGCGGTTCAATTCGGCATCGGCGTCAACCAACCAGGGGTTCACGGAGGCGGTAAGTCACGCGGGATATCCTGCTATTTCCGTTCCGGCCGGTATCACTTCCAACGGCTTGCCGGTCGGAATGCAAATCGCTGCGCCGCACGGGCGCGACGATGCTGTCCTGAGCGCGGCAGAAGTCTTAGAGCAAGTTGCATCTTGGGCCGCGGTAAGGCCCCGTCTCTAAAAAATTTATGATTGCACTAATCATTTAGGCGCGAAGTGCCCGACCAACCTGGACGAATGCTACTCAATGGCTTGCTGGCGAGGGCGGGATTTGAGGCCGCTTTCAGGAGTTGAGCACTTACCGGGCGGTGACACGCGACACCAGAGGAGGGTAGGTCGCTCGCTGAGCGCTCAAAGTAATTTTAATCGAGAAAAATGTTTTATTGACTAAAAAATAATATCGGGTAATTATTTCCCTGCATCTGCTCACACGCAGAGTCATTTTCAGGGTCAACCCGATGAGTCAGAACACCGTGCCTTCACTGGCCAGTCTTTACATCGAGACTAATGGATCGTCTTTCAACGCGCGCCAGGCGCCTTTGCTTATGCAGGGCTTCCCGGCGGAGCCGCAACGCCGCGTCACCTGGAACAATTGGATGCGCCCGCCGTTCAGCCAGTGGGGGTTCCGTAACCTGGCGCGCCTGCGTCCCTCCATTGATGTGCAGGCAGGTTCGGGACCGGTCAGTACGTTGCAAGAATTTCCACAAGCGTTGGATGAGCTGCACTTCGACAGTGAGTGTGGTCTGGGAATCAGCGTCATCGATCACCTGGTGGCCAGTCAGACCGATGCCTTTTTGGTGATGCAGGGCGACACCGTGCTGTTCGAGCGCTACTTCAACGGTCAGCGGCCTCGAGACCGGCACATCATGTTCTCGGTGACCAAGTCACTGATCGGCACTCTCGGTGAGCAACTGGTCTGTGACGGTTTACTCAACCCAACGTTGCCCGCTGCGTATTACGTGCCTGAGTTGGTGGGCAGCGCGTTTGGTGATGCAACCGTACGCCAGCTGTTCGACATGGCCGTGGGCATTGAGTACAGCGAAGTCTATGACGACCCCAACTCGGAGAGTTCGCAATACGGCTATGCCTGCGGTTTTCAGCCTGCACCGGCGCAATACGCCCAGTTCGAGTCGTTGTACCAATACCTGCCGTCTCTAAAAAAACGCGGCACCCATGGTGGCTTTTTTCATTACGTGACCGCCACTACCGAAGCCTTGGCCTGGGTCATGGAGCGCGCTTCAGGCAGGGCCTGCGATCAGTTACTGCAAGAAATCTGGAGTCAATTGGGGTGTGAGCGTGACGGCTACTTTATGGCCGACCCGTGGGGGCGCAGCGTCGCCGGGGCTGGTTTCAGCGCCACTTTGCGTGACATGGCGCGTTTCGGTCGCCTGCTGGCCAACGATGGTCGCCAGGATGGACTGCAACTGCTGTCGACCGAGACGGTCGCACGGCTCTTCGCTGGTGCCGATCCAGCAATCTACGCCAAAGAGTCCGACTTCTCCAGCTGGACCCCCGGAGCGTCCTACCGCAGCCAGTGGTACGCCTTCAACGACCACAGCCAGGCGATTATGGCGGGTGGTATTCACGGCCAATACCTGTTTGTCGACAAGCCATCCGGTGTGGTGATCGTCAAGCAGTCATCGCTGACCGACGCCGTCAGCCAATTCGATGCTGACAGTGTGCGCATGCTGCGTGCCATTGCTGCGCACCTTAGCGACTGAAACGCCCCATAAATACAAGAAATTTGCGTCCTATTCGCCTGGCTCGGCCAGGTGTTGGCGGCGTACTGCGCCACCATTTCACTGCCCTGTAACAATAATAATCACGCAGGAGCTTCATATGGTTTCGATGACGCGTTTCTCTCGAGCGCTCTTAGCGTTCGGCTTACCCCTGACCACCCACGTTGCGTTGGCTGGCTACACCTTCGAGGACGGCAACCTCAAGGGTGAGGTCAATCTCAGCGCCGGGGGGGCGACTATTTCCACTCGCAACGTCAACTTTGGCAGTGGCCGCGTCGATGTGCGCAGCGGCAAAAATGGCGGCACGGAAATCGACTGGCAGGAGTTCTACGTCAAGCCGGGTATCAAGCTGGACTACTCGCTGCAGCCTGACTTCAGCCTGCTGGCCGGCGGCTCGCTCGTGGCGGCGACGACCTTGGGCGATGGCGATGCCGGCGGCTTTACGCGCGGCTCTGACGGTGATGTGGCCGCCGAAGAACTCTACGGTGGTTTCCGCACCGGGGAATGGACGCTGACTGCCGGACGCCAGAACTACATGATTGGTACTGGCTTCATCGTCATGGACGGTAACCTTGATCAGCTCAAGGACGGCGCTTACTGGCTTGGCCCCCGAACCGCCTTCAAGGATTCGGCCATCCTGGCCTGGGATCATGGGGCCTTGAAGAGCCAGGCCTTCACCTTGCGAACCGACGATGATCTGGGTGACTTCCGCATGACGGGCGCGAACCTGGACTACAACCTCGACGACCAGGTGACACTGGGTGCCATGGTGATGAAGGTTCATGCGCTGGGCCCCAAGGGCAGTACCGCCCCTCGATTCCGGGACGGGATGCTGGTGTACAACGTAAGGGCGCTCAACGCCAAGTTGCCGGGCGTGTCCGCCCTGACGCTCAACGCCGAATATGCGCTGGAGAAAGGCAGTGGCGAGGGCGTCGATTACGATGCCAACGCTTGGTATGGCCAGGCTGACTACGCGTTCAATAGCTTGCCTCTGACGCCGGTCATCGGCTATCGCTACGCCAGTTTTTCCGGCGATGACAAACCCACCGACAATCGCCAGAAAGCTTGGGACCCTCTGAGCAAAGGCTTCGTCGACTGGAGCACCTGGCTGGTGGGGGATGTCGTCGGTAACTATTTGTTGTTCAACAGCAACGAAAATGTTCAGCAGTTCTCACTCAAAACTCACCTGAACCCAACGCTGACCCTCGGTGCGATTCACTATCAGTTCTGGCTGGACGAGAAAAACTACATGGGCGCCCCCGTCAGCGATCGGCGCTTTGCCGATGAGAGCGTGGTTTTCCTCGACTGGACGCCGACTCCGTCGTTCTATACGTCACTGTCTTATAACTGGGTCAAGCCGCTGGCCGCTGCCAAGCAAGTATTCGGCGATGATCAGAAATTCAGCGCGCTGGAACTGTACTTCACCTACCGCTATTAAGTGTCGCGAGCCCCGCGGCCGCGTAGGAGTTTTTCATTATGAACAAGCATGTACGTAACACCCTGTTGTCCGTTGCGCTGTCGTTGCTGACGGCGGGCGTTTCCCTGGCTGAAGAGCGCACGGTGCGCATCTATAACTGGATCGAATACTTGCCACCGGAGATCCTCAAGAGTTTTCAGGAGGAAACCGGGATCCGTCCGATCTATGACGTGTTCGACAGCGTCGAGACCCTGGAGTCCAAGCTGCTCACCGGCAACTCTGGCTATGATGTTGTCTACCCCGGCAGTGCCAACCTGAGTCACTTGATCGCGGCGGGTGCTGTCCAGCCTCTGGATCGCAGCCAGTTGCCGAACTGGCAGCATCTGGACCCGGAGTTCATGAAAACCCTGGAGGCGGTGGGTGACACGGGCAACCGCTACGCTGCGCCCTACCTGTGGGGCACCACGCTGATCGGCTACAACGTCGACAAGGTTCAGCAGATTCTGGGCGCCAATGTGCAGATGAACACCTGGGACATGATCTTCAAGGAAGAGAACCTCAGCAAGCTGGCCAGTTGTGGCGTCGGTTTTCTCGATGCAGCCAACGAGATCTTGCCCATCGCCTTGCACTACAAGGGCCTCGATCCCAACAGCCAGAAACGCGAGGACTACCCGCAGGCTCAGGCGGCAATGATGAAGATTCGCCCTTACGTCACCTACTTCAACTCGTCGCGCTATGGCATGGACCTCGCCAACGGTGACATCTGCGTCGCCGTTGGCTGGTCGGGCGGCGTGGCGCTGGCCAAAAGCCTGGCCGATGCTGCGGGCAAGGGTGTGAGGGTGGAAATGGCATTACCCAAGGAAGGTGCGCCGATGTGGTCAGACGTGATGATGGTGCCGGTTAACGCGCCCCACACCAAGGAGGCCTACGAGTTCATCAACTACATCCTTCGTCCCGATGTGATCGCCCGGATCAGCAACAAGATCGGTTACCCCAACCCGAACAAGGATGCCACCGCGCTGGTGAACGCCGACATCCGCAACAACCCCAACATGTATGTGCCGGACGAAGCGCGCAAAACCCTGTTCGCTTTACAGCCCATGCCGCCAGCCATGGAGCGGATTCGCACTCGCACCTGGACCAGCATCAAGACCAATCTCTGATCATTGTGGCCCGGTGCTTTTGTGCCGGGCCACACAGGAGTGTTTGCCATGGCTGAACCATTGGAGTTGATGGGCGTTGCACCCAATCTGCAGCGGGTGCTGACCCTGTGCGTCGATATCGGCCCTGGGCTGATGTTGGGGGAGAGCGTCGAGGGAGTGCGTTGCAACTATCCTATTGTCGGGGGGGATTTCGAAGGGCTGGACTTCAAAGGTCAGGTGTTGGCCGGGGGCGAGGATATCTTCCTGCTGCGCCCTGACGGCGTCGGTCAACTGGACGCACGCTACAGCTTACGTACCGACCAGGGGGAGTTGATCAACATCCGTAACATCGGCCAGCTGAACATGACCGAATACGGTCGCCAGCTGGAGCGACAAGGCCAGTGGCCGATTCCCGAAACGGAGTACCACTGTACCTGCACGCCGGTGTTTCAAGTGCCTAAGGGGCGCCTGGACTGGCTCACCCGTGCAAGCTTTATCGGCCAGGTGCATTACCCCACTGCACGTCAGGTAGTGATTCGCTGCTACCGCTTCTATTGATGCCCGAGATTCACCTCTGCTGTTGAATACGGCCTCTGTTAACCCTTGTTACTCGCGTGCATCGCCGGTTGGACGCGTGTGGATGACCGGCAGTGCAGGGAGGTGTGACGGGCTCTTTTCTGATCGGCGACAGGCATGTCGCCATTTTTTTGTGTAGTGGTCAAGATACCCTCTAAGCAGATGTTCGCACCGCTGCTTAAGTTGCACGAAGCGATGTATGAGCGCCTGCTCGCGGCCGTGCAAAAGGAAGTGCTGATAGGCTTGGCGCTGACGGTTTTTGGACTGGTGGTGATCTGGTTCGCGTCCCGGAGCATCGTACGACCACTGCAGGCAATGTCGCGGATGGCCGACGATCTGGCCCGTGGCGAAGGCGATCTGGTCAAGCGCCTGGACTACGCCCGTGCCGACGAACTGGGCGGGGTGGCCAGCGGGCTAAACGCTTTTCTTGATGTGTTGCAACCTATCGTCACCCGTCTCAAGGGCTCGATGATCGAGTTGCGGGCAGCGGCGGCCAGATCTGCCCAAGGCAGCACCGCCAACTTGCAAACCATGGAGCACCAGCGCCAGGACATCGATCAGGTCGCAACGGCGATGTACCAGATGAACCTTTCGGCGCAGGAGATTGCTCGCAATACTGCATTGGCATCGGAAGCGACGGGGACTATTTTGCAGACTATCGACGACGGCACCGGGGGCTGATCGAAAGAACCACCCGGATAGTTGCCCGTCAGGGCGAAGATCTGGCCAACGCCAACCGCCAGGTCAACCAACTGTCCGTCAAGAGTGAAAAGATCGGTAGCGTCCTCGACATCATCCGAGACATCGCCGAACAGACCAACCTGCTGGCGCTCAACGCAGCGATCGAGGCTGCAAGGGCTGGCGAATATGGAAGAGGGTTCGCCGTGGTGGCTGATGAGGTACGCAACCTGTCCAGCCGCATTCAGGACTCGATCCAGGAAACACGCTCGATCATCGAAGACCTGCAGCAGGATACTGTCGTCGTGCATTCGATGACTCTGAATCAGAGTCTCGGCCAGGAACTGGCGGCGCTGTTTGGTGCGTTAGTCGACTCGCTGTACGGCGTCGGTGAAGGCATAGGTCGGGTGGCTCAAATGAATGTTCAGATTGCCAGCGCTGCCGAAGAACAGAGCGCGGTGTCGGAGCAGATCAACAGTTCGGTCGGTCGCATCCGGCAGCTCAGCGAGGATCTGACGGTCAGCGCACGTGGGTCGGCGCAGGAGATCGCCGATGTCAGTGGACAGGCCACAGAGCAAGGACGTTTGCTGGAGCGTTTCAAGACCTGAGGTGAGGGGCACTGTGGCCGGTCTCGCCGGCCAGGTGCCTGGGCTATCGCGTACAGCCAGTCTCAAAGGAGACTGGCGAGGTCCAGTCGTTCAAGGGTTTGAGGATCCAGCCCCAGTTGCGTCGAACGCGCCAGACTATTCAGTTGCTCCAGGTTGGTGGCACTCGCAATGGCAGAAGTTACACCGGGTTGGTGCATGACCCAGGCCAAGGCGATTTCCGCAGGTGGGACCTGCTGTTCCTTCGCCACCTGATGCAGTACGTGCAAAATGCGCATGCCGCGCTCATCGAAGTACTTTTCCAGGTCTTCGCGGCGAGCACTATGCGTCAGGTCATTCAGGCCTTTGTATTTGCCACTGAGGAAACCCGACGCGAGGCTGAAGTAAGTCAGGACCTCGCAGCCCTCGGCCAGGGCAAAAGCACGCAACTGCTGTTCGAAGTCATGGCGATCACAGAGGTTGTACTCCACCTGAAGGCAGGCGTAATGGGGCAGGGCGTGGCGATCGGCAGAGGATTTAGCGGCCTGTAGATCTTCGAGGGTGTAGTTGGATGCGCCGATCGAGCGCACCTTGCCGCAGGCGATCAACGTGCTGTAAGTCTCCAGGGTTTCCTCGTGTGCTGTCGAGGCATCCGGGTAGTGGGAGAAGTACAAATCGACGTAATCGGTTCGCAGTCGACGCAGCGAGTCATCCACGGCTTGCAGGATTCTGCCTTTCGAGAGCCCGTGCTGATCGGGCGAGAGTTCGGCCCCGACCTTGGTGATAATCTTCACTTCACCGCGTCGGTGGCCGTTCTGACTCAGCCATTTGCCAATGATGGCTTCCGACTCGCCGCCGCTATTGCCACTGGCCCAGATGGAATAGGCGTCTGCGGTATCAAAGGTGTTGATGCCGAGTTCAAACGCTGCGTCGAGTAGCTTCAGCGAATCTTGTTCGCTGACAGTCCAGCCAAAGACATTGCCGCCCAGCACCAGGCGTGAACTCTCCATCGTTGAGCTGCCCGAATTATCTTTTTTCATACCGGTCCGCCGTTCGATTTAATAATCGGCCCTCTGTTGTTTGGCGTTCAGCCAAACACCTTGCGAGGTGGTTGCATCTGTGTGTTTTCTCAGGCCCGCATTCCGTAAAAGAGCAGCTCGGTGATATGCCTTACCTGAGCGGAGTGGGACTCGACATCCGGCGGTTCCTGGTTGACTAGCCTGAACAACTGCAGGTGTGAATAGTCGTTCAACAGGAAAGCGGCCAGATCGACGTTGAGGTCAGCGCGTAGCTTGCCAGCCTGTTGCAGCTCTCTGAGCAATCCACTGATTTCAGCCCGGAGCGCATCGTTCATGGCGCGATAGCCTTCGGGCAATCCGTTGTCGCCGCCAAACAGGATCAGTGGCAGCAGTTCACGCCAGAGGCTGGGGTGCATGACCTCCAGTGCGTAACCGGTCAGCCGCCGCTCCAGGTAACACATGGCATCGACCGGATCCTTAATGTCAGGCATCTGGCTGCGGGCGTCCTTGAGTGCTCGCTGGTCGGCGTCGCGCAGGATTTCCAGGATGATTTCCTGCTTGTTACCGAAGTACTTGAACACGGTGGGCGCCGACACCCCAGCCTGGTTGGCGATCTGTTCGATGGTGGTGTTCTGGAAACCCTGGCGCTCAAACAGTTCGATCGCTGCCTTGCTGATGGCTTGGCGTCGTTCGACTTTCTGACGTTCACGTAGTCCGCTCACGGGAGGTTCCTGTCGCTATGAAAAAGGGGGGCGGATGTCGCCCAATCATCCATGCAAAATACTTAATCGAGTAAAACTTTTAAAGCGCTAATTTCTGTAGTGCGCTCTTTCGCGAAAAAGAAAGCCTTCGAAGGTGAATTGAACTGTTACCTGGATACCGGTATTCACCCATTTTGGGGCGCGCTGGGCCATTTCGTAGCACACGGCGAGTGTCACGCCGATCTAAAGATCACCAGTTTTGGGTTGAAACTCCTTTCCAATTAATAGCTTGAGTTAGTTCTAAGCAGGCTGGCACGGTTTCTGCTTTTTTGAATCTATGGATAATTGGATACAAAACTGCAAAAGGTGACTTTATGCAATTCGCTCCCACCTACGTTGAACGTCAGCCCCTGACCGCCGAGGAGGAGGCTTACAACTTTCTGCTGGAAGCGATCTGTGGCGGTCGTTACCGCAAAGGCGACCGTCTGATCGCGGAGGACATTGCCGGCGAAATCGGCATGAGCCGGATGCCGGTGCGCGAAGCCTTTCGCCGTCTCGATGCTCAAGGCCTGGTCACCCTGCGGCCTAACCGCGGGGCCATAGTCAGTGGCCTGGATTTCGACGAATTGCACGAAGTCTTCGAGATGCGCAGTGCCCTCGAGGGCCTGGCCATCCGCGTGGCCGTGGCCAAGATCGGTGAACGTCAACTGGCGGCTCTGGAACGCATGCTGGACGAGATGGATGACTACCGCGACGAAAGCGCCGAGTGGGTCAGGCTCCATCGTGCTTTCCATGAATACCTGTGCAGCCTCAGCGGCCGTCCTCGGCTGATGAAGCAGATCTCGGCGCTGTATTCGCTGATCGAGGCGCCGATGCGCCTGTGGCTGCAACACAGTGAAAAACCCTTGAGCGCTCGCCAGGAACACGCGGTGATCCTTGACGCCATTCGCTCAGGTGATGTCGACCGGGCGGAGGCAATAGTGCGCGAGCACATCGAGGGTACGGTGCCGGCGCTGATCCAGTTTCTGCAATCGGAAAAATAGAATCGGGCTTAAACCCGACAGTGTTTTGACTTTGAGTACTGCCCCGTTACTAAACAACTGGAGTGTCTCGTCATGCATAAACGCCATATGTTACTTGCGGCTGTATCCCTCGGGCTCTGTGCACAGTGGGCGGTTGCCGCGCCCCAGGTGCCGGAGCGACTGCAAAAGGCTGAAAAACTCACGTATTGCTCGGGCATGGATTCACCGCCCTTGGTGTCTTTCGATGAGGCGCAGAAACCCAAGGGCCTGACGGTCGATCTGGGGTTGGAAATCGCCAAGCGCCTGGGAGACAAACCGGTGCAATGGCGGGTCATTCCTTTCTCCGGGTTGCTGCCAGCATTGCTCGCCCAGCAGTGCGACATGATCGTCGATCAGCTGTTCGACAAGCCCGAACGCAGGGAGGTGATCGACATCGTCAATTACATGTATTCCAGCCAGTCAGTGGTTGTTCCAAAAGGCAATCCCAAGGGCATTAAAACCCTGGATGGACTGTCTGGGCACAAGGTGGCAGTGCTCAATGGCTCCACGATCAAAACCTTGCTGGATACCGAGAACGAAAAGCTGACCAAAGCTGGCAAGACGCCGATGAAACTGGTGGTTTACAACACTGACACTGACGCTTTTCAGGCGCTGCGTATCAGTCAGGTAGATGCTTACGGCACCACCGTAGAAACCGCCGGGTACTACGCCGCAATGGCGCCTGATCTTTTTGAGGAGGGCGTTCCGGCCTTCAGCCGGATTCTCACCGGCTTGGGAGTTCGCAAGGATGATCCGCAGCTCACTGCCGCTGTACAACAGATCATCAGTGACATGCGCAATGATGGCAGCTACGTGCAGTTACTGAGCAAGTGGCATGTTTCCAGCGACACACTCGACTGAGGCGAACACTCGATGAATTTCAATTGGGATGTGTTCTGGCAGTACCTTCTGCAGCCCAGCGATGTTTACCTCACCGGACTCTGGCTGACGTGCCTGATCAGTGTGCTGGCAATGGCATTGGGTTGTGTGTTGGGGCTGGGGGCAGCGCTGTTGCGTCTGTCGCGCAATCCGTTACTCAATCTGCCGGTACGGTTTTACGTGTGGTTGATGCGCGGCACGCCACTGTTGGTGCAGATCGTCTTTCTTTACACCGCATTGGCGGCCGGCGGGATCTTCCGTTTCGAGGACGTGCAACTGTTCGGTTTAGTAGTGCCGGGCAACATCCAGGCAGCGATTATCGCCCTGGGTCTGAACGAAGGCGCTTACATGGCCGAGATCATCCGTGCGGGGATTGGCGCCGTGGACAAAGGGCAGTACGAGGCTGGGCGTTCGCTGGGCATGACCTTCGCCAAACTGATGCGGCGCATTGTTCTGCCTCAGGCGTTCCGGGTCATCGTTCCGCCATTGGGCAATGAATTCAACGTGATGCTCAAGAATACGACGCTGGTCAGTGTGATTGGCGTGCAGGAGTTGCTGCTGAGCACGCAAATGGTCACGTCGGCGACCTTCCGGGTATTTGAGCTGTACCTGGTGGTGGCGATTTATTTCCTGCTGCTGACCACTCTCTGGGGCTTCTTCCAGCGTTGGCTGGAAGCGCGATTCGGACAGTCCGATCGACCCGCACCGCCTGCGGCTGGTAGTCGCATGTTCGGCCGCGGCACGCTCAAATTGCTGAGAGGGCGTTAAGCATGGCGCACAAAAGTGAAGAACTGATCATCGAGGCTTTGGACATTCATAAGTCTTTCGGCGATCTGGAGATTCTCAAGGGGATTTCCTTGCAGGTGCGACGCGGTGAAGTGGTGGTGTTGATCGGCGCTTCGGGCTCGGGCAAGACCACCTTTATTCGCTGCATCAATCTGCTGGAAGACATTCAGAGCGGGCGAATTCGCGTCAACGGCCGAGCGATGGGTTACCGCGAGCGGGCTGACGGCAGCCTGGTGCGCGACTCCGAGCGCAACATCGCTCGCCAGCGTCGGGACATCGGCATGGTCTTCCAGCGCTTCAATCTGTTCCCCCACATGACCGCGCTGGAAAACATCATGGAGGCACCGATCCAGGTGCTCGGCGTGTCACGCGCCGAAGCTTTGGAGCAGGCCCGGGCGTTGCTCGCCCGAGTCGGTCTGGCGGACAAGGCGATGCATTACCCCTCGATGTTGTCCGGTGGACAGCAGCAGCGCGTGGCCATCGCCCGGGCACTGGCGATGAAACCTCAAGCCATGCTGTTCGACGAGCCCACCAGCGCCCTGGATCCGGAAACCGTCGGCGAGGTGCTGCAGGTGATGAAGCAACTGGCCGACGACGGCATGACCATGGTGGTGGTCACCCATGAAATGGGTTTTGCCCGAGAAGTCGCTGACCGCGTGGTGGTCCTCGATCAGGGCGAACTGATCGAGCAGGGTCCGCCGGAGCAGATCTTCAGTCGACCAACTCACCCGCGGACCCAGGCCTTTCTCAGTCGCGTGCTGTGATCTTTTCAGTCAGGTCTTTTTTTACCCGGTAATGAAGCCGGACACCTGCGGCCAATGAATCCTTGTTTGGAAGAGCTTTTGCCATGTTGAAATTTTCTGCCCACGAATATCCTTATGCGTCGCAACGTCAGAGTGTGTTTGCCCGCCGTGGCATGGTCGCGGCTTCCCAGCCGCTAGCCGCCGAAGCCGGCATCGAAATCATGCGCAACGGCGGCAATGCCATTGATGCCGCGATTGCCACGGCAGCAGCGCTTACTGTGGTTGAACCTACTGGCTGCGGCTTGGGTGGCGACGCCTTTGCCCTGGTCTGGAGCAAAGGCCAATTGCATGGACTCAACGGCAACGGCCACGCGCCGGCAGCGCTGACTATCGATGCCGTCAAAGCGAGTGGTCACGAGCAGATGCCGCTTTATGGCTGGACGCCGGTAACGGTGCCGGGTTGCCCTTCGGCCTGGGCGGAGTTGTCCAAACGGTTCGGCAAGCTGCCCTTTGCCGAGTTGCTGCAGCCCGCCATCAGTCTGGCCAGGGATGGCTTTCCGCTGTCCCCGGTGGTCGCCCAGCAATGGCAGACTTCTCTGGATGAATTCAGTCCCCATCGAGACTCAGTGCTCGACACCTGGTTCGACACGTTCCTGATTGATGGCCGTGCGCCAAAGGCCGGTGAATTATTCCGCAACCCGGCGCAGGCCCGAACGCTTGAAGAACTGGCGGACAGCGCTTGCGAAAGCCTCTATCGCGGCGACCTGGCTCAGCGTCTGGATGCCCATTCCCGCGCCACCGGCGGCTACCTGCGAGCCAGCGACCTGCAAGACTATCGGGCCCAATGGGTGGATCCGATCAGCATCAATTACCGCGGCTACGATGTGTGGGAAATTCCCCCCAGCGGTCAAGGGCTGGTGGCGCTGATGACCCTGAAAATCCTTCAGGGCTTCGACTTCGATCACCGAGACAGCCAGCAGACCTGGCATCGTCAGTTGGAAGCCATGAAGCTGGCCTACAGCGACGGCCTGCATTACATCACCGATCCGCTGCACATGCGTGTGGCGGTGGCTGACCTTCTCAGCGATGCCTATAGCCGGCAACGTCGTGAGCAGATCACTGATCGGGCACGAGAACCTAATCCCGGCGATCCCCACGCTAGCGGCACGGTGTACCTGGCCACGGCGGATGCGGAGGGCAATATGGTGTCCTTCATCCAGAGCAACTACCACGGTTTTGGCTCCGGTGTGGTACTGCCAGACAGCGGCATCGCCTTGCAGAACCGCGGACAGGAATTCAGTCTCGACCCTGACCACGCCAACTGCCTGGCGCCGGGCAAAAAAACCTTTCACACCATCATTCCCGGCTTTATCAGTAAAGGTGGCGCACCGGTGGGGCCGTTCGGCGTCATGGGCGGCTACATGCAGCCCCAAGGCCATGTGCAGATGGTCATGAATCTGGTGGATTTTGGTCTCAACCCCCAAGCCGCGCTGGACGCTCCGCGGTGGCAGTGGTTGGGGGATATGAAAGTCGGCATCGAACACGGGGCGTCTCGGGACTTGGCCGCTTCGCTGGCACGGCGTGGACACCAGATTCAGGTTGATTGCGACCTGATCAATTACGGCCGAGGGCAGATCATTGTCCGTGACCCGGACACCGGTGTGCTGTGCGGCGGCACCGAGCCGCGAGCCGATTCGCATATTGCCGTGTGGTAACCGGCCGCTGAAAACAAGAAAAGAGACCTCGGTCTCTTTTCTTGTTTCTGTGGCAGAGGGCGCAGTCAGGGTTTGTCCGCGACCGGGTTCGCCGTCCTCAGTTCGGGCACAGTCTGCGGGGCCGATCGGGTAATCACGCTGATGATGGTCAGTGCTGCAATCACCAGCCCAGGTGAAGTCGCCAGTAATACCCCAGTGGTGCCGGCACCGGCCGCCAGTATCTGCCCTGCGGCCAAAGGCCCGGCCACTGACCCCAGACGACCGATGGCTACCGCGGCGCCGACGCCGGTGGCACGTACCGAGGTCGGGTACGACGGTGGTGCCAGGGCGTAAAGCACCAGTTGCGCGGCCATCACAAACAAACCCGCGCAAAACCCGGCTATGGCCATGGGGACGATGCCCACCGACAAGCCGACCCCGGCCAGCGCTGCCAGCAATGCGGCGTATACGAACAGCACCACCTTGACGCCGTTGCAGCGATCCAGCAGTACCCCGCCAAGTAGCGAGCCGAGGGCGCCGCCGATGTTGAACAGCATCTGCACCAGGCCAGCCTCGGCTTTGCTAAAACCTTGTTCCAGCAGCAGTGATGGCAGCCAGTTGAGCAACATGTACATCACGGTCAGGGTGAAGAAGTAGCTAAGCCATAACGCCAAGGTGACGCGGCCCCGGTCTTCGCCGAATAACGCCTGGCCGGTTGAAATGCGGGCCATGGTGGCGGTGCCTTGTTGCTGGCGAAAGGCGCTGGACTCGGGCAACAACAGGATCATCAGCGGCACCACCAGCAACGGCGCGAGCCCGCCGATGATGAAGGTCGTCTGCCAATGCTCGGTGAAGAGCATGGCGACCAACGCCGCCAATGCGCCGCCCAACGGCACGCCGGCATACATGATGCTGATCGCGGTGCCGCGACGTTGCTCACCCACGGCCTCGGCACACAAAGCGATCAGATTGGGCAGGGCGGCGCCCAGGCCCAGGCCAGTCATGAAGCGAGCCAGTAGCAGGCCAGAGAAACTGCTGACGTAGGCGGTGCTGAGGGAGAACACACCGAACAGCAGCACCGCTGCGATGAGGATTTTCTTGCGGCCGATACGATCGGCAATCCAACCGCCGAAAAAGGCGCCCGGCAGCAAGCCGATGATTCCGGCACTGAACACCCAGCCCATCGATTTCGGGTCCAGGGCAAAGGTCTGACGCAGGCCCGAGGCCGCGGTACCGGCAGCTTGAAGGTCGAAACCTTCGATCAATGCAACGATAAAACACAGGGCAATGGTCAGCGTCGTGCGACGTGATGGGGTGTCCATGGCGAACCTCATTATTGTTTTTGTTGGTGTGCTGACGGTTGAGCGCGAGCCTGTTCTCACGAGGCGATGACAGGTCTGAAATAAGATTAACAAAGATAACTAAAAAATGAATGCCTGAGATTATTGGCTGAAATCCATCATTTAACTTATTTAAATCAATCGGATGACATTCAAACAGAGGTGTATCTAGAAAATAGATAACAATATTAATGTTCGTTTATCGGTTACTTACGGTTGACGCCAAGCCGGGCTATTTCCATTCTCTGGCCGCAGATCTCCGGGATAACCCCAACGATCCCGTTCAAAAAACAACAACAATAAGTGGACATCGAACATGCCAAACCTTCCTTGGGACGTCTTTGCGGCGGATTCAACCTTACCTGTTCGCGCACGCCACCTGGCCTTGCTGAGCCTGAGTTTGATTGCGCCATCGGCGCTGGCTGATGGCTTCATCAATGACAGTCACGGCACCTTGACCTTGCGTAATTACTACCTGGATCGGGATTACAAGGACGACGGAGCGAAAACCGCGGCCCGGGAATGGGCTCAGGGTTTCATCATGAATGTGGAGTCGGGCTTTACCCCGGGGGCCGTCGGCTTCGGCCTGGACGCCCGTGGGTTGATGGGGGTCAAGCTGGATTCGTCGCCGGACCGCAGCGGCACCGAGTTGCTGCCGGTGTCCAGCAGCGACAAGCGCGCGGCGGACGAGTATTCGCGCCTGGCCATGACCGCCAAGATGCGTGTTGCCCAGACCACGGTGAAAACCGGCGACGTGTCGATCTTCCTGCCATTCGCTTTCGCCAGCCCGTCGCGGCTGCTGCCGCAGACTTTTCGCGGCACCACGCTCAGCTCAAAGGACATCGACGGACTGACCGTCAACACCGGCTACATCGACCGCATTAACAAGCGTGATTCCACCGACTACCAGCCAATGAGCATCGCTTCGCCAAACCGGCGTTTCAACGGTGCGGCCACCTCATCGTACATGGCCTATGTCGGCGGCGATTATCAGGTGAACAAGGACCTCAGCCTGCGCGTGTATCACGCCGAAGTGGCGGACCTGTATCAGCAGAACACCCTGGCGTTGCTGTATACGCTGCAGGTGGGCGAGGGCACGCTGACCAGCGACCTGCGCAGTTTTTTCAGCGATGAAGACGGCAGCGCCAAGGCCGGCAAAGTGGACAATCGCAACCTCTCGGCGCTGTTCGGCTATCGTTTTGGCGGCCATCGTTTGAGCCTCGGCTATATGCACGCCAGTGGCGACACGGCGACACCCTATGTGTCAGGCACCGAGTTGATGGGCATGAGCGAGCTGACCATGAGTTCGGATTTTCTCAATGCCAAGGAGCGAACCTGGCAGGCAATGTACGACTATGACTTCGCTGCCGCCGGGGTGCCCGGCCTGAAGAGCCGCCTGCGTTATGTGCGCGGTGACCATATCGAACTGGCGGCATTGAATGCCGACGACCGCAATGAGCGGGAGTTCCAGATGGAGCTGGGGTATGTGATCCAGAGTGGTCCGCTGAAGAATGTCGGGCTGATGGCGCGCAAGTCGATCTATCGCAACGACTTCCCCGCCGGCGCGGCGTTTCGCGATGAAAACCAGACGCGCTTTCTGGTGCTCTACACCGTGCCGATCTGGTAAGCCGTTTCACTTGTAATGAATCCGGCCGCTCCCCAGGAGCGCGCCGGCGTTCGCGTTTCAGGCTTGATAGACCTTTTTTAGCAACCTGAGCAGTTCTTCGCGTTCCTGGCTGTCGAGAGCGGACGTGGCATCCATGTCGCTCTCGGCGGCAATCAGCTTCAACTCCTTGAGTAGCGTCTCGCCGGTCTTGCTCAGGAATATCCCATAGGAGCGTTTGTCCGGTTTACAGCGTACCCGTACCGCGAGCGCGCGCTCTTCGAGTTTGTTAAGCAGCGGCACCACTTGGGGCGGTTCGATGGTCAAGGCTTTGGCCAGGTCGGACTGCATCAGCCCGGGGTTCTGCTCGATGATCGCCAGTGCCGAGAACTGCGCGGGCCGCAAGTCGTGGGCCGCAAGTCGGCTGATCAGATTCTGGAACAGTTTCAACTGGGCCCGGCGCATGGCGTAACCGATCAGTTCGTCCAATGCGGAGTCCATCGGCGCCTGAATTTCAGCGTTGTCGGCCAGGGCTTCTGGGGCAGCGACATTTTTGGACGACTTGGCCATTGCGGGAAAATCCCTCGAGTTTCAGGTTAATAAAGGTATCTAGTTTGACGAGGTTGGACAGGAATAGCTACGCCAGGGACCTAACACGTCGCCTTTCCATGGAGCTCGATGGCGAAAAATATTTGGTTAATTCAATTAATAGTTAATTGACATAACTAAATTGTCGGTTTAGTTTTTACCCATCGTCAAGCCAAGAACAAGAGAGCATCGCCATGAGCAATTACGAAGGTCGCTGGACAACGGTCAAAGTGGAAATCGAGGAAGGCATCGCCTGGGTCATCCTCAACCGCCCGGAAAAACGCAACGCCATGAGCCCGACCCTGAACCGCGAGATGATCGACGTTCTGGAAACCCTGGAGCAGGATCCGGACGCGGGCGTACTGGTGCTGACCGGTGCGGGCGAAGCCTGGACCGCCGGCATGGACCTCAAGGAATACTTCCGTGAAGTGGACGCCGGCCCGGAAATCCTTCAGGAAAAAATCCGCCGCGAAGCCTCTCAATGGCAATGGAAACTGCTGCGCATGTACGCCAAGCCGACCATCGCCATGGTCAACGGCTGGTGCTTCGGTGGTGGTTTCAGCCCACTGGTGGCCTGTGACCTGGCGATCTGCGCCGATGAAGCGACCTTCGGCCTGTCGGAAATCAACTGGGGCATTCCGCCGGGCAATCTGGTGAGCAAGGCCATGGCAGACACCGTGGGCCATCGCCAGTCGCTGTACTACATCATGACCGGCAAGACCTTTGGCGGACAGAAAGCCGCCGAGATGGGCCTGGTCAACGAGAGCGTGCCCCTGGCGCAACTGCGTGACGTGACAATCGAACTGGCGCGTAATCTGTTGGAGAAGAACCCGGTGGTGCTGCGCGCGGCCAAGCATGGCTTCAAGCGTTGCCGCGAACTCACCTGGGAGCAGAACGAAGATTACCTGTACGCCAAGCTCGATCAGTCGCGCCTGTTGGACACCGAAGGTGGCCGCGAGCAGGGCATGAAGCAGTTCCTCGACGACAAGAGCATCAAACCCGGTTTGCAGACTTACAAGCGCTGAATTGCGGCGTTGAAATCAAGGCGAGCTGGCCGGGCGATCGAGCGTCCGCCAGCTGTTCGCCCCGGCGCCTCGGCGCTACTGTGAACCCCTCGAACGTATTCCCGATAAAGACAATAAAGAGGAATCACCATGCTGGACGTGCCCCTGCTGATTGGCGGCCAGTCGTGCCCCGCCCGAGACGGTCGAACTTTCGAACGGCGTAATCCGGTGACCGGTGAAGTTGTGTCGCGCGTTGCCGCCGCCACCCTGGAAGATGCCGATGCTGCGGTCGCCGCGGCCAAAGCCGCATTCCCCGCCTGGGCGGCCCTGGCCCCCAACGAGCGACGTACCCGGTTGCTGCGCGCAGCTGAGCAGTTGCAGGCCCGCAGCGCGGAATTCATCGCGGCGGCCGGCGAGACCGGTGCCATGGCCAACTGGTACGGTTTCAATGTGCACCTGGCGTCCAACATGCTGCGCGAAGCCGCGTGCATGACCACCCAGATCAACGGCGAAATCATTCCTTCGGATGTGCCCGGCAGCTTCGCGATGGCCCTGCGTCAACCCTGCGGCGTGGTGCTGGGCATCGCGCCCTGGAACGCGCCGGTGATCCTCGCCACTCGCGCCATCGCCATGCCGTTGGCCTGCGGCAACACCGTGGTGCTCAAGGCGTCGGAACTGAGCCCGGCGGTGCACCGGCTGATCGGTCAGGTGTTGCAAGACGCCGGCCTCGGTGATGGCGTGGTCAACGTCATCAGCAACGCGCCCCAGGATGCCGCGGCGATTGTCGAGCGGCTGATCGCCAACCCGGCGGTGCGTCGGGTCAACTTCACCGGTTCGACCCATGTCGGGCGCATCGTCGGCGAACTGTCGGCGCGTCATCTCAAACCGGCGTTACTGGAGCTGGGAGGCAAGGCGCCGTTCCTGGTGCTGGAGGATGCCGACCTGGATGCCGCGGTGGAGGCGGCGGCCTTTGGTGCCTTCTTTAATCAGGGGCAGATTTGCATGTCCACCGAGCGCCTGATCGTCGATGCCAACGTGGCCGATGACTTTGTCGCCAGGCTGGCGGCTAGGATCGCCGCCTTGCCCGCGGGCAATCCCAATGCCGAAGGTTCGGTCCTCGGTTCTCTGGTGGACAGCAATGCTGGTGAACGCATCAAACTGTTGATCGACGATGCCCTCGATAAGGGTGCAACCCTGGTTGCGGGTGGACAGCTGGAGGGCAGCATTCTGCAGCCGACCTTGCTCGACGGCGTCACCGATGCCATGCGTCTGTACCGCGAAGAATCCTTTGGCCCGGTGGCGGTGGTGCTACGAGGCGAGGGCGATGAAGAGCTGTTGCGCTTGGCCAACGATTCCGAATTCGGCTTGTCGGCGGCAATCTTCAGTCGCGACACCAGCCGTGCTCTGGCCTTGGCTCAGCGGGTCGAATCGGGTATCTGCCATATCAACGGCCCGACCGTGCACGACGAGGCGCAGATGCCCTTCGGCGGGGTCAAATCCAGCGGCTATGGCAGTTTTGGCGGCAAGGCGTCCATCGAGCACTTCACTCAGTTACGTTGGGTGACCTTGCAGAACGGACCGCGGCACTACCCGATCTGAGCAGTCGTCGCACCGTTGGGCGACGAACGCTTGAGAGCGATCGTCGCCCGCGTGCAGGCCAGACATAACAATAACGAGGCTGCAGTCGCAGGCTGCCATGCCCCGGTGAACGCATTTCTGCGAGCCGTGGTGTGCCTTGATGGAGAACAACCACGTGAGTTCCGAATTCAGATCGCCACCCCAGAACGAAGCCAGTGCGACGCGCTATCGCCACGTATCCATTGGCCGTCCTGCGGTCGAGGTCAGCGAAGAGCAGGGCATCCTGCACATGCGCTCCCTGGAGCCTTTGGCTGAGTTGCCCGCACGCTTGCTGGATCGCTTGGTGCATTGGGCCCAGGTGCGCCCGCAACAGACCTTTATCGCTGCTCGCCAGGACGGCGGCGACTGGCACCGGGTGAGTTACGCCGAGATGCTGACCAGCGTCCGCGCCATTGCCCAACGCCTGCTGAGTTACGGTCTTTCGGCCGAGCGACCGCTGGCGATCCTCTCGGGCAACGACATCGAGCATCTGCAAATTGCTCTGGGCGCCATGTACGCCGGCATTCCCTATAGCCCGATCTCACCGGCCTATTCGTTGTTGTCTCAGGATTTCGCCAAGTTGCGGCATGTCTGCGACCTGCTGCAACCGGGCCTGGTGTTTGTCAGCGACGCCTCGACCTATCAGCGGGCAATCGATGCGGTGCTGCCGGCTGACACGCCGCTGATCACTGTGCGTGGCCAAATACCGGGTCGGCATCAGGCGAGCTTTGCCAGCCTGCTGGAACAGCCCGGCGGTGCCGAAGCCGATTGCGCCTTCACGGCGACCGGGCCGGACAGCATCGCCAAGTTTCTGTTTACCTCCGGCTCCACCAAACTGCCCAAGGCGGTGGTCACCACCCAGCGCATGCTCTGCGCCAACCAACAGATGCTGTTGCAGACCTTCCCGGTATTCGGCGAAGAACCACCGGTGCTGGTGGATTGGTTGCCGTGGAATCACACCTTCGGCGGCAGCCACAACGTTGGCATCGTGCTGTACAACGGCGGCACCTTTTACCTGGACGATGGCAAGCCGACCGCCCAGGGCTTTGCCGAAACACTGCGCAACCTCAAAGAGGTATCGCCCACCGCCTACCTGACCGTGCCCAAGGGCTGGGAAGAACTGGTCAACGCCCTGGAACAGGACGGCGAGTTGCGCGAACGTTTCTTCTCGCGCATGAAGCTGTTCTTTTTCGCCGCTGCCGGCTTGTCCCAAAGGGTTTGGGATCGCCTGGATCGGGTCGCCGAACAGCATTGTGGCGAACGCATTCGCATGATGGCCGGGCTCGGCATGACCGAGGCGGCACCGTCCTGCACGTTCACCACCGGACCACTGTCCATGGCCGGTTATATCGGCCTGCCGGCTCCCGGTTGTGAAGTGCGGCTGGTGCCGGTGGACGGCAAGCTGGAGGGGCGTTTTCGCGGGCCACACATCATGCCCGGTTATTGGCGTGCGCCGCAGCAGACCGCCGAGGTGTTCGACGAACAAGGTTTCTACTGTTCCGGCGACGCGCTGAAACTGGCCGATGCCCGTGATCCACAACTGGGGCTGATGTTCGACGGGCGCATTGCCGAGGACTTCAAACTCAGCTCCGGCGTGTTTGTCAGCGTCGGCCCGTTGCGCAATCGCGCGGTGCTCGAAGGTTCGCCCTATGTTCAGGATATGGTGGTGGCCGCGCCCGACCGCGAATGCCTGGGTGCGCTGGTCTTTCCTCGGCTGTACGAATGCCGACGTCTGGCCGGTTTGAGTCCGGACGCCAGCGATGCCGAGGTCCTGGCCAGCGTGCCGGTGCGTCAGTGGTTCGGTGATTGGCTGCAACGGCTCAACCGCGACGCCACCGGCAATGCCAGTCGACTGGAGTGGATCGCGGTGCTCGACGAGGCCGCGTCTATCGATCGCGGTGAAATCACCGACAAAGGCTCGATCAACCAGCGGGCGGTCTTGCAATGGCGTGCAGCCAAGGTCGAGGCGCTGTATCGCGGCGAAGACCTCTCGATTCTGCGCGCCGGTCCACGGTCTTGAGTTACGCAGGGCAGTATTCGGCCTTCACCGATGTGGCGATTCTTGAGGCCGTGCGCACGCCCTGGATTGACATTGGCGGTGCGCTGGCCCAGGTATCGCCCATCGATCTGGGCATCAAGGTCGGTCGTGAAGTGCTGGCCCGTGCCGAGCTCGATCCAAGGACAGTCGACACTGTGCTGACGGGCTCCATGGCTCAGGCCAGCTTCGATGCCTACTTGCTGCCACGCCACATCGGTCTTTACAGCGGTGTGCCGCAACAGGTGCCGGCGCTGGCGGTGCAGCGCATCTGCGCCACCGGCTTCGAGCTGCTGCGCCAGGCCGGTGAGCAACTTCGCGACGGCGCAGAACTGGCGCTGTGTGTGGGCGCCGAGTCCATGTCGCGCAATCCGATTGCTGCCTACACCCATCGAGGCGGATTTCGTCTCGGTGCGTCGGTGGATTTCAAGGATTTCCTCTGGGAGGCGCTGTACGACCCGGCACCGGGACTGGACATGATCGCCACGGCGGAAAACCTTGCCAAGCGTCATGGCCTGAGTCGCGAAGCGGTGGATGCCTATGCCCTCAACAGCCATGAGCAAGCATTGCAAGCGCAGGCCTCGGGCTGGTTCGCCGATGAAATTGTCGCAGTGCGCAACGAGTCGTTCGTGCTGGACGGCTATCAGCCAAGGGGCATTACGCTGCCGCGTCGGGTAGATGCAATCACCCTCGACAGCCACATTCGGCCCACTGATTTACTCGCGTTGGCGAAGTTGCGGGCGATTCATGCGGGGGGCGTGCAAACCGCCGGCAACAGCTGTGCAGTGGTGGATGGCGCGGCGGCGGTGCTGGTCGGTCGCGCATCGGCGGGTGCGCGACAGGCACTGGCAAACCTGCTGGCGACGGCGGTGGTTGGCGTGGCCCCGGAGTTCATGGGGATCGGCCCGGTTCCGGCGATCCAACTGCTGCTGCAACGCAGCGGGTTGGTGCAGGACGATATTGCCCTGTTTGAAATCAACGAGGCGCAGGGCGCGCAGGTGCTGGCAGTGGCCCAGGCGCTGGAGATGGACATCAATAAGCTCAACCGCCGAGGCGGTTCCATCGCCCTCGGCCATCCATTGGCCGCCACCGGCCTGCGTCTGGTGATGACCCTGGCCAGACAGCTGCGCGAGCAGAATCTGCGCTACGGAATCGCCGCTGCCTGTGTCGGTGGCGGGCAGGGCATGGCGGTGCTGATCGAGAACCCGCAGTACCGCGACTGAGCCCTATAGCCTCTTGCGCGCTGGCAAACTGGAAACCGCGAGCTTCTTTTTTGCGTATTTGCTGCTGTGCGCGTTGATCTCCAGCTTGTGCAAGGCTTGCGTTACTATGGCCGCCCACGTTTTCTGGAAGTCGTCTGGATGAGTAAGCCCGGTCAATTGGTGCTGGTAGCGCTGCGCAAGATGATCGCCTCGGGCGAGCTGGCTGCTGGCGAACGACTGATGGAAATCCCCACGGCGGAGCTGTTCGGGGTGTCCAGGATGCCGGTGCGTATGGCGTTTCGAACCCTCGAACAGGAAGGGTTGCTGGTGCGGTTCGGCGGTCGAGGGTTTCAGGTGCGCTCGGTCAGTGCTAATGACATTGCCGGTGCCGTTGAAGTACGTGGAGTGCTCGAAGGCCTGGCGGCGCGTCAGACCGCCGAGCGCGGACTCTCGGCAGAGGGGCGCGCGATCCTGGAACTATGCCTGCTGCAAGGCGACGAGTTGTTCGACAAGGGCTATGTCACAGAAGACGATCTGGAGGTCTACCATGACCTCAACATGCGTTTCCATCAGGTGATCGTCGACGGCAGCCACAACCCGGCCATCGCCGATGCGCTGGCGCGCAACGACCACCTGCCGTTTGCTTCGGTGACCGCGCTGGCGGTGGATCGTAACGACATGGTCCGCGAGTATCGGCGCTTCAACTTCGCCCACATGCAACATCATTCCGTCTTCGATGCCTTGATCAATCGCCAGGGCGCCCGCGCCGAAGCGATCATGCGCGAACACGCCAACGCTACCCTGCGCTATGCCGAGGTATTTGGTTCTGCGACAGCCAATGAGCGGATGAAGGTCATTCACCGCTCTGAGTGAGGGTTCGGCCTTTTCAGAGGTCCAGCACCAGTAGCGGTGATTTCGAGCGCGAGCAGCACGGCGTGAACTGATCATTAAGTGCCTGCTCATTTTCGGTGAGGAACAGGTCGCGGTGATCCGGCACGCCCTCCAGTACCCTGGTCAGGCACGTGCCGCAAATGCCTTGTTCACAGGACATGGCGATATCGATGCCATGGCTTTCCAGCACTTGAACCACAGTCTTGTCGGCCGGGATTTCGAAGACCTGGCCGGTGCTGCCAACCTTGACCGAAAAGCTCCCATCGTTGCTGGTATCGGCTGGCGTGGCGGCAAAGTATTCGCGGTGCAGCGAGTCTTCCTGCCAGCCTTGAGCCCTGGCGCTGTCCAGCACGTGCTGCATAAAACCGCCCGGCCCGCAAACATACAGATGAACGTTTTCTCCTGGCTGGGCCAATACCCTGGCGGCGTTCAGCGCTGTCTCGGGTTGCTCATCAAAATGCAGAAATACCCGGTCGGCGAAAGACGAGTTCTTGATTCGTTCGACAAAGGCTGCACGCTCGCTCGAGCGTGCGCAGTAATGCATTTCGAAGTCCGCGTCGCTGTGGGCAAGACGTTCAGCCATGCACAGAATCGGCGTGACACCGATGCCGCCGGCAAACAACAGGCTGCGCCTGGCCTGGTGTGCCAGCGGGAACAGATTGCGTGGCTCGCTGATGCGCAGGCGATCCCCGGTGTTGATCTGTTCGTGCAGGCATTGCGAGCCGCCGCGCGAGGCTGGATCCTTGAGCACGCCGATCAGGTAACGGTGGCGCTCTTCGGGGTGATTGCACAGGGAGTATTGACGGATGAGTCCGCCGGGCAGGTGCACGTCAATGTGCGCGCCGGCACTGAAGCCGGGCAGTGCGCTGTCATCGACGCAGGCCAATTCATAGCTGCAGATGTCCTGAGCTTCGTTTTTGCGCGATACCACCACTACATCGATCATGCTTCATCCTCGGAGCGTTGCCACCACAGTGGTCACTTCTGGTTATTTTGAACGTGTGCTGCGCAAGGGGCGGGCACGGCATGGCGTGCCCTGGCCAGGCTATTGAGCGGTGGCGATCAATGGCGGCTCGGGGGCTCGCTCGCTGGCGATGATTCGTTCCAGGACTCGGCGCGACTGCACGCCGCCCGCATCGATATTGAGCTTGAGAACATTGCGCTGAGGGTGGTCCAGCAGGTTTTGCTGCTGGCGTTCGAGCATCTCCAGGTCTTCGCTGAAAATCTTTCCCTGACCTTCGCGAATGGTCGCGGTGAGTGCTTCATCCTGAGGATTGAAGTTGCGCGCCATGCCCCAGAAGTACCAGATGGAGGTGTCGGTTTCCGGGGTGATGAAGTCGACCACGATGCTTGAAGCTTTGAACTCGGCGTCGGCGTGGTAGCCGCCTTTGCCGGCATGGGCGACACCCACTTCGATCAGTACGTGGCTGGGAGGCGAGAAGCGGCAGATTTGCCAGCGGTCCACCGGCACATCGTCGGCCAGATTATTGCCGCGCAAGGCCATGCGCCAGAACGGCGGCGCCATGATGTTTTCCATGTGCCGTGCGGTGACCACTTCATCGCCCTCGACCGTCGTGGTCGGGGCGACCTCATCGATTTCTTTCTGGCCGATACTGGATGCATGCACGTAGGTCTCGTGCGTCAGATCCATGAGGTTGTCGATCATCAGGCGATAGTCGCAGCCGATGTGGAACAGACCGCCGCCGTACGCCCATTGATCGCTCACGGCCCATTCCAGGTGGTGGATCAGCGTCGGGTCGGCTTTGTCCTGTTCTCCAGGCCAGACCCAGATAAAACCGTAACGTTCGACCACCGCGAACGTCTTGTTGCAAGGGAAGCCGCGTACCCGTTGCCCTGGCATTTCGACAGTTTTTCCGTCGCAACCCATGACCAAGCCGTGATAGCCGCACACAAGGTTGCCGTTTTCGACGTAGCCCAATGACAGCGGCGCGCCACGGTGCGGGCAAAAGTCCTCGACCGCGGCAACCTGGTTTTCCTGGCCGCGATAGAAAACGATTTTTTCGCCGCATATCTGCCGCCCGAGGGGGCCTTGTGCAATTTCATCGGGGGTGCAGGCGACGTACCACGTGTTTTTTGGGTACATGAATATTCTCCAGGTCAGCACTTGTTTTTGATTTTATGGATCCATTAAGCGATAAGCGGATACCGCAAGTCAACCTTGCCTGACGCCTTATGTGCTTATAAACAGGCGTGTAAAGCATGTTTTATTCATGATGCGTATGCTTTAAGTGTGTTTAATGGATCCATTGAAGAATATTGATGTGCAAAAAAACCGCCAGTGGCGGTTTTGGGGGGATAAACGTGAATGGCTTTGCGCTTCAGGATGGCCGTTCTGTCGACGCCTGTTGGTACTTCTTCAACCGATAGGCAAATTGCGCACGACTCAACCCCAGCAGTCGTGCAGCCGCAGCCAGATTGCCTTCGCTCTGTTGCAGCGCTTCGTCGATCAAGCGCGACTCCAGTCCTTCAATGGAGAAGCCTTGTTCCAGCCGGGTCAAGGTTTCCAGCAAGGCCGGGCGAGGCGGTGCGCCGGCGGGACGCTGATCGATGGCCGCGAGGCTGCCCTTGTCGTCCAGAGAGTACAGCTCCTGTGGTATGGGCTCGTTGCGAAACAGGTGGACCAGGTCGATGGCTTGACCATCCTCGCTGGCGATCAGACCGCGCTCTACCAGGTTCTGCAGTTCCCGCACGTTGCCGGGGAAGTCGTAGCGTAGCAATGCTTTGAGTGCGCGCATGGTCAGCCCGGCGGGTTTGCGCGCGTAGTCCTGGCAGAAGCGCCGCAGGAACGCATTGACCAGTAACGGGATGTCGTCGCGTCGTTCACGCAGGGGCGGCAGGGTGATGGGGAAGACGTTCAAGCGGTAGAACAGGTCCTCGCGAAAGTCCCCAGCCGCTACCGCTTTGCGCAAGTCGACGTTGGTTGCCGCCACCACCCGTACATCGACCTTGATGGGCTGACCACCACCGACTCGCTCTATCTCACGTTCCTGTAAGGCCCGCAGTAGCTTGCCTTGTCCGGGCAGGCTGAGGCTGGCGATCTCATCGAGAAACAGGGTGCCGCCGTGAGCCCGTTCGAAGCGCCCCGGGCGCGAATGGGTGGCACCGGTATAGGCGCCGCGCTCGACACCGAACAACTCCGCCTCGATCAGATTGTCCGGAATCGCGGCACAGTTGAGCGCCACGAACGGTGCCAGATGGCGTGGACTGCACTGATGTAACTGGCGGGCAAACAGCTCCTTGCCGACCCCTGACTCGCCTCCGAACAGCACCGTCGCCGGCGTTGGAGCCACGCGTTGCAAGGCGAGGGTGGCGGCATTGAAGGCGGCGCTGGCTCCGATAGGTTTTGGCCCGCCCGGCATTTCGTTTTCGTCATCGGGGGCGGGTTCTGGTGCTGGACGCTGCCTCGGAGCGACGCCTGATGGCGAGGCGGTGAGATAACTCAGGTCCTGTTCGACATCGCCCCATTGTTCAGCGGTCTTGCCGACCACTCGGCAGGTCTCGTGGCCCATGCCCCGGCATTCGGTTTCACGGAAGATCACCAAGCGGCCGAACAGCCCGCTGACATAACCGATGGCATAGCCCAGTTCTGTCCAGCACACCGGGTCCTGGCCGATCCCGTAGGCAGCGATATGTTCGTCGGCCTCGCAGGAGTGATGCCAGAGGAACTCGCCTTCGTAAAAGCCGGAGTCGGCGTCAAACTTGAAGTGCAGGGGTTCGACCTTGGTCATGCCCTCGAGGGTGTGCAGGCGAGTGCCTGCGGAGAAGATCGCTGCGGCATCGGCGTCTGGCCAACGCTCGCGGATCAGCCGTGCATCGCGTGCGCCTGACAGGTAGCCGGTGCGGGTAAACAGACCACGGGTCTGTTCCAGACCCTGGCGATCGATGATCTCGCGCCGTAGTGCGCCGAAGGACGAACTGTGCAACAGCAGCATCCGCTGATCGTTGAGCCAGATGCGTCCGTCGACAGGGGAAAAGAACAGGCATTCGGTCAACTCGGCCAGGGTCGGTGAGTTGCCCTCGGTCAGCTGGGTACTGTCCCCGCGGGGCGAGAAATGCTCCTCCCGTATCGCGAGACCGGGAAACAGCATGTGGGGGTTATTCATTGTTATTCCCCTGAGCGCAATGATTGATCGAAATGAGTAACTTTCAATAATAGTTATTAAACATAACTTTATCATTTGAACAAGTGACCCGGTGCTGGTGGAGCGTCGAGACCCTCTCCCGATCTTTGAGTACTCATCTTGAGCCCACAGGCCAGAGCCTTCGCCATCTAAATAATGGTGGCACGCAGGAAATCGGCACAGCCCTTGCTCTAGTGCTATCACGACGCAGACGACTTCACCGCTTCAGCAAGGCGTCGTCGGGCGATGACAAACACAAGAGCCGGGAGGCCGAAATGTCGGTAAGTGAACCCTCTGATTTTCTGCGGGACGAGGTGTGGTGTGAACGCGTTTTCAATGGCGACTGGATACGTCCGTTGGGCGGCAGCAATAGCGTACGCGAGCCAGCCACCGGCAAGGTGCTGACTGTCACCGGCCTGGCCGATGCTGCGGACATTGCGTTTGCCAGTCTCAACGCTGCCCGTGTCCAGCCGGCCTGGGCGGCATTGGGTCCGCGCGAGCGGGCGGAGATCTTTCGCAAAGCCGCAGCACTGGCCCAGCAACACTTTGCCGAGCTGGCGCTGTACATCGCTCGGGAAAGCGGCGGCAGTCTGTTCAAGGGTGAGCATGAGGTCCGTGAGGGGATCGTCTTGCTGCATCAGGCGGCCGGTCTGCTGTCGCAACCTCATGGCCTGGTTCTTCCGAGCGAGGCGGGGCGTTTGTCCTATGCACGCCGGTTACCCCATGGCGTGGTCGGGGTGATTTCGCCGTTCAACTTTCCTCTGGTGCTTTCCCTGCGCTCGGTGGCACCCGCGCTAGCGGCCGGCAACGCCGTAGTGCTCAAACCTGATCCGCAGACCCCGGTCAGTGGTGGCTTCATCATTGCCCGGTTGTTTGAGGCAGCCGGTTTGCCCAAGGGGCTGCTTCAGGTTTTGCCGGGCGAAGCGGTGGCCGGTGAGGCGCTGTGCCGCGACCCGCATGTGCGGATGATTGCGTTCACTGGCTCCACCGCAGCGGGACGAAAAGTCGCGGAAGTGGCTGGGCGTCATCTGAAGAAAGTGGCTCTGGAGCTGGGCGGCAAAAACTCGCTGATCGTGCTCGAAGACGCTGATCTCGACCTGGCGGCCAGTAACGCCGCCTGGGGGGCCTGGTTGCATCAGGGGCAAATCTGCATGGCCACCGGACGCATCCTGGTCCATGAGTCGATCGCTGAAGAGCTGGTCCGCCGACTGGCCGAGAAAGCACGGGCGGTCACCGTCGGCGATGCCGCTCGTGGCGAGGCGATGCTGGGGCCTTTGATCAACAAACGACAGTTGCAACGTGTGCATGAAATCGTCACGGAGAGTGTAGGGGCCGGGGCAATTCTGGAAGCCGGCGGCGAGTTTGAACAGCTCTTCTATCAACCTACGGTTCTTTCAGGTGTGCGCCCGGGTATGCGTGCGTTCGATGAGGAGATCTTCGGTCCGGTGGCCACGGTGGTGAGTTTTGCCAGTGACGAGGAGGCCATCGAATTGGCCAATAGCACCGAGTATGGCTTGTCCGCGGGGATCATCTCGCCTTCGGTCGGGCGTGCCATGGCGATGGGTGAGCAGCTTAACTGCGGTCTGCTGCACATCAACGATCAGACGGTGGCTGATGAATGCGTCAATCCATTCGGCGGGCGCGGCAGTTCAGGAAATGCCGGCAGCGTTGGCGGTCCGGCCGACTGGGACGAGTACACCCAATGGCAGTGGGTGACGGTCAAGGATAAGGCGCCGCGCTACCCATTCTGATGGGGACAGGGCCGATGAGGGTGGTCGGCCCACCGGGCGAGTACACAAAAACAATAAGAGGACTCAACATGAAACTCGACAACAAGATTGTGCTGGTGACCGGGGTCTCCTCAGGTATCGGTGCAGCCACTGCAAGCCTGTTGCGCGGCCACGGCGCCCAGGTGATTGGCGTGGATCTGAAGGCCCCGCACATGACCCTGGACGGCTTTGTTCAGGGCGATCTGAGCAGTGCCGAGAGCATCGACCGGCTGTTACCGCAGTTACCGGCACGGATCGACAGCCTGTGCAATATCGCCGGGGTCCCGGGCACTGCAAACCCGCAACTGCTGGCGCAGGTCAACTACCTGGGGCTGCGTCACCTGAGTAGCGCGTTGCTACCGCGCATCAGCGCTGGCGGCAGCATCGTCAATATCGCCTCGATCCTCGGTGCCGAATGGCCGCAACGCCTGGACCTGCACAAGGCGCTGGCGAGCATCGAAGATTTTGCCGCCGCGCAAGCCTGGCTGGCCGAACACCCGGTACCGGACGAGACCTGTTACCAGTATTTCAAGGAAGCCTTGATCGTCTGGAACTACGTGCAGGCCCAGCCCTGGTTTATCGAGCATTCGGTGCGCATGAACAGCGTGGCGCCAGGCCCGGTTTTCACGCCGATCCTCGGCGACTTCGTAAGCATGCTCGGTGAGGCCCGGACCCAGGCTGATGCCCATCGAATGAAGCGTCCTGGTTATGCCGATGAGGTGGCGGCGGTGATCGCATTCCTGTGTGCCGACGAATCGCGCTGGATCAACGGCGTCAACCTGGCAGTCGATGGCGGATTGGCCTCCACCTACATCTGAAACGCACACCCGTAGACAGCGGCGCAAGCCGCGACCCGAGCGTGATGGCTGGCGCCATGCGTGCAAAGCCATGCCAAAAATAAAAATAATGAGGAGCGTCCATGAACAACGTTAAACGTTGCTTTCGTTTCAAGCATTGCGCCCTGTTTCTGGCGTTATGCAGCGCAGGCGTGATGGTCGAAAGGGTCGAGGCCATGCAAATGGACCTCGGTGACTCCGACTGGAAACTGCGTTGGGACAACACCATCAAATACAGCCAGGCCTGGCGTCTACAGGGGCAGGACAGCCGTTTGGTCAACGCGCCGACCGCCAACGGCCTGTATCCCTCGATCCAGAGCCAGGGCGATAAAAACTTCAGTAGCGGTCTGGTCTCCAACCGTCTGGACCTGTTTTCCGAAATGGACCTCAGTCGGCAAAACTACGGGCTGCGTGTGAGTGGCGCGGCCTGGTACGACGATATCTACAACAAGGACACCGACAGCAGCGAGCAAACGCATTTCCTCAGTGAGACCCGTAAGCTCCATGGCCGCGACGGCGAAATCCTCGACGCCTTTGTGTTCCTGCGCGGTGACCTCGGTGAAGACTCCCAGGGTGTGGTGCGGCTGGGCCGGCACAGCCTGATCTACGGTGAAAGCCTGTTCTACGGCGGCAACGGGATTGCCAATGCCCAGGGCCCGACCGACGTGGTCAAGTTGCTCAGCGTGCCGGGGACCCAGTTCAAGGAGATCCTGCGTCCGGTCAATCAGGTCTCCGGGCAGTTGCAGATCAACCCGCAGCTGTCGGTGGGCGCCTACTACCAGTTCGAGTGGGAGCGTTCCAACCTGCCCGGCGCCGGCAGCTATCTGAGCGATGCCGATGCCATCGGTGACGGCAGCGGTTCGCTGCGCGAGGTGTTTGGCAACGACACCGTAAATGGCGGCGATCTGAAACCGAGGAATTCGGGGCAGGGTGGTATGCAGATTCGCTTCAAGCCGACCGGGACTGAGCTGGAACTGGGTTTTTACGCTGCGCAGTATCACGACAAAACCCCGATTGGGCTGTACGCCTACCTCGACGGCGCAGCGGGGGCGGCCACCGGGTTGCCGATCCTGAGTTCTTATCGTCAGGTCTACGCCGAAGATATCAAGACTGCTGGCGTCAGCTTCTCCACCGCCTATGGCCCGTTCAACTTCGCCGGTGAAACCTCTGTGCGCTGGAATGCGCCGCTGGTGAGCAATCTGCAAGTGGTGACACCGGGCACGGATGCAGATGGCGGCGACAACTCGCTGTTTGCTCGGGGCAAAACCGCGCACGCCAACCTGTCGGCGATTTACCTGTTATCACCGACGGCTTTCTGGGACGGCGGCTCGGCACTGGCCGAACTGGCCTGGAACCGAACCCTGAGCGTCAACGAGAACGCCGCGGCTCTGGATTCCAACACCACGCGCGATGCGACGGCATTACGCGTGTTGGTGGAGCCGGCGTACTTCCAGATTGTCGACGGGATCGACCTGACCGTGCCGATCGGCATGGGCGTGGTGCTCGATGGGCGCTCTTCGGCCGTTAACAAATCGGGCTTCGGCAATACCCATTCCGGCGACTGGAGTGTCGGGCTCAAGGCCACTTATCTGCAGCGCTGGGATGTTGGCCTCAACTACGTGAACTTCTTCGGTGCGCCAAAAGCCGGGCTGCGCGAGGACGGGAATTTCAGCTACGGGCAGTCGCTGGCCGACCGCGACTTCGTCTCGCTCTACGTGAAAACCTCATTCTAATAAGGTGGATTCGCCATGCAGAACAAAGCATTTCTCAAGACGTGCGTCCTCATCCTGGCCCTTGCCGGCATGAGCCTGACACAGGCAGCGGTGTCGCCCGAACAGGCGGCCCGTTTGAAGTCCGAACTGACACCCCTTGGCGGCGAGCGCGCCGGCAACGCCGATGGCAGCATCCCGGCCTGGGATGGCGGCTACACCAAGGTCGCGCCGGGCTACAAGGCGGGTGATAAACGTCCCGATCCATTCGCCGGCGAGAAACCGTTGTACTCGATCAAGGCCTCGAACATGGAGCAGTACGCCAGCGAGCTGGCCGAAGGTACCAAGGTTCTGTTGAAGAAATACCCGGACTACCGGCTGGACGTTTACCCGACCCATCGCTCGGCAGCAGCCCCGCAATGGGTCTATGACAACACCGCCAAGAATGCCCTCCGCGCCACGCTGGACGTTGAGACCGAGAAAGTCGCCAGCGCCTACGGCGGCATCCCGTTCCCGATTCCGGACAACGGTGCGCAAGTCCT
Source organism: Pseudomonas sp. 5Vm1k (assembly GCF_056161485.1). Lineage (NCBI taxonomy): Bacteria > Pseudomonadati > Pseudomonadota > Gammaproteobacteria > Pseudomonadales > Pseudomonadaceae > Pseudomonas > Pseudomonas sp. 5Vm1k. The sequence goes on from NZ_JBSPCZ010000002.1 coordinate 150,065, forward strand.
GTGGAACTACCGGCTGTCCTGGCAGGGCGGCGATACCATCAGCTCGCCTTTCGACACCTGGCTGATGACGGCGGGCGGCAAGAAAGTCCAGGCGACCCGTGCCCAGTACACCTACCAGTTTCCCTACTACGTCGAAAACGGCAGCCTGGAAAATTTTTCCGGCAAATACCTGATTGGCAAACTGTTGACCGAACTGCCGTCGTCCAAGGCAGGTGAAGGCCTGATGACCCATTGGGACCTGGACCCGGCCAACCGTGCGGCCTGGCAGTACCTGGTCGGCCAACGCCGTGTGCGCCGGGCGCCGAACATCGCCTACGACACCCCGGACTTCGTCACCTCCGGGGTCGGTCTGTTCGACGAAGCGTTCATGCTGTTCGGGCCGACCGATCGCTACGACCTCAAGCTGATGGGCAAGAAAGAACTGATCGTCGCCTACAACAACAACCGCGCCGGTCTGGCCAAGAGCGACGATTTGGTCAAACAGAACTTCCTCAATCCCGATCTGGTGCGCTGGGAGAAGCATCGGGTCTGGGTGGTCGAGGCCACGCTTAAATCCGGCAAACGCCATGTGGTGCCGCGTCGGACCTACTACGTCGACGAGGATTCCTGGCAGATCCTGATGGCCGACGGGTATGACGCGCAGGGCAAACTGGGACGCCAGATGTATTCGCTGACGCTGCTGGCACCGGACCTGCCGGCGCTCACCGCACAGGTCATGTGGGGCAGCTACAACCTCGACACCGGCGCCTACTTTCTCAACTCCTCGAGCAATGATCTGGCGGTTCAGTATCAGAAAGTCGCGAAGCCTTCGGCCTCTTACTTCACGCCGGATGCCATGGCCAACGAAAACATGCGTTGAACCCTGGGTGGCTGTGGCGGGCGAAAAGCTCGTCGCAGTCGCGAGCGATTTTCCAAGCGGGATAAAGACATGAGCGTTGAAAAAATCTTTGCGAGTTTTCGCCTGCAATGGCGTGTCTGCGCCCTGGCGTTGTGTCTGTTGGCGAGCACGTCCATGGCTGCGCAGGCCGCGACGTTCGCGGTGCTGCAGCAGCCGGCGTTGCTGACCGCCAAGGCCCAGCGCGCGGTATTGCTCGGGTTGGCCCAGGCCGGGGAGCGCTTGGTGGCGGTCGGAGAGCGGGGCATCGTGCTGCTCTCGGACGATTCGGGAAATACCTGGCGCCAGGCCAGCGTGCCGGTCAGCGTCAGCCTGACAGCGGTGCAATTCGTCGACGCGGAGCAGGGTTGGGCAGTGGGTCATCTAGGTGTCGTACTGCACAGCGAGGACGGCGGTGAAACCTGGCACAAACAGCTAGACGGTGAAAGTGCCGCCAGGCTGGCGGTGCAGGATGCGCAGCGCAATGCCGATCAACCGGGCGGTGCCAGCAACCTGGAGCAGGCGCGGCATTTACTGAGCGACGGACCGGACAAACCGTTTCTCGACCTGAACTTCAGTGACCGGCTACATGGCTACATCGTGGGTGCCTACAACCAGATCTACCGCACTGACGATGGCGGGCAAAACTGGCGACCGTGGATGCAGCATGTGGACAATCCGCAGGGCCTGAATCTGTACGGTATTCGTGCATTGTGTAACGACCTGCTGCTGGTGGGGGAGCGCGGTTTGCTGTTGCGTTCGAGCGATGCCGGGCAATCGTTCCAGGCCTTGAAATCACCTTATGAAGGCAGCTTTTTCGGTCTGCTCGGCACCCGTGGCGGTGCCTTGATTGCCTATGGATTGCGCGGCAACGCCTGGTGGTCCGATGACCGTGGCAACCGTTGGCGGCGCCTCGACACCGGCGTCGACTCAACGCTGGCGAGCGCCATCGAACTGCGTGACGGCAGCCTGCTGATGGTCAGCCAGAGCGGTGAACTCTTGTTCAGTCATGACCAGGGCCGCAGCTTCGACAAACGTCAGAGCCGCAGCGGCGCGACGGTCGCGGCCCTGCAGCAGGCGGCCGACGGCAGTCTGGCCAGCGTCGGTTTGAGCGGCGTGGCCGCTGACCAGGATCCGCGGGCATCCGGCAAACCTTGAAACTTCACGGTGTAGCGCTATCGGGCCGAAGCCCGTGCAGTAGGAGTCAGACTTGAAAGACGACAAAACCCAAACCGTGATCGGCCGCCTGGAAGACTTTGACCAGGCTTCAGGCAACTTCGCCGAGCGGGCGATCTTCAACCATCGACCGCTGGTAATCCTGCTGTGTCTGCTGGTGACCCTGCTGCTTGGCTGGCAAGCCACGCGCATCGGCATCAACGCCAGTTATGAGAAGACCATCCCTACCGGCCACCCCTATGTCGCCAACTTCCTGGAAAATCGCAGCGAGCTCAGCGGCCTGGGCAACTCGTTGCGGATCGCCGTGGAGGTCAAGCAGGGCAGCATCTTCACCAAGGACTACCTCGACACCCTGGCCAGGCTCAACGATGAGCTCTATCTGCTGCCGGGCGTCGATCGGCCTTACATGAAGTCGTTATGGACCCCGACCACGCGCTGGACCGCCGTGACGGAGGAGGGCCTCGATGGCGGTACGGTGATCCCCGACGACTACGATGGTTCTGCCGCCAGTATCGAACAGGTGCGAATCAACGTCGCCCGCTCCGGCGAGGTCGGTCAATTGGTGGCCGGCAACTTCAAGTCCAGCGTGATCTTCGTGCCCCTGCTGGAAATCAGCCCGCAGACCGGCAAGCCCCTGGACTACGGTGAGTTTTCTCGACAACTGGAAACCCTGCGGGGCAAGTACCAGACCGATGATGTGCAGATCCACATCACCGGATTTACCAAGATTGTCGGCGATCTGATCGAGGGGTTAACCCAGGTACTGCTGTTTTTCGTGGTGGCAGTACTGGTGACCGTGGTGGTGCTCTATGGCTACACCCGTTGCGCGCGCAGCACCCTGGTGGTTGTGACGTGCTCGCTGGTGGCAGTGGTCTGGCAGCTCGGTCTGCTCGCGACCCTCGGTTATGAGCTGGACCCTTATTCGGCGCTGGTGCCGTTTCTGGTATTTGCCATCGGCATGAGCCATGGTGCGCAGAAGATGAACGGCATCATGCAGGACGTCGGCCGCGGCACCCATCGGGTGGTGGCCGCGCGTTATACCTTCCGCCGGCTGTTCGCCGCCGGCATGACCGCGTTGCTTTGTGATGCAGTGGGCTTTGCGGTGCTGCTGCTGATCAATATTCGGGTGATTCAGGACCTGGCGATCACTGCCAGCCTCGGCGTGGCGGTGCTGATCTTCACCAACCTGATTCTGCTGCCGATCCTGCTCAGCTATATCGGTGTCAGCCCGGCAGCGGCACAACGCAGCCTGAGTTCGGAAACCGCCGAGCTGCAGGCGCAGATCAAACATCCGTTGTGGCGTTTTCTCGATCTGTTCACCCAGCGCCGCTGGGCCATTGGCGCCATGCTGGGCGGCCTGCTTCTGGCAGCGTTCGGTTTTGCCGTGAGCCTGCACCTGAAAATTGGCGATCTTGATCCCGGCGCTCCGGAACTGCGCGCCGACTCGCGCTACAACCGCGATGCGCTGTTCATGACCCGTAACTATGCGGCCAGCTCGGATATTTTCGTGGTCATGATCAAAACCCCGGAGGATCAGTGCACGCGCTACGCCAGCCTGTCCGCAGTCGATGCGCTGGCCTCGCGGCTGGAGCAATTACCGGGAGTGGAGTCGACCACTTCCATGGCGGCGCTGAGCAAGATTGCCACGGTGGGTTACAACGAAGGTAACTTCAAATGGTACGAGCTGATTCCCAATGACGGCGCGTTGGGTGCGGTGCAGACCCGAGCGCCGCGGGAGTTGTTCAATCAAGGTTGCTCGATGCTGTCGCTGTACGTTTACCTGGCCGATCACAAGGCCGATACCCTGAGCCGGGTAGTGGAGGCCAGCGAGAAATTTATCGCTGAGCATCAGGTGCCAGAGGTGAAATTCATGTTGGCCGCCGGCAGTGCCGGGATCGAAGCCGCGACCAACATCGTGGTGAAAAAATCCATGAACGAGATGCTGTTCTGGGTTTACGGTGCGGTCAGCCTGTTATGCCTGCTGACCTTCCGCAGTTGGCGCGCCACCCTCTGCGCAATGCTGCCGCTGATGCTCACCTCGATTCTTTGCGAGGCGCTGATGGTGAGTCTGGGCATGGGCGTGAAAGTCGCGACACTGCCGGTGATCGCACTCGGCGTGGGCATCGGCGTTGACTACGCGCTCTATGTGTTGAGCGTGATCCTGGCTCGAATGCGCGTCGGCGATACCTTGGCCCAAGCGTATTACCAGTCGCTGCTGTTCACCGGCAAAGTGGTCTTGCTGACCGGCATGACACTGGCGGTCGCGGTGTCGACCTGGGCTTTATCACCGATCAAGTTCCAGGCGGACATGGGCATCCTGCTGGCCTTCATGTTCCTGGTGAACATGCTCGGCGCGTTGATCCTGCTGCCGGCACTGGCCTGGCTGTTGCTGCCGCAGAGGGTCTTCGCAAAAAAGCCTGAAGCGAGGCTGCTTGCGCAGTTAGTCAAGGAGAGCTGAAGGGCTCGGCAAGGAGGTACACCGCGACAATGCCCCGGGTAAATCCGCAGCGTTGTCGCGGTCGGTGCCGCAGAGAGAACTGCCGCGACCCAGACGCCAACGGCTGGCGAGTATGAGAACTTCGCTTGAGTACTTCGCTGCAGGAGTGGTTGCTGGATGGCCGGATCCAGGTGGCGGTGGTGTACAACCAGCCGCTGCCTGAGGCTTTCGATGTGCGACCGATTTTCAGCGAGCGGATGGTATTGGTCGGACCACCAGGGGAGTAGCCAAAATCGGTGCGTATCATGGGCTTGGCGGATTTTCCGCTGATCCTTCCTGGTTTACCCCATAGCAACCGACGCCTGATCGAACAGGTAGCGGCGCAAAACGGATTCCAGTTGAATGTCGTATTCGACGTGGGCAGCGTCAATTTCACCAAACGCATGGTTGCCGAAGGCATGGGCTATTCGATTCTTGCCCACGCCGCAGTCCAGGAGGATATCGCCAATGGCATTCTGGTGGGGCATGCCATTGAGAGACCCGGCATCCGGTCTACCGTTTCGCTCACTACGCTCCGGGAGCGCAGAAACAGTCGTCTGGCGTTGAGTTGGGAAAAAACTCTGTTGGAAACTTTAGAAGAACTTGTGACGGTTGGAGCCTGGAAGGAGGCCTCTCTTTGGCTTGGTAGAGAGGGGGCGTGAGAGCATCACGTAAGCATTGCAGCGAAAATTCAGTGGATGGCGCACCGCTCGTTTCGCCCATTCTCCGAACGACGTGATGAGTTGTCCATGCGTGTTAATGGGAATAAGTTTTAATTGCGAATGGTTTTGTATAGCATGCACGGGTCTTTATTGGCGTTTTTACCCTGTGCATTGGCCTATTCGTAAAGGTTTTCCTCTCCATGCGTCGAACCCTGTTTTCCATTTGTGTACTGCAAGCGTTGTCGTCTTCCTCATGGGCTGAACAAACGGATGTAGCCCCCTCAACGCTTGAGCTGGACGCAACCGATGTTGTCGGTACCGCGAATTACGAAAGGGCGGACGGGCCGGTTCAGGGTTATCGGGCAACGCGCTCGGCCAGCGCCACGCGTACCGACACGTCGATCCATGAAACCCCGCAATCGATCAGTGTGGTCTCGAAGGATGCGGTCGAGGATCTCGGAGCGACCCGTTTGCAGGAAGCACTGGACTACGCCGGGGGCGTAGGGCGGGCGAACAATTTCGGTGGGCAGGGCCTGACCACGTTTACAGTTCGTGGCTTCACCACTGGCGAGTTTTACCGCAACGGTTTTCCGATCAACCGCGGCTACCCGAACATGCCGGATGCCAACTCTATCGAGCGACTCGAAGTGCTGCGCGGCCCGGCAACCATGCTCTACGGTCGGGGTGATCCTGGCGGGACGTTCAACGTGGTTTCCAAGCAGCCGCTGCCCGAGCGCACCGTTACCTTGGGTAGTCAATTGAACGATCAGGGCATGAAGCGCGGCACGCTGGACGCTTCCGGCCCACTCGACGAAGAAGGCCGCCTGGCTTATCGACTGAACGTAGTGGGCGAGGGCGGCGACACCTTCCGCGATCACGTCGAAACCGAGCGCTACGGAATCACTCCTGTGCTGACGTGGCAGGCAACCGATGCGACCAAGCTCATTTTCGAAGGCGATTTCATGCGCAACAACGCGCCTCTGGATCGAGGCGTTACGCGTTACGCCAAACAGATTGGCACCGCCTCCCGCGACAGCTTTTTCGGCGAAAAAGACGTTGGCAAATTGCACAACGACAACAGCATGGCGCAATTGCGTTTCGAGCACATGCTCAATGGCGACTGGACGCTGGGCGGCGGCTTCCAGTGGCTTGATGGTTCGCTCAAGGGCAACGCGGTCGAGGCCAACGGTATTGCCGATGACGGCCGCACCTTGGGGCGCAACTTCAACTATCGCAAGCTGGAGTGGACCGATAAGGACACCCAACTCAATTTGACCGGCCATTTCGATACCGCTGGTTTGCAGCACACTTTGCTCACCGGTATCGAGTACGAAGATTACGACTACAAGTCGATCATTCAACGCTCCAGCGGTGCTGTCGGCGCGTACCCGATCGACATCTTCGATCCTGTGTACGGCCAGCCGCGTCCGGCGCTGACTCGCACGCCGACTCATGACAAGGAAAACCTCAAGACGTATGCCGCGTTCGTGCAGGATCAGGTGGCACTGACCGACAAACTGAAAGTGCTGGCAGGGGCGCGTTTCGAACGTTTCGAACATGACTACGAAACCTACGTGCCGGGCGGCAAGAGTTGGCAGGCCAGCGACAACGAGGTGACCCCGCGCATTGGCGTGACCTACGATTTGACCGAGACATTAGCGGTCTACGCCGACACCGCGCGATCGTTCAAGCCCAACATCGGCGCAAGCCGTCTCGGCGGTGGGTTTGCGCCGGAGAAGGGCAAGTCTTACGAAATGGGTATCAAGTGGGAAGCACTGGATGAGCAGTTGAGTGTTGATGCGGCGATCTACCAGATCGAGAAGCGTAACGTTTTGACCACCGATCCCGTTGATTCGACCTTCAGCGTTGCTGCCGGTGAAGTGCGAAGCCGCGGTTTCGACGTCAACGTCGCCGGTAACCTCACCCCCGAATGGCGCGTGATCGGCGGCTACGCCTATGTTGATGCCGCGGTGACCAAAGACAACGTGCTGCGCTCTGGCACGCGCCTGCTGAACATCCCGAAAAACAGCTTCAGCCTGCTCAATATGTATGAGTTCCAGGACGGCACCCTCAAGGGACTTGGCCTGGGCACCGGACTCAAGTACGTCGACGAGCGCGTTGGGCAAACCGCCAACACAGCGTTTTCGATGGGCAGCTACATCGTCGTCGACTTGCTCAGCTTCTACAAGATCAATGACAAGGTGCGGCTCAATCTTGACGTGAAAAACCTGTTTGATCGCGATTACGAAGAAGGCGCGTTCGGCAACGTATACGCCTATCCGGGTGCGCCGCGAACCGTGCAAGTCGGTATTTCCTACACCTTGTAACGCGCCTTGCTGGCGCACGCTGTGCTTGCTCGATAAGGTCGGATACGCCGCTCTCTATCTTCATTGGTATTCCGGTCCAGGTGTCTGGATCTGGCCCTGTCGAGCGATCAGTATGTCGAAATCAGACTTAAACATATAGTGAGCAGGTTATACGGATTTAAGACGAGTCCCGTACGGTTGCGCATAAATTTGTCGCCGTGTGGTCGTAGTCTCCCTGGAGCTGGGTGTTCGTGCCCCAGGCCGAAATAACTGATCGCTTTAGTGCGCCAGTTAAAGCTGGCGGCGGAAAGTCGATGAAAGTTCGATACTGGTAAGAAATGGCGAATCAACCAGACCCCGAGTCATGCATGTTGCACCGTGAGGTGCAGGGTGAAGCGTTGACAGGGGAAACCGATGGGCCAGCCATTGAGCCGCATAATCAGGAATCCAGGATTCAGGGTGTGGGCTGAAGTGTGGGCTGGCAGGTTTTTTCTAAAAGCCAGAAACGACAAAGCCCTGAAAAATCAGGGCTCTGTCGTATATAAGATGGCGGAGGCGATGGGATTCTAACTCATGGACCTGTTACAGTCGACGGTTTTCAAGTCCGACAATTAATCCTTATATTTCAATATCTTAATGTGGATTCTCTTCCACAAGGCAGCATTCGTTAATGCTCTGGAAGCCTCTAAAATCAAGGGGTGGAAGTTAATTTGCGGAAACGAATATGGCCGGTTTTTTTGGCTTTTGGGTGGACTTATGATCGCCCTAAATTTCGTAGCTACGACTGAGAGACTGCGGTTGGTCGAAAGCGGCCTCATCTGAAGTAGCTTCTGGAGCCAGCCTAGCTCAGTCGTGACGGGCAGAAAACGGCCATTTGCGGACGTAATGCTACGTCTGCTTTTGAGTCTGCTATCAGCAGACCCTACGTCGAGGCCGCGATATCTTCTCGCCGCTGCCAAAGGTAAGCCATCCCTAAGTGCTCGGTATAGATAAATGAAAGGAATGATGATGGAACTCATGATGAGAAGTCGGTTTTTTGCGGTGCTGATTGGCTTGGGATTTATCGTTTTAGATCAGTGGGTCAAGGTGCAGGCGTTAATGTCGCTGCAATCGGACAGTTTCAAATTAGGTGGTAGTTTCGCTTGGCTGGATATTGCGTTGAGCTTGAACGCTGGCGCATTCCTGAGCTTGGGCGCAGAGTTGGCGCCAAGTGTAAAACAACTGATTTTTATAGTAGGCGTGGCAGCCGTAGTGTGCTGGGCCACTTGGTGGTCCCTGACACGCTGGATAAGCTCTCCGGGGAGGTCGGCGGCGGTCTACCTCCTCGCTTTGGGTGGCGCTTCCAACCTGATTGATCGAGTGTTTCGTGAGGGGCACGTGGTCGACTACATGGTGCTCAACTTGGGGGCTGTGCACACTGGCGTTTTCAATATCGCCGATGTTGCCATCATGGTAGGGGCCGGCATGTTGCTATGGGTTGAATACGAAAAGACCGTGAAGCGTAAATGATAGGAATGCTCCTGTTGAATCATCATCGATAGCGGTTGGTGGCAAGGGGCCGCCATTTGCGCAAAGCGAGCCTGAGTCAACGTCCGCTATTGGCCGATTTCTGCCTGTCGCCACCGGCAGCTTTGGGTCGATAGCTGCCTGTCGCGAAGGACAGCTATCGGCACAATATGCGGTCATTCGCCACAACGACCAGAAGCGGACATTCGTGACGTGTAACTACCGACCTACAGCCTCACAAAACAGCCTCATTTGTGGAACGACAGTAGTGGGGTCGTTTACAACTCACAAGCGACGCCATCGTCGTCGAAGTAGTAAATGTTTTCATGCTTGTAACCCCACTTACCGTCTCTGATCCGGATATGTGGCTCGAATGTGAAGCACGCCACCTCGCCCAACTCCCGTTTATTGCCCGATTCAATGTAAAGCCTTTGATCGCGCTGCTCGCAGATGCTGTGACCAACGTTGCCAAGAAAATCGAGATTCTCGAAACCGATATCGATTATTGACTCATTCGCCAATTCGTACAGTTCATTGAAAGTGGTTTCAGGGCTGACAGTACTTAGCATGAGAGCATGCAGACTACGTTCAGCTTCATACCCTTGAGTGAACTCATCACTTAGCGACACCGAACGACACACACCTTCCTCGACATAGAATGAGCGTGCGCAATCGCCCCAATCACTCCCTGATCGGGGACTGAGATCGACGGTCACAAGATTATTCAGACCCACCTTTTCGCTGCTCGGCTGATAGTCTCGACCTGACACAGAAATCGAACTGCGCGATCCGAGTAGTACGAATGCCGGACAATCGTAATACAAAGTATCAGGAAACCCTGATTGCCTCAGCATATCAGCTGCAATTTTCGCGATTGAAGACTCGGTCAAGTCTGGTTTTATATGGTCAACGAGCTGCGACAGGACGGATTTCGCTGCGGTCTGTACAAGTAGATTGCGTGGTGCTGGCATGAGTGAAGCCTCTATCGTCGTCCTTGGTTGATGGAGCAGGCGCTTGAGCAAAATTGAACGTCAGCTTTTGCCACAGCGCTGATCTGGGCAGCTATCGGCGGCGGAGCCATCAAGCCGAGCCTAAATCCTTCCAGTATTCCTGGATAAGACGTTATCGGGATCCGGTTTGCTGAATGGCGATTTCAGCCAGTCGCGACAGGCAGAAATCGGCCAGGAGCTGTCGCCCGCACAGGGGGATGTTCGCCCCCCTACATTGGAGTTACCGTACTACTCCTTGGACCAATACCATAATGTTGCCCCCCACGCTGAACCGCTAAAACTAGGCATGATCTCACCCTGTTTGAAATGCCTACGAGAGTTCGCCTGCGCCGGGCTGAACCAGTAACCAGCCTTGCTACAAGGTTGGCCTGCTTCAATGCGAGAAGGAGAGGTCGAGCCAGTTTCTTCTTGGTCAAAACGTGCGTACCAGCGGTCAGTACTGTCTTTTTCGAAGCAATTGCCATAAGGCGAATAGCTATGAAGTTGATCAGGATTGGGTATGCGTACAGGTTTAACAACCTTATTAACAGCGACGTAAGCGGCTGGCAGCCCATCTTCCAAAGCTCCAAGCTCAGGGTATTCACCAGCGCGAATGATCAATCCATTGTTATACGTGAGTATTTCGATGTCACCACGCCCACTTAACGAGTGGCGTATGGTGGATTCACCACCAAGTCGCTCTACAAAGGTGCTTCCAAGGACCGTGTACCAGTTGACACCTTTTATGTGCTCCAGCAACTCTAACGAAGATGCGTGAGGCATCGAGTCTACTTCGAGTCCGGAATACTGCTGCGCTAATTCATACTCAGTGGGCGCGTAGCTGTGATAGTCATAGGGTAAAATGCTTGAAAGGCCGCCGTACCCGTGTTCCACTTCAAGCTTCTCGCTGAGATAACAAAGCCACTCTTGATATCTGGCAGCCCCACCAGGCTGCTTGAGTAGCGACCACGGGAATACCAGTTTAATGTGGGAGCGGATCTGATCTCCGTGAATTTCAAAAGAGTTGAGCATAGATAATCTATACTCATCAGCCTGAGTGGACTCGGCAGCACTACCCAAAAGCCAACTAAATTCGTCATTTGAATCGGTTTTTGAGATTTGCTCGCGAACCTTGTTGAAACTGGCATCGGTCAGCTTTTTTCGTTTACGATAAAACATTCCTTTCAAGAGCGGTTGAAACTCTTCGTAAAATCGTGCAAAGCACTCATCTATTTTGCTCTTCGTTTCCCGCGTGTATCCTTTCTTAAAATATAATGTGATGATTAATCCCAGTCTTACCACTGGCGTACCATCGGGCAATTCAAAAGACAAGTCAGCAGCGCGGTCTTCTAGGTTTTTTAATGATTTATTCACATTGGTTCTCAATCAAAAATTCAGTGCTTGGCGCGGAACTGGACTCGTAGCAAGTTTTGCTAGTATTGCTGCCAGAACAACCCAGGATTGCGCGGCTATTTCAATTATCGCTAACAATCCTGTTAGAAGAGCTGCTGGTATCGCAGCGGCGACTATCAACTCACCAATGACAATGATCACTACCGCCGTAGCAACTATTTTGCCAATATTCATTAGTAGTTGCACCCAATTAACTTCACGCAGAGCCTCTAGCGTCAAATCAGTGTAACGCTGAACCTCCTGCCAAATGGCGCGGAGTTGATCATCGGTCCAGCGTAATATTTTCCCACCGGTTTCGCTGACCCACTCCCAAGCTTTTTGTGATTCTCGACGTACCCATTCACCTTTAGTGCTTAACCACGTTTGGGCGTCTTGCAAATGCTGCTGAAATTCTTGCGATAGTTGCCGGATGCCTTTAGCACCTTCTTCTAAAAGGCTGTCTACCGCTGATTGCACTTGCTGGGTCCAGTTTTCAACAAGCGCTGGCGCTGGCGTTGGTTCTGGGCCGTATACAGGAACGGGCACTGGAGCAGGTCTTGGCGGTACCAATGAGGGCCATTGCAATGGATTGAAGTAGCCGGTCGGTTTGTGCTCTTTGTTGTACTCCTTGTCGCGCTCGCGATCATCTTTGTCCCGGCAGTCGCTAATCTCCAGTACAGAGAACCGGTCACTACCACCAGCTATACGCAGGTAGGCTCGTTCCTGTTCCTGCGAAAGCTCGTCGTTGGGGAATTTGACCTCGACCAACCGTTCCAAATTATCTGGATGCATGACTCCTTCGTGGTCAGGACCAGCCCGTCCAGGCCAGCGAAGCGCACGACTTTTCACAATCATGACGTCTGGTCGACGCAATAGTCCCTTGGTATTGCCCACCGGAAAGGAGGTTAACGTATGACGTCGATCCGGATCAGGTACTTGCCCAGGGAGCGAGAGCGAGGTACTGAGAAACGGTTTCGGTGGGTTCGGTGGGTTCGGTGGTATCGGGGTCATGTCGAAACTGACCTCGGCTTTGTAATCCCAGCGAAAATCCCAACGATACTCGTCAGCGCGGATCAAACCGCTCATGACCAGCTGTTTCAACTTTACTTCCGTAATTTCCCCATTGGGGAGTAGCTTGATCGACAGCCGTGGAAAACGAGCAGCGTAATTAGCTTTTTCCATCAAGTAAGGTTTGTTGGTGGGACTCGGTAATTTAGCTCTTGTCTCCGTGCCCTCAATACTCGTCGTGGTGCACCCCTGTGGTGCCTGTGGTTGGACAGTAGCCATGTTATTCGCCCTCCGAGTTGGCGTTTCGATAGTCCAGACTCATTTCTCTGGGCGCACTCTCACCAGCCCTGATCAATGGTTCCAATGGCTCAGGCTTACGGACAGGTATCATAAGGTCGACTTCAGCTGGATCGCTGCTATGCACCAAGAAAGTCTTGCCTTCGTCGTTCGTATAGCCTCTCAGGCTGGTCCCATCGGCACGCTTGAGGGTGTAGGGCATGCCTATCAAGGGCTCGCCAGTTTTGTCATCCAGCAAGACATAGCGAGCCTTGTGACTACGGGGAGCTCCTTGTAGCAGTTGACCGGGCTTATCCTTGTCGGCAGCCCCCGGTAGCAACGGACCCAATATCTTGATTCCTGTGCCAGAACCTGGTCCGCCTCCCGAATTGACCTTAACGTTTGGTCCGCTGATCGTCACTCCACCTGCATCAACCTTTACAAAGCTGCCCCCTGCTTTGGCGGTCAATTCCATGCCGCCTTCCACTACGACATTTTCGCCAGCGTGGTAGTGAATTTCTTGACCTGCTTCGATGAATAGCCCCGCGCCGACTTTGACATGTTGTGTCTGGCCGACGGTCAGATGATCGTCAGCACGAGCTTCGGATTTTCGGTCGGCGTGGGTGATGCGATGTTCTTCAGACTTGAATTCGCTAAGAGTGTTGGCTTCAACCGTATCGTGACGTTCGTTGCCTACTCGAATCTTCTGATCGTGCTCAATGTTTTCATCCCAATCCCGCTGGGCATGCAGGAATATTTGCTCCTGACCTTTTTTGTCTTCTATGCGTAGTTCATTGAAACCCTTGCCGCCCGGTGAGCTGAGTGTTTTGAACACGGTGCGGGTTTTGTTGGCCGCCAGATCGTAGGGGATGATGTTCTCTTTGTGAAACAGGCAGCCTGTGACGAGTGGCTGGTCGGGGTCTCCTTCAAGGAATGTCACCAGTACTTCCATACCGATGCGAGGGATCGCAATGCCGCCAAACGAGGCACCCGCCCAGCCGCTGGCCACTCGTAGCCAACAGCTGGTGTTGTCATCAGCTTGACCTAAACGGTCCCAGCGAAATTGCACCTTGATTCGACCGTATTGATCACAGTGGATATCTTCACCCTTGGGGCCGGTGACCACGGCGGTCTGACTGCCCAGGACCTTGGGTTTTGGATGGTCAAGCGGCGGTCGATAATTGGCAGTCCACGGCGTCGCCAGAAAGCGGTTGCGGTAGCCCTGGTGGAAGTCGTCCTTGTTGTCAGTAACATCGCTGGTGATCGACTCGCCGAGTACCTGTGGCTGCTTGCCTTCATGGATCACTTCCAGCAGTAGCCAGAGGTCGTTCCATTCATCGCGGGGGTGATCACTGAGTGGTAAAAAGTGTCCGGTGATCAGCGAAGACTCATCACCTTTACCTTCGGCCAGTTGGTAATCGCTGCGGTGCCGTTCAAGTGCACGGGTCGCCAATTGCTTACCACGTTCGCGATGGGTGAAGCGACCAGGGTAGTCATAGTCTTCCAGGTCTGGCAGGAAGTCGCTTTTGGCGGTGCCTTCGGGTAGCAGACGTGGCTTTTCAAAGTCATAGTCGCGGCGACTGACCCGAGTGGTACGGGTTTCCAGTCGCAGGTTGAAGCGGTTAATTACCGGCTTCTCTGCGGCCATCCCAGAGTCTTGCAGGTAGGCCACGGGCGCCAGTTTGCGAAACACCGTCTGGTCATCACCAAACACCAGCTTGTGCCCTTGGGAGCTGTGCTGGAAGTGGAAGTGGATGCCTTCTTCTTCACACAGACGCTGGATGAAATGCAGATCAGATTCGTTGTACTGGGTGCAGTAGATACGTTCGGGATAGATTGCGCCGAGTTGAAAGCTGTAGGCATCGGAAAGAATTCCGCGTGCTTCTAATACCTGGGCGATGATTTTCGGTACGCTAAGGTGTTGGAAAATTCGTTGGTCGCAGGTGTGAAGCAGGTAACTCAGTTGCGGCGTCAAAGTGATGCTGTAGCGCGTCAGACGCTTGCCTGAGTCACCTTGGGCTACACGGTATACCACCCCGTGGACCATGCCCTTTCCTGTGGCCCCAAAGGTCAGGTACGCCGTTTTGTGCAGTAGTTCTTCGAGCTTGAGGTCGGGTCGGGGGCTGACCAATTCAATGTCAAAACTGTACGGCTGATTGAGGGCTTCGCGACCGACGAAACTCAGAACTTGAAGGTCAGTGGATCCACCTTCAAGGGTCAGGGAAATGTGCGTTGCATTCGCGTCCAGCATGCCTTGATCCAATCCATGAATATCGGCTTCTGATGGTGCAGGAATGCATAGCTGGCTTCAATGCTTGCATAGTGAAGAATCGAAAAATCAGACTTTTCCTACAGGACCAGTGTTGTTGTCGTTCGACGTCCGGTTTACGAAATCTTGAATCAGCTCAACAAGATCACATCCAAGCACGTTACATAGGTCGTGAATCTGGATGATATCCAACTGGCGAGCGCCTCGCTCCACGTCGCTCATGGCCGATTTCAGCCTGTCACAACTGACTGAAGTCGACCCATAGCTGCCGGTCAGATACGGCAGAGTTCGGCCAGAAGCAGCCGGTGAAAATTAGGTTCCCGAAACAGCACCTTGTTCAGCGTGGCTCGCAAGGCAAACTCGACGGCATATTTCCCGCCACGACTTAATTACTTTGGATGACATCCCGCGATCAAGCCATTAGTCGTTGCCGATGGGTTCGCTGCCGTCAAGGACGGATTGAGGCGAAAAGCGAAGCCGGCGCCTTCGCCTTCGAAGCAGTCATAGTTATCGTTAAACCAGAAAGGGTCATTGACTCAATGCAGCCGCTTGGTGAGCCCGGACAGAATGCGCTGTTGGTACAAGCTGACACTGGCGAATTTTGCCTCAGCATCTGCCTTCAGCCGTTCGAGTTCTCCTAACGATGCGCAGGAAAGCGCTTCGTGGTATCGGCGCAAGGTATCGATGGCTTGCTGCATGACCTCATCGGCGGCGCTGACGTCGCTACCCAGCTCTCTTGAGGTCATGCCTTTGTAGCGTGCTTGAAGACCTTCATCCATGACCTACTATCTCAAGGGTGGGGGGTGAAGCATAGAAGCCCGGTTAGGGTTGCAGGTGCAGGCTTGCGCCGTAACCATTGCTTACCCCGAACGCGTTGTAGCGTGCGACCTGGAGGAAGCGTCCGTCGCACCTTGCATAATTGCGCGGGTGTCCACTTATCTGGCAGACAGCAACTTGGCAAACGTAGCAACCAGGTGATCCATCACCACCCGCACCGCTGGAGACTTGCGAATGTCGGCGTGCACCGACATCCATAGGGGACGTGGTGAAGGGGGGACATCCACGGATACTTTGACCAGTTCCGCATCCGCGTCGCCGAGCAGGCAAGGTAGCAGGCTAAGGCCGAGGCCCGATCTCGCAGCCTGATATTGCGTCAGCACGTCGTTCGTCCGCAGCACAAAAGGACGCACGCCAGCGAAGTCCTGAAGCCAGCGCTGCTGGGGGATGTGGTCGAGGCTGGTTTCAAAACAGATGAAAGACCAAGTGTCGGGCAACGTATTTTCAGTTGCAGCATGGGCATAAAGGGCCAGCGGCAGCATCCCCACTTTTCGGACGATACGACTTTGCGTATCTGGTCGCACAAAGCCTAACGATATATCCGCCTCACCACGTTCGAGTGACATAACTGCTGATGTCGCACTCAGGACGACATGCAGTTCTGGGTAATTCGAACGTAGGCTTGCCAGGCTAGGCGCGATGACGAATGAAGTAAGAACCGGCAAGGCACTGATGACAACCGTTCCCGAAACGTCCGAGCTTTGCCCACGCACATGGCGTTGAACATCCTGAGCAGTACCCTCCATTGAGGCCGCAACGTCAGCAAGCGACCGACCTTGTTCGGTCAATCGCGTTGTCCGAGGCAATCTATCAATAAGCTTGAGTCCTGTAGCAGTTTCAAGATGCGAGACGCGACGGCTTACTGTCGTATGGTCAACCCGCAACTCATTCGCCGCACCGGACAGAGAGCCGTGACGCGCCACAGCCAAAAAATACTGGAGATCCTGCCAATTCAGCATATAGGTGTGTTTCCGCACGCTTCGCCTGTGATTTCACGCATTTTATCGGCTCTTGATGCTTGAGAAGATGACATCGTCATTACTGAGGAGCGATCTACGATGTTGACCTTATTCTATGCTGCTGGCGCGAGTTCCATGGCGCCGCATATCCTGCTTCATGAGGCTGGCGTGCCGTTTCGAGCCGAACGGGTCGATCTGGCAGCCAAAACGTGGACTGACGGCGATTACAACCTGATCAATCCGAAATCTTACGTCCCAGCCCTGCGCCTAGAGGACGGTGACATGCTGACGGAATGCCTAGTCATTCTCACCTATATTGCTGACCTTGCCCCCGCAAAAACATTGCTTGCGCCACCAGACGATGTCCGGCGTTACCATGAAATGGAATGGCTCAGTTTTATCGCAACCGAGCTGCACAAGAATTTCATCACGCCTGAGCGTCACGGCGGCGTAGCCGCCAACTTTCTGTCGAAGACGGTCGAGGGGCAAGCTGTGACCCAAGTTCACGTATCACCGCGCCTCGCCTATGTTGACCGCTGCCTAGAAGGCCGTTGCTTCCTGATGGGTGAGACTTTTACAGCGCCGGACGCTTATCTATTCGTAATGCTGAGTTGGGCGCGTCGCATCGGACTTGATCTTGCACCATGGCCAAACCTCGAAGTATTCGCGACGAGGGTGACATCGATGGATTCGGTGCAAAAAACGATAAGAATAGAGGGGCCGCCCCATTCGTTGCGACCTGCTGGAGATGAGTTCCACATAGCCTCCGGCCGCCAACACACATTGCGTGGGTAGACCCGCGCCAGCGCGGTTTCGGTGTCTGCGCGCATATCCATGGGGTCGGTGGCGAGCCAAATCGCATCAATGCGGATCATCGCCACAGGTCGCGAAGATAGGTCGCGCAGGCGGCTGCCCTTTCGGTCGGCTAACTGCTGACCGGTGTAGGGGTGTTGCGCAGACTTGTCCACTCGTTTGCATTCGATCTGACCATTCATTTACGTTGCATCTGACCACCGATTGCATTGGATTTGACGATCATGCTTCGTAACGATATTCGTCGGAGAACTACACATTGCTGCTGATGGCGGCGATAGGCAATCGGCCAAAAGCGGCCAATCGCAAGTGGTGGTTTCCGCCCTTTAGCCGCCGTTCGTCTTTGGCTCGTTTGAAGAGTTTTAGGCTTATGCACTCGGTAGATCTGTCTTGCAAAGAGGTTGCCACCGAATTTTCAGCCTGGTTGGGTAACACAAGACTGGATCGCAGCGACGACCAAGCTTACAGGCTCGTCCTGTAAAGACAGATTGAGATCGGGTGAATCAAGTAAATGCCGCATAGTGGCGATTCCGATTACGTAGGACGCTATCAACGCAGCGCGAGCACTAGCATTTCTACCGCCTATTCGGAGCGCTAGCGGCTGCACGAACTCTTGTTTAAAGCGGCTTGATACGACCGACGAAGTCTCTGGGCTAGCTGCCGCCAGTAACAGCATGCGCAGCGGGTTGAAGCCATTATTGTCAGCCTCAGATTTGTCATTTAACACCTGCCCTACGAGGAAAGCACCAATGTCCTCCAGGTTTGCAGGCAGGTGCTCGTCGACATTGAATGCATTTTGAATGACGTGTTCGAACAATTGTTCCTTGCTGCCGAAATAGCGACTCACCAGCGCAGCGTCTACCCCAGACTCTCTCGCAATCTCGCGTATGCCAACGTTTTCGTAGCTCTTGGATGAAAAGCATCGCCGTGCGGCGTCGAAAATGCGTTGTCGGGTTTGCAACGCATTACGTGAGGGAGAAGCGGCTTTTGGAGTAAGCATGATTGAGGCGAGGACCGTTAACTGCTGTCGTGGCGACATCTTGTCATCAACTGTTGACATACACAAATCCATCGCGGAGTATCTAAGTCATCACTTGATGACAAAATACTGCGTGGGATGATTTTATGGCTGAAATAGTTCTTAAATTATCGGGCAAGGTCGCTCTGATAACGGGTGGCTCCAGCGGAATTGGCTTGGCTTCGGCGCAGCTGATGCATGAGCACGGTGCTCAAGTGGTTATCGTTGGGCGCGACGCCAAAAAGCTGAGCGAGGCCGTCAAGCTCATAGGGTTACAAGCATCGGCGGTGGCGGCCGATATCAGCAAACTGGAGGATATTGACCGCGTGATGAGCGTTGTATCCGCGCGTTACGGCCGCATCGACGTTCTGTTGGTCAATGCTGGGACTTCACACAGTCCACCGTTGAGGGAAGTAGACGAATCAGCATTCGACACCATGATAGGCCTCAATTTCAAAGGTGCTTTTTTCACCGTCCAGCGTGCATTGCCGTTACTGGCGGTAGAGGCGTCGGTGATCCTGACAGGTTCAGCGGCTGCAGACCTAGGGCGCTGGGGTGACCCTTTGTATGCGGCGTCCAAAGCTGCTGTGCGAAGCCTGGCTCGTACATTCGCCAACGATGAGGCAATGGCTCTCCGGCAAGTGCGGTTTAACGTGCTGAGCCCGGGTGCAGTCAAGACCCCGCTGACGCAATTGGCCTATGAGCAGCCTGACGTGGACGCCTATGTCTGCGCCGCCGTGCCGTTGAAACGCTGGGGGGCGGCAGAGGAAATTGCCCGCGCAGCGTTGTTCCTCGCTTGCTCCGATTCGTCCTACATGACGGGAAGTGTTCTGGCCATCGATGGCGGCATGGCACAAGTCTGAATGACCTACATCAGAGAATACGCCAATGCTAAATAACAACTTCCCATTTTCCGACGCTGCACAGCCTGAGAAGGCAGTAGCGCTTTCAGCGATGCTATGGCCGCTGATGCTGGTCTTGTTTATTTCGACACTCGACCAAACCATTATTGCCACCGCGCTCGCCCGCATGGGTGAGGATCTGCACGACAGTATCCACGCATCATGGGTCGCCACAGCTTTCTTGCTCACGAGCGCAATAAGCACGCTGATTTTAGGCAAGCTGGGTGACATGAAGGGCCGTAAAAAAGTGCTCCAGGTGGCTATCGCATTATTTGTTTTGGGTTCGGTGCTGTGCGCGCTTGCCCCAACAATGCTTTGGTTGATCGTTTTTCGTGCTTTCCAAGGCATCGGCGCAGGAGGGCTCAGCTCCCTGGTCATGGCGATCGTCGGCGACCTGGTTTCGGCACGGGACCGAGGGCGCTATCAGGCCATTCTCGGGATAGTCCCTGCATTGGCGATTATCGTCGGCCCGCTGTTGGGTGGGTTCATGGTGGATCAATGGAGCTGGCCCTGGATTTTTCTGATCAACGTCCCGATCGGAGGGCTAGCCTTCTATTTGATCGCCGTTCGCTTGCACTTGCCTGCTCGTTCAATAGCACACCAGTTGGATGTAGGTGGTGCACTCCTCGCGACCCTCTTCACGGGTTCATTTCTACTGCTGATGGTGCAAGGAGGACACGCGTTTGGATGGGGCTCATGGCAAGCACTGGGGCTGACGGCTATAAGTGTGATCGCCCTATCGGCGTACGTGCAGGTACAGCGCTTCGCTGCGGAGCCAATCACGCCGCTTAGACTGTTTGCCAATGACATTTTTTCGGTTTCATCGGCTTTGTTCTTCCTGTCTACGGCAACACTTTTTGTTGGATTGCTCTTCGTCCCGCTCATGCTGCAAAACGTGTTCGGACTGTCGGCTCTGGGCGCCGGCAGCAGCATCATTGCCCTTTTATCAGGTCTGATCGGTGCAACCATGTTGACCGGTACGATCATTTCTCGAACCGGTCGTTACAAAATTTTCCCCATCCTGGGCGCACTGCTTGCGGGGCTTGGGCTTTACCTGCTGGAGCGATTGCATGTGGGCACGGCGCTATGGCTCATCGTGCTTTTCCTCGCGGTACTGGGCATCGGCCTTGGGTTCTTTATACAAGTTGTGGTTGTGGCAGGGCAGAACGCGGTTGCCTACGACGATCTGGGTGTCGCAACTGGCGCTCTGAACTTCTTCAAAACCCTTGGTGGAGCCACTGGCGCGGCCATATTTGGTGCCGTGCTCGCCCCCCGCATGGCCCACGCGGTAACTGCCGAAGCGATGTTGGCGGCTTTTCACAGCGTATTCCAAGGCGCGATGATTTTAATGGTGCTTGCGTTGGTATTGGCTTTGCTGCTCAGAGAAAAACCACTATCACCAGAAATGGTCGCCGTAGCAGAGGGGCGCGTCGATGTTCCTGAATATTGAACTCACAACGGAGCGCGGGCAGTGACCTCTGAGCTTTTGGCATGGATGTGTGCAGCGACCATCACATTGTCAGGAACGGTATTGTTACTAATAAAGGGTAATACCGTTGTTGCACGTGAGGGTGTCGAACACATCACGGTGATCGGATGGGCGAGGGTGCTATTACTGCGTTGCGCTGCTCCTTTTTTCGTAGGCGTAGGCGGCACACTAGGCATCAGGAAACTATCCGCTCATGTGGTAAGGAAGCGGATAGAAACCCACCACGGCACGGTGACTATTACTGAGTATCGACCGCAGGGAGTGGAGGACGCACTGCCGGCGCATTTCAATTTCCATGGTGGTGGTTTCGTGGTCGGCTTTGCTCGGCAGGACGATTTGATCTGTCGACATATTGCTGTCAAAGCCTGCCGCGCGGTGATTAATGTGCACTATGCGTTAGCACCTGAGGCGCCTTTTCCAATTGCAATCATGCAAGCCTGCGATGTCATTGAGCGAATGATGACTTCATCGCACGAGTATAGGCTTCTTGCAGACACCCCCACACTCAGTGGGTTTAGCGCTGGAGGTACCATTGTCGCGGCCGTGACTCAACAGTTGAAAGATCGCAAGGATCTTGCACCTCGCCTACAAGTGTTGATTTATCCAGGACTGGATTTTTCGTGGGACACCAATGAGCCCCTGGTACCGGTCGGGAATGCATCAGTGCTAACGCCTTCAATGATGAACTTTTTTCAAAGCCTGTACTTGCCAAAGCTGGCGGACCGCGTGCTACCGCTGGCATCCCCGGTATTAGCCGATAGCTTTAATGGTCTTTCGCCAACGCTTATTCTGACAGCTCAGAACGACTTGGTTAGGTCGGGCGGGCAATATTATGCAATGCGTCTTGCGGCCGCCGGGGTAGACGTGCGTCATTTGGATTTCGCCAATTGCGATCATGGATTTACGCATTCCGGACCCAGGCAATCGGCCGTTGAAGCACTCGATATCATGACCGATGCGATCCGTATTGCGTAACGAATATGCAGTCGTACAATGGCAGCTTTTGGCCGATTTCTGCCTGTCGCGATCGGCTGAAATCGCCATTCAGCAAACCGGATCCCGATAACGTCTTATCCAGGAATACTGGAAGGATTTTGGCTCGGCTTGATGGCTCCGCCGCCGATAGCTGCCCAGATCAGCGCTGTGGCAATAAGTACAACATTCAAGCACTTGAATCTGTTCAATACTCACACCACTCGCCACCAAGTGGTGCAGCGCATATTTTCGTAGATCGAACCAAGCTTCATTATGTGTGACCTTAGGTTCGACCCAAGGCGCACTTGCGGGTGGCACTCTATGGAGCGTCCACGGCGGAGAATCGTTTTGCCAAAGATGGCTGTCGGAATGTTCAATACCCTCGACAAACTTCCTGTTCACCTCATAACAACAGGGGCCGATGGATGAGCCTATCACTATTCGCAATCCAGCAAGAGAAGCACCTTCTTTCTCTAACCGGCCTATCGAATTACCGAGAATGCCTGCTTTCAAACCCTGCCATCTGGCATGGATTGCCGCTACAAATGGTTGATCAACCGACGCAACCAGAACCGGCAAGCAATCGGCTGTGATGACTGCTACCGCATCCCGGACTCCTCTCGAGAACAGTGCATCGGCGACAGGACGTTCATCTCGCCCTTCCACGTCAGCATCGATGATGTGTGTACCGTGAGCCTGAGCACAGTAACGTGTTCCTTCCGGCAGCGTTAAATTTCCAGAAGTCTCGAAACCATGATCCACGCCGGGGATATCGAGCAGCAATGAGGATAGGTAGGTCATAGAGCAGATCCTATCGATGGCAATCCCGGATACCGACATATCATCTGTAAGAGGGATGGGTCAAGCTCGCAGAGAGCCCGGCTGGACGTTTACGCTCACAGCCTAAAGCTGCTTGATTTGACCGTCCGCTCTTGGCCAAAAGCAGTGCGATTTCGCGAGCTTGCAGGTCGAGCGGACGTAGGAAGGGGGTCGAATCCCTCTTCGAAAGTGATCGCGAATGAGGCAATCGATACAGTGATCTCTATAGCCGCTTGGTCGTTGTAATATCCCCACATCAAATGGATGCTGAGCGAGGGCGGCAGTGTGAGTCAACTCGACCAAAAAGACGTTGGTGAGGACGGTATGACAATCGGTGAGCGACTCCGTGAAGAACGGATTCGACTCAGAATGACTCAGCAGAAATTTGGCTCCGCCGGCGGAGTTCGGACTGATGCTCAATACAAGTATGAAAGCGGCTTGCGCATACCAAGGGCGGATTATCTCGCGGAGATTTCCAAGGTCGGCGCAGACATTTACTACATAGTTACAGGAAGTCACCTTCCGCTTGTATGAGTCCAGCTAAAGACGAATACCAGAACGGTAAATAACTCGAAGACCAATTGCCCGCTGCTGGCCGATTTCTGCATGTCGACACCGTCAGCTTTGGGCCAGAACGATTGATCAGGAACGGCTGCTTTTGGCCGATTGCTGCCTGTCGCGAAGGGCTGTAATCGGCCATTTGCGGACGTAATGCTACGTCTGCTTTTGAGTCTGCTATCAGTAGACCCTACGTCGAGGCCGCGATATCTTCTCGCCGCTGCCAAAGGTAAGCCATCCCTAAGTGCTCGGTATAGATAAATGAAAGGAATGATGATGGAACTCATGATGAGAAGTCGGTTTTTTGCGGTGCTGATTGGCTTGGGATTTATCGCTTTAGATCAGTGGGTCAAGGTGCAGGCGTTAATGTCGCTGCAATCGGACAGTTTCAAATTAGGTGGTAGTTTCGCTTGGCTGGATATTGCGTTGAGCTTGAACGCTGGCGCATTCCTGAGCTTGGGCGCAGAGCTGGCACCAAGTGTAAAACAACTGATTTTTATAGTAGGCGTGGCAGCCGTAGTGTGCTGGGCCACTTGGTGGTCCCTGACACGCTGGATAAGCTCTCCGGGGAGGTCGGCGGCGGTCTACCTCCTCGCTTTGGGTGGCGCTTCCAACCTGATTGATCGAGTGTTTCGTGAGGGGCACGTGGTCGACTACATGGTGCTCAACTTGGGGTCTGTGCACACTGGCGTTTTCAATATCGCCGATGTTGCCATCATGGTAGGTGCCGGCATGTTGCTATGGGTTGAATTACGAAAAGACCGTGAAGCGTAAATGATAGGAATGCTCCTGTTGAATCATCATCGATAGCAGTTGGTGGCAAGGGGCCGCCATTTGCGCAAAGCGAGCCTGAGTCAACGTCCGCTATTGGCCGAGGTTGTGTAGGAACGTTTTAGAGCAGGTTTGACGGTCAAAACCAGAACGAAAAAATCGCGTTCCTACGCAAATTTCAGGTCTTGCGACTAGCCAAGCGCTGGCAGATTTTACGTAGCAACGCAGACTTCAAAACGGCGCATGCGTTTTTACACACTCTGGGCCGATAGCAGTCACTCCGGCGACATCAACACCGCCAACGTCAGCTTGATGAACTCCTCGTTCTTGTCGATGGCCTCCAGCGCTCCGCGGACGTTGTCGGCGACGTCGGCTGAACCGCGCGCTTCGACCCAGTTGGTCAGCTCCAGGATGGCGGCCTCAAGGGCCAGTTGGTTCTCGTTGATCTTGTACAGCAGGGAAGGGAGAAGGTCTGAACTTGGCATCGCGAATCCTCGGTTAAAAGGTCAGCGTAGCATCGTGTTATATCAAGGGTGTTTGACGATTGGCAGGACGCCGGGGAGGGTGGTTTACTCATGCGGAATCGGCATAATGTCGGCCGGATGCAGCCTTTAGAAGACTGGCGAGACGCGGTCTTTTTTCACCAGTATTCCGGACCGCAATCATTTTAAAGCATGCGGAATCATTGGCTCAGATGGGTGTTGTTTTTGATTGATTGCGGACCAAAAATCATGCCGGAGCCCTTGGCCTGGTTGATTTCGGCTCGGGACTTAAAATCCCCCGCTCGTAAGGGCGTGCCGGTTCGATTCCGGCTTCGGGCACCATCTTGCATTCCACAGAGCGCTTTTGAGTTCTTTGGAGGCCTTGAAAAACCTGCCCTCTGGCGGGTTTTTTCGTTTTAGCATTCCGTCGGATTCTTGTCCAATCTTCTGGAATCCGGTCATTTAGAGGGTAAAGTTAGGGGTAGTCTTTGGTTCGATTAAGGATAGTACCC
Organism: Pseudomonas sp. 5Vm1k; assembly: GCF_056161485.1. NCBI lineage: Bacteria > Pseudomonadati > Pseudomonadota > Gammaproteobacteria > Pseudomonadales > Pseudomonadaceae > Pseudomonas > Pseudomonas sp. 5Vm1k. The sequence continues at coordinate 175,134 of NZ_JBSPCZ010000002.1, forward strand.
TTATGTCGCGCACAACTGCTCCGCTTACCGACGCTGCTTGCCGTTTAGCCAAGCCAACAGACCGTCCCTTCAAGCTTTTCGACGGCGACGGTCTCTATCTCCTAATCCAACCCAATGGCCGTAAAGGCTGGCGTCTCAGGTACGTAAAGCCTGACGGCCGGGAGGGGTTGACCTCCCTCGGCAGCTATCCTGTGATTGGCCTTGCCGATGCGCGCCAGAAGCGTTTAGATGCGAAGCGGCTGCTCGCAGACGGCATTGATCCCGTTGAGAACAAGCGTAAAGCCAAAACGGAAGATGCTGTCAACGGCCGTACTTTTGAAAGTGTTGCGTTGGATTGGCACAAGAACATGTCGGCGAGATGGATACCCGACCATTCCAAGAGTGTGTTGAACCGTCTGAATAACTATGTTTTCCCGTTTATCGGTGCCCGCGCGATTGCTGATCTCGATACTTATGATCTGATGCAACCTTTGGAGGCGATCAGAAAACGAGGAACGATTGACGTCGCCTTAAGGGTACAAAGATACCTGCAAAGTATTATGCGTGAGGCAAAACGCCTTCGTCTTATTCCGATAAACCCTGCGTACGATCTTCAGGGCTTGATCAAAGCGCCGCGAGTCTCCCATCGGCCTGCATTGCCCCTATCACGCCTGCCTGAATTGCTGGCACGAATCAATACCTACAAGGGCCGAGAGCTGACCCGGCTAACGCTCATGCTGTCGCTGCACGTGTTTGTTCGCTCGAGTGAATTACGTTTCGCTCGCTGGTGTGAGTTCGACCTCAAGCGTGGCGTATGGGAGATCCCGGATACTCGGCCGGAGCTGGAGGACGTACGCCATTCAACGCGGGGGACGAAAATGGCGGGCGATGTTCATCTTGTGCCTTTATCGCCGCAAGTTGTGGCCGTGCTTGAAAAGATCCACACCCTCACTGGCACATTCGACCTGGTGTTTGCCGGTGATGCTAGGGCCTGGAAGCCAATGTCAGAAAACACCGTGAATAAAGCGTTGCGCACCATTGGATACGACACAAAGACAGAGATTTGTGGTCACGGATTCCGCTCAATGGCCTGTAGCGCACTGATCGAGTCAGGTCTGTGGTCTGAGACGGCCATCGAAAGGCAAATGAGTCATAGAGAGCGCAACAGCGTTCGAGCTGCCTACATTCACAAGGCAGAGTTCATTGAGGAGCGTCGATTGATCATGAACTGGTGGAGCCGGTACCTTACGGCGAATCTTCCGGAGCATGTCACGCCTCATGAGTTTGCGAATCTGGCCGGCGAGAATGTCACTCGATTGGCGACAAAAAGATCGTTCGCCAATTGATGCCCTCACTTCGGATAATTTCGACGTGACCAAGTGGATCGTGTGTAGTGCCCTAGGCTCAAACTGAGGCGTTAGCTTCGAGCGGTGACGATGGATGTTACCGCTACACTTGAGTGCTTCTGATGGGAGTTCGTTGTTTTTCGAGTTGCCGCTGGAGGGCAGGAGTTCTCGCGCCATATGAGGCACCGGAAGACACTCGAAAAATGACGGTCAACATCTGATTTCTACTTGCTAATGATCGCGATACGCTGCCCTTGAGTCGGATTTTTTATTGCGCAGGAGAATACCATTTTGCAAGACATCTCAACTACGAAGCAAAAATGACGCGCTTGAGTTGAATGCGCCACCATCCAGCCCTGCCGCCGGTACTGCCGATTGTCTCTGTAAGTCCAGCTATGGCTCTTGCTCCGCGTATAAAGCGCTGCGAGTCTAGAGTCTGTTATTTACAGTCAAACTCTTACTCTCCGAAGAACATCTGCCTATCTGAAAAATGCCGCTTGATCCTGGGCTACTTGCGGGCAGGAAACTCTTCAAAACCAGCGGCAATCAGATTCGGGCGAAGTGCTTTCAAGCAAGTATGTGGCACGGCCAGCCAGAACAGGTTCCGCGCTCTGGTCACAGCGACATAGCCGATGCGACCTTCCTCGGTAAGGGTGCCGGCAAGCAAGGCGTCAACGTTCGGCTTTTTGGTTACGTACAGAACCGCACCGATAGACTCGCCCTTCACCTGGTGAATGGTTTCCACTCTAATCCCGGGGCCCCGATCTTTCTCCTCTACCCCACCAGTAGGGGAAGATCCAACAACCCAGTTTTAGCCAGCTTGTTGCCCAGCCTGTCTGCGGCCTTCAACCCAAATTGCCCTTCGGTGGTCGAGAGAAGTTTTTTGAGATTGGTCACTAATTGGGGATGCCACTCGGTTTTAGCCAGAAGCGTAGATGAAGGTAGCCCGGCCTCAGCGTCGCGGATGAACCCCCACAGCAGTCGTCTAAGCCCAAGCATCCATGCATCCTGCGGGGCACCCTGAAGGTGGGTGCTGAGGCCATGCGGTGGCTTATCCATCAAACCCACCATCGCTCGGCACACAAGCTTGAAGCAGTCTTGATAGCGGCCTTGCTGGTCTCGGACCAATGCTGCTTCGGTGAAAAGAGCGACCGTACCTTGACCTGGGGGAGCAGCTTTGCCGGATAGCACTGCCGCCCGTTCAGTCCCCCGGCTGAGTATCACCGCATCTTGATATTGCATGCCCAAGTCATCAATTTGCGCTTTGAACGATTCAAAAAGCTTAGGAAGCTCGGAGTCCTTGTACCCGACGAAATATGCCCCTCCGTTTTCAGGCTCCCGATCGGCTTCATCCTCGCGGCCACAGAGCGAATTGGCGATGCTGATGATTGGAGGCAGTGAGCGGTAATTGCGCGTGAGCTTGAAATCCTTCACCCCAGCACGGTTGTAACAAGTGCTCAGAAACGAACCGTCAGCTCCTGCGAAGCCGTAAATGCCTTGGTTCACGTCACCAATGAGCGAGACATGGACTCCAGCCTTCATGAGCAATTCCAAGATAGCCTGATGCAAGGTGCCCAGGTCCTGGGACTCATCGACCAAAAGCTGCGGATAGCGCGCGCAAGATTGCAGGTTGCCCCACCAACGTTCGGTACACCCAGTACCGACCAAGCTCGTGCGTGTAGGCTCCAATGCGACCCAGGCGTTTGCGCACCAATGTCGAGAACGTGCTGGACAAGCGTTACTGGAGTTCCGCCGGCGCTTCCGATGACAGCGAACCGGGGTTGACGCTGTCGACACCTCGGACTTATCTGCTGTCGGCGACTGTGGACTTCTGAGCAAGCAAGTTACATCGGCAATTGAATCAGGGCGGTGTGACACCGCCCTGATTGCTTTACACGCGTTACCGATCAAGCGTCGGGGATGCTTTGCAGGTCGCGGATCATCTGCTCGATGACCTGTCCTGCGTGTTCGCCATAGCCATCGGCGTCCATGTCGATCCGCCCTGAAATATGCTCGTTATGCTCATCCAGAGTGATCTCGAAAGCGACCCGGCAGGTATCGTTCGGCAATAGCTGCAGGCTCATCCACTGGTTGTCACCCAGGTCGATGCGACTGCCTTCGCTGCGTGAGTTCCAGGCGTTGAACAACTGGGGAAACGGCAGTTCGAAGCCGGCGGTACGCGTAGACATGCCTTCGGGATACAACGCTGCCGGTTCGATTTGCTGCCGCGTCGCGGCATTGATCACCGCCCGCTGCACCCGCTTGACCACTGTTGCCAGCGGTTCGTCGGGTTCATGCCGGGTACTGACCGGGATGGTATTGGACAACGGCCCCACCACAGTCTGAGCGGCAGCATCCGGGCGATTGGCGAAGGGCACTCCCGTCACCACGGTCGCGACCCCACTGACGGCACTGATTGCCCGTTGATAGATGGCCAGCAGCAGAGCAAACGGCGTCACGCGCAAGGTTTTGGCATAGTCCAACACCCGGCTGCGGGCAACGGGGGCGGTGAACTTCAGACTCTGCATGCGCCCCTTGCCGCTTGTGTTTTTGCTGCGCACTGCATCAAGTCCGTAGGGGCCTGTTCCCGGGTAAATCTCCAGCTGCTGCGCTGTGCTCACGGGCTGCTCCGGCAGGTGCAGCCCCTGGCAATAGTCGTTCCATTCCGTGCAGGAAACCGGGGGCAGGCCCCGGTAATACTGGGTGATGTCGTCGATCAACAGATCAATCGACGCGCCATCGCAGGTATAGATCCAGAAACCGATCCAGACATGCAGGCCAGCCGCGTCGACCGCCGAGGCGATGCGCAGCCCGGGTTCGCCGGCGTGCCGGGCGCGATAGGCGAGGAAGTCCTGATCGCTCAGCGTGGCCTGCACCTGGCCCAATTGCTCACGCAACGCCTGACGCAATGCCTGCTCAGTGGGGGCTCGGCCGATCAGGTGTTCCTGTTCCAGCTCGAACCGGGCCGCGAGGATTGGATGTCGCGCCAGGGTCTGGGCCACGGCATCGAATACTTGTGCCTGGTCACACTCTGCGCTGAAGTCCAGACGCAGGGCGCCGCAATAGGCGCGCCCTGTCTGGTCAAGCATCGCCCCGGTCCATTTTTCCCGCAGTCCCGCGACGCTGGACAGCGTCGTGAGGGGGCCCTTGAAGGGCGGGATCAGGTAGTTCTGATGCATGACGGTTTCCTAAGGCTGGGGGCTCGACGGGGCTGGCTCGAGCGCCAGGGCATTGCGTCCGGCCCATATCAGCAAGGCGCCCCCGAGCATGGCCAGCGCCGACACGGCGAAGGCGGCCACGAAACCGTTCGCGGCGATGGTCGGCACGCCACTGTTGTCAGAGACCGCCAGCGCCACGGCTGCCAGCAGGGTGACCCCGAAAACCTGGAACAGTTGCTGAAGGGTGGTGGTGATGCCCGACCCTGCACCGGCGTCGGCCTCGCTAAGGTCGCTGGTGGCCAACGACTGGGCGACCGGGGCGACACAGCCGAAGCCGATGGAGGTCACCAGCATCGCCGGAAGCATTCCCAGCCAGTAGCTGTGCAGGGGCACGCCGAAGGCAAACAAGGCGAAACCCAGAGCCGAAATTGCCAGGCCGACCACGGCGGCGGCCTGCGGATTCCAGCGCTGCATGACGAACTGCGAAAGGAAGATCCCAGGGAAGAAACCCAGGCAGAAGGGCAGCCACGCCAGGCCCGTCTGCATCGGCGTCAGGCCGAGATAGTCTTGCAGCAACAGCACGCCCAGATAGAACAGGGCGCCGGAGGTCGCTGCGAGAATAGCGACGATGGCGTAACCAGCCATGCGCGGAGAGCGCGTCATCAGGCGTGCCGGAATAATGCCGTTTTCCGAACGCTTGCAACGACGCAGTACCACCGCGATGCCCAAAACGCCCAGCAGCAGAAGCGCCATGCGCTGGCCAGGAAGATGCTCAATGCCAGAACCCATCACGGCCATGACGGTCGCGGCGACGGCCACGACCAGGATCAGCGCGTTGCCCAGATCCAGAGAGGTGGAACTGCGGTGGCTGAACTTGGGAATCATGACGGCGGCAGCCACGATCAGGAGCATGACAATCGGTACGTTGATCCCGAAGACCCAGCGCCACGAGAGATAGTGCGTCAGTACACCGGAGAGCAATACGCCGATGATCGAGCCCAGGCCGCCCAGTGCTGCCCAGATGCCAAACGCCTTGCCGCGTTCGGGGCCGGAAGGAAACAGCAGTGACACCATTGCCAGTCCGGTGGCTGACGCCAGGGCTTCACCGAGCCCCTGACCGGCACGGCTGATGATCAGCACGGTGGCGTCTTGGGCGAAGGTTGCCAGTAAGGAAAATCCGCCAAAAATCACTACGCCGACCTGAAAGGTGCGGCGCACCCCGAAGGCATCGCCGATCCGTCCGCCCAGCAGCAACAGCGAACCTGCGGTAATGAGGTAGGCATTGACGACCCAGGTCAGGGATCCATCCGTGAGTCCCAGGTCGTGTTTGATCCGTGGCAGGGCGACGTTCACCACGGTGGCATCCAGCAGCAGAATCAACTGGATGATCGAGATGACAGCGAGTGCCTGCCATCGTTTTTCGTGCAGCGTTGTGTTGGTTGGTGTGTGCATCATGTTTATCCAATCCTTAGATTTAAAGAGGTGTCGACCGGCTTCCAGTCGGCACCCAGGGCTTTCTTCTTGAGCGATCAGCCCATGGCGTGGACGTTGGCCAACGCCAATGAGTTACGGATCATTTTGATCCCGTGGGCGGTGCCGACGCTCTCGGGGTGAAACTGCACGCTTTCGATCGGCCGGGTACGGTGCCGCGCCGCCATGTTGACGCCATCGTCCGAGTACGCCGTGGCCACCAATGAGCTTGATGTTTGCGGCTCGGTGATGGCCAGCGAGTGGTAACGCACCACAGTGACGGCCGACGGTACATCCTGGAAAACGCCGCGGCCGTCATGATGCACCTGGGCGTATTTGCCATGCTGGGTGGTCGGTGCACGGCTGAGCTTCCAGCCGAAATGTTCGCCCAGTGCCTGATGCCCCAGGCAGACACCGAAAATGGCCTGCTGCTCATCCATCGCGCGAATGATCTGCGGGTAGCCATGATCTTCGGGAGTGCCCGGCCCTGGACCCAGAACCAACAACTGCGGTTGCCACTGTCGGTATTGGGCGATCGGATCATCGTTGACGCGAACGACCCGGGTTTCTGCACCCACGGCCGAGTAATACTGCTCGATGACATACACAAAGCTGTCGAAGGCGTCGATCAACATCACTTTCATACGCAGGCTCCCATCGCTCGGGAAAACGACTTGATCTTCGCTCCCGCTTCATTCCATTCATCCTCGGCCTCGGAGTCAGCGACGACTCCCGCCGCCGACTGCAACACATAGCGTCCGGCGTTGCCGACAATGGTGCGGATCGTCAGTGCCAGCACCGCGCTGTTGGGCCCGGTGATATAGCCGACACAACCGGTGTACAGCCCGCGTGCGGTGCCTTCCAGCTCGGCGATGATTTCCATTGCGCGGACCTTGGGTGCGCCGGTCATGGTTCCCGCCGGGAAATTGGCCACGATCAGATCCCAGACATCGCATTGCTCGCGTACCCTGGTTTCCACAGTGGACACCAGGTGCAGCAAGGACCCGTAAGTGTCCTGCTGCATGAACGAACTCACCTGGACGCCCCCGGGAACCGCGCACCGGGCCAGGTCGTTGCGCGCCAGATCGACGAGCATCAAGTGCTCGGCGGCTTCCTTGGGAATCTTGTCCAGCGGACTGCCGCGCTGATCCTCCCGGCTCATGGTGCCGGCGATGGGCCGGACCTGGGCCACGCCGTCCTGAAGGCGGATCATCAGTTCAGGACTGGATGACACGACATGCAGGTCGGCAAGGTCGAGGTAGTACATGTAGGGCGCCGGATTGACCGTTGCCAGACGCTCGTAAAGATCGATCGGAGCAATCGTCGCGCTGGACACGGCACGCCGGCACAACTGCACCTGATAGATGTCACCGGCGCGGATGTACTCCTTGGCCCTTAAAACGGCGGCACAGAAGTCCTCGCGGTCAGTGACGTCCTCGATCACCGCGACTTCAGTGCCGAGTCTTGCAACAGGTGCCGTCACCGGCGGATTGCGCAGCACGGCGAGCAGGGCATCCAGTTGCGCTGCCGCGTTGTCGCCGGCATTGAGTACGTCGATCCGCGCCGGACCTTCGGGAGCTTCGTAGCGGACGACATGCCGATAGACCCGCACCACCACCTCCGGGACATCTGGCTCGATGGCAATCTCCGGCAGGTTTTCGACAAACCGCGCGGCGCTGTAGCCCAGCGCCAGCACCAGCGGAAAGCCCTCCGGCAGGGCCAGCGTCTGGGTGACGCGTCGCAGACGTTCGCACAGGCTCGCCTGCGAATTGTTCAGCAACTGCTCGCACGCGGCCAGGGCCCACTGGAACGGCGCACCGGTCGACAAGTGCCAGGTGTCGTTGACCAGTTTCAACTCCAACAACAGGTCGATCATGAAGGTGGTCTGGTTGCCGTCGACCGGCAGAAAACCCGCACCGGTCTCGAACAATGCCGGGCACGGATACAGCCCCAGCAGGCCTCGCCGCACCTGGGCGAGCGGCGCCGCATCGCTGATTTCGTGGTGCTCCACGCTCCACAGGGGGATGGGTTGTAATGAGCTCACAGGGCGGGCTCCCGTTGATCGCGGATACGTGCGTGCTTCCAGGAAATGTAGGCACCGGTCTCGGTCCTCGGGTCCAGGTTCTGTGCCAGTTGCAATTGGACCGAGGTGCCGAAATGGCTGGCCATCTGCTCCTGTACCTCGGCCAGCGAACGCTCACCGATCCCTGCCACCATCGACACCTCGACATGGTCGCTGCCGTCGCTGGCGGAACAGATCCTGACCTCGTAGCCGGAGACCCACTCGGCCGCCGTCAGCACCGCCGACTCGATCAGAGCCGGGAGTACCTGGCGACCGGCCAGGGTCATCACATCACTCACCCGGCCAAAGACCCGCAGGCAACGCGAACGATTGCCGCATCCGCATTCTTCGGCAGAATGCAGGCGCGCCAGGTCGCCGGTGCGGTAGCGGATCAGCGGTTTGGCGCCGGGTACGAGCATCGTCAGGCACAGCTCGCCGATATCGCCGTCCATCCCGGGCACCGGAAGAATCTCCGCCAGATAGTTGGTCTCGGAAAAGTGCAGGTTGCCGTTCGGGCAACCGGTGGCCACCGCGTGAGCTTCCTGAGAGCCATACAGGCCGTGGGTGCAATGCGCATCCCAGACCCGGGCAATATTGCTCAGCATCTGCGGCGTGCACAGTTCGCCCAACACCATGATCTGCCCAACTGCTGTCGCGCGCGGATCGATCCCCTGACTCACATAGAGGCGGGCCAGGGCCAGCGCGACGGCGGGTGAGCAGATCAGCGAGCGGACACCGAGGTCGTTGATCAACTGGGCGGCTTTGACCAGGCCGACCCGAGGGCTTTCCGGCCATAGCCGTACGTAAGGAATGCCCAGATTGCGGCAGACCTCGCCATAGGTATCGCCGAACGCGTAGAGCTCCGACGGCCCCATGATCGCGGTGAGGGCATGAGTGGTGCCGAAGGTCGACTGATACAGGTCGGCAACAGCCTTCTGCACATAGGCGCCGCTGGTTTCGACATCGATCGCCGCGCGCGGGCAGGGGGTTGGCAGCCCGGTGGTCCCGGTGGTCTCGTAGTACACCGCGATCTGGTCGAACGGCAGGCTGCAGACCGAGCGGCCCACGGCGCGCAGGTCGTCCTTAGTGGTGAACGGTACGCCGTCCAGCGCCGGCAAGGCGCTCGGACTGCCCGCTTGCGAGCGCAGGTGATCGGCATAGAACGCCGAGCGTTGCGCGACATAGCGCAAGACTTCCTCGGCCCGTTGCTGCCCGTTGGCCTGCAGTGTCTGCGGCGTCGTGCGTCCATCCAGGTAGGCGTCCACATCATCCAGCCATTGCTGGTGCAGGTTGTCTCTGATCATGACTGGGTCTCCGCTTTCAGGCACTTGGCGAACTCACCGATGGTCTCGGTGAGCATGAGGTCCTCCAGCTCAATGGGCTGTGACAACCTGGAGCCAAGTTCGACCTTGATCTTCATTGCCGACAGCGAGTCGCCGCCCATGTCGAAGAAGTTGTCGTCGGGCAGTACTGGCTGTCCGAGATGCTGGCTGATCACACCAATCACGATGCGCAGGGTGGATTGCGAAGCCTTGCCATTGGGTTCTTTCATGTCATTCCTCATGGTTTCTCGCAGGGCCAGCACATCCACCTTGCCGTTCTTCGACAGGGGCAAGCGGGGCAACGACTGGACAGTTTTCGGCACCATGTACGCGGGCAGCCGTTGGCTCAAGGTCAACGTGATTGCAGGCGCCAGTCCGGGCTCGCCGACATACACCAGGGCAATCTGTTTGGGATGCCCGTCGGGCCCCGGCAGTGCTATCGCACAGGCCCGCGAGACGCCGGCGCAGGACTCGGCGACGCCCTCGATTTCTCCCAGCTCGATGCGCAGACCATTGAGCTTGATCTGGTTGTCGATACGTCCGAGGATCTCGATTTCGCCGTTAGGCAGGTAACGCCCAAGGTCGCCGGTGCGGTACATGCGCCGCCCGCTGCGCGGGTGCTGGACAAAGGCCTTGCCGGTCAGTTCCGGCTGGCCGATGTAGCCACAGGCCAGGGAAACATCGCTCTCCACCAGCATTTCCCCGGGCACCCAATCCGGGCAATCGGTCCAGTCGTCGGCCACGATGTGGTAGGCAGAGTTACGCATGGGCGCGCCGTAGATCACCGAACGCACTCGATGGCCTTCTTGTTCGTCGATCTCGTGCAGCACCGACCAGTTGGTGGTCTCGGTGGGACCTCCGCAGGAATACAATCGCGCGTTCGGATACAGCGCCCTGGCGCGTGGCAACAGTGGCAGTGGAATCCAGTCGCCCGCCATGACGATGTTGGCCAGCGAATCCACCGCGCAGAAACTCCGTGCAGTTTCCGCAACACTGCACAGCAGGTCCATGATCGCCGGAACACAGGCCCAGAAGGTCACGCCGTGACGCCGCTGGAGTCGTAGCCAGGCATCGGGGTCTGGGCCCGCCGCCTGAGCTGGCACCACCACCGAGCCGCCGTGCAGCAGGGGGCCGAAGATATCGAAGACCGACATGTCGAAATGCAGGGCGGCAGTGGCCAGATGGCGAGTGGAGGCATCCAGGCCAAAGCGCTCGACGACGTCATAAACGTGGTTGACTACTGCGGCCTCCGGGATCTCGACACCCTTGGGATTACCGGTAGAGCCGGAGGTGAAGATCACATACGGCGAGTAGTCCGCAGCCAGAGGTGCGAGAGTCAGCTCCGTGTGCTCGGCAGTCCAGTAATGCAGGTCCTCATCGGTCAGTACCAGCCGCTGGATCTGCTCCGGCAACGGGGTATCGATACCGGCGATAACCGTGTGCACTCCGGCCTGCGACAGCACTGAACGAATACGCTCGGACGGCAGATCGATATCCACCGGCACATAACCGACCCCGGCCAGCAGGCAGCCATAGACAGCCGCGTAGTGGCCGCTGCCCTTGGGCAGGACGATGCCGACAAAACGTTCATCGGGGTTACGGGTGTGTTGGATCATCTTGCTGATCCGTGCTGCGGCCCGGCCGATTTCACCCCAGCTGTAGCTGCGCCGGGTATCGATCACTGCGGTTTCCCCGGCGCGCTCGGCAATCCGTGCCAATAACAGGTCACGCAGGTGAACCTGCGGCACGGGGGCCTGAGTCGCGTTTACGGCACGGCGTACTTCAATCTGCGCGGCGGGGCGCAGGTCAAGCCAGGTGCGTTGCCAGATCTCGCTGTCGTCGGCCAGTTGCTGCAGCAATGTGCTGAATGCGCCGAACATCGACTCCACGACTTCGGGACGAATGACCCCGGTGAGGTAATCCCATTTGAAGTACAACGTGCCTTCGGATTCGCGCAGTTGCACATCGAGGGTGACTTGCGGTGTCTGCGAGACGCCGTAAACCTCTGGCCCAAGCAGTGCCGCATCATGGCGTCCTGGGTGCCCGAGCAGGCTAGTGAGGACGATCGGCATCAGTGGCGCGCCGCCACTGCGCCGGACCCGGGCCAGCTCGCGCAGCACCTCGACACCGTTGAACAGGCGATGATCCAGTGCCTGCCATATGGCGCCCTGCAGTTGCTGGCCACGGACCTCGAGGGTGTCGGCGGCCGCGGTTTCATAGGGCACCAGCAAGGTGTTGGTGAAGTCACCGACAACCTGGTCGATATCGGCAGTGACGGGCATCCGGTCGGAGACCGGGAAGTTCAGGGTGAAGCGGTCTTCTTCGCCCCAGCAGCGCAACACTTCGCACAAGGCCAGCGCGACCACGCCGGACGGAGAGATGTTGCGCGCCTGCGCCCGGGCCTGCAGTCGCTCCCAGGCATCGACGGCGAGGGTGCCTTCGTGTCGCTCGAAGTGCGACGTGCCGCTGAACTCTCCAGGCTCCAGTTGAGGCAGGCGCGGGGCTGCCGGCAGGTGATTGATCTTCTCCAGCCAGTATTCGCGGTCGGCCTGGTACTGGGCGCTCTTGAGCACTTTTTGCCGATAGGCGACGTAGTCATGGAAGCTGGTCTGCAGCACCGGCAGTTGTGGATCATCTTCCAGATACAGATCGATCAGGTCGGGAATGATCACCTGGAAAATCGACCAGGCGTCGGCGATCAACATGTCGATGCACAGATGCACCCGGCTGGCGCTGGCACTGATGCGACTGATGCGGAACTGGAACAGCGGCCATTGCGTGGTGCCGATTTCTTCGTTGGCCATGCGGTCGCGAACCGCATCGATCTCGCGCTCGATCTGCGCGCCGTCCAGAGCACTGAGATCGACATATTTCACCGCTTGCGTGCCGTCGACGTCGCCGATGCTCTGGCGGCCGCTGGCATCGATGGTCATGCGCAGCATTGGATGGCGTTGCACTATCAACCCCACGGCACGGGTGAAACGCTCGCTATCGAGGGCTTGCACTTCCCACTCGAAATACCCCTGGCAGCCGACGCCGCCGTAGTCGTAGAACGAACCACGACCGATCCACAGCGCCTGCTGGCTTTCGTTGAGCTCGAACGGCAGCCATTGCTGCTCTGCCGGTAAGTGCTCGAACGTCGGCAACTGAGTGTTGTGCGAGGCATTGGCCAGGAGCACCAGATTCGCCAGAACCGGCTCCTCGAGGAACGCCCCCATTTGCACATGAATGCCATGCTTGCAGGCCAGTTCGCCAACCATGCGCAAGGCGCGCAGGGAATCGCCACCGGCGTCGAAGAAGCTCGCCTCCAGCATGGCTTCGTCACAGAGCGTCCAGGCCAGCCAGCAGTCACGTACCGCGTGGTCTGCCGGGCTCTGCGGGACAAAAACGGTCTGGTTCGCATCGCGCTCGATCGGGCTGACCTGCAACGCGCTGTAGTCCACCTTGCCATTGCGCCCGAGGGGCAGGGCGCCGGTCACGATCTGGCTGGGTTGGGCGGCCGGGTGCAAGTGCGCGGCCAAGTGCTGGCGAACCCGGGCGACCACTTCTTTGGCACCGGGAGCCAGCTCCAGGAACAATGCCAGCGTCGCGCCGAGGTCATTGCTCAAGCAATTGGCCGCGGCCTTCACCACGCCCGGAACTTGCAGTGCGGTGATCTCCAGTTCAGTCAGGTCGACCCGATGGCCGCGGATCTTGACCACGGAGTCGGTACGGCCAAAGATTTCCACGGTGCCATCGGCCGCCATGCGCGCCCGGTCGCCGGTGCTGTATTGCAAGGCCGACGTGGCGTCCAGAGTGTTGCCACGAAAGGCTTTCCTTGTGTCCTCGGGATTGACATAGCCCACCGACAGCGTTTCGCCGGTGATGATCAACTCACCGACACAACGGGCCGGCAGTTGTTGGCCATTGCGGTCGACCACGTACATCCGGGCGCCAGGAATCGCGCGGCCTACCGAGGGCAGCAAGGTGCGGCGCGGGGCGCTCAGGTCTTCGATGGAGACTACGGCGGCTTCTGCGGAGCCGTAGACATTGATCACCCGGTAGCCGAGGTCGCTCGGCGGCCATTGCTTGCAGCGTTCACCGGCGATCAGCATGGTGCGCAGACCGGTTCGGGTGCTCGTGGCCCACAATGCTTCGGCAATGGAAGTCATGGCCAGTGTGTGGTTCATGTCGCCTTCAAGCAGCCAGCGTGCCAGCAGGTTGACGTCCTGCAGCACCTGGGGCGCAGGGATGCATACCGTGCCGCCGGCACACAGAACCGGCAGCGGGTCGACTTCGACCATCCCGTAGCCGGGCGACGACAGCCATGAGCCGCGGCTATGCTCGCCAAGTCCGGCCTGCTCGATGACAGCGTCGAGGGTCGCGGCCATCCCCCGATAGGACAGGCAAACGGCTTTGGGCCGTCCGGTACTACCGGAAGTCCCGGCGATAAAACAGGCTTCATTGGTGCTGTCGACCCACTTGCCGTGCTCCCAATCGACGAGGATAGGACGGACCTGCACCTTATCGATATCCAGCAGCGGAAAGGTCAGCAGCTCGCGCGCGCGTTCGGTGGTGCTGCCGGCGGTCAACACCGCATGCGGACTGCACTCTTCGATGAAGGCACGGATGCGTTCATCAGGATGCGCCGGGTCGATCAGCACGCAGGTACCGCCCATGCGTTGCACGGCGATGATCGCGGCCAGATGCTGCCAGCCGCGTTCCAGGAACAACGCCAGGCGCGGGCTCGAACGGCGGGAGGTGACGCGCTCGCGTATGTGCTGGACCAATGCCTCGGAGGCGTTCCAGAGTTCGGCGTAAGTCAGGGTGCGATCGCTGTTGTCATCGACGATTGCCGCAGCCGAGGGTTTTCTCTGCACATGCCGGTAAATGCGCTCCACGAGAAACTGGCGCTCGACGGCTTCGGCCGGGGCCGGGCAGTCCGGTTGGAGCGCGGGCGCCGGCAGGGCCTTGGAATCAAGCACACGGGCGCAGGCGAAGGCCACCAACTCCAGCAATTCCAGGCTTACCGCCGGGGTCATGTAATCGCTGCGTACCGACAGTTGGCAGCGGCCCTCGTGCACCAACAGCCAGACCGGTGTTTGCGCCGCTGGCAGGTGCTTGCCATCGCTGATCTCGATATCGGCCCGCAATTGCGGCTCGCCATGGGACGCTTCGGCACTGTTGCGCAATTGCGAGATGTAGTCGCGAGCGTCTTCTGCAAGGTTCAATGTCATGCAATCGACGCTGAGCAGTGACGGCTTGGCGTCATCATGGATTGCCAACGTCAGCCGGCCTTCCGGACTGAGTAGGTAGCCCAGAACCGCGGCGACCGTGACCAGGTCATTCATGGTGGCCGTCAGGCCAGCGGGCAAGACGATCTCTTGCTGTTCTCGGGTGTTGTCCGCTGATTGCCCGGCCTGTGGCTGCGCAAACGCGTCCCACAGGCTGCGCTCACTCCCTGACAGCAATTGTGGCGCTTGGGGTACTGATGTCATGTCGTCCCTCATCTTGTTCATGCTTCCCTGTTTTCACGCTGTGAGTTCGTTTTCGATCTGGTGAATAGCCCCGATCTGCTCCGCCAGAACCGTGGCAGCCTCAAGCACGGCTGCACGCTCCTGGTCAGTCAGTGTCGAGGCATCGACTGCGATGACGCGTTTGCTGCCCTTGGCCGCCGTGTGCCAGGTTGCGGCAGCCCGACCACCGATGAGCACCACCGGCCGGCCGTTACCGGCCGGGTCGTAGCCGCCGATGCGTTCCAGTTCAAGGCAGTCGCGCTGCCTGGAACCGGGCGCATAGCCCATGACCAACGGGTCCCAGGCCGGCAGAAAGCGGATCTGCTTGCTCGCGGGTTTCTGCTCGCGTTGCAGGAACTGCTCAAGACGCGCTTTCCCGGCCTCGCTATGCCACATCTGATCGGCGACCTGGCAGGCTGCGCAGGCTTGAAGCAGCGTGCGCGCGGTGTCCTTTGAAACCGCGAGCCACCAGGCGAGGTCATCGACCGTGACCGGTCCGTAGTGCTCGACGTAGCGCCCAGCGATGTCACGCAGCAACGAGTCGCGGTCCAGTGGCACACCGTCACCCGGCAACAGGCCTTCGGGTGCAGCCGAATACAGCCAGCGATTCGACCAATGATTGGCCGCCGGTATGCGAACCAACGCGCCGTCATAGGTCGCCACTGACGTCAACGCCCGCGCCTGGGGCGCCGGCAGTTCGAGGGCACTGGCGATGTCTTGCAGACGCACGGCGGCGCCTGTGCTCAAAGTGATCAGCGCCGGCAGCAGGCGTCGGTAATCGTCCAGGCCAAGCCCGACGTCCCGTAGCCGCCACTCGTGGTTGGCCAACGGCAGGCGAGTGGCCGCAAAGACGTTGCCTGCCAGCTCGCCGGGCAGCAGGAACTTGGAGCGCCGCATACCCGGGATACGCAACAACTCGCTGTCGTTTTCTTTCGCCAGTACGCTCTTGCGATCGAGGTTTTGATTGCGTGCCATGACCGCCAGCCAACTGGTGGGCCGCGCCGAATAAACGCCGACATAGGCCTGTGCTATCTGTGCCACCGTTGCTTGTGCCAGGCGCTCGAAGTGTTCCGACACCATCCATTCCCGCAGGAGAGTGTCGGTGAGGCCATTGCAGGCAGTTCTAATGCTCATATGATTCTCGATTGGCTCTGGGGCTGCGCTGTTCAGTCGCCGACGACATCGAAGTTGCAACTGCGAGTGGCCTCGACCTGGTACATGTCGGACTTGGTCGGGACGAAGAACTTGCCGTCGTTACCCTCGCGATGGCGTTCCCCAGGCACCGAGACCGGCAGCGCCGGCTGCCCGGTGAGTTGTTCGTAGTCGCGGATCAGACGCGTCATGGACACCATGCGATCGAGCATCCGACGCAGCATCTCCATGCCTTCCTTGTCACCCAGCACTTCGCCTTTCTTGTCGCCCACGAGCATCGCCGGGAAGCCGTAGCCGACCATGATCATGCGGTTGAGCAAGGCGCACTGGAGCATCTGGTTGTAGACCTCGACATGGCCCATGCGCCGACCAGTGACCATGACCCCGGCCACTTTGTTGGTGAGGGTGCGGTCGTGGCGCAGGAACCCGGTGCCGACCCGTTCCAGGAACGCCGACATCAGAGGGGTTGCGCCAAAGCCATGCACGGCACAGGCGAAGATCACGCCATCGCTGGCTTCCATGAGGCGCACGGCGCGCGCGGCGTCATCTTTCTGGGCGCAGGGTTCGTTGCGAAAATTGCAATCACCGCAGGCCCCGCAAGGGTCGATTTTGGCGTTGGCCAATGAGAAAACTTCGAGAATGACATCCTGTTTTTCCAGGTACTCGGCCGCCCACTCCAGCGCCCTGGCATTGTTGCCATCCACCCGTTCCGAGCCATTGATCGCGACATACTTGATCTTGTCCGTCATGGTGCTTCTCTCTCCTTAGAGTTTTACCTGTTCCCGGGCACGACGATCGGCGGACCGTCGTGCCATGCCTCCAGCGCTGCCGGAGACTGTTTTAGCGTGCGAGGTAATCGGCGATCGGATATTTCGCGCAAAGCGCCTCGGCCTCTGCGCAGAATTGCTGGCGCAGGAGCGGATCGAGGGTGAACTCGCTGTCACCGAGCGGCGTCACCTCGTCCAGGATCCGGCAGAGCAGGTCGACGATCTCCCGGCAACCCTGTGGGTCGACATGACGCTGGGCGAGGGCGCCGGTACCGATGCGCAGGCCACTGGTGACGAAGGACGAGCGGGTTTCGCCGGGCACACGGTTCTTGTTGACGACGATTCCACAGTGCTCCAGCGCGGTCTCGGCGATAGCGCCGGTCATCGCTGCACGCAGGCGGATCAGAATGGTGTGGTTCTCGCTGCGACCGCCCACCACTTCATAGTCCCGGGCCTGAAATTCGCTGGCCATTACGTCCGCCGCAGTGCGGATGCGCTGCATCTCGGCATCGAACTCAGGGGTCATGGCGTAACCCAGTGCCGCGGCCTTGGCAGCCATCATGTTGACGGCCGGTGCGCCTTGCATCCGCGGGAACACCGCCAGTTCGAGCACGCGGCTGAACGTCGCTTCACGGCCAGGGACTTTTTCGTGGGCGTCACGGCCCGAGAGAATCAGGCCACCACGCGGGCCGGCGAGCTGCTTGTGGGTACAGGTGGTGGTGACGTGCGCAGCGTCGATCGGGCTCGGATGCCGCCCGGTTGCCACCAGACCGGCAATGTGCGAGATGTCGGCCATCAGGATGGCGCCGGCTTCGTCGGCGATCCGGCGGAAGCGCTCGAAATCCACGACTCTGGAGTAGGCCGTGGCACCGCAGATGATCAGTCGCGGCCGATGTTCCAAAGCCAGCCTGCGGACTTCGTCGTAGTCGATAAGGCCTTCCTTGGTGGTGCCATAGCCGATGGCGTTGTAGTAAGTGCCCGAGAACGTCACGGGGCTGCCATGGGTCAGGTGGCCGCCGTTATCCAGAGCCATGCCCAGCAGCGTGTCGCCAGGCTCGAGCAAAGCCGCGAGTACCGAATAGTTGGCGCTGGAAGCCGAGTGCGACTGCACACCGGCGTACTGCGCAGAGAACAGCTCGCGGGCACGCTGGATCGCCAGAGACTCGACCAGGTCGACGTTCTCGCATCCGGCGTGATAGCGGCGTCCGGGCACACCTTCGGCGGTCACGTTGACCAGCACGGAGGACGACGCGGCCAGGGTGCGCGGCTTGACCGCGCAGCAAGAGGCCACCAGAGAGAGCGTGCGTTGCTGGCGAGCGACCTCGGCGTCGAGGATCCGCGCCAGTTCGGCATCATGTTCCTGCAGATCGGCCAGGCCACGCTTGAGCAGATCAGCCTGGGTCAGAAGTGGTTGATGATTGACTGTCATGACTTGCTATCCCTTCCTTTGGTGTTGTGTGCTGCAAAAGACAGCACGGTTTCCTCGACCTCGTGCGCATGGGTACGCACGAAGTAGTGCCCGCCACCGGCGAGGGTGGCGGCTTGGGTGACGTTGATGAACTTGCCCCATTGCGCCAATACGACTTCAGGCTCGGCGGTGGCCGGATCCTCGTCGCCCAGCAGCACCAGTGCCGATACTCCATTGGCTGGGTACTGCGTCAGGTAGCGATAGGCTTCGCAGGCGATCAGGTGGTCTCTTCGACCGCGAGCCAGCATGCTCTCGACCTGACTGTCGAGCAGTCCGGTGAAGGCCCCCAGCGATCGCAAGTAGTCGGTCCAGATCTGGTCCGAGGTGGTTTCAGCCGCACGAATCGCGGCGTCTGCATCCAGCACCGGGCGCGAGGCGGCCACCACCAGAGCGAGGTGGTTGTGGTGGGCGGCCATGCTTGAGGCAATGCACGCGGCGGTCGCCGCGCCTGCGCAGTGACCATAGATCACCAGATGGGCAGCGCCGATTTCTTCGATGTCGCTGGCAAGGCTGTCGAGCAGACTTTGAAAATCCGCGGCGTTCTCCACCTCGGTATCACCGAAGTCCACGCCGAACACCTGCACATCCGGATTACCTTGAAACAGATTGCGGTAGGCCGTGGCGTCTCCGCCGCCGAAAGGCACCGCAATCACCGCGGTCGAACCCGCGGCTGCTTGCACGTCGCCAAAACAGACCAGACGTGCGGCTTGTCGGGCGGCGGCGCAGACAATGCGTTGAGCAAGACCCGCTGCCGTCGGGTGCTCGAAAAGAGTCACTATGGGCAAATTGCAAGACAGCCGCGACATCACGCGAATCGCGTCAAAGGAGTCGCCGCCGAGGTTGAAGAAGTTGTCCTCGTGGCCGACACTCGGCAGGTTGAGCACCTCGGCAAAAGTGGCGCAGACGCGAGCCACTTCATCAGCCAGAGCGTGTTCATCAAGCTGGATGTTTTCAGTCATTCCATTCACTCCTATCCATAAATACATCAGCGAGTTCATTGAGCAGATTGGTGACTGCGCTGGCGTTGCAAAACGGTCCCTCGAGTTCCAGGAGCAGTTGCGAAGCGCCGGTACGCCGTATGTCGATGCCGACCGGAAAAGCGGCACTCATCACGTGTGAAGCCGGGATGCCGCGTCGACCGGCACCATTGATGAACAGCTCGGACGCGCGGCAGCAGGCCAGCGCCTGGCGCGCAGCCGGAGAGCGACGGGCGCATGCTTCAAGGCTGATTTGTCCGGGAAGCACAAGCGCTCCAGGGGTCGCCACGGAGCGTGGAACAAGACCCGTCATCATGCCGATGGCATCCTGCTGGTGAGCCTCGCGCCAGTTGTGCGACGAACACAGGGTGTCGCCCTCGGCGATGACACCGGCCCGCTGCAGGCAGCCCAGGAGTTTCGCCACGGGCGGCTTGTCAGCATTGATCGAGGCGATGTCCAGGGTGCGTTGCAGGCTGATGCGCTGCCGTTGGATGTCGAAGGCCAAGCGCCCGGTTTGCAGCAAACGCACGGGGGTCATGGCGTGCGCCGCAGCGGTCAGCTGCGCGCCATCAACTTCTGCGAGCTGTGCTTGTGCCTGGATGTATTCGCCATGGCGTTCGCGCCCTCGACGCATGCACATCAGGGCCGAGTCGATGTCTTCTGTTTGTAGTTGTCGTGCCAGCACCTCAAGGCTATGTTCGTCGGCCAACCCATGATGGATCGAGACCAGGCAGTGCACTCCAGTGCGGGTGGTCAGGCTGCCGGCGGCAAATAGCGCAGTGCCGGATCTGACAGCTAGCTGAACCTTGCGCAAGGCCTCTGGAGCGCCGTCTCCCCCCAGATCGAGCACTTCAAGATACTGGCCAAGCGCTTCGCCCCATCCAGCGATCACCAACTGACGCAAAAGTCCCAAATTCGGATGGATCGCAGTTTTGACCGGTATGACGATGGAAACTTCCTGAGCGACCCCGGCGTAGATGCCTTGGGCGACCATGGCCTTGGCCTCGACACTCAGCCTGGCATCGGCAAGTGCTTGCGTCATGCTCATCTGCTCGGTCGAATCTTTGGTCGAGCGTTCAACTGTTATTTTTGGCATGTCAGATCCTCGACGCACAGGCAGCAGCCGGCGGCGATCTCGATCCATTGGGGAGCACATTCCCGGGCACTCGCATCTCTCCCGTTCAGCGGGAAAGACATAGAACGCGCACAGGTTTTTGTACGACAGACTCAGTCAGTCATGTCGTAAAAATGTGTCGGTGATTTACTGGCTATGAGCGGGCCAATCAATTTCTAAGGCGCACGCTAAGGAGAGAGCCTGACTTCATCTCGGGCACGGCTCTGAGGGTATGGGAGTTATTGCTTACAGCAGTTCGCTCATGGGATGAGGAGCTGAAAGCCGGGGACACAAGCGAGTGCGGCAGGCATCGAGCCACAGTCATGTCGGCAGAGAAAAACATTTAGCCATTCCTTAGCTTTGGTCGAAAAGTGTCGCCTCTTGGCGATCTCAATAATGCATTCTTTGACACGGCTCCAAACTCGTCCTTATGGAGCCAAGGAAACCCCTACGCGTCATGGGGAGTAACCCTAGTCGGAAATGTCGTAACCGCAAGTAAGATTTTTCCGATTATTAAAAATAATTGTCGGACGATCTGGAACTGCGGTTCAGCAGTGGAGAACAAACAGGGGTTGTTTTCAGCGCAGTATTGGAGGAGTAGTTCAACGGTGAAGTGCGCTACGGCCCGGTAACAGGCCGCAGCGCCGAGGTGAGGGGAGAGATAGAGGGAAGGGTTCAGCCGTGAATATGTTCAGCCGCATGCATGGCCAGGTAGGCATCCAGCTTCTTGTCGTTCAAACCCAAGGTGTCGAGAATTTGCGCCATGAAACTGACCGGCGCGCTGCCGGGAGCCGTGACCACACCCTGGTCGGCAACGGCGTACGGTACGTCCTGGTAATAATCTGCTCCGCGATAATGCACCTGCTTCAGGTTGTCAACGGAATTGGAGGTGTGCTGCAAGTGATCCAGCACTCCAGCCTTGGCCAGTACGCGGGTACCGTCACAGATTCCCGCCACGACGATGTTCCTGTCGTGGGCCTCACGGACCAGCGCCTCGATGGCGGGTGCCTTGTCTGTTTTCCAGATCGGGCCTCCCGTCACAATCAGCAAGTCGACATCGTCCAGCCGAATGGCCTCGATGGCCAGGTTGGGGATGATGGTCATGCCTCCGGATGATGTCACTTGCTTGCCACCGGGAGCGGCAAAACAAGTCTCGAAGCCATAGTAGGCGCGGCCCGTGGAGTTGATCAGCGCGGGCTCCCAGTCAGAAAAATTCTCGGTGAGAATAGTAACGGCACGTACCATTTGAGTGTCCTTCTCAAGTTTCCATGATAATCAGCAGCAACCTGCCCAGCAGGGTTGTCCTGGTGGGCATGGCCGTCGAGTGTAGACGCCAGCGGGGCTGATGAATGATGTGGCTGAGTATTGGCAGTGTGTGTTTCAACTGACAATGACAATGACAATGACAGTGATCAACGCGGCGGCATATTCAGGCGTGAAACGTTGAGAGGGTGTTTCGTTACGCTGCGCAGCCCGCCGTTCTTACCTGGGAGACTTTAAGCCAGACGCCCAGGTTCAAACAGGCTCCATTCGGGAAAACTGGCTTCTCAACCACGTATAGAGTTGCGAAACGGCAGGAGAAATCTGCTTGCGGTGCGGACAGACCATGCCTAACGGCGAAGCGTTGCCCGGATGATCCGCCAGCAACACGACCAGTCGCCCGGCGCTCACGTCAGCGCTGACGTCCAGCCTGTTGGCGCCGGCACCGAATTGACCCAGTTGCCGAGATATCACTGACCCGGGCAGACTCCTCGATAACCACTACTTTTACTGGATTTGTGTTGACTTGAGGGTGGGTTAATCGCACGTCAGCACGTGGGTCAATTCAGCGTTGGCGTTAACAAAAGCTGATCAGCCAGCAGTTATCCCTACGAAAAAAATGAGGAAAATGACGATGATATTGCTTCGCGCGGTAGTATTTGGCGAAGCCCTGACCGACCTTGTTCAAGGCACTCCTGGTACAGTGGAAGGGCTACCCAGGCAGTGATACCTGGATGCTCACGAGCGCTAAGTCGCTTGGGTGTTAGCAGCACTTTTGCAGGGTCGGTGAGCATTGATCATGGTGTTCCTCACCTCGCCACTAGGGTTAATTGGTGTGGTGCCGACACTGCTTATTTTCCAGCAGCCGTTTGATATCAACGCTTTGGTCGGTCTAATCGCTCTTTCGGGCATTCTGACGCGCAATACGTTGATTCTTATTGGGCAAATTCATCACAACGGGCACGAAGGGCTGGACCCGTTCCACTCAGTGGTCGAAGCCACGGTACAACGCGCCCGCCCAGTACTGCTGACAGCGCTTGCGGCCATCCTGGCATTCATTCCGCTGACACACTCCGTCTTCTGGGGGACTCGGGCCTACACACTGATCGGAGGCACGTTCGTCGGCACCATCATGACGCTGGTGTTCGTGCCAGCGATGTACTCCATCTGGTTCAAGATCCATCCTGAAAACAAGGGTCAGACTGAAACAGTAAAACCGGCGTACGTACTAAAGCTTGAAAGGGATGCCCGCCCCTGGCTGGC
This sequence comes from Pseudomonas sp. 5Vm1k, assembly GCF_056161485.1. Lineage (NCBI taxonomy): Bacteria > Pseudomonadati > Pseudomonadota > Gammaproteobacteria > Pseudomonadales > Pseudomonadaceae > Pseudomonas > Pseudomonas sp. 5Vm1k. Next base: position 197,967 of record NZ_JBSPCZ010000002.1, read on the forward strand.
CTCTTTTCCTTCCACGCGAATAGCCCACATCCGTTGTCTGGACCTCCCCAGGCAAATCACATCCTGAAAGCCTGGCGATGGTTTGGACTGGCATTCTTGACGTTGTTTGAGCAAGCGCGAATTCTCTTTCCTGAAATCTGTGGCCCGCCTCGTCTGGGTATGGCGTCGCGAGGAAGAAATATAGTTTTCCCCACCATATAATCTGTTGCTACGGTGACCCACCGCTAATTGTATCCTTGTTTGAGACAAGGACATGCGGCTGAAGTTTTTGAGTTGATCCATCAGTCGCTGGAACGGAAAACCGGACTTTCCATAAGGTAGTAATGTGAAGCGTGATTCCCATCTGGTTGTGTTTTTGCTGCTAGTCATCGGTTGCTCCCTGGCGTCACTAACGGTCTGGAAGGTATTGGCCTCTCGAGAGCGAGCACTGGAGGACGTGGATGTCCATGGATTGAACCTTACCCAGGCGCTGGCTACTTACTCCGAAGGCATTGTCCGCCAGAGCTCGCTGATTCTGCTCGGGCTCGTTGAGCGCCTGGAGACTGAAGGTAGTGGCCCTGCACAGATTCAACGCTTGAGTGCACTGGTCAACCGCCAGGAGCCGCTGATGCCACAGCTCAGTGGCATCACAATCTACGATAATCAGGGACGCTGGTTGATGCCCTCCAATCGGCCGATTCCAGCCGGAGTGAACAGCAGTGATCGTGCCTACTTCACTCATCACCGCGGCGATCCATCCCGCGAGATCTTTATCGGTCCGCCGATTCAGAGCCGCTCCAATCAAGAGTGGGTGATTACCGTGAGCCGCCGTTTCAACGATACTCGCGGCGAGTTTGCCGGCGTGGTCGCGGTCACCTTAGGAATCGAAAACTTCCTGCGCCTGTTTGGAAAAATCGACGTAGGGCAGGAGGGGGCCATCGGGTTGTCTTATACCGATGGTACGTTGCTGGTTCGCTATCCGTTCCGCGAGCAGGACATGGGGCGCAACTTTTCCAGGTCGCCGATCTATGCAAAGTATCTCGTCGATCGATCAGTTGGCACGGCGTCGTTTACCTCCAGCCTGGATGGTGTGGAGCGGCTCTACGCCTTCCGCAAGAGTGATCGGCTGCCATTAATAACCACCGTCGCACTCGGCAAGCGCGAAGCCCTCGCCGCGTGGCGAATGGAGGCATGGCTGTCGGCATTGGTGGTCACGGGACTGTTGGGGCTTACCGGCCTGATCGGCTGGTTCCTGATCTTGGATATCCGTCGGCGCACCAAGGCAGAAGACCAGTTGCGGGGGACGCAGCAGTTGCTGCTCTCATCCAATCGGCAGCTTGAGTTGCTCGCAATGAAGGATGCCCTGACGGGGCTGGCTAATCGACGCTGCTTTAACGAGAGCCTCGCCATGGAAGCACGGCGCGCACAACGTGACGGCACGACGTTGGCATTGCTGATGATCGATATCGACTACTTCAAGCTGTTCAACGACTCTCTCGGGCATGTAGCCGGAGATGCGTGCCTACAAACAGTTGGCAGAGTCTTGGAGGAATGTGTGCGGCGGCCGTCGGACCAGGTGGCACGTTATGGCGGAGAAGAGATGAGTGTAATCATGCCTGACACCGACATTGATGGTGCAACGGTAGTGGCGCAACTTATCCTTGATCGCCTGGCGCAAGAGAATATTGCACATAAGTCCAGCCCGTTTGGGCGGGTTAGCGTAAGCATCGGGATTGCTGCCGCCACGGGTTCGGAACTGGATCATTTGCAAAGATTGATCGAGCTGGCAGATCGGGCGCTCTATGGCGCCAAGGCGCTGGGCCGTAATCAGTTCGTGAAAGGGGGACCGTGATAAGACGTTCGCAACTGACTTGCTGTCAAATTGGAACTGCACAATATTCCTCCATATTTTAATGATTCTGCTATCTGCGATGTTCATCGTTTATTGGCTACATCTGCAAGAATCAATGGTGGTTTAGCGGGATCCTTGAATGCCAGTTTCTGGCCGACTCTGTTGAAAAAATAGCTCCCCTGTCTGGCCTACGGCAAAATCTCTGCATTGGCCAGCAGGGAAGCACGCAGCATGATGGGACAGTTATCGAGTGGGCAGGAGCGGCTGTTTTACTCGTTCAACCTTGAAAATCACATCCCCGCCACTCACCTTCTGCGCAGCATCGATCGGCGTCTCGATCTGAGCGACCTGCGCCATTACCTCGCCGATTTCTATAGCCCGCGTCCGTCGTTTGATCCCGAACTGATGATCCGCATCGTCGGCTATTGCTACGGCATTCGCTCAGAGCGGCGGTTGTGCGAAGAGGCCAATTTGAACCTGGCGTATCGCTGGTTCTACCGGTTGAGCCTTGAAGACGAACCCCCCAACCACTCGGCCTTTTCCAAAAATCGACACGGCCGTTTTCGCGACAGTGATCTGTTTCGCCGGTTGTTCATTGAAGTGCTGCGTCGCTGCATGGACGCCGGTCTGGTCAAGGGCTTAGGCTTTGCCGTGGACGCGAGCATCATCAACGCGGATGCGAGTCGGCAGCGCGGCGTACCGGGAGATGAACCGGTCGTCTGGAGCGATCCGGCCCTGAGCACCCGCGCCGTGCGTGAATACCTTGAAGCCCTCGATGAAGAGGCTCTGGCCGAAACGCTACCGAAGCGCCTGTCGCTGACGGATCCTCAAGCCCGCTGGCCCGCTGGCCCGCTGCTCCAGGCGACCCAGCGTTCTACGCTTACTCCACGAATTATCTGATCGATACGGAGCACGGCGTGATCATGGATGTGGAACCTACACCGGCTCATCGAACCGCAGAAGTCGAGAGTACCAAGACGATGATCGATCGGGTCAAAGCGCAGTTCGACATCAAGCCAGAGCGCCTCATTGGCGACACCGCTTACGGCACAGCGCCGATGCTGGCCTGGATGGTGGAGGAAAAAGACATCGAGCCGCATGTGCCGGTGTGGAACAAAACCAAGCGCAAGAACGACAGTTTCTCGAGCACCGATTTCCACTGGAATGAAGAGGCGGAGGAATACCGCTGCCCGACCGGCAACGCATTGCGCAGCGAATGGCGAGTCTTCAAGAACGAGCGTTCGCACGTCACCAAAGCCGACACCATCATCTTCTGATCCCGGCAGGCGGACTGCATTGCCTGTCCGATGAAAGCCAAGTGCTGCCCGAACACTGCGTTCCGCAAGATCGCTCGCAGCGTCCATGAAACCGCGTGTGATGTGGCTCGACGAATCGCAGCGACACCTGCGTATGTGCGCTCTCGCCACGAACGTAAAAAGGTCGAAATGTTGTTTGCCCACCTCAAGCGCATCCTGAAACTGGATCGCTTGCGACTACGTGGCATGACTGATGAATTTACGCTGGCCGCTGCGGTGCAGAACTTACGACGTCTTGCCAAACTTACCTGTCAAGGGCCACCTTCTACGGAATAGGTGCGCCTGCACTCAGCAAAAAACCTCAAACTAACCTAACAGAGCAGCAAAGGCGAACGAAGGGCCGAGAAACCACTCAACGTGGTGAGTAGGTTCTCCGGTGGTGGTCGTGCCTGAGTTCAGGCGATCTGAAAATCCGACTTTTTCAACAGAATCGACCCATACCAGACACTCACCTTGCCTCTAAGTCTCTCCTATCCATAGGGTATAGCTCGCCAGGAGCTCGGCATTGGTTGCATGCGCAATCAGGTTGCTTTGATTGCATGTGTCTTTGCAAGCGCTGGAGCGTTTCCGCGCGTAATCGCATCAGCGAGAGCGGTTAGCCGTCCGTCTCGCGCGGATCAACGGTCGGCGGCAAACGATCAACCCGCAATGCATCAACGACCAGCGAAAACGCCTGGGAGGGTTGTCGGCGGCTGGGGTAGTACAGATGAAAGCCGCCGAAGGGTTCACACCAGTCCTCTAGTACCCGAACAAGCCGCCCTTCGGTTAGGTGCGGGGCAAACTCGTCCTCGGGCAGATAGGCGATGCCCAGCCCACTCACCGCAGCATCGGCGATATGGGTGGTGGAGTTGAATACCAGCTGACCGTCTACACGTACCTTAAGCTTCTTGCCCAGACGTTCGAATTCCCATGCATCCACGCCGTCATAGGTGGGAAAACGGATATCGATACAGCGGTGTGCTGTTAGATCGCGAGGGTGTTCCGGGGTAGGGTGTTTCGCGAAATAGCCTGGCGCAGCCACTACGGCCATTCGTATCGGCGGGCCAATGGGCACGGCGATCATATCTTGGGCCACCGTCTCGCTGAAGCGCACGCCGGCATCGAAGCGGTCGGCGACGATATCGCGAAAGCCGTAGTTGATATCGAATTCCAGCTTGATATCCGGGTACATCTTTAGCAACGGCGCCAACTTGGGCAGCAGGGTTGTCTTGATCACGTTGTCGCCGCAGGTAATGCGTACCGTCCCGGCCGGCTTATCGCGCAGCTCGGTCAAAGCTTCCACTTCGGCCTCGATTTCATCAAAGCGACGGCCCACCGCTTCCAGCAATCGCTCGCCCGCCGCCGTCAGCGACACGCTGCGCGTGGTGCGGGTCAGCAAGCGAATTTTCAAACGAGCTTCCAGTGCGGAAACCACCTGGCTCACTGCTGATTGCGTCACCCCGAGCTGAACCGCCGCGCGGGTAAAGCTGCCCACCCGCGCCACGGTCACGAAAGCCAGCAGATCATTGAAATTGGGTTTGGCCATGGCGGGCACGCTCGATTTATTGATTAGGCGAGGTTATAGCCACATTAAGCATTCATTAGCTAATCAAAATCTCGTTATTGCGTAACACTACCCCGCATCCCAGCCTATCGCCATGAAGAGGGGCAAGCCTCGTGCTGCGTCACCTTCAGCTTTCCCTCAAAAGGACGCCCCATGAAAAGACTTCTCGTAATGCTCGGGTTGCTAATTAGTTCATTCACCGCCTTAGGAGCCGATATGTCCAACGGTGCAGATAATTTCTTTAAAAGTGACAAGGTGACCGTGCAGAAGGTCAGCTTCAAAAATCAGTACCAGCTCAATGTAGTGGGCAATCTATTCATCCCGAAAGGGCCGGACAGCTCCACCCGCAGCCCGGCCATTATCGTTGGCCACCCCATGGGCGCGGTAAAGGAGCAAAGCTCCAACCTCTATGCGCAAAAATTGGCGGAGCAAGGCTTCGTTACCCTGGCGCTGGATTTGTCGTTCTGGGGTGAAAGCGAAGGCCAACCACGTAACTCGGTACTGCCGGACGTGTACGCCGAGGACTTCAGTGCCGCTGTGGATTACCTTGGAACGCGGCCCTTTATTGATCGCCAGCGCATCGGCGTGCTGGGGATTTGTGGCAGCGGTAGCTTTGTAATTAGTGCAGCCAAAATCGACCCGCGCATGAAGGCTGTCGCCACGGTCAGCATGTATGACATGGGTGCAGCCAGTCGCAACGGGCTTAAGCATTCGCAAACCCTTGAACAGCGCAAGCAGGTCATCGCAGCGGCTTCCGAGCAGCGTTATGTGGAGTTCGCGGGCGGCAAGATCGAATACACCGGCGGCACGGTGCAAGAGCTGAGTGCTGACACCCATCCGATTCAGCGCGAGTTCTTTGATTTCTACCGTACCCCGCGTGGCGAATTCACCCCGCCCAGTTCCACGCCGCAACAGACCACCCGCCCGACGCTGAGCAGCAATACCAAGTTCATGAATTTCTACCCATTCGTAGATATCGAGAGCATTTCGCCTCGCCCGATGTTGTTTATTGCAGGTGAGAACGCTCACTCCCGCGAGTTCAGCGAAGAGGCGTTTCGTCTGGCAGGCGAACCTAAAGAATTAGTCATTGTGCCCAACGCAGGCCATGTCGATCTGTATGACCGCGTCGACCTGATTCCTTTCGCCAAGCTGACCCAGTTCTTTCAGGACCACCTGAAATGAGCGTTGACGCCCACCTGCACACCAACGCCTTGGGCGAAACAGGTACGCGTACCGGCCATTGGGGAGGTGTTTATGCAATGACGCTGTGCGTCTTCGCGCTGATCGCCTCGGAGTTCATGCCCGTCAGCCTGCTGACACCCTTGGCAAACGACCTGCGGGTAAGCCAGGGCTTGGCGGGGCAGGGGCTGGCCATCTCTGGCGCGTTTGCGGTGTTGGCCAGCCTGTCGATTAGTTGGATCGCCGGCTCCCTGAACAGAAAGACCCTGCTGCTGGCCCTGACCGGTTTGATGGCGGTGTCGGGCGCCATTGTGGCGCTTGCCCCGAACTACCTGATCTACATGGTCGGGCGAGCCCTGATCGGCGTTGTGATTGGCGGATTTTGGTCGATGTCCGCAGCCACTGCGATGCGCCTGGTGCCCACTGCACAGGTGCCCAGGGCGCTGGCTGTTTTCAACAGCGGCAACGCCCTGGCGACAGTGGTGGCAGCCCCACTGGGCAGTTATCTGGGCTCAATTGTGGGTTGGCGAGGTGCGTTTTTGTGCCTGGTTCCGGTGGCGTCAATTGCGCTGGTTTGGCAGTGGATAAGCCTACCAAGCATGGCAGTGCAGAAGCGTTCGCCGGGTGCTGGCGATGTTTTCAAACTGCTGAAAAATCGCAAGGTGGCGCTGGGCATGGCGGCTGCCGGCTTGTTTTTTATGGGCCAATTTACGCTATTCACCTACCTGCGCCCGTTTCTGGAAACGGTCACCCACGTCAGCGTGCCCATTCTTACTCTAATGCTATTGGTGATAGGCGTCGCTGGCTTTTGCGGAACAGCGCTGATTGGATTAGTGCTCACGCGCAGCCTGTACGGCACCTTAAGTACCATCTCGCTACTGATGGCGGTTATTGCGGTAGCGCTGATTCCTGCAGACACCTGGGTTATCGCGGTGGCGGTATTGCTCGGACTTTGGGGCTTTATTGCGACGGCAGCGCCCGCGGGCTGGTGGGGCTGGATTGCGCACGCCTTGCCGGATCACGCCGAGGCGGGCGGCGGCCTGATGGTGGCGATTGTTCAATTAGCTATTGCCGTAGGCTCCACCGTCGGTGGTGTACTGTTTGACGCACTTGGCTACCAGAGTACCTTTATCGCAAGCGCCGCGATGCTGACGCTCGCCGCCTTGTTAACCTTTCTAACCTCTCGTTCGCCGGTGCCGCCACCCCTGTGAACCCTCTATTCCAAGGAGAAAGTTATGTTTATCGATCATTCCCCTGGATGGAAGGGCTTCTGGTTCGCGGCCTTGATGCCATTTGCCCTATTGGCATTGCCCCTCGCAGCCGCGACACATATCGCCGGCCCGTCAACAGGCATGGAGAACTACACGATGTGGATGACCATAGGCCAACAGCGCTTCGCCATTACCCTTGAGGACAACCCGACCACTCGGGAGCTTTCCGCCTGTTTGCCGCTCACCCTGGAGATGAGCGATCTGAACGACAACGAAAAGCACGTCACCTTGCAGCGCCCGTTACCCACTCAAACTTATCCACCTGGAACAATCCACAACGGTGATTTCCTCCTGTACGGCGCCGACTCGTTGGTGGTCTTTTATAAAACCTTCAACTCGTCTTACAGCTATACCCGTCTCGGCCGCATCGACAACCCTGCGGGTCTCTCGCAGGCTCTGGGTCGCGACGATGTTCGAGTGACGTTTTCAACAGACTAGTTTCAGTGGTCTTCCGCCCGGCCATTAATTTCACGCGTTGCGCACAACCCACTTGCACGTTGATCCAGGAGCTTCTTATGCCGCCTAAGCACACTCATTCAACTGTGGCCGCACTGGCGCTGCTCACCGCGACCTGTATCGGGCCAGCCTTCGCGGCCGAGCTGAGCCCAGCCAGCCAGAAAATCACACCTGCGGGCGAGCAGGCTTCGATGACAGGGCCCGCCGACTATTTCACTGGCCACGTGCGGATCGACCCGTTAAGCGCTGCAAACGCCAGCATCAACACCTCTACCGCCTACGTCACCTTTGAGCCAGGCGCACGTTCGGCCTGGCACGCGCACCCGGCCGGGGAATATCTGGTTGTCACGGCTGGGGTGGGGCGTACCCAGGAATGGGGCAAGCCCGCGCAGGAGCTACGTCCCGGTGATGTGGTGTGGTGCCCGCCGGGGGTTAAACATTGGTACGGCGCCGCGCCTTCGACGGCCATGACCCACCTAGCAATCACAGACACGGAGAACGGTAAGAACGGCATCTGGATGGAAAAGGTCGGCGATGAATACTACCAAACCCGGTAAATACCGCGATGCCCGCTTGGGTTTTTTGGCCGGCCTGGTTGTGCTGGCCAGTGTTGTAGGTGCTCACGTATCGAGTGCCAGTACCCCACACACTTCGGAGACACAGATGGTGACTGAACAAACCCTGAGTGCAAAACAACTGGCGGTCGCCTCTCTCGGCGCTAGCATGTCGACCGGCGATATGCCCCGTTTGCGCGATGCGCTCAATCACGGTCTCGATGCCGGTCTGACGATTAGTGAGAGTAAGGAAATCCTGGTTCAGCTCTATGCGTACGCCGGGTTCCCGCGCAGCCTCAATGCACTATCGCTGCTGATGAACGTGTTGCAAGAGCGCGAAGCACGCGGCGCTCACGACGAACCGGGACGTGAACCAGGCCCTGTGCCGTCGGGGCACGCTTTGCTCGACCTGGGCACCGACAATCAAACCCGTCTGGTGGGTGCACCGGTTTCAGGACCGTTGTTTGAGTTTGCCCCTGCGATTGACCAGTTTTTGAAGGTTCATCTGTTCGGCGATATCTTCGCCCGAGACAACCTCGATTGGGCTGCTCGTGAACTGGCCACCGTTGGGGCACTTGCCGCGATGCCGGGGCTAGAGCCGCAGTTGGAGTCGCACCTGAAGATCAGCATGAATGTTGGCCTCACGGCACAGCAGTTGAACCATGTGGCTAGCGACTTCAAACGCACTGGTGACCAAGAGGCGGCTGAGCGCATTGTTGTGGCCTTGGAAAAAGTCAGGGGCTGACTACGCCACCGATGGCGACGAGAAATTGATGGGCTCTGCTAATAACGGCTATCGGAATCGTGGATTTTGAATTTGCGGGCGAATGCTAAGCTCCTAATGCACTGAGACCACTATCGGACGTACTGACTCGGCTGCCGACGCAGCGGGCGTGGGATATTGCAAACCTGCTACCGCATCAATGGGGCCACGGTAACTAAGCAAGGTGTTTGAGTAAATCTAGGTGAGCTAGAATGCCGGATGCATAGACCTCAAGGACGCGCGATGATATTGCAACACAGGCCAGTGAAGGCTGATGACATCAAAATTATCTGTAGCTTTCCCCTGAACGCTCGGGAACTGTTTTATATGTTCCCGAAAGCTCAATACCCTCTGACTGAAGCTCAGCTGTCTAACGCTATTACTCAACGATTCGACTCGACGGTTGTCGAGACCGCGAACAGCGTCGTCGGCTTTGCTAACTTTTATCGGGCTGAAACGGGTGGGGTTTGCTGTATCGGCAATGTAATCGTTGCCAAAGAGGCACGAGGTAAGGGTGTGGCGACCTTCATCGTGGAGACGATGACAGCTCTGGCGTTCGACCGCTATAACGCCACAGAGGTGCAGATCTCGTGCTTCAATGAAAATACAGCAGGCTTGCTGCTTTATCCAAAACTGGGCTTCTTACCATTTGCTGTCGAAAAGCGAATTACCCTGGATAGTCGTAGATCAGCACTCATCCATATGGCCCGCAGCAGAGCGGCCCGACCATAACTCACCTTGAAAGCCCGCTTAATGCAGCTGCTTTCAGGTATTCAGTTGGTTGTTTTGGTTCAGGTGGGGCAGTGCTGAATGGGCAGTGCAGCCTAGGGACAAGGGGTGGGATTACCGGACGCTTACAAAGCGTTGGCTCCATTGGCGATTAGATTAAGTCACCCAAAAGTAGAGGTACGATCTTGATCATTTGGCGTGGCATTGAAGGTAGTGCGAGAAGTGTTGTCGTTGAGACAATTGGTGGTAATCAACGAACCTTGAAAAAATAGAGAGCGACATACGGTTCCGATACATCGAGTCCTGGCTAACCAAGTGATCTTGGTTTGAGTACAATAGAGACCTTTTTATGGATCGGATGAGAGTTTGGGTCGGACCGATTGGGGGGGAAGACTTTCTATCGCTGAGCTCTAATTACAACTGCGATTGACTGCCTTTGCGGTACGTTCGAGCTGTTGTTTAACGTCTACAGGAATGCGCTGTTTTTTTAATCGTTGTTCCAGGAAAGTTTGATTGCCTCGTGCGCTCACCTCTGCCTCAATAGCGGCATCTTCCGCTTCTATGGCAGCAGCGTGGTTTTCCATGACCTCGTCAATCTCCGTGGCGCTAGTCGCACCTTCGAGAGCACTGATTAGTTTCGCTACTTCCTCCTCTTCGGCACCAACGTATGCTTCTACGGTCATCCCCGCAGCCAATGCTCGCGCTCGAATTTGCACCCCATTTAAGGCGTGCTTCGCTTCAGTACACAAAACGTCTTGATTGTACTTTTCGGCGGCTCTCCACTGGATCAGCCCATAGGTCGTCATTCCGATCATCGCCAGAGTGATAGCACCAAACAGGATCGGCTTCATAGCCACTATCGAACGCCTAAGAAGTGAGGTTTCGATGGGAGTCACTTGGTCTGAATTTTAAGCAAAGCGTGGATTGAAATCGAATAGTGCCATCGGCCTCAGGTGCGACGCTGCACTCTTGTCGGGCGACTGACCAATCACTATAGATCGATGAGTCCCGGAGCATTAGATCCTTTCGGTCTCGGGCTCATTAGCTTCACAAATGTCGTAACCTGGATTTCAATACGAAACCGGGTTAAGACCAGCCCGCTCTATTCTCTTAATCAAAGCGTCACCCGCTTTCACATTTACTTTGGCCTCTTGCACCGTCGAATTTGCGCAGTCGTCCAGTGGTAGCGCTACTAGCTTGTGCATGCCAATGGTAACGCTGAAATTCGCTTCTTCTCCTGGAAGCAAGTCAGCAGCAGGCCTCCCATCAATCGAGAGTCGGGTAGCGCATTTTTCCAGAAGGCGAGAATCACTCACCACGATCAACTGCGCGTCAGATTTTTTGGTGAATCCATAGAGACGCGACGGTGGGACTGCCTCCGCCTTCCCGGAAGAATATTCGGTAGGCGAAACGCAGCCGACCAACGAAGCTATACCAATAAGGAATATGAAATACTTCATCCGATCCCTCACGCACTGCTCTTCAAGTTCAAATCATGAGAATGCTAAAGGCCAAGAGCTAACAATCTCAGTCTCTTCTCCACAAGGTCATCGAAGTATATGGATAGTGATTCGCATCGCTCTGTAGGAAGGGCTCCCGAGCACATTATTCCCAGGACGAAGCCGTTTGCTCTTGCGCCGCTTTCGACGGTAACAATCATGGAGCCGGCATGTTCGATGTCACGCAGTATCCTGTCAGCCTGGCGCCGAATGGCTTCAGGCAAGTCGTTCGTGATGTCATTCATTTTCTGCTCCGCACGCTTTTCACTGCCCCTCAGTAGCAGTTAGGCACCAATGCCTTCAGAACGATTCTGACCAGTTTCGGCTTTGAGAGGTTCGTTTTTTTTGCCAGCTATCTGACTGGATTGATCCTGATGCCATACCTAATATGACTGTCTCCAGCCGGCGCATTGAATTTTTTTTGTCTGCGCATTAACCCACCTTAGAGTTTCGTTGATATGTGCCAGAGGCACCGCCATGAAGCGCTCCTACGTCTTCCGGTGGTGAATGGTTTTTCAACGCTAAGCGTAAACTTATTTCGTGATCTAGAAGATAATTCGCTGAACTTAAGAAAGGAATTTATCTTTAGCTCGTTTGTCTGACCTCTACCTTCACTCTTTTAGCAGTCGAACACTCGCAGGTCTCGATTCACGGATCATTCGTGATATGGACTCAGGCGGGTGGGTGGAGCTGATTGGTCGTCATTCGATGGGTTGCCGACGGTTCAACGCAAACTATCCAAACCGAGACTGTTCTAGCGGATGACGTAGACTGCTAAAACCCACCTCAACGAATCGACTCCCATCGATCAGCGCAGGAGCAGAAATGTCTGTCCTAATCCGCAACAATGTACGCGTTCGAGGTTCAGGCCCTGCCACGCTGGTATTTGCGCACGGTTTTGGATGCGACCAAAATATGTGGAGACTGGTTGAGCCAGCCTTTTGCGAAGGGTATCAAACGATTCTTTTCGACGTTGTAGGCTGTGGTAAATCCGACCTCACAGCCTACGAGGTTGTGAGGTATTCGACATTGAAAGGGTACGCTCAAGACGTCGTGGAGATCATCGAGGAATTTGCTGACGGCCCGGTCATATTTGTAGGGCATTCTGTCAGTGCCATGGTTGGGGTAATCGCCGCCAACATGCGTCCTGACCTCATCGGGGCTCATGTCATGGTTGGCCCTTCACCGTCCTACATCAATGATGGAGATTACTTTGGCGGCTTCAGCCGGGAAGATATTGATTCACTCCTGGAAACTTTGGAAAGTAATTACCTGGGCTGGTCAAGTTCCATGGCACCGGCCATCATGGGCGCGCCTGGCCAGCCCCACCTTGGTGTCGAGCTGACTAACAGTTTCTGCCAGACCGACCCAGACATTGCAAAGCGGTTCGCGAGGGTAACATTCCTTTCGGACAATCGTAGTGATGTGGCGAAGCTACAGGCGCCTGCACTGATTATTCAGTCGTCCGAGGACATCATCGCCCCTGTTGAGGTTGGTCAATACCTCCACAAGGTGATTCCAGATAATCGACTTGAGGTGATAGAAAACATGGGGCACTGTCCGCACCTCAGTGCACCTGACCTTTGCATCAAGGCGATCCATAACTTTATTGAAAGCGTCCAAGGTCGAATTGCTCATGCGAGCTGATGGCGACTCGCTTCCCGATGCAGACTCTCTTTATGAGCACGCTCCCTGCGCCCTGATTGTCACGAGCAAGGCTGGCTTAATCCTCCGGGCGAATACCACTTTTTGTGAATGGCTGGGATACCCGAAAGACCAGCTAATTGGCCATCGTAAACTGCAAGAATTGCTTACCATCGGAGGACGAATTTTCCATCAAACTCACTGGATACCTTTACTGGAGATGCAGGGTTCCATTTCCGAGGTAAAGCTTGAGTTTGCAACGTCTGACGGAAAAAAAGTGCCGATGATTCTCAATGTAAGAAGGAGAGAGCACTGCGGTAGCGTCTTCGATGAGGTTTCGGCATTTGTGGTAATCGAGAGGCACCGATTCGAGCAAGAAGTATTGATTTCCAAGCGGCAGGCGGAGGATTCACTCGAAGCACACTTAGCGCTCCAACGAGATCTTTCGGTGGCCGATGCCAGGCTACGGATTGCTTTGGAATCGGCCCAGATGCACGTGTGGGATGTCGACCCGGTGACGCTCGAGCGCCGTTATGATGATAGCGTCGCGCAACTACTTGGTTACCCATCAAGCCAGTTTGTTTCCGCTTCCGCTTACTCAAGCGTCATTGAGCCCCTAGACCAGCAGAGGGAAGCCGAACTCTTTTCGGCGGCCCTTGAATCGGTAGCTCAGGAGTATCGCTGTATCTACCGATTGAACGGAATTGACGGCGTTCAGCGCACGGTGCTCTCGACTGGTCGCGCTGCATTCGATCCCGCTAATAAGCTTGTGCAGTTTGTTGGCATCCTTCATGACATTACCGACGTAAAACGTGAGCAAGCTGCGGCTGAAGATCGCGCTCTTTTTTCCGAGCAGATGATCGGGATCGTGAGTCACGATCTGCGTAATCCTCTCTCGGTGATCTCAATGACCACCGAAATGCTTGCGGGCCAGGGACTGACGCCGAAGCAGCAAAAATTTGTTCGTCACGCTCACGAAGCGGCGCAAAGAGCGCGCAGGCTAATCAACGATTTGTTGGATTTCACGCAGGCGCGAATAGGGCGTGGTATCGGAATTACAAAAGCGACCACCGATCTGCATCTGCTCATTGCAGGGGCTGTCGAGCAACTCAGAATCGTTTATCCAAAACGAGAGCTTGTCTATTCAACACATGGCCAAGGTTTATGCGTTGCGGACGGCGATAGGCTTGCGCAACTGGCAGGCAACTTAATTTCTAACGCAGTAGCTTATGGTGCGGAAGATCGTCCCGTGACAGTCACATCCTCCGTTATGGAACTGGGCTTTGAGTTGACTGTGCATAACTGGGGTACACCAATTCCTCCAGACTTCCTTGCCACTGTCTTCAGTCCGATGACTCGCGGCGTCAATCTCCCTCGAGACACCCGCAGCGTAGGTCTAGGGCTTTTCATCGTCAGCGAAATCGTGAAGGCACACGGCGGCACGGTTTCAGTTACTTCGACAATTGATGCAGGGACAACATTTAAGGCTATTTTTCCTCTATGAAGGCAGAAGCACACAGAGTTCCGTGATCGAATTTCTCGAATCCGGGGCTCTCGGAACATCTTATTTTTTCAAGTTCTTTTAGGAATCTTCACGATAAATGTAGTGCCAAGTTCCGTTTCCGAATCTACGGTGATTACGCCCGCGTGTGAGGCAACGATTTCTGAGGCAATGAATAGGCCCAATCCTGCTGCAGGCCTGTTGTCTATAGTCGACCGTTGAGAAAAAACGTCCCATAGGATTGAATATGAACGGTAAAACGTTCTCAGGTATCGGTTCGCCTCCGTTGTGAATGGTGAAGACAACATCTTCTTCCATAGCTTCTAATTTCACATTGATCGGAAATGTTAGATCACCGTAAAGCAACATTGGACACTGATAGCGCATGGAACTGCCCATTTACAACATCAAGGTACTGCGTGATGGCGGTGCACTCAGGGTCCTTCGAGCGCACTTTCTGTATCTTACTAAACCGAGGTGGCTGATCAGCTCATACGAAATACATCAGGTGGCATCCAATAAATGGGGCGGAATGGTTGAAGTACCCCATCCACCCCCAAGATCATCAACCCAGCATCTGGTTTGTGTTGACGCCGTCTATCAAACGTAAAATGCCGAGAGGATTGGCGTTTTTCAATGCTTCCGGTAGCAGACTGTCTGGATAGTTCTGGAAGCAAACCGGGCGAAGAAAACGATTAATTGCGAGCGTTCCCACAGACGAGCCTCGGGCATCCGAGGTGGCCGGGTAAGGACCGCCATGAACCATCGAGTCACATACCTCGACACCGGTTGGGTAACCGTTGAGCAACAGGCGACCGGCCTTCAGTTCCAACAAAGGTATCAACTCGGCGAACGCTGCCAAGTCTCCGGGCTCGGCAATCAAGGTTGCGGTCAGTTGTCCCTGCAAACCTTGCAATGCCTGTATGAGTTGCTGCGGATCATCTACCACAACAACGACGACAACCGGGCCAAACACCTCGTGCTGAAGCAGTTCTTCACCGTTGATCAGTAGCTCGGCGTCAGCTTCGAACAGCTGTGGATGAGCCTGGCCACCCTCTTGAGGATGCCCCGCACGATGGTGGATCTGCGCATGATCATGCAGACGAATCAAGCCATCGGAGTAATGGCACAACCCGCCAGCGTTGAGCATCGTCTGCGTAGGATGAGCGTTGATCTGTTGGGCCAGATCATCGATGAACGTTTGGAACTCGGCAGAGCGTATTCCGATCACCATGCCTGGTTTGGTGCAGAACTGTCCTACCCCTTGAACCACCGAGGCGCTGAGCTCAGCCGCAATTTTAGCACCGCGAATTTTCAGCGCTTCAGGTAGCACCAGCACCGGATTGACGCTCGACATCTCTGCGAACACCGGAATCGGCTCTGGTCGTGCTGCCGCCATGTCACATAACGCTCGTCCGCCTTTGAGCGAGCCGGTGAAACCGACGGCTTTAATGGCGGGGTGTTGCACCAGCCAAGCGCCGACGGTACCGCCGTAAATCATGTTGAAGACGCCGTTTGGCATCCCAGTCTTTTCGGCAGCGCGAATGATTGCGAGAGCAACCCATTCGGCCGTAGCCATGTGGCCAGGGTGCGCTTTGAACACAACCGGGCAGCCCGCGGCGAGCGCAGCCGCGGTATCGCCGCCGGCGGTGGAGAAGGCTAGAGGGAAATTACTGGCGCCAAACACCGCCACGGGGCCGATGCCGATATGGTATTGGCGCAGGTCGGGACGGGGCAGGGGCTGGCGATCGGGCAGGGCACGGTCGATACGTGCGCCATAGAAATCACCGCGTCGCAGCACCTTGGCGAACAGCCTCATTTGGCTGCTGGTACGGGCGCGCTCACCTTGAATACGTGCAGCCGGTAATGCTGTTTCGCGGCAGACCGTTGCGATGAACGTGTCACCTAGGGCGTCGAGTTCATCGGCGATGGCTTCGAGAAACGCGGCACGCCGAGTTGCAGGCATGGTGCGGTAAGACGGGTAAGCAGTTGCCGCCGCCTGGGCGGCAGCGTCCACTTCCTCGTGGGTGGCTTCGATAAAGAAGCCCGGCAGTTCCTGGCCCGTGGTGGCGTCGAAACTGTGCAGGCGGGTGTGTCCCATGGCGCTGCGTCCGCCACTGATAAAGTTGTGTCCAGTGTCAGCGTTCATAAGGTTTTCCGAGGTGGCTAGCGTGGTTTGATCGCGGCGGCGACCAAGCCACGGCCGAGCAAGTTGTCGAGCAGAGCGCGATATCCCATCTGCCAGGCCGGAGCGCGATCGCTCGTCGTCACCCGGTTCACCAGCGTGCCGAACTTGGGGCTGCTGATGGCGACGATGTCCCCCACTTTGTGGGTAAAGCCTCCACCCGGTAGATCGCGATCTTGCTTGGGGGCAAACAAGGTGCCGAGAAACAGCACGAAGCCATCCGGGTATTGATGGTTCTCATTGAGCGTTTGCGCCACCAGATCCAGCGGATCGCGGCTGATCTGATTCATGGAGCTGCTGCCATCCATGATGAAACCATCCTCGCCGACGACCCGAAGTGCAACTTCCGCCGAGCGCACGTCCTCGATGCCGAAGGTCTCATCGAACAGCCGGATAAATGGCCCAAGCGCGGTCGATGCGTTGTTGTCTTTGGCCTTGGAAAGAAGCAGGGCACTCCGCCCTTCGAAGTCACGAAGGTTGACGTCATTACCCAGCGTAGCGCCCTGAATCTTGCCCCGACTGGAAACGGCCAATACCACTTCAGGCTCTGGATTGTTCCAGCTCGACTTGGGGTGAATGCCGATGTCCGAACCATAGCCCACCGATGACAGTGGCTGAGCTTTGGTGAAGATCTCGGCGTCCGGGCCAATACCCACTTCGAGGTACTGCGACCACATGCCTTGGCTGATCAGCACCTCTTTGAGCGCGGCGGCTTGGGCTGAGCCCGGAACAATGTCTCCAAGGTCTGTGCCGATACTTTGCACCAGGGTTGCGCGAATACTGTCGGCCTTGGCGGGGTCGCCTTTTGCCTGCTCTTCAACCACGCGTTCAAGCATGCTGGTGGCGAAAGTTACTCCGGCGGCCTTGACCGCTTGCAGGTCGATCGGCGCTAGCAACCACGGTTGTGTTGGGTCGCGTAAGGTCGCATCACTATTAAGCAGCAGGGCATCCAGACTGATCAACGGCTGCTCCAATGGCAAGCCGCGCAGGTACTCCACGGGATCGTCGAGTTCAAGCAGGGCCGAAACAGTCGCAACCCGGGCGCTGATGTCATAGACCTGGTCGTTCTTGAGCAGGACAACGGCAGGCCCTGCGGTGGCGCCAGGAATCCAGACACGACTGATCCAGGTACCTTGACCGAGGTCTTTAGCCAGCACGCTCAAACCCGAAAATGTCGTTACAGCAGATCGTTGGGACATGGACAATACCCTTTGCAAAAAGACTGAATCAGTGGGAATGACGTGGATCGCCGCTGCGCGCGATGACCCGCAGGTGCAAGGTTGCCGGCTCCAGGCAACCGCCGGTCGAAAGTTGACCAACCTGCTGCCGGTAGATTTCCTGCCACGGCGTTTGCGAGGCCGGGAAGGATGGCTTGAACTCCGCCTGGCGACGTGCGATTTCGCTGTCATCCACCAGTAGGTCGACGCGACGGGCATTGAGGTCGACGCGCAAACGATCGTTGGTCTTCAGCAAGCCGATCCCGCCACCCACGGCGGCTTCAGGGGACATGTTGAGAATCGACGGACTCGCCGACGTCCCGCTCTGGCGCCCATCGCCCAGGCAGGGCAAGGAATCGATGCCGCGTTTGATCAGTGCTGCGGGTGGAGCCATGTTGACGACTTCGGCGCTGCCCGGATAACCCACGGTGCCGCAGCCTCGGATCACCAGAATGCAACGCTCGTCGATGTCTAGGGCGGGGTCGTTGATTCGGGCCTGGTAGTCCTCCGGGCCGTCGAAAACGATGGCTCTGGCTTCGAAGCTGTTTTCTGCGCCAGGTTCGGACAGGTAGGTTTTGCGGAAGGCTTCGCCAACCACCGACATTTTCATGATGGCGCTATCGAAGAAATTCCCGCTCAGCACGATAAACCCCGCGCGTTGAATCAACGGATCTTCGTAGGCGTGGATCACATCGGTATCGCTGGCCGCCGCAGTGATTACGATCTCGCCAATGGTTTGGCCCGAGACTGTGCCGCAATTTTCATGCAGTCGTCCGGCTTTCTGCAGTTCGTGCATAACTGCCGGTACACCGCCCGCACGGTGAAAACCTTCACCGAGGTATTTGCCGGCTGGCATGCAGTTGACCAGCAGCGGCACGTCTTCACCGATGCGTTGCCAGTCTTCCAGACTCAAATCAATTCCGGTGTGCCGCGCGATAGCGATGAGATGCGGCGGGCAATTGGTCGAAGCGCCCAGAGCCGACGCAACGGCAATGGCATTCTCAAAGGCCTCGCGAGTCATGATCTGGGATGGACGAATATCCTGGCGAACCATGTCGACGATGCGTTTGCCAGTGGCATAGGCCATCTGGCCGCGTTCACGATAGGCTGCCGGAATGCTCGCGCAGCCGGGCAGGGACATGCCAAGCGCTTCGGCAAGAGCGTTCATCGACAACGCGGTGCCCATGGTATTGCAGTGACCAATCGAAGGGGAGGCAGCCGTGGTCATTTCCATGAAGCCTTCGTAATCGATCTCACCACTGGCGAGCAGGTTTCGCGCATGCCACAGCACCGTGCCAGAGCCGATCAATTTGCCCTTGTGGTGTCCATCGAGCATCGGGCCGCCCGACAGCACAATCGCCGGCATATCAACCGTCGCCGCTGCCATGAGGCAGGCGGGGGTGGTCTTGTCGCAGCCTGTGGTCAACACCACACCATCCAGCGGGTACCCGTGAAGGATTTCGACCAGGCCTAGGTAAGCCAGGTTGCGATCCAGCGCGGCAGTGGGGCGCCGGGTTTGCTCGGCCATCGGGTGTACCGGGAACTCCATGGGAATGCCCCCTGCATCGCGAATACCGGCTTTGGTGCGTTGCGAGAGTTCGAGGTGATGACGGTTGCATGGGGCGAGGTCACTACCGGTTTGGGCGATGCCGATGATAGGGCGGCCGGATTGCAACTCCTCTCGCGTCATGCCGTAGTTCATGAAACGCTCGACATAGAGCGCGGTCATGTCCGCATGACTTGGATCGTCAAACCATTGTTGACTTCGCAGGGGCAGAGGAGTGGTTCCGGTCATGGGTTTTAACTCTTGTTAGAAGGTATCAATGGAAGGTTGAACGGGGCGACTGAGGCAACAAAGCAGCACTGGCCAAGTACTTGGCGACGTTCTACTGATCGATGTTACCGGTAACAATTTTTTTGTAAAGGCCTAGGATCAATGTTCGAATGGGCGCAGATAATCGATGCAAGGAGCTTCGGTGCGCCTATTTGCGCGCATGTATAATCAGCAACAATCAGCGTTAACGGCGGTATTTTTTACCTACCGCCCGGTCTTTTTTCAGGAAAACAGGACGTCCATGAGTCACGAGGATTTAGGCAAAATCACTACGCCGCCGCGAATGGCCGACGTTGCCAAGCTGGCAGGCGTGTCGAAGATGACGGTTTCCCGGGTCTTAGCCGGCCGCGATGTTTCAGAACGCACTCAAAAGCTGGTACACGAAGCCATTGAAAGCCTCGGCTACCTGCCTGATGCCTCTGCCGGAACCCTGTCGAGCGGCCGCTCGGAATTTATCGTGGCCCTGGTGCCTTCCCTGGTTAGCTCAAACTTTGCCGATACCGTGCGCGGCCTGAATGACGCCGTCAGCGGACAGGGCCTGTGCCTGCTGTTGGGTGACACGGATTACCACTTGGAACAGGAGGCTTTGCTGGTACGCACACTGCTGCGCCATCGCCCGGTCGGGGTGATGTTGACCGGCAGTGCGCACCTTGAGGAAACCCGCAAGCTGCTGCGCCAGGCGCAGGTTCCTGTCGTCGAGACTTGGGACATTCCAGCCGATCCCATTGAGCAATCGGTAGGTTTCTGCAATGTATCAGCCGCTGCTGCGCTGTACGAACATCTGCACGAGAAAGGCTATCGACGAATCGGCTACATCGGTGGCGCATCGGTTCTTGACCACCGTGGGCAGCAACGTCAGCAAGGTTACCTTCAGGCCGTTGCCGCGTTGGGGGCAGGGGAGCCGCGCGTGCTGGAATACGGTGAGTCGCCGATCACGATGAGTCATGGCGGCGAGTCGGTGAAGCGCCTGCTGGAAAAGTGGCCGGATACGGACGCGGTGATGTGCGTGAGTGACTTGTCGGCGTTCGGCGCAATTATGGAGTGCCATCGGCAGGGTCGACGCGTACCCAAGGACATTGCAATCGCCGGATTTGGTGATTTCGAAGTCTCGCGGTATTGCACTCCCACCATCACCACCGTCTCGGTTGATCCCTATGGCATTGGCTGGCGCGCAGGCCAATTGCTGGTGGCCAGTGCTGCTGCTCAGCGCCTGGGCCTACCTCGCCCTCGCGAATGTGACGTCGTCGAATTTAAAATCCTGGCACGTGAAAGCACCTGAAAATTTTTAGCTGAGTGTGCTTGCGTTGCTCGGAAACTAATTGCTAAATTAAAAATGTTACCGGTAACAGGTCAACTTGCAGATTCCTTTTCTCCGAACGGATTGCTCTAGGTCAGTCCAAGGAACTCAAGGTCGCAAGCCAAAACAAAAACAATCGGCATGACAAACATGCCTTGAGGTCAACACATGGAATCAGTATCTCAGCGTCCTCTCGAAGGAGAGGGCTCGGCGGAGCTTACCTCCGAGGATCGTACCTACCGAAAGGTCATCCTGCGCATCCTGCCGATCCTGCTGTTTTGCTACATGGCGGCGTACCTGGATCGGGTCAACATCGGCTTTGCCAAGCTGGATATGCTCAACGATCTGCAATTCAGCAATACCGTCTACGCGCTCGGTGCAAGCATCTTCTTCTGGGGCTATTTCCTATTCGAAGTGCCAAGCAACCTGTTACTTCATCGCTTTGGCGCGCGCCTCTGGATCGCTCGAATCATGATTACTTGGAGCATTGTCTCCATGGCTGTGGCGTTTACCGTGCCACTAGCACGGTTCTTCCACATCGAATCGGAGACCATGTTCTACGTGCTGCGCTTCCTGCTGGGAATATGTGAAGCCGGCTTTTTCCCAGGCGTAATTCTCTACCTCAACTACTGGTTTCCAACCCACCGGCAGAGCCGAGTAATGGCGGGCTTTTTGATGGCCATGCCGATCAGCCTGACCTTGGGCGGAATTCTGTCCGGCTGGTTGATGGGGGCTATGCAGGGTGTCCACGGAATGGCCGGCTGGCAGTGGATGCTGATCATTGAGGGCATCCCGTCGCTGATTATGGCCGTGGTGGTGGTGACCTTGCTGGTCGATAAAATCGACAACGCCAAATGGCTGACAGCTGCAGAAAAAAACATGCTAAAAAATAACCTCGACCGGGATAACACGGCAAAGGCCTCCAGCCTCCGGGATGTGATCTTCAACGGTCGCGTGTGGTTATTGGTGCTGATCCTTCTGACGTTCAACACCGGGTTTTACGGACTGGCGTTCTGGATGCCGACGATCATCAAAGCGACGGGTATCTCCAACACCCTGCACATCGGTTTGCTGACGGCGATTCCTTACGCCACCGCCATTGTGGCGATGACACTTAATGCCTGGCACTCCAATAAAACCGGAGAGCGCCGTTTCCACGCGGCTATTCCCGCGCTCATCGGCGGAATCGGTTTGATTTGCAGCGCCGTCTTTGCCCATAACCTGCCGGTGTCCATTATCTTCCTCAGCATATCCGCCTCTGGCCTGCTGAGCCTGATGCCGATTTTTTGGACATTGCCGGGTACCGTGTTGTCCGGTGTGGCAGCGGCAGCGGGCATTGGCATGATCAACGCGATTGGTAACCTCTCGGGGTTCACCGGTTCCATGATTACGGCCACTGCAGAGACACTAACGGGCGATATGAACAACGGTACCTACGTCTTGGGTGGTTGCTTGCTCGTCAGCTGTGTGCTGATTCTGCTTATTCCGAAGGCGATGCTCTTCAACGACCAGGCATAACGTACCCCCAAACCTGTTCTCATACTGTGACGCCGACAAGCTTAGAGGGCGCTGCGGATGGGCATAGTATTGGGCAGGGTTAGCATATTGTTAGTGAAGTTTACGAATCATTGCGCTCAGGGATGGTGAGCCTCCACGCGACCATGCAACCTACATGCGTTGATGCCGTAGCTAACTGAAGGCATTAAACCTCATGGGGGGGGAAGGGATTCCGTCACTATCGACACGCGGTGCATTATTAAGAAAATGGCGAAGGTAGGACTGCACGCGTTCTCTTTGTCCTCGACAATATTCGACCGACCATTATTTAGGTTTTTTCTCTGTTCAACAGTCGTCACTGCCTGTGGAGGCTACTTGAATCAGAGAGTGCACTCGCGAGCTGAGTTCGTTCAGACTAAAGGGCTTGGGTAGAATCTGAGTAGTCGTATCGACCGTGACCATTCTCGCACCACCAGCGAACCCCGTGATAAAAAGCACTTTGAGTTGCGGAAATTTCTCCTTGAGTTTCGCAGCCAGGCTAATCCCGTTCATCAATCCGGGTAAGCCTATATCCGTCAGGAGTAAATCCACATGTTCCTGCTTATCCGCCATCTTCATCGCGGAAACACTATCCGCGGCTTCAATAACTCGGTAGCCGATTTCCGACAAAAGCTCCGACGCCATTTGTCTAATAGCCGCCTCATCGTCCACCAGTAATATGGTTTCGTTGTGCCCTGATGGCTCTATCTGTTGAACGTTGCCCGAGTCTGTTTTGGACTCATCTGGCTGCGAGGCATCTACTGGAAAGTAGAGGGTAACGGTGGTGCCGACACCAAGGCTACTGTGGACTCTGACTTGGCCACCGGATTGCTGAGTGAAGCCATAAATCATAGATAGGCCCAACCCGGTACCTTCACCTATCTTCTTGGTTGTGAAAAATGGATCGAAGATGCGCGACAAGATTTCAGGAGGAATCCCTGTACCGGAATCCGTGGCAGAAATGCTCACATACGCTCCAGGTCTCAACATTCTTTCGGAGGAGGACACATTATCGATGAAACATCGATCTACTTGAAGCTCGAGTCTGCCGCCGCTGGGCATTGCATCTCGCGCGTTGATGGCGAGATTAAGCAATGCATTTTCCAGTTGATTGAGGTCGCACCTGATACGATCGGTCGTTCTAAAGGAGCAGTCGACAATGATGCTTGGCCCTACCGAGTGCCTGATCATCTCTTCAAGATCCGCCACCACTTTCCGGGGCTCTAAGAGTTCAGGTTCGAGTGCTTGCTGTCGTGAGAACGTTAATAGACGTTGCGTTAATGCGGCCGCCCGAGAAGCTGAAGTCATGGCCACGGAATTATAACGAGCCAGGTCGCTGTAACGGCCAGCATCGATGCGTCGCTGCATGAGCTCCAGGCTACCGATGATGCCTGCCAATAGATTGTTGAAGTCATGGGCTATTCCGCCGGTAAGTTGGCCTACGGCTTCCATTTTTTGACTTTGCCGCAATTTGGATTCCGCTACAGCTCGTTCATGCTGTTCATCCTCAAGCTGCTTAGTCCGTTCAGCGATACGATCCTCCAGCAAATCGTTCCAATCACGCAGTGCGCTTTCTAGCTGCACGCGATCGTCGACATCCTCAACGGTGCCGTACCACTGCTCGCATTGTCCGGCTGCGTCGAGACTACACAGCGCACGGACTCTAAACCAACGATAGTCGCCAGTGTGTTTTCTTAAGCGGATTTGTAAGTCGAATGGCTGTAGCGTGGCCAGTGATTGATCCCACGAATTAGCTATTGATACCTGACCTGCGGGGTAGGCGGCATTAGCCCACTGACGCGCCAATGTCTGCGCAGGTGACAGACCGGTATATTCATACCAGCGCTGATCGATAGAGATAAGGTTGCCGACTTTGTCAGCAGTCCAAGGCCAAAGTGGATTGAGATCAGCTGCGATGCGGTAATGTCGCTCGCTTTCACGCAGCCGTTTTTCCGTCAGCCGCATGGCTTCTTGGGTTTTGGAACGCTTCAGAACTGCACCGAGTAGGTTGCTGTACCCCCGAAGGAAATCGATATCGCTTTCCGTGAACTGGCGAGGACTTCGACTATCAACCTCGAAGATCCCGAAAGGACGTTCGCCATTGGCGCCTTGGACTAAAACGTTGACGAAGGCTTTAACCCCATTTTTCTTATGAAAGTCGTGATAGCGGAATCGTGTTTCCGTTGAAATGTCCGTCGATATGACTGGGGCGTTCGTGTTAAGTGAATACAATTCTGGACTTCCTTCGCATGCTTGCACCCGAACCTTCCCGACAACATCGGGTGTCCAACCCACACCGTTTCGCACGAGAAACGTGATGCCGTCATCCTGCAGTTGCATGAACTTGGCCAGATTGGTTTCGAGCGCGTGACCGACCAGCCGACACGCCTCATCGAGGATGTGCTCCAAGTCATCCGACGCCAAGGCTAGCTCGCCAAACTTGGCAAGCACCTTGCGCTGGCGCAGTAGCGTTTCCTCGATTGCCATGGGTTCACCAATGGGGATTTTAGTATCCGAAACTTTTGCTCAAGCTAGGTTCAATCTGCTTGATCAATTGCACTTTATGCTAGAAATTACATTCGTCTAGCTGCCACTGACTTTCCAGCGTTTGACATCATCGGCGAAGAACATCTGCTCCGTCACATAGGCAATCCCGTATGCTAGGTTTAGCGTGCAGCATTTATTTTTTCTTCTACTGACAGGCAATGAAAAAAATCGAGTTTGGTCGTCGCCTCGGTGATTTTGAGCGTGAATATTTGCACATAGTGCGCCAAATTCGAGACTCGACAGGTATTCACACAGTCGTTTGTGATCAACTGATTTCTGGCTGAAATCCCAGTGAATTGGATGATCAAAAATCGAGAATGGGGGGAGAGGTGATGATCCATCCGGCCTCTACGTACATGATGATCCCCATCGACGCGATGTTGCCCGTGTTGATCGCGCATAGCGGCACTGGCAATGCTTGAGGAAGGTGCACCAAAATTCGTGCTGCCGCTGCTGGTGGACAGGTTCAAAAGAAGCGAGATGGAGCCTTAATCAACAGATTTATCTCCTCTTTGGTGCTACGGTGCGATTATCGGTCCGACGCGCCATTTTTATCGTTTGCCTTTGCGAGACGTAGGCCGTAGCCCGGTCGAAGCCGATACCGCGCTCTCCAATCGGAAACTCACTGAATCAGAACGGTTTTGTCGAACGCGACGCGGCACATGTCCAGATAGATGCGCGCAGCACAGGCACGGATGGAGCAGGGGGAAGGACGTTGTCGCGCCGGGGTGCCTGCGCCAGTTCTGCAGACATAAGAGCTCCATGCCGCGCGTGTCGGCAAAAGGTGGTAGTGGTCAGATGGTTGCGGCCAGCGTCTGGTGGCCGTCTGCAAGGGGGCAGATCATCACTGATCCGCTTGGAGGCCTGATGAGGTTCCACGCTTGGACAAATTTCCCGTTTGACATATCGTCAGTGCCTGGCGGGATGGTTGTGCAGTAGAGCGTTTCGCCGTCCTAGTCTTGGAGTTGAGCGGAGAGCGGCGAGGCGATGTCGTGCTCTTTGTAGATGCCATTGGTCTGTTGGACCGTCGGGTTGATTTATTCGTCGTATACGCTTTCGTACATAGCGATTCCAGGTACGCCGAACATTGATGGCACAGAAATAAAGTTGTTTGGAATTGAGTTGGTGTATCGTTTCAGCTGTTCCCCTGCCGCCAACTCTTTACCAGTCCATGGATGGCGAGGTTGTGTGGGTAGGGCGAACACCTTTCCTCGACCGCCATTCAACCTTGATGGCAAAAAATGGCCTAAGGGATACAGCAAAGGCTTGGATCAAGCTTCTTTCTCGATGCGAGCACGCAATTTATGAACAGATGCATCTGTGAAGGTCGTTAGAGAGCATAGTTGGTGGCTATCGTGTTTGGCTTATTATTGGCCGTCGTCTGGCGATTGCAGTGGCATTGAAAGCAACTGCAGCAGGATTGCTCTGTTATTTTTATATCTTGCGGATGTTCGAGTGCTCTCAAGGGGGATGTTGTGACCAAACATGAAGAATTTTTATTAAAGTCAGCAATAGCTTTGGCTGAACATAATTTCGCCAGAGATAGGGTTCAATCTATGATGGTAAGTGGTTTAGCCTTGGGTGAACTCTGGACCATGCAGACGAAACTGCTAGGCCTCGCAATGGCGCGCCGAAGTGAGTTGTCGCGCGAGTATAAAAAGTAAGCTCGGCGTATCGATCTGTATCACTATGGGCACGGTTATGGCCATTCACCATCGTCATGCGGCCACCCACTGCTGCTCCTGGCGTAGCGCTTCTTGCACTGTCTCCACCCCCGCCGCAGCTAGGTGAATTCGTGTTTCTTCTCCAAGTGTGCGATCACCGACGGGTGGTGCCATTTCTCCCCGAACAGGTCCGTCAACAGCTTGCTGTGGTGCCAGTATTCATTTTGGGTCTCGATATCGCTCAAAACATCAATGTCATGCAAAGCTCGTCGGCTTTAGCTTTGCTCAGCTCGCCCAGTTCCCAGTCGTGGAGCCCGGTCTGTTGTCGATGGTATGCAGCGCGTCACAACGGAAAACGGTGGAACTGATCCCGCAATTCAAGCAATTAGGAATAGCAGTCCTACCGCAGTCGGCAACGAACTCCGCAATGGTACGTGGCCCAAATGGGCGTCCAGCTCTTGTCCCAGCAGTTGATGGTGATCTTGCCCTGGGCGGTCTGGTAGTTCGGGGTGGCTTCGGTCGGGCAGTCGCGCCGGCCGTAGGTATCGAGGAACATGGTGATCGGATCGAGCCGGGGCACCAGTGATGCCCTGCTTCGTCAAAGTCGAGCACTCAACATTCAAGGGTTCAGTGAGTTGTTTTCTTTGGGTATGGGGCGTCCTTAGTCTTTGATCGACTACAGTTGAAGGGCCATTCAAAGGGAGTGCAAAAAGATGGAGTGTTTAATCTGCGGAGCCCAAGCAATTGAGCTGCTATTGGCTGGAGAGTTTGTAGAAGTTGACTGCCCTGGATGTGGGTATTACGGCGTCCCGAAAACTCTCATCGACGAAATTTCCCTGAATAAACAAATATTCCATAAGGGACGCACCTTGGCTTATTTGGCGATGCGAGCAGAGAACAAGCAATCGCCCTGGATAACACCGGTCGATATCAATATTCATCAACTATTGGATATATTGCTTACCTAAGTCATCGGGCAAGCGGATCGTACGCTCCGTCGATTTTCTGTGGGCATCGGGCGTCCTATGCCTGGTCATGCCTGGGCAGTGATGTGGGGGAGTTATGCCGCGATGCGCTGGTAAAGATCGATGATGTCTGCGACGTTCGCCGTGACCACCGCTTTAGCTTCATCTGGGCTGACGCTGTTGCCAATCAGGCGGACTTGATTCGTTTCGTTGATTGGTAGCCATAGCCTCGATGTTCACCTTGGATAAAGCGCTTCATGGGCGATCCCTACGATGAAATCCTCAGAAATCATAGAAAGTGTTCGCTAAGGTGTTTTTACACACTCTGGGCCGACAGTCGCCTGCCACAAAGAGCTCGCCTTCGACCCAAAACTACCGGCCTCTGACTCTCGGTGGCTGCATTACAACCATCACCACAACTGGCATCTCCCCAAGAAGCAGACTCTCGTGAATGATGCCATCCGCAGCGGCTCAGCGTTGCCCCGTCCGGGTGCTCACATCGACCCACACGGCCAACACCAGAATGCTACCCTTGACGATCATCTGCCAGTAACTGTCGACGTCGAGCATGGACATGCCGTTGTCCAGGCTGGTAATGACAAGTGCGCCAAGGAGGGCACCGTAGACCGTGCCGGAGCCGCCGCGCATGGAGGTGCCGCCGATGAAGCACGCGGCGATGGCGTCGAGTTCGCCCATGCTGCCGGCGGAGGGCGAGCCGGCGGCCAGGCGTGCGGTGTTGACCACGCCGGCGAGGGCGCACATGACGCCCATGATCCCGAAAATCCAGAGTTTCACGGCCTGCACATTGATACCGGACAGGCGCGTCGCTTCCATGTTGCTGCCCACGGAATAGACGCGCCGGCCGAAGACGGTCTGACTCGTCACGTAGCTGAACCCGGCCAGCAAAATCAGCAGAAGCAGGACCGGCACGGGAATGCCGTCATAGCTGTTGAGTGTCTGGACGAAGCCGGCCAGTACCGCGCCGATCAACAGCACGCGTACGACGTCACGCAGGAGTGAATGTGCCGCCAGGCCGTGAAAGGCGCGATTGCGCCGTTGTTTCCAGGTCAGGAACAACGTCAGTGCGAACAGCAGAACGCCCAGGCCCGTGCCGATCGTATGGGGCAAATAACCCTGGCCGATGTAGACAAGTTCCGGAGATACCGGTGCGATGGTCGTGCCGCCGGTAATCCCCAGCAAAATGCCCCGGAACGCCAGCATGCCCCCCAGCCCCACGATGAAAGAAGGAATGCGAAGGTACGCGGCCATGTAGCCGTTGGTGAGGCCGATCAGCAGTCCGCACAGGGCGACGAGGCTCAGGTTCGCCAGCAGCGGTATGTGGTAGACCACGTCGAGAATGGCCGCAACGCCACCGAGCAGGCCCAGCAATGAGCCGACCGACAAATCGATCTCGCCGCTGATGATGACCAGCACCATGCCGCAGGCGAGAATTCCGGTAATGGACATCTGGCGCAGCAGGTTGGAGAGGTTGCGCGGTGTCAGAAATCCGCCCTCGGTCAGCCAGCTGAAGAACAGCCAGATAAACGCCACGGCAAATACCAGCGCGAGCATCTTGTAGCGAGTGAAGAGTTGTTTGACCTGATTCATTTACGCGGATTTCCGATCATTATTGTTATGGCCAGCAGGCTGGCTGAGTGCGGCGGCGAGCACCTGTTCCTGAGTGAGTCCGTGGTTGATGAAGTCGCCCCGCAACTGGCCTTCGCCAATCACCAGTACGCGATCGGAAACACCGAGCACTTCGGCTAGCTCCGATGACACCATGATGATCGACACGCCTTCGGCCGCCAGCGCCCCCATCAGCTTGTAGATCTCGTACTTGGCGCCGACATCCACCCCTCGGGTGGGCTCATCGAGAATTAGCACCCGGGGTTTGGTCAGCAGCATCTTCGCCAATACGGCTTTTTGTTGATTGCCACCGGACAGACTGGTGATCGGGAGGAACGGACTCGCGGTCTTGAGGTGCAGGCGCGAAATTTCTCGACCGATGCTGCCCAGTTCGGCTTCGGCATCGATGCGGGTCAGTTTCGAGTAACTGTCGAGCACGGCCAGGGTGATGTTCTGGCCGACGCCCAGGTCTGGAATTATGCCTTGGCGCTTGCGGTCCTCGGGCACCAGGCACAGGCCGGCACGGATTGACTTGAGCGGCGTGCGGGTGTCGATGAGTTGGCCGTCCAGCCATACTTCGCCTTCGTGGCGGCCGGGGTAGGCGCCGAATAGCGCGGTCACGAGTTCGGTGCGGCCTGCACCGACCAGCCCGGCGATGCCGAGGATTTCCCCGCGTTTGAGGCTGAACGAAATATCGTCGACCCGTTTGCGCCTGGGGTTGTCGACGTCGTAGCAGGTGATGTGGCGAGCTTCGAAAATCACCTCGCCAATGTCGTGCGGCTTGGTGGGGTAGAGGTTGCTCATTTCCCGTCCGACCATCTGGGTGATGATCTGTGGAATATCCATGTCGGCCATGGCGGTCGTGGCGATGTGTTTGCCGTCACGGATCACCGAAATGGTGTCGCACACGGCGGCCACTTCATCGAGCTTGTGGGAGATGTAGACGCAGGCAACCCCCTTGGCTTTGAGGTCGCGGATGATGTCCAGCAACACCTCGATTTCCGAGCGGGTCAGGGCCGATGAGGGCTCGTCGAGGATCAGCAGGCGCGCGTGCTTGTTCAGTGCCTTGGCGATTTCCACCAGTTGCTGATAGCCGCCGCCGTACTGCGAAACCGGCAGCGATACGTTCATGTCCGGCACTTTCAGTTCACGCATCAGGGCTTCGGCGCGGTGGATCATCGCCGGGTAATTCATCCGCCCACCGGGCAGCGTCAGTTCATGGCCCATAAAAATATTCTCGGCCACCGACAGATCGGGAACCAGCGTCAGTTCCTGGTGAATGATGACGATCCCGGCGGCTTCCGTTTCGCTGATCGATTGCGCCTTCAGCGGTTGACCATCCCAGAAGATTTCACCGTTCCAGGTGCCATAAGGGTAGACCGCAGAGAGGATCTTCATCAGCGTGGACTTGCCGGCGCCATTCTCGCCGCACAGCCCGACGCACTCACCCGGCTTGACCTTGATGTCGATGCCATTGAGCGCTTTGACACCGCCGAAGGTTTTGACGATACCGTTCATTTGCAGCAGATAATCGGACATGGCAGAAACTCATAAGCAGCAGGTACGAGGCCGGTCCCGCAGGAGCAAGTTCGCTCCTGCAGGTGGCATTACGGGGCGATGATCACTGCCCGGCAATCTGCGCCTTGGTGTAAAACCCGTCCTGTTCCAGCAAGTCGATGTTGTCCTTGGTCAACGGAGTCGGAGTGAGCAGGATGGTGTCGACTTTTTTGCTGCCGTTGTCGTACTGCGAGCTGTAGGCGGGTTTCTCGTTGCGCGCCAGTTGCACCGAGAGCTGGGCGGCTTCGGAGGCGATGAGTTTCAGCGGTTTGTACACGGTCATGGTTTGCGTGCCGGCGATCACTCGCTTGACTGCTGCGAGGTCTGCGTCCTGCCCCGAAATCGGCACCTTGCCGGCCAGTTGCTGAGCCGCCAGTGCCTGGATGGCGCCGCCTGCCGTGGCGTCGTTGGAGGCCACGATGCCGTCGATTTTGTTGTCGTTGCGGGTCAAGGCGTTTTCAACAATGCTCAGCGCTTCGGTAGGGTTCCATTCCTTCACCCATTGCTGGCCGACGATCTTGATATCCCCCTTGTCGATGGCCGGTTGCAGCACTTTCATCTGACCTTCGCGCAGGACTTTTGCGTTGTTGTCAGTGGGCGCACCACCGAGCAGAAAGTAATTACCCTTGGGCGCTGCGTGCAGCACGCCGCTGGCCTGCATCTCGCCGACCTTTTCGTTATCGAAGGAAATGTAGGCGTCGATATCCGCGTTGAGTATCAGGCGGTCATAGGACACGACCTTGATGCCGGCTTTCTTCGCTTCGGCCACTGCGTTGGTTAGGACCGTAGCGTTGAATGGCACGATGACGATGACATCGACGCCACGGGAAATGAGGTTTTCGATTTGCGAAATCTGCTTTTGCTCGTTGGCATCGGCCGACTGTACGAAGACCTTGGCGTCCATCTTCTCCGCCGCCGCGACGAAGTAATCGCGATCACGTGACCAGCGTTCCAGCCGCAGATCATCAATGGAGAAACCGATTTTCGGGTGGGCAGCATCGGCCATAACTGGCAGCGACAGCAGTGCCAGGGCGCTGGCCAATAGTGCGCGTTTTACATTCTTCATGGTGGTGCGTCCTTTTATTTTTGTTTGAAAGACACTGCCTGGCGATGAGTCTCGGGCTGGTAGAACTGTAGAGAATCGGCAGACGCAGCGGACACAGATTTGTCGTGCGAATGTCACAGCGATATTACGCCCGCAGACTCCGTTGGCGATTAGCGATAGATGAACCGGTTGACGACGTTTTCGAGCATTTCCTGCCTGCCGCTGACGGCCTGCGGATTCAGTTCGTTGGCGAATGCATGTTCGGCCAATGACTGGAGGTTGAAGTCACCTGCCAGCACTGCCTGCCCGAACGGCTGCTGCCAACCGGCGTAGCGTTGATCCTTGAGCAACTGAAGTTGATCGTTCTGGACCATGGCAGCTGCCCGCTCCAGGGACAGGGCGAGGACGTCCATTGCGCCGACGTGACCATGAAACAGATCGATCTCATCGAGGCTCTGTCGGCGAACCTTGGAGTCGAAGTTGTACCCGCCATTCTTGAACCCGCCGACCTTGAGGATTTCATAGGTGGCCAGGGTCATTTCTTCGACGCTGTTGGGGAATTGATCGGTGTCCCAGCCGTTTTGCGGATCACCGCGGTTGGCGTCGATGCTGCCGAAAATTCCCAGCGAGACGGCCGTCGCAATCTCGTGATGAAAACTATGACCTGCCAGGGTTGCGTGGTTGGCTTCGATGTTGACCTTGATTTCCTTTTCCAGGCCGAACTGCTGGAGAAAGCCAAACACAGTGGCGCTGTCGTAATCGTATTGGTGCTTGGTCGGCTCCTGCGGCTTGGGTTCGATCAGCAGGTCGCCTTTGAAACCGATCTTGTGCTTGTGCTCGACCACCATGCGCATGAAGCGGCCCAGTTGTTCGCGTTCACGTTTCAAGTCGGTATTGAGCAGGGTTTCGTAGCCTTCGCGACCGCCCCACAACACGTAGTTGGAGCCTTTCAGGCGTTGGGTCGCGTTCATGGCGCTGAACACCTGGGCAGCGGCGAAGGCAAACACTTCGGGGTCTGGGTTGCTGGCGGCGCCGGCGGCAAAGCGCGGATTGCTGAAGCAGTTGGCGGTTCCCCACAGCAGCTTGATCCCGCTTTCTTCTTGGTGTCGCTCCAGGCGATCAATCATTTGCGCGAAGTGGTTGCGATACTCCTTCAGCGAATTGCCCTCCGGGGCGACATCCGTGTCGTGGAAGCAGTAATAGTCGATACCCAGTTTGGAGAAGAACTCGAACGCGGCTTCCGCCTTGCCAATCGACAGCTCCATCGGGTCGCCGGCGTGTTGCCACGGGCGCTTGAAAGTTCCTGCGCCGAACACATCGGAACCCGGCCAGACGAAGGTGTGCCAATAACAGGCGGCCATGCGCAGGTGTTCGCGCATGGGTTTGCCGAGGATGATTTTGTCGGCGTCGTAGTGACGGAAGGCGAGGGGAGAATCGCTGGCAGGGCCTTCGTAGCGAATCTTGTCGACATCGGGGAAGTACGGCATTGGCAATGTCCTTGTTGTTCTTAGCGGTGTCTCGATACTAGCAACGGCCTCATGCCTGCTGATTATGAAAATCACCAACATAGGGTGCGATTTTGCGTATTGAGATTCGTCGTCTGCGCGCCTAGTCTGTGCAAACCGCCTCCGTGAGAAGGGGCCCCGGAACAAGCCTGAAAACAATGAAAACAGTACCGCCTGTTCACCGCATCGCACTGTTGTTCAACGGGAGTAAGATCTATGACCGAGGCATCATCAGCGGCATCGGCAACTACCTGAGCAGCACCCGCGCGTCCTGGGACCTGTTCCTGGAAGAGGATTTTCTCTGCCGGTTGAAAGGGATCGAGCGCTGGCAAGGTGACGGGATCATTGCCGACTTCGACGACCCGCTGATTGGCGAGGCGCTGGCCGACATCAAGTTGCCGGTGGTGGCGGTGGGTGGCTCTTATCAGGATGAGCGCGCTTATCCGAAAGGAATTCCTTACGTTGCTACCGACAATAACGCACTGATCACCCTGGCTTACGCGCACTTGATCGAGGCCGGATTGCAGCGTTTTGCCTGCTTCAGCCTGCCTGAAGCGCAGGCCAATCGTTGGGCCCAGGAGCGGGAAAAAGCCTTTCGGCGACTGATGCAACGTGACGGCTTGCACGCTGAGGTCTATCGCGGCATGGGCACCAGCGCACCGCTCTGGGACAGCGCCGTCGAACAACTGATCGCCTGGCTGCATAGCCTGCCCAAGCCCATCGGCATCATCGCCGTCAGTGATGCCCGCGCCCGGCAGTTGCTGCAAGCCTGCCTGACCGCCGGAATCGCCGTACCGGAGCAGGTGGCGTTGATTGGCATCGACAACGACCCCCTGACACGCAGCCTGACCCGGGTCCCCCTGAGTTCGGTCATTCAGGGTACTGAAACCATGGGCCGCACCGCTGCGCAATTACTCCACCAGATGCTGCACGGCATGCCGTCCACGGGCACGCACATCCTGATCCCGCCAGATGCAATCAACGTACAGGTGTCGAGTTTGCACCAACCGTTGGGCAACCCTTACGTCATGCAAGCGCTGCTGTTTATCCGCCAATATGCCTGCCAGGGCATCAAGGCCGCGCAAGTGGCGGCCTATGTCGGCGTGTCGCGCTCATCGCTGGAGTCACACTTTCGCACCGTGCGAGGCTGTAGCGTGCATGACGAGATTCTGCGTTTCAAATTGGCGGCGGCTACGAGCGGGCTGGAAGATACCGACACCGCGATTGCAGACGTAGCCCGCATTTGCGGCTTCAAATCCGCACAATATCTGCACACGGTGTTCCGTCGCGAGTTTGGTTGTACGCCCCGTGAATACCAGCAGGGCGCCAGATAGCGATGGGGCAATGGGTCGATTGTTGTGGGGGCGAAAGGCTGGTTTCGGCTGAAGCGGCCATTCGAATGAGTCTAGCCCACTCGAAAAATGGCATGCGTCCTACCAATTAGCAGAACGCCTGCCATCGCAAAGAAAAGCTAAAAAGCTCACTTGGTCTACCGTGAGAAAAGGTGCCTGCATGCACCTGTCTGGTCGCATTGACGCTAATGCCCTTGAGTTAGTGCAACCACACAAAATCGGTGGTTAACCCGTCGCGGGCTTAAGGGAGCAGTCAATATGATCTACAAACACAAATGGCTACCGAGATTTGCCCTGGTGGCTATCTCGGTGATGGTTATTTCGGCAACGGCTGGCGCCGCTGAAAAGCCCAACATTTTGGCCGATCTTCGGCGATGACATAGGCCAGACCAACATCAGCGCCTATTCCATGGGCGTGGTGGGTTACAAGACACCCAATATCGACCGGATTGCCCATGAAGGCATGCTATTCACCGATTACTATGCGGAGAATAGCTGCACCGCTGGACGTTCTTCGTTCATCACCGGGCAGACACCGCTGCGTACAGGTCTATCAAAAGTGGGTATGCCAGGCGCGCCTGTGGGTCTGCAAAAACGCGACATCACCATTGCCCAGGCCCTTAAGTCCCAAGGTTATGCCACTGGCCAGTTCGGCAAGAACCACTTGGGTGACCGTGACGAATACTTGCCCACCGCCCACGGGTTCGACGAGTTCTTCGGCAACCTGTACCACCTCAACGCTGAAGAAGAACCAGAGCGCCCGTACTGGCCAAAAGACGATCCTGATTTCATCAAGAGCTACGCGCCGCGCGGCGTGATCCATAGCTTCGCCGACGGAAAGATTGAAGACACCGGCGCCCTCACCGCCAAACGCATGGAGACCATCGACGACGAAACCACCGCTGCGGCGCAAGCGTTCATCGAGAAACAGGCCAAGGCTGACAAACCGTTTTTTGTTTGGATGAACACCACGCGCATGCACGCATTCACCCATGTGCGCGACTCGATAAGAGGCCAAAGCGGCATGCCCGGCAACGAGTACGCCGACGGCATGGTTGAACATGACAACGATGTTGGAGTGCTGCTGAAAACCCTCGACGATCTGAACATTGCCGGCAACACCGTCGTGGTCTACACCACCGACAACGGCCCGAATCAGTTTTCATGGCCCGACGCGGCGACCACACCGTTTCGCAACGAGAAGGACTCGAACTGGGAAGGCGCATTTCGGGTGCCTGCGATGATCCGCTGGCCGGGCAAGATCAAGGCAGGAGAGGTGTCCAATGACATGTTTTCGGGCATGGACTGGTTCCCGACCTTGTTGGCGGCCGCAGGCGACGCAGACGTAAAGGACAAGCTACTCAAGGGCTGGGCTCCGACTGCCGGTGGCAATAGCTTCAAGGTGCACCTCGACGGTTATAACCAGCTGCCATACCTGACCGGCCAACAACCGACTGGCGCACGTCACGAGTTCTACTATTTCAACGATGACGGAGTGCTGATGTCCATGCGCTTTGACAACTGGAAAGTGGTGTTCTGTGAGCAACAACAACCTGGCAGTTTCCGGGTCTGGAGCGAGCCCTTCGTCTGCCTGCGAGTACCGAAGATCCTCAACCTGCGCATGGACCTGTACGAGCGTGCGGACGTGGTGTCTGACCAGTATTACGATTGGTCGAGTAAGAATATTTATCTCGCTGCGGTAGCGGTGAGCAAAGCCGCGAAGTTCCTGCAAACCTTCATCGACTACCCGCCGAGTCAAAAACCGGCCAGTTTCAGCATTGATCAGATTCGTGCTGCTGTGGACGATAAAGTTGCGGAAAAAATGAAGGGGCAACCTGCACAGTAAGTCTGCTCGGACGCCGCTCGCTTCACTAGCGAGCGGCCCTATCCCACTCCCGGCTAATTTCAACTAGTCCAGTGCCTCTATGTAGGAACGTTGGCCGTAAGCGTCCGGCGAAGTCACCTACCCGATCCCAGCTATAAGGGCGATGGTGTCCACTTAAAAATACGTGGACACCATCACCCTTATCGTCAGGATTGCCATGCGCCAACGCACCTCTTATCCCAAACCCTTTAAAGCCCAGGTCGTCCAGGAATGCCTAGAGCCTGGCGTGTCGATGGCCAGCGTAGCCTTGCGCCACGGCATTAATGCCAACCTCGTCCGAAAGTGGATACCTGCTTATCGTGATCGTCAGGCGCCGGCGTTACCCGCTTTCGTTCCGATGAAACTAGAATCCCGAACCCAGCCCGCTCAGCAAATGTCCGTCAGCATCGAGGTTCCTTTTGGGCCGCAGAAACTCACCGTGAAGTGGCCATCCTCAGATCCTGATGGGTGCGCCCGTTTTATCCGCGAGCTTGCCCAGTGATCCGCATCGACGCCATCTGGCTCGCCACCGAGCCCATGGATATGCGCGCCGGCACCGAGACCGCGTTGGCCAGAGTTATTGCCGTATTCGGTGCGGCGAAGCCGCACTGTGCCTATCTCTTTGCCAATCGCCGCGCTAACCGAATGAAAGTCCTGGTGCATGACGGCGTAGGTATTTGGCTTGCAGCGCGACGACTAAACCAAGGCAAATTTCACTGGCCCGGCATCCGCCACGGATCGGAAGTCGAACTCGATAACGAGCAACTTCAAGCCTTGGTGCTGGGGTTGCCTTGGCAGCGGGTCGGCGCGGGCGGCTCGATCACAGTGCTCTAGCACCTGCCATTAGCCTATTGGTTTATCGCCGCTGAACGCCTGCTCTGGCACAATCAGTGGCATGACTTCCTCGCCCAATCTTGACCAGATGACACCGGAACAGCTGCGCGCTTTGGCTGAACAGGCCATGCAGTTGCTGTCCCAGGTCGACTCCATGGGTCAGAAAATCCATCGCCTCGAAACGGTCAACGAGCAACTCGCTCATGAGATCGCCATCCTCAAACGGCACAAGTTTGCCAAGCGCAGCGAGCAGCTGAGTCCCGACCAAGGCAGCTTGCTCGATGACCTGCTCGACACTGATATCGCGGCCATCGAAGCCGAGTTGAAGGCGGTCAATCCGCCACCTGCACCAGCCGAGCCACGTCAGAAGCCCAGGCGTGCGCCGCTGCCGCCGCAGTTTCCACGCACGGTGATCCGCCACGAACCTGAGAGCACCCAGTGCGCCTGCGGCTGCCAACTTCAGCGCATCGGCGAGGACATCAGCGAGAAGCTCGATTACACACCTGGCGTGTTCACAGTCGAGCAACATGTGCGTGGAAAGTGGGCCTGCCGCCAGTGCGAAACACTGATCCAGGCACCGGTTCCGGCGCAGGTAATCGACAAGGGTCTCCCGACCGCAGGCCTGCTGGCGCATGTGATGGTGGCGAAGTTCGCTGACCACTTGCCGCTGTACCGGCAGGAGAAAATCTTTGGCCGCGCCGGGCTGGTGATCGCTCGCTCGACGCTGGCGCAGTGGGTTGGACAAACCGGCGTACAGCTTCAGCCTTTGGTCGATGCGCTGCGCGAAGCGGTACTGGCCGAGGGTGTAATCCACGCCGATGAAACCCCGGTGCAGATGCTCGCGCCGGGTGAGAAGAAAACCCGCCGCGCGTATGTCTGGGCCTACAGCAGCACGCCGTTTTCGGCACTCAAGGCCGTGGTTTACGATTTCAGTCCAAGCCGAGCAGGTGAGCATGCGCGCAACTTCCTCGGTTCCTGGAACGGCAAATTGGTGTGCGACGACTTTGCTGGTTACAAAGCCGGGTTCGAGAAAGGTATGACCGAAATCGGCTGCATGGCTCACGCCCGCCGCAAGTTTTTCGATCTGCATGTCGCGAATAAAAGCCAGTTGGCCGAACAAGCACTGCACTCGATTGGCGGCTTGTACGAAATTGAACGCCAAGCACGGGATATGAGTTGTAAGGATCGTTGGCGAATACGTCAGGAAAAGGCAGCGCCGCTAATCAAAACGCTGCATGACTGGATGTTGGCCCAGCGCGATCTGGTGCCCAATGGATCAGCAACGGCCAAAGCCTTGGATTACAGCCTCAAACGCTGGGTAGCGCTGACGCGCTACCTGGAAGATGGGGCTGTGCCCATCGACAACTACCGAGTAGAGAACCAAATCCGGCCGTGGGCCCTCGGACGCTCGAACTGGTTGTTTGCCGGATCACTACGCAGTGGCAAACGGGCGGCGGCGATTATGAGTTTGATCCAGTCCGCACGCGTGAACGGGCACGATCCGTATGCTTATCTCAAGGATGTACTGACGCGGCTGCCGACGCAGCGGGCCAGCGAGATCGAGCAACTGCTGCCGCATCAGTGGATGCCTGACTGATCTTTGCAAGGTGTCTTCGGCGGAAGCCACTTCTTAGCGCCAGCAAGCCTTATTCGAGGCTCCGGCATATTCCGCTGTGTGTATTCCAGTCCAAGCATCTAATGGGTATGCCTGTGGTGGATATCCGGAAAGTGTGGGTGGCTATGGCGGATCTGCACGTGCTCATGAATATGGCTATGCGCACCCGTCCCACTCCACTCAAACGAATGTTCGTGCTGGTGGTGCTCATCGTGAACGTGGCGATGCCCATGCGTCAACGGTACGTGCTGGTGCTCGTGCGCATGGCTTTCAGTAAGGTGAAGCCATACCCCAATTCCCATCAGCACAGCGGCTGCCCAAAACGACAAAGACACAGGCTCGCCCATAGCTACGATTGCGATGGCGGCACCTAGAAATGGCGCAGTCGAAAAGTACGCGCCTGTACGTGCCGAACCGAGGCCGCGCAGCGCCAGTACAAAGAGCACCAGGCTGACGCCATAACCTAGAAAACCAAGCCCTAAGGTCGGTGCAAGCACCGAAAACTCAGGAAGGCTAGATCCAAGGAGCATGGCCAACGAACAATTGACTACGCCAGCTACCAAGCCTTTGAAGCCTGCCACAAAAAGCGCGTCTGATGCAGACACTTTTCGCGTCAGGTTGTTATCGATGGCCCAACAGAAACAGGCCAAAGAGACTGCC
Source organism: Pseudomonas sp. 5Vm1k (assembly GCF_056161485.1). Taxonomy (NCBI): domain Bacteria; kingdom Pseudomonadati; phylum Pseudomonadota; class Gammaproteobacteria; order Pseudomonadales; family Pseudomonadaceae; genus Pseudomonas; species Pseudomonas sp. 5Vm1k. Next base: position 237,556 of record NZ_JBSPCZ010000002.1, read on the forward strand.
AACGGCCCAAGCCAGTCATTAGCCTGCATGGCTTCCAGAGGCCACGCCAAAACCATACCGCCGGCAATGATGGCTATCATTCCCCATACGATGCGCCGATCAGCATTTTCCTTGAATACTACCCAAGCCAATAACGCCGTAAGCACAGCTTCGAGGTTAAGCATCAAAGAAGCGGTGGCGCCGGATGTCCTGGTTAATCCGAACATCAGCGCAACGGGCCCGAGCACTCCCCCGAACGCGATTGCGCCGAGAAGCCAAGGCCATTCAGATGGCGCGAGGCCGGCCGGTTTCCAGCCATGGTCACGCACAAAACGGACAACTGTCAGGCCCAGACCGCTGCCCAAGTAAAGGAGGCCTGCAAGTAATACAGGGGGAATGTTGAGACCTAGCAACTTGGCAAGCGGCGTGCTGGCACCAAATAACGCGGCAGCGGCCAACGCATACAAAACGCTTAGGTTCATCAATAACTCCGCACCAGAATTTCGTGAGAAGGCATCATACCGCGAGGCGCACGGTTTTCTTCGCTTGCTAAGGTGTGTTGGCCGGACGCTTACCGTTGGCCACGCTAAGTAGGGTGTTAACAGCGAAAATCACGTATCTGTCACGCAGCTAGGTGCCGTGTCTCTCGACTGACCGCTTTGGGTTGTGGATTCAACCGGTTGAATCCACAGCCAATAGCTGCCATTGGCTTCGGCAGCTATTGGCCTAGACTGGGTCATCTCACCAATCGAAGGACATAGAATGCTTATTGTCTTCAGCGGCCTTCCAGGTACTGGAAAAACGACTATAGCAAGTGACCTTGCCACCAGAACAAGTGCGGTGTATCTGCGGATCGATACGATTGAGCAGGCTATCCGAAATTCCGGTGCTCTGGCACAAGACGTGGGGCGGAGCGGTTATATGGTCGCTAATGAGCTTGCTCTGAGCAATCTTCGTTTCGGCAGTACTGTCATAGTCGACTGTGTTAACCCAGTAATCGAAAGCCGAAAGGCGTGGAGCGAAATTGCTACTCACTCTGGTGCTCCATTAGTGAATATCCAAGTGATTTGCTCTGATAAATATGAACACCAGCGACGGGTAGAAACCAGGAAGATTGATATTCCTGGCCTGACGCCACCAACCTGGCAGTCTGTATTGGATCATGAATATGAGCCGTGGGATAACGCCCCGTTTGAAAGCTCAGTTATGAAAACCACTGAAGTGTCTGTCATCAAGGCGTAAGCGTCCGGCCAACACACCTTCCTGATCCCAGCGTTTAAGACTACGGGGTCTGTCTTTGCCGATGGCTACGCTGATTGAGCATCTGCTCTAGATAGATCTACGGAAGCTCTGATGGCATCAATCACGTCTTGAGTGAGCGCCATAACTGTCGTTGTACTGACTTCAATCCGACCGATAATTTCTGCTCGCGGGCCCTGTTTCCAGGCAGCGCTTGCGTAAAAAGTTTCTTGAGATGCTAGGCGATGGCTCTCGCTTTCATAGGAGCGAATCAGGTGATAACTGTCACAATCATGTAATGAGCCGCCATAAGAAACGACATCTATGCCCGCTTCTAGGTGAAGCGGAACACTTACATTCTGCATTATTCTATGAAAATCCAATCCCGATCCTGGCTTTAAGGTGTACATCAGGATTTCAATAATTCGAGTCATTCCAAGTCTTCCATGTGGAATTTCAACGTGGGCATCCGTACATCCCAGCTTACGTTATTAGGCGGGAGTCCAGTTATGTGGCAGCAGCCGCGTAATCTCACTCGCCCGCTGCGTCGGCAATCGTGTGAGTACGTCCTTCAAATAGGCATACGGATCATGCCCATTCAGCCGCGCAGACTGGATCAAGCTCATGATCGCCGCAGCCCGCTTGCCGCTGCGTAGCGAACCTGCAAAGAGCCAGTTCTTGCGACCAAGAGCCCACGGCCGGATCTGGTTCTCTGCCCAGTTGTTGACAATGGGGACGGCCCCGTCCTCCAGGTTGCGCGACAGCGCTGCCCAACGTTTCAGGCTGTAATCCAACGCTCTGCTAATAGCAGAACCTTCGGGCACGAGATCACGCTGGGCGAGCATCCAGGCATGCAGAGTAGCCATTACGGGTGCGGCTTTTTCTTGCCGTATTCGGCAGCGTAAATCCGGCTCCAGGTCGCGAACGTCACTTTCTATTTCGTAAAGCAACTGGATATAGCGCAGGGCCTGTTCGGCGAGCATGCTCTTGTTGGTGGCGTGCAGTTCGAAGAACTTGCGCCGCGCATGGGCCATGCAGCCGATCTCGGTCACGCCGAGTTCAAAGCTGGCCTTGTAACCGCCAAAATCATCACACGCCAGCTTGTCCCTCCAGTCTTGCAGGAAGTTGCGAGCATGCTCGCCGGCGCGGCTGGGGCTGAAGTCATAAACGACAGCCGCTGTTTCGCAGAATTGGCTGGTGGCGTAGGCCCAGACATAAGGGCGGTGGGTTTTCTTCGAACCCGGAGCGAGCATCTGCACCGGCGTTTTATCGGCATGAATGACCTGCTGCCCGAGCACTACGTCGCGCAACGCATCGACTAGAGGCTGTAACTGCACACCTGTCACGCCAACCCATTGAGCCGAAGTTGAACGTGGAATCGCCAGGCCCGCTCTACCGAAAATCGATTCCTGACGGTAAAGAGGCAGATGGTCGGCAAACTTCGCGATCATGACGTGGGCCAACAGCCCGGCGGTCGGGATACCCTTGTCGATGACCTGTGCCGGAACGGGTGCCTGGATCAGCGTTTCGCAGTCATCACATACCCACTTGCCACGGACATGACGCTCGACGGTAATTACTCCGGGCGTGTAGTCCAGCTTCTCGCTGACGTCCTCACCGATGCGCTTGAGTGCACAGCCGCATTGGCAGTGGGTGTTGTCCGGTTCGTGATGGATCAACGTGCGTGGAGATTCTGCCGGCAACGCGGTGCGCTTGGGCTTTTGCTTTTTCTCGGTCGGCGTAGGAGCTGTTTGCAAGGCTTGAAGCTCAGCTTCAATCGCCGCGATATCGGTATCGATCAAGTCATCGAGCAAGTTGGCCTGCTGCGGATTCAACTGCTCACTGCGCTTGGCAAACTTCAAGTGCTTGAGTTGCGCCATCTCATGGGTCAGTTTCTCGATAACCGTCTGGTCGCGGTTGATCTTCTTGCCCATGGTCTCGACTTGCTGGTCGAGTGTCTCGACACGCTGTATCAACTGCGCCGCCAAAGCGCGCAGTTGTTCAGGGGTAAGGTGATCGAGATTGGGGAGCGAAGTCATGGGGCCGATTTTGCCAGACCAGGCAATTCGCGGCGATAGACCGATAGGCTAATGGCAGCCATTAAAGCAGTGTGATCGCACCGCCGGAGCCCGCGCGCTGCCATGGCAGGCCCAACACCAGGGCCTGGAGTTGCTCGGTATCCAACTCTATTTCAGAGCCATGGTGAATGCTTAGCCAGTGGAACTAACCTTGGTTCAACCGGCGAGCAGCCAGCCAGATGCCGAAGCCGTCATGTACCAGAACTTTCATACGAGTGGCGCGGCGGTTGGCGAACAGATAAGCACAGTGCGGCTTCGCCGCACCGAACACTGAGATCACTCTGGCCAACGCCGTCTCGGTACCGGCGCGCATGTCCATCGGCTCGGTGGCGAGCCAGATGGAGTCGATGCGGATCATCGCAGCAGGTCTCGAAGAAAAGTCGCGCAGGCAGCAGCACTTTCGGTTGGCCAGTTCACTTTGACGGTGCCGCGCGGGTGCTGGATTTCAACGCAGATATTCGATGTTGCTGCGTGCGAATTTGCTGCGGCCAGCTGCATGGGTAACCGAATGAATGCAGGTTGCAGCGCCGTGCTTTTCTGCGCTTGCACCCGAATCCATTTGTGTACGAGGTTTGCGTTGAGGCTATGGCTGAGCGCGATGCTGGCAATCGAAGCTCCGGGCTGGGCACACTCTTGAATGACCTGGGCCTTGAGGGACTTGGAGTAGGAACGGCGTTGTGGCTGCATGAAATACCCGCTTAAAAGGCTAGAACTGGTGCCCACTTAAATTTAAGTGCACCATGTCCTGGCCTTGCGGGGCTGGGTAGATGACTTGGCCGGACGGATACATCAAGGCGGAGAGAGAGTGGGCTGTGAAAAACGGTCAAGACGATGCCCAAGTTGTCATAGATGCGGCTGATGCAATTGGTAAAATTAGATCTAGGCGCGCTGGTGATGAGTATCAGCAGGAACTGGAAAGCCTTTATTAACGCTATGCTGACTCGTAAACTCATCACTGATCGAGGCTAAACGTCTACGGCGCGGGTTACTTTGGGAGGTTATTGCACTCACCCTCATAGTCAAATCTCAATGGCTTGTCTTGGCCGGATTCTGACGGTGCTGAAAGGCTACATGAGTCGATTATAACGCCTAGTAGAGACGGGGGCTCCTATCCGGCCCGGACGGCGTATCGCTTATTTCGCTCTTTTGAACCTCGCCGCTACCGTTAAGAATCAATCTGAAAATAAATCGCCTACACTGGAATTCCTCTGCCAACGGGTGGAGTTGAACCGATTAGGAAGTGACGCGTGGACACCAAAGGGGTAAACCTCCCGCTGCATATGGGATGGGCAATCGTTGTAGAGGACTACCTACCATTACGAATGTTGCTAGTGGAGACCTTGGTGGAGCTCGGCCTTCAGTCTTTGTGCTTCGAAACGGCTGAAGCTGCTTTGATTTATCTCAGGCAGACGAATGGCGGTTGTCGGCTAGTAATCGTGAACGAGGGGCAGCCAGGGCGACTCCAAGGTGAGGCGTTCGTCGAGATGGTAAAGGCAAAATGGCCCGCAGTCTCTGCGATTTTGACATTCGACCGTGAGCTTGATTCCTCTACAGCACACTCTCAAACGATCTATCTGAAGAAACCTTGGACCTACGACGAACTGGTTAACGCGGTCGCGAGCGGCATTCGGCAGGATTATTTGGTTGGTAAAGTGTAACTGCCCATATTCACCACACTGACATCACTCACTGACGTTGATATGACTGAGAAAGAAGCTATCGTCTCCCATTCGTGCCATGTGTAATATGGAACGCCATCGCTTCGGGGCTGTGTTGGTGCGCTGAGTTCTGCGCCACCGCTCGGATACGCTCAATCCTAGTCACCATGGGGAGCAGCGCCGGTTTGTTGTGCCACGAATGTCAGGAACATTCTTGTGTGGCGCGCGGTCTAATTTGTAACATATCGGATCTTCTGGGTGAGAAACGTCATGTCACCGAAGCTATATTTGGCCGCGCCATTGAAGCAGCCCCCTATCCCACCATCTCCAAATTACTCCGTGGCCAAGGCTTCCATCGAATTAAGAGCAGAGGCCTACGTGTATGTCGAGCAATTCGCAGAGGCAAGACGAGATTTCATCGCCCTGCGAGAGCACTTCTTCGAAGAAATAGCGACAACAAAAAAACTCATCAAAGCAATGGATGTTCACCTTAACGAACACCATCAACGATTACCTGGGTGGAAGTCCGAAGATTGGATATCTTCAGGGCTCTGTGTGGGCCAGGGGGTACTCTAAAAAGTCTCTCGCGTCATTTCGCGCCTGATATGGCCGAACCACCAAGCATTCGATTAGAGCTGGGGCCTCCCGGGTGAGCAACCTAGTCGTCTTCCGATCCGAACGGCAAGTTGTACAAACAAGTTGAGCGCGTTTCGATGGGCAATATCTCAATTGTCTTTTTATGAATTGCCGTTTTTGCCCGAAAACGAACTCTCAGCAAACTTTATATTGGGCATCTTCAGGATTGCTGGTGCCCAGCTTGAATCTGAGCTGCTGGATGCCCGCTTTCGACCCGAAGCCGCCTCTCGAATGTGTCTACTGATGTAGGAGCGGCTCAGTAATTGGAAGCTTGACTAGAAAGGTGGTGCCTCCATTCGAGTCGGAGCTGACATCGATTGAACCGTTATGTGATGCCACTATCTCTGACGCGATGAACAGGCCCAAGCCCAACCCCTCTGTCGGCCCATGATCAATTACTGATCGCAGAGAGAAACGCCCCATGGGGTTAAATATAAACGGGAGAACGTCCTCTGGTATGGGCTCACCACTGTTATGCACGGTGAAAATAGCGCAGTCTCCTGAGGTATCTAACTCCACCTTGATAGGGAGTTGATTATTTCCATGCTGTACAGCGTTGCTGATTATGTTCGAGAAGACTTGTTCCATTCTGGCGCCATCGAATTGCCCTTGAACTGGAGTCTTCGCCTTGAACAAGACCATGGCCTCTGGATGAAACGTTCGGATTTCTTCGACAACACGTTCGCAAACTTGCGAGAGATCTATATCCGTCGTTTTGACAGGAATGCCTGGGCCCATTTGGCAGCGTGTTAAATCAAGTAGGTCTCCAACAATTTGGCTCGCTCGCCGCACGCTTGTATATATCTGATTGGCAACCTTGGTAGCCCGGGCTCCGGCCCCTTCTGAGCGCCTCAACATGTCGGCACCCAGCAAGATCGCTCCAAGCGGGGTGCGCAGGTCGTGGCCGAGAATGCCTAAAAATACGTTGCGCGACGCTTCTACCGCGCGTGAGTAACTGGCGATGGATTCGGCGAGAGCTTGATCGATGGCCTCGTGGAATCGGGTCATATCGTCGACATTAATCGGCGTGCCATCCTTCACTTGCCTCATCCACTGACTGACGACACTCGTTCTCAGTGCTCGATATTCCGACACCATTTGATCGATCGTGAAACCTGCCATTAACCTCGTCATTGCATGAGTTTCAGCTGCGGTTTCTTCATCATCTAAAGGGGCTTGGCCTTGAGACTTGGCAGCTTGCTCTCGCTTCGTCTGCGTTGTTCGCAAGTCACTTACAATTGCCCGCAACATCTGTTCGGCATGATCTCGCAGAGCTTCACTATCGAGGTCCGCACCTGGCGTCTCAATGGTTCTGGCGAAATCTTCCCAGGCCTGCAGAATCGGTTCAAGGTTCTCAAGAATGAAATCGGACAGGCGCATGTCGGTGATCCTAATGGGAGGCGATGCAGAGGCCGGCAGGAAAGCGAGACTGCGCAGATACGGTGTGAGCGGGTGTTCAGCAGTGTAGGAGGTTGTTTATAGCTTTTAAAGCTCGGTCCGTATTAGGCCCCTTTGTCGATACGCATGATCAAGGCGTCGTCAGCTTTGACACTGCCCCTGATCTCTTGCATCCATCGCGTAAAGCAACCCCTCCGAAGTTTGCGCCGAGAGGTTGTGTGATCCAAACGTGAGCCCGAAATGGGCTACTTCTGCGCCGAAAAAGTCAGCGACCGGCTTTTCGTCTATTGAAATACGGATCGCGCAATCATTTCCTAATAAGGTCGCGGCCAAGATGACAAGATGGGCATCAGATGTTTTTGTAAAACCAAAAAGCCGCTCTTGGGAAACAGTGGTGATCTCTTCCGGAACGGGTGCCGTTTTGCAGCCTGCCATTAGAGCAAGTGTTAAAAGGAAAGTGATGTACGTCATCCTATTCCTCTACACAGCTTCTTCTATCCAGCTGCCGCTACAGCCCTAATGTCAACGACTTCAATCTTTGCTCCACGATGCTGTCAAAATGGTCTGATAACAGTTCACAGCGCTCTGTGGGCAGGCCGTCACAGCATGTTATTCCAGTATGAATCCCTGGAGTTTAGCGCCACTTTTAACCGCGAGAATCATCGAGCCTGCGAGTTCAATCTCGTGGAGAATCCTCTCAGCCTGCCGCTTTATGGGCTCGGGCAAATCGTTTGTAGCTTCTCTCATGGCTTTCTCCACCAGCGCTTATGATCGAACAACAAGAGGCACCAGTTCACTCTGAGAGCATGGATCAAATGCAGCTCCAAGAGTTTCGCTGGCTTCATATCATGAGATCTTCACCCATCAACCAGCCATAGTACCGCTGCTTCCGGCTAGAGCTCATCTGCTGCCGCTCTTGACAGGCCGCTTCGGCCGTTTGCCATCACTCCGATCGACACCCAGGTCGGATGGCTGTGCTGTTTCGCCGAGCCGATCAGCTGTGAAAAAAACCGGTCTAGCGCCAGCGCTGGGCGTTTCTACTTTGTGCAGGGTTCGGATGGAATGAGGATGACCAGGTCCGAATCACCTATGTCGACACCCGCTTGTGAAAGCAAGGTGCTAACTTGTCCGCGGTGATGCGTTTGATGGTTGAAAAAATGCATGACCAACCATAAAAACGTCTGTCCGCGGCTACCCCCGTCACGCTTGTGTAATTGAGGGTGTAATCTAAATCCGGCTCTGTAATGGAGCGAGACCACTCGGCAATCATCTGGACGAGCCACACTAGATATGCCGAAAGTTCTCGGATACTTGAGAACAGTAACTGCTCGAGGCTTTGGGGGCAGGAAGCTGCCGAATTGGCTCCAGAGCCAAGTGGTTCGCTGGGTGCTTGGCGAATCGCTTTAGCCAGATAGTGTCTCCAGCCCCCAGGTGGTTCAACGTCCCTAGAATAGACCAAAGAGTGCTTTCCTGTTCACTGAGAGCTCTTCATCTGGCAAGCTTCTGGAAGCTCCATAAATCTTTGAATTCATCCACTCGTTATAGGTCGCCATCAGGCAGACATGGCTGATGCGGCTGATCGTGTCCATCACTTTCAGTGAATACTTGATAAGCGATCCACACTCATTTTGAAAAAATGTCTAGTGTTGGGCTTGTTTGTTTTTGGGGTGGTGCAACGGGTCAACATTCCCTTGTTCCAAGGTTGATGGCTGTATGTAGCAATTATGTTCATGGCTTATCCTCCACGTTGAGTGAGGCAAGGGTGGATAGGTGCGAAGCGGCCTGCGCTGGTTCTGCGGTTCATTTCCCGATGGGTTGATTGTATTGATCCTTGATGCGCTTCAGCTCACCCGAGTGGCGCAGCTTCTCCAGGGCGCGGGCCCAGGCAGATACAAGTTCGTCGTCACAGTCCCGGCTGAAGGCGATGTACAGCGATGAGCGATAGAGCTCGATGGGAATCTGCCGCAGCGTGCCGGGGGCGATCTTCAACTGGCGGCTGTAGTAAGCCACCCCCGCATCGGTGTCGCCTATGATGATGTTGGTGCGCCCGGCTAGCAGCATGCGATAGAGCTGCTGGCTCTCAGTTGCACTTTTTTCGAGGTTGTTGAAGCCCCGCGACTGCAGAATCTCGGGAATAAGGCCGGCATGTCTCGTCGTGATCTGAGAGGCATGCATTAGCTGCTCCAAGGAGTTCACCGGCTGTTGCGCATTGACTAACTGATAGGGGTGAATGGACTCTTCCACGATCGGTCCGACCCACTTGTACAATGGTTCACGCTCCGCCGTGCGAAATAGGGAATACATTATAGTCTTGGGCCGGGTCTTCAACGCGCGGGTGCTTCGCATACTGGGCAGCAGCACCACCTCAAAACCATCCCCGGTTAGCGCCATTATGCCCCGAACGATCTCCGTGGCCATGCCGGTGAGCTGATTGTTTTCCTGGTAGTTGTACGGCGCCCACTCTTCAGTAACGACCTGATACTGCTCGGCCCTGACGGGAGTGCCGAGTAATAGACAGAGCAGCGCGGCAGTAAGTGTCGAATGTTTCACGTGTTCTGCCTGGTGGGCTGTGCGGTGATCAAGGGTGGATCTGATTAAAAGGTCGAAAACAGTATAGTCCCTGACACGCGTCAAACGCCTGATGTAGTCCCGTAAACCGTCAACACGGCGATTGATACATACGAACCAGTACGCATGGCGCAGGATTTACAAGAGCGGTTAACTGAATGCCTCTTATGGGTATCGGTCGGGACAAGTAATGACCGTTCGCTTTTGGCCGATTTCTGACTTAAGCCAAGGCCTGGAGTCGACTGAAATCAAACCCTTGGATGGCATCGATTATTTCGTCGCTGTGAAGCGAAACGCCTGTTCTTGCAGGCTCGTCTTGATCAATGCAGCCAAGAATCGGGTGGCCGGGGACGGGTCATCGCCACCGCTGTGCAACACATAGCCAATGCTTGGCACGGGCGGCAGACCAGAAACAACGGTGAGATGGCTCGGTAGCCCGATCCGGGTACGCAGCGTCAGACCCAATCCGGCGGCGACGGCCGCCCAGAGACCGCCGACGCTGGGGCTGGTCAGGGCGATCCGCCAGGGTATTTGCGCGGCATCCAGCGCCTGGGTAGCGGCACTGCGCAATACGCAAGGCGCGTCGAACATGATCAATGGCAACGGTGAGTCATCAAGGGCAGTCAGCAGTGGCGTATCGCGGGCTCCGATCCAGTGCATCTGTGTTGCGCCCAGACGCGTGGCATAGGGCGACATGTGCCCGGTGTCCCAGGTCAGGGCTAGGTCCAAATCTGCGCTTTCCACCAGAGCAAGAAGTTCAGCATTACGGCCAATCCTGACTTCGAGACTCACCCTCGGGTAAGTCTGGACGAAGCGTCGCAGGATATCGCTCAGGAAATGTTCTCCAAAGTCCTCTTGAAGCCCGAGGCGTATGGACCCGGCGGTCTGGCTTTCATGCAGGGTCTGGAAAATACCATCGTTCAACTCCAGCAACCGGCGGGCATGGCTGAGCAGTGCTTCTCCCGTGGGGGTCAAGACCAGTCCGCGACCGGATTTAGCCAGTACCGGCGTACCGATCTGCTCCTCGAGTTTCTTCAATTGAGCGCTTACCGCCGAGGTCGACCGACCGAGACGATCCGCCGCTTTGGCAAAGCTGTTGAATTCCACACCGGTGATGAAGGTGCGCAACACGTCAAGATCGAAGGTTGGGCGGCGCATTCAATAGTCCACTAATTTGGGATGATTGATGCAATTAAATCTGATATTCGGAATTGTTGCGACTTGATAGTTTTCCTCCATCAAATTGGGACATCAGAGGGAAAAACATCATGAATGCATCGATGGTCACGGGGCGAGAACACCAAAGCAACTACCCGCAGAAGTTTGCCGAGCTGACCGACAACGTATTGTTTGGCGACATGTGGACGCGTCCACATTTGAAGCCCCGTGAACGCAGTCTGGCGACGGTGGCCGCGTTGGTGGCCATGTACCGACTTGAGCAGTTGCCATTCCATTTGCAGCGCGCACTAGACAACGGCTTGAGTGTCGACGAACTGGCCGAAGTCATTACCCATCTGGCGTTTTATTCCGGTTGGCCAACCGCTGCCTCGGCGCTGAATTTGCTCAGTGAGTTTCAGGCTTGCCTTCCAGAACATCAGGAGTAATCGTTGATGCCGTTTGCACGAATTTCACTGCACCGCGGTAAGTCGGTCGAGTATTTGCAAGCGTTGTCCGAGGGCTTGCACGATGCCTTGGTCGAGAGCTTCGAAGTACCGGAGACAGATCGCTTCCAGGCCATTCACCAACATGAGGTCGGCGAGCTGATATTTGATCCCCACTACCTGGGCGGGCCACGCAGCCATGACTTTGTGCTCATCGCGATTACTGCAGGCCGTCCTCGAAGTGTCGAGATCAAACAGCGTTTTTACCGCGATCTGGTCGAGAAATTGGGGCAGGCGACGGGCCTGAACGCGGAGGATGTCATGGTGGTAATCACCACTACGGCCGGTGATGAGTGGTCGTTTGGAGGAGGGCGGGGTAACTAGCGCCGCCGCTGCACTAGGGGCCTTACCTAGAGGGGCATGATGCATCGCCTTCATCGGCCCTTGCGCCGGAAGGAGAACACGGTACCGCTGCAGCCGTTGTCGTCCCGCAGGTAGACGTCGAAGGTCTTGCCGACGACGGCGTAGCTGACCGTCACGACGCCCACGTCGTTGGACAGATAATTGCCTTACATTGCCGGCGCGAAATCGATCGCGTCGCGAGCGAGCAGGTAGAGATGCTCATTATAGACGGTGGTGGCGGGCGACAGCGTCTTCAGGTGATCCTCCATGACGCTGTTGAGGGGCTGGCTGATCTCGTACTCGATGCCAGCGTCGCGGTACGGGATCGACAGCAGCAGCTTGCCATCGACGCTCAGGCGCGTGGCGAGCGAGGTGTCCAAAGTGACCGTCATGCTGTTGAGCCGGTGCAAGTCCCCGCGTGTCAGGCTCAAGTCTGAGACCTCGCTGTACCCATCCTCGACGACCGAGAAATTCGATTTCCATCGGCCTTTGTCGCGCCACGACTCCCACACGCCGCTGGGGCAGCCCACGCCGCTGACGCTGTCGAGCGCATAAGTGCCGATCGCCTGCGTGAGAATCTCGTGCTTCGAGCCAATGATGATTTCCGAGGTCTGATGCGCGTCAACGGGCAAGCGCCGGTCGCCATGGGCCGATGCCCAGTTGCCGTCGAGCGTGTCGCTGGCTACCTTGCCGGTGAAGGTGCCGGTACGTTGGCCCGCACTCCCGAACTCGTTCATCATAAAGGTCCCTGATGGGGCGATCTCGCCGCTCAGGTAGATATCATTGCGCTTGCCGGCATGGCGATAGCTTCCCGTCAGCCTGCCATCGACATTCTTGAGATTCATCGTAAACGCATCGCGATCGCCGATGCGGCCCGCGAAGGTCTTGTGGAAGTACTGAGGATCGGCCAGCGCCGTGGTGGCGGTCATCCAGAACAGAAGCACGGCGACGATCTGCAGGGCAGGACGAAACATGGAGAGCGCTCGGGATTGAAGGTGGCGAAATCGTGACACGCCGTACCGATCGGTGACACGCGACCACGCGCGCAAATCGCTTGGCTGGAAGAATTCTCAGCCTAGTGATCGTCAGCAATTTCGGACCAGGCTTCGACGGACCGCTCCTGGCCGCTTTCTGCCTGTCGCCACCGTCAGATATGGGTCGAGTAGCGATAACGGCGCACTGTGACTGATCCACCCTTGTCCTCCACCACGTGGAGGACGAGCCATGAACACTATTGCTAGATACCAACATCAGCCTTGGAACAAGGGAAAGCTTGTCGGGCAGAAAGCTCCGCTTCGAGTCAGAGATATCTGGGCTATCCGCGTAAGACTTCAGCTTGCTGAGAAGACACGTGATTTGGCGCTCTTCAACTTGGCCATCGATAGCAAGCTGCGTGCCTGTGACTTAACCAAGTTGCGAGTCCGAGACATCGCCCATGGGGAGCATGTGTCGTCACGGGCCATCGTGATGCAGCAGAAAACTCAGCACCCAGTGCAATTTGAAATCACTGAGCAAACCCGAACGGTTTTGGAGGCTTGGATGCATCAGGCGCGTCTCCGCAGCGAGGATTTCTTGTTCCCGAGCCGGTTGCACGCCTCAGACCATCTTTCCACCAGGCAATACGCTCGAATAGTCAAAGCGTGGGTGACAGCTATCGGCCTTGACCCAACCATGTACGGTACCCACACGCTACAGAGAACTAAGGCCTCATTGATCTATCGCAGGACGAAGAACCTGAGAGCCGTACAACTCCTGCTTGGCCATACGAAGCTTGAAAGCACTGTTAGATACCTGGGCATCGAGGTCGATGATGCCTTGGAAATGGCGGAGCAGACGGAAGTCTGACCATTCACTGCGACGGTCGATGTTAGACCGTCGCTATCCTTCCCATAGCCGCCAGTCAATTGTGTCTACAAAATCGGGAGGCATTCAAATCAGAAGGCAGTCTTGCGCTGAGTAATTTATGACTGGCGTATCCTCAAAATGGAATCTGTGATGGCTTGAGCATTAGTGTCCAGCGTTTCCATGGCCGACATCGCATTAGCGGCGACACTGCCTACCCCATTTTCTGAGAGCCACTTGGTTATTTCTTCTATAGCTGCACTTAAGGCATGCTGGCTGTGGAGGAGCAATGTCAGAGCGTCCGCCGTGGCGATCTTGCAATCTGAATTATCTGGCATGGCGTTCGTCCTTGAGGAATGATGCCGGAAGCCTAGCTTATCTCTCTTTGGCTGATACTGGTCGACCGCTGCCCGCCATGATAGGCACATGGACAGATGCTGACGCTCGCCGGTATCTGCTCTGCCGGCCTTTGTCACTTCAGTGTCAGACCCAACGACGCTTTACTACAGAGTCCGGCCATCCTGATAGAATCGATCAGGTTATAGATAACACCCTTCTGAGAAATGGTATGAATACGGAATTGATGGAAGATGAGATGCGCCGGGCGCTATTCGGTGATTCTGAGCCCTCTTCGCCGGCAATTAACTCAGACGTACAGGACACAGTCCCGGATGTTGTGATCGTGCAACCGGTGAAGGCAGCGAAGAAAAAGGCAGTCTCAAAAGGCTTCACTCCTAGGTTGAGAGTTACGCTCCGTGTGGGAAACGAATTTGAAGGCGAGATGCACGAGATGGTGCATGAGGCCGATACGCTGAGCTCCCTAGTTGCAGAACAAGAAGCTACAAAGACGGCCAGAAAAAAATTCAGGTTTGTGGAAGTAGTCTCGGTCAAATCGATGTAAGTGGGTACTCTCACTTTTCGTCCGCGGGCATTAAGCCGCATTCAGTTACCGCGGGTCACGCAACAGATTCGTGTCGATTGAAGCCTCAAATATTAGGGGCGTTAGTCGTATCCCGGACTGGATTTATGAATCGCCCCCGGCACCGTAGATACTTTTCTGGCTCAAAGTGAGGCACTTTCGAAGTACTCAGGACTGCCACCGTCGGCTTGATGATCCAACGTCCGATTGGCGATGGGTAGAACCCAGTAGCCTTGCTTAGAATTACTCCTTTTTCAAATCTTGAAACACCCTAAAAACAAGTCCAGAAATGAGTCTTTTCCTGCTTTGGCAAGAAAAGAAACCCCATAAATTTCAATGGGTCGGACGCTAGATGCGAGTCTCGTTTCCAGCTCCAATCCTCTGATTGTTTTCGCTGTGTAATCAATCTGTCGTCACGGCTACCGAATTTTGTCGCAATTGGTCTAAGTAATCAGCCCATTGTTGAGCCGCCTCCCGGCGCTGCGCTAGGAGTTGCGCGCGCGCATAAACTGCCCCGAGCGCACCTGGCATTCGGTGGGATAACGACAGTTCAAGCACGATAGGATCTATGCCCAAATGCTCGTGGGCAATGGTCCGGTAGGTGGCGCGAAAGCCGTGGGCAGTAATGTTGTACTCCGGCCAGATACGCTGAAAGGACTTGAGCATGGAGGTCGGGTTTATGGGACGTCCCGGATAGACCGGAGAGACGAACACCCAGCCTTTGCCTTCTACATCCACCACGCGAGTTTTATGTAGTTCGCGTAACAGGACCAATGCTTGCTCAGGCAACGGCACGATGTGTTTGCTCTTGTCCAGGTGCTTGGTCTTGCTCACCACATAACGCCAATCGGCGCCCACCAAGTCGACATCTTCCCAGCGCATCTGCACCAGTTCGCCGGGGCGAACCGGCAACATGACCAGCAGCCGCATTGCGGTGGCTACGCTGCCGTCGTTGCAGTCATCAAGGCGTAGCAAAAACCTGCCCAGGTCCGCCGGCCTTTCTATCGCCGGGTTGCTGGTCACAACGTGGCGAATCTTCAACTCCTCGATGTTGCTGAGCGCCACGTTGCGCTCCACCCAGCCGCGACCTTCGGCGAATCCCAGGATGGCGCGTATGATGGTACGCACGCGCCGGGCCATGGCCATTGTGCGCTGGCGGCGCAGCTCGGTAATGATCGTGGTGATGTGCTCCAGCTTGATCTCGCTGATCGTTTTTTTGCCAATGGCAGGCAAGATGTGGTTGTTCAGCGCTCCGGTAAAGCCCGAGATGGATTTGGTCACCAACTCGGCAGACTTGAATGCCAACCATTGCTCGGCCACGTACGCGAAGGTGCGCTCTTCATTGAGCAACTGTGCCTCGATCTTGGCGGTCTTGGCCTTGAGCGGAGCGGTGTGGTTAGCCACGTCGCGGCGTGCGCCGCGGGCAATGTCGCGCGCCTCCTTGAGGCCAATGTCGGGGTAAGCGCCGATGGAGAAGCGGTTTTCCTTGCCATGCAGCCGATACTTCAATCGCCAAACCTTGGAAGGGGATTTGCCGACCTTGCTCGACGCCCTTACCTCCAAGTAGAGGCCAGGAACTTCGCCATCGGCGTGTTTGCCGGGGTCGGTCAGTGAGCGGATCAAGGCATCGCTGAGTTTTCGTTTGAAAACAACCGCATTATCTGGGGGCATCGGTGGGGGCATCCTTTTTAAGGAACCGAAATTTGCCCCCAATTATGCCCCCATGAGTCGTGGAATCCATTGGATTTAGACAGACGGCAGTGGACTTAAATTATCAATAAGTCGTTGTTATAAAATGGTTTTATGGATTTTAGTGGAATTCCATTACAGGCTATCGGGGTCCCCAAAAAACATCTGAATCCTGGACCGCAACCAACGCTCACCCGGATCATTATCCTGCGACCCGCGCCAGGCCATGTGCAATTCAAAGCTGCGCGTCGGCAATGGCGGATCTTCCGCCCGCACACCGCCGGCGGCCGTCAACGCTTCAGCGGTGTAGTCCGGCACGGTGGCGACAATATCCGTCCCGCTGATGAGTGTGCTCAGCCCGTTGAACTGCGGCACCGCGAGTACCACGTGGCGTTTGCGCCCGAGCTTCTCGAGTTCTTCATCTATGAAGCCGCTCAGGTCACCGGCGAACGACACCAGCGCATGGGGCCGCGCGCAGAAGTCGTCCAGGCTCAGCGGTCCCGGAACGGTGTCGGCCCGCAACAGCTTCGGCATGCTGCGACGCAGTACTTTGCGCTTGGCGTTGGCCGGCAAATCGGCGGTGTAGCTGACGCCGATGGAAATTTCGCCGGAGGCCAGCAGGCTTGGCATCAAAATGTAGTTGGCCCGGCGCACCACCAGCACGATGCCCGGTGATTCGGCGCGCAGGCGTTTGAGCAGCATGGGTAGCAAGGCGAATTCGACGTCGTCTGATAAACCGATACGAAACACTGCAGTGCTGGTGGCCGGGTCGAATTCCGCCGCCCGGCTAACTGCCGTGGAAATCGAGTCCAGCGCCGGAGAGAGCAGGGCGAAGATCTCCACCGCTCGGGCCGACGGTTCCATGCTGCGGCCGGTACGCACGAACAATGGATCGTCGAACAGCCCGCGCAGGCGTGAAAGCGCTGCACTGATGGCCGGCTGGCCGAGGAACAATTTCTCCGCAGCGCGGGTCACACTGCGTTCATGCATTAATGTTTCGAAAACGATCAACAGGTTCAGGTCGACACGACGCAGGTCATTACGATTCATCTGGAGTCCTGGCAGAGTCAGCAAACTTGACGTGGGCGACCATATGAGAACAATGGCCGGCATGAATCTTACGGGCAAAGGCTGCTACTCTGCACCGTGTAATTCAATTTTTACTTAAATGGCTGCTTCGGTTTTTTACGGCATCTGATGATGTCGCCGGCGCTGCGGAATCAATGACAGGCATGTCGACTATTAATAGCCACTGATGGTCTTGGGTAGAAAGCCCAGATAGAGTTCGGGGCATTAGAGGTTACTTTGACGAGGTTTGCGATGTCCCGCACGATCCGTTTTCACAAGTTTGGTCCAGCCGAGGTGCTCAAATGCGAAGAGCATGCGGCCGCTCTGCCTGCACCAGGTGAAGTGCAGGTGCGCGTCGAAGCAATCGGCATCAGCTGGTACGACATTCTCTGGCGCCAGAACCTGGCTTCGTCACACGCTCGTCTGCCTTCAGGCCTTGGCCATGAAATGTCAGGTGTCGTGACGGCCGTCGGGGACGGTGTCGATGACCTGGCGGTGGGCGACAAGGTCGCCAGCTTCCCGGCCGAGAGCCCTAACGATTATCCGGTCTACGGCGAACAGATTGTTCTGCCGCGCTCGGCACTGACCCGCTACCCGGACGTGCTCAGCCCGATCGAAGCCAGCGTGCATTACACGCCGCTGCTGATCGCCTACTTCGCCTACGTTGATCTGGCGCGGGTCAAGCCAGGGCAGTTCGCCCTGGTGACCGACGCAAGCCATTGTGCTGGGCCGTCCTTCGTACAACTGGGCAAAGCCCTGGGTGTGCGAGTGATCGCGGCGACCAAAAACGCAGAAGAGCGTGAAAACCTGCTGTCCCTCGGTGCCGAGAAAGTCATCGTCACCGAAGAACAGGATCTGCTGATGCAGATCAACAAAATCACCGACAACCGTGGCGTCGACGTGGTGTTCGATGGGCTTGGCGGTCCACAGATGTCGATGCTCGGTGACGTGCTGGCGCCTCGCGGCAGCCTGGTGCTTTACGGCCTGCAAGGTGGTAACCAGACGCCATTCCCGGCCTGTGCAGCGTTCCAGAAGAACATTCAGTTCTTTGTGCACTGTATCGGCAACTTCACCGGCAAGCCGGAACTGGGCATCATTCAGGATCAGGTGGCGTTGCAACGAGCGTTGCGCGACATCAACCAGTTGACGGCCGACCGTGTGCTGCTGCCACTCAAGACTCGGGTCTTCCCGTTTTCCGAGTTCGTCGAAGCACACCGCTACATGGACGAATGCCCATGCCGCGAGCGGGTCGCCCTGCAGGTCGAACCGGTGTAAACCTGCTGCAAGAGTTCCGTGTCCTCGCGGACTCTTGTTTTTGAATGCATCCCCGATGCCCTCTGTGCTCCTTGCACCGAGGGCATTGTCGTATCTGGAGGGCCCGTTTCAGCAACTGAACCGGTTTTTGCTTTTGATCTGTATCTTCTAATCATTATCTAAGCCCTGATAATTGAATGATTACTTTCATCTCAAGGAATGAGTCATGAGTGGGCGTTCGGCTGATATTAATCAGTGCCTGTTTACGGCAGCTAGCAGGGAAATGTCACAGCATTTAATTGACCACGACATATCAGCGTCTTTTTTCTCTATTTTTTGTACTCAATGTCTGTGGGACGCTGTCGGAAGTTTCCTAAGACGTCACGCTAAGCCTGGAGGGCCTTGCCCCGCTGGGCTTTGCGGGGAGGTGCCTGTCGCCTTGGCCTAGGCAGAGTACAAACATTTCAAATAATTACCCAAAACTTAAGTGCTAGCATTTTATGACAGGATCCAGCACTTCATCACCGTGAATCGGTCGCGCAGTACCTATTACTGTTTGCGTGACATTGAACTTCCGTATACCAGGTAAAACACTGATGACCACAATCCACGATCAGGCAATGAACTATGTTTATCAGCAAGTACTGCAAAGGCTGCTGAGTTTTTTCTCACGCGCCGAGCGCACTGCCTTGCAGCTTATGATTCAGCGTCTGGTAGTGTCGGCCGGCGGCATGGAGCGCATCGGCGACTTCAAGGTCATGTCGATTCAGTCCGGCACGCTGGACAATTGTTACACCCTGGCGTTGTTGCGCGCGGCTCAACTGAGCATCGCCAGCCGCGCCCCGGCGACCTTCCAGCTGCGCGTGGCGACGTTGCGCCAGAGCGGCACCGGCTCTACGGCGCTGGAAAACATCCATCGCAGTAATGCGGCATTGTTCCTCTACGACGATCCTCGGGTCGAATTGTTGATGGTGGATAACCGCGAAGTCCTTGCGTTCAACCATTTGGCACCGGTCTCCGAGGCCGGGCGCGAGTCCAACCGACTCAACCTCCTGATGGTCGGCCATCGCCGGCCCTGGGACGGCCCTCTCGATCTATGGGATGACGGCTACCTGACAACAGGCGAGTTCTACGGGCAGATCGCTCGGTGGGATAATGGGGTCGATGCGTTGATCTGCAGCGAAACGCCTCGCCAGCAGAAGCAGTTCCTCGATGGATTAAGGCGCGCAGCGCAAAAGGCCAGCCTCAAGGCCTCTACCTGCAACAATGCGGGGTTCGAGGTGTTGTTTGCCGTGCTCGATGACTTGGGCAGCGACTACTACCGCGAGTTCTACGCCGACCAAGGGCGCGCTCCCTGGCGCCCGGTGGGTGGATTCGAAGCCTGCCGTCGCACGACCAGCATCGATATTCACGACATGGTGGTCGGCAAGCTGGAGGAGCGCTGGCCGCTGCTTACGGAGTTTCTGGGTGTCCAGCTCGACGAGATGGCGGCGCACCTGAGCGATAGCGAATACGTCAGTCCCGTGATCGCGGCGCACCTGCGGGGGCTGCAAGCATGCTTTGTGTCCGGCCACAGTTACGAAACAGGGGTCGCCGAATACTTGCAGCGAGCCTTGGTGATGATGCGTCGCAAATTGGTGCCTGACCGCTTTTGCGAACTGGCGCTGGAGTCGTTCGGCAACCCGGCAGCCATGGTCGAACGGCGCTTGCTGGCGGCGGCCGAGGCTCAGAAAACCCTCGGGCTTACCGAGGCCCAGTTGGTATGCCTGCTCTTTGCACCTTTTGTCGATGGCGGCGCGGGGCTGGAGCGGTTTCTGCGCAGTTGCCACCCCGGCATGCTCGTGGCGATGCCGGACCTGCACAAGGCGATGCAGGGCCATCAAGTGCCGGAACAGGTCGTGCAATGGATGGTCGATGTCAGCGGATTGCCGGTCAGTCTGATCGGTACGCTGTACCGCTTGGGGCCGGTGGCCGTCGAGGCAAGTATTCCCGACGAATATCCGCAAAATGACGATATAGCCGAGATTGGCGAACTGTCAGCGGGGCATTGAAGGTGCCGAGGCAACCGCGATCCACAACCGCTCCATCGCACATTTGCACCGTGTCCGGCCTTAATCGATGAAAGGACCCAGAGAAACCGACTTTGCTTACCAGGCGGTTTACCGATACCTGACCCACCTCATCAACGAGCCGGGTTGCGATACGCCTATTCGCCTGCCCTCATTGAGGCAGTTGGCGGGGCGACTGAACGTGTCGATATCGACCATCCAGTACGCCTATTCATTGCTGGAGAAGGAAGGGCGGGTGTATTCGGTGGCCAAATCGGGCTATTACTCACTGCCGGTTGCCGCCATTGGTCCGTTGACCAGCGGCAATGATTTGCTGGAAACCGTCTACTTCAATGCGCGGCGTCCTGAAATGCTGGTGTTGAGCGCTGACGAACCAGCCTTGTTGCAGTCGCTGGACAGCCCGTTACTGATGCTCGAGCGAGAACTGTTGCGTCAGTATCCGCGCCAGCCACGATCGGTCTCGCAACCCTGCGGCGAACTGGAATTGCGCACGGCCCTCGCGGCGCGCTACACCACGTCACCGGCGCGTTGCTGGCATGCCGACGAGGTCTACATTGGCGCCGACCTGCGTGGTGTGCTGGAAATACTGATCGCTGTCCTGGACCTCAAGGACGCCACGGTGGTGGTCGAGTCACCGTGCGACTGGGTGATTCTGCGGTTGTTCGAGGCGGCGTATGTGCGGGTGATCGAGCTGCCGTTGCAAACTTGCGGCGCGCTCGATCTGGAGCACCTTAAAGAAGTGCTGGAAACCCAATCGGTGCGGCTGGTGATGCTTTCGTCGGGGCTGAGCATGCCCCGGGGCAGCCAGGTGCCCCACGACAACCGGCAGTCAATTGCGCAGCTGTTGGCGCGCTATGGCAGTTGGGTACTGGAGAACGACTGCTATGGCGAACTCGCTTTCGAGCTCGACGGGCCGAGGTTTCGCGATCTTGTGGACCCCGATCGGCTGATCGTATTTTCCACCTTCGAGAAAATCATCGGGCCGGAAGCGCCCTACGGGTATCTGCTCTCGCGACAATTGGGTGAAGCGCTGCAGCGGCATTTTTTGCTGCGTGCGTTTCGCTTGTCGCCGATCCGCCAGAAAGCTATTGCCCGCCTGTACAGCAATGGGCGTATTGACCAGCATCTGCAGGTGCTGAGGCGCCTGCTAAAAGATCGTCAGGTGCAAATGATCCAGCTTTTGCACGAACGCCTGGGGGACGCCTTGCAGCCAGTGGAGCCGCAGGGTGGGGCGACAATCTGGGCGCGCTCGTTGCGTCAGGTCGATGTGAGGCGGGTGTTCCAGCGACTGCTCAAACAGCAAGTGGTGATTGCACCCGGTGAGCTGTTCAGTCTGCAGGGTCTGCATGATCAGCACTTGCGTCTGAGCCATACCTTCAGCGGCGAGCACGACCTTGCTGCAGCACTGGGTTTGTTGGGGGATGCCTTGCGTCTGGAAACGGTTGATTGAGCGGCGTTAAAAAAGGTCGTGGATGGCGCGGATCGTTACCATCGCGCTGCGGTCAAACTGCCAGTAAACTGCGTTCCTATTCCTGAACCACTCTTTTTCAGAGGTTTTGCATGACACTCAGTCCTTTTGCGGGCAAACCGGCACCGGCAGAATTGTTGGTCGACATCCCGCGACTGGTAACGGCCTATTACACCGGCCAGCCTGATGCCGCCATCTCTACCCAGCGCGTTGCCTTTGGCACGTCCGGTCACCGAGGCAGCTCGTTCGACTTGAGTTTCAACGAATGGCACGTTCTGGCGATCAGCCAGGCCATCTGCCTGTACCGTGAAGCCCAAGGCATCGACGGCCCGCTGTTCGTCGGCATCGACACCCACGCGCTGTCGACCCCGGCCGGTGCCAGTGCCCTCGAAGTGCTGGCGGCCAATGGCGTTACCGTGATGATCGCCGAAGGCGACGAATACACGCCGACCCCGGCCATTTCCCATGCGATTCTTTGCTACAACCGCGGCCGCACCTCGGGCCTTGCGGACGGTATCGTCATCACCCCGTCCCATAACCCGCCACAAAGCGGCGGCTACAAATACAACCCTACCAACGGTGGCCCGGCCGATACCCACATCACCAAGTGGATCGAAGCCAAGGCCAACGAACTGCTCGGCAACAAGCTGGCCGGCGTCAAGCGCATCAGCTACGAGCAGGCGTTGAAAGCCAGCACCACCCATCGTCACGACTACCTCAACACCTATGTTGCCGACCTGATCAACGTCATCGACTTCGACGCCATTCGCAACGCCAAGCTGCATCTGGGTGTCGATCCATTGGGCGGAGCAGGGGTGCGCTACTGGTCGGCGATTGCCGAGCATTACCGCCTGGACCTGGAAGTGGTCAACACCCAGGTCGATCCGACCTTCCGCTTCATGACCGTCGATTGGGACGGGCAGATCCGCATGGACCCATCGTCCACGCACGCCATGCAAGGTTTGATCGGTCTGAAAGATCGTTTTGACGTGGCCTTCGGCTGCGACCCGGATCACGACCGTCACGGCATCGTCACGCCGTCCGGTGGCCTGTTGGCGCCGAACAACTACCTTGCGGTGACCATCGACTACCTGTTCCAGAACCGCCCGCACTGGCGCGCCGATGCTGCCGTGGGCAAAACCGTGGTCAGCAGCGGTTTGATCGATCGTGTGGCCAAGCGTCTGGGTCGTCGCCTGTACGAAGTGCCGGTCGGTTTCAAATGGTTTGCCGATGGCCTGTTCGACGGCTCGCTGGGCTTTGGTGGCGAAGAAAGCGCCGGTGCTTCGTTCCTGCGCAAAGACGGCGGGGTCTGGAGCACTGACAAGGACGGTCTGATCCCGGCGTTGTTGGCGGCAGAAATGACCGCTCGGACGGGGCGCGACCCAAGCCAGGCTTATCGCGCACTGACCGATGAGCTCGGCGAACCGTTCTCCGTTCGGGTTGATGCCAAGGCCAACCCAGAGCAGAAAGCGTTGCTGAGTAAACTGTCTCCGGATCAGGTCACCTCGACTCAATTGGCGGGCGAGGCGATTCAAAGCATCCTCAGCCATGCGCCGGGTAACGATCAGGCCATTGGCGGCTTGAAAGTCATGACCGAAAACGGCTGGTTCGCGGCGCGCCCATCAGGCACTGAAGACATCTACAAGATCTACGCGGAAAGCTTTATCAGCGACGAGCACCTCAAGCAGTTGGTGGCTGAGGCCCAGACGTTGGTGGATGGCGCAATTTCTGCGAAGTGATTGAGGGCCCCTTCGCGGGCAAGCCTCGCTCCTACAGGGCGGTGTCGATCACATGATTTGTGAACGATCCTTGTAGGAGCGAGGCTTGCCCGCGAAGGCGGCAGCACGAACGCAGCAGAATTCAAATCAAACAAAAATGGGCGACCACAAGGTCGCCCATTTTTTTGCCCGGTATTTAAGCCAGATCCACCAACACGATTTCACTGTCTTCAATCGCCGTCACGCGCAACACCTGCTCATCGGCAACCGCCACACCGTCTCGAGCTTGTGCACGCAAGCCATTGACTTCAATCACGCCAGTGGCCGGAACCAGATAGGCGCGACGGCCATTGTCCAGGCGATATTCCGCCGATTCCCCGGCTTTCAAGTTTGCCGCCACCAATCGTGCATCCGCGCGAATCCGCAGGCTTTGATCGTCGCCGGTCTTGCCGCTGGCCAAGGTCACGAAACCTTCGCGCTGACCTTTCGGGAAAGGCTTGGCGCCCCACGATGGTGCCGAACCGGCTTCGTTGGGGATGATCCAGATCTGGAAGATCCGGGTTTCGGTGGCTTCCAGGTTGTACTCGCTGTGGGCGATCCCGGTGCCAGCGCTCATGACCTGAACGTCGCCGGCTTCGGTGCGGCCCTTGTTGCCCAGATTGTCCTGGTGAGTAATTGCACCTTCACGCACATAGGTGATGATTTCCATGTCGCGGTGCGGATGCTGTGGAAAGCCCGTGCCCGGGGCAATCACGTCATCGTTCCACACCCGCAGGTTGCCCCAGTTCATGCGTTTGGGGTCGTGGTACTCGGCGAACGAAAAGTGGTGATGGGCATCCAACCAGCCATGGTGGGCGCCGCCCAAGGTGTTGAAAGGTCTGAGTTCAAGCATGATCGTCTCCTGAATAGGTTCGTCATGGGGCGGTGCGCCTGAGCCACGAAACAAGAACCGGTGGTTGATGGCGTGCATCATCTATCAGGCGATAATCGATAAAAAGCGTAAAAAGTGCCTCAATCCAATCTAATAAGTTGATGTTAAATAACCTCGAAACATTCTCACCCAGCCTTCACTTCATCGCATAAGCCGATGACCTGTAAGCATTTCACTAGAACTGAACGGCAAATGCAGACACCATAGGCCTCAACAGCCTCACACCCTGGAGTCCGTCCGCGTGCCGCAACACACCCCCGATCTTCCTCCTGAACTTCGTCCCCTCGCCGAGATGCCCTGGCTCAAGCGCCTGGCCGCCCGGTTTTTTGGGTATGGCTTGACCCAGATGCGTGCGCAACACCGTGCGTCCTGGCTGCACGGGCAAGCTGACGGCTTTCGCAGCGGTCACAGCGCCGGGGTGGATTACGGGTTCAAGGAAGGCAAGCTCGAAGGGCTGGAAGAAGGCCGGCAGGTGTTGCTGATCCGCGACTCGCGTTCCACCGAGCACCGACCGCCGAATGTTGATGACAACCTGTTCGATGACTGGCGGCTGCCATTAAATGCCGAGATCAAGAAACGCATGAAGGCTGATGTCGCGCGTCTGTTGCCAGCGCACGCACAGCCCAGCGTCGCGCAATGGAAGATGATCTTCAGCGATACGCCATCGACTTCAGTGATCGCCGGGGCGGGCGCAGGCAAGTCGACGACGCTGGTCCTGCGCATTCTATTGCTGACGCACTACCTGGGGTTCGAGCTGAGTTCGATGACGGTGGTGACCTTCACCCGCGAATCGCGCAAAGACTTCATTAATAAGCTGATCGAACTGTTTGGGTTGTGGGGCCGGGCGCTCAGCCTCAAAGAGGCACGGGACTTGGTACGCACCTTTCACTCACGAATCCTGCCGATGGTTCGCAGCTTGCCGGGTTTCGAACGCCTGCAAGCCTTCGAAAACCTCAGCCATCGCCCACAAAACGGTGACGAGGAAGTCGACAGCAATCCGTTCGACCTGCGAATCAACGACGCCCAACGCCAGCAGCTCAACGCCTGCTATCACGCCTTGTTTACCACCAACGAGCGCTTCCGCGAGTTGATCCAGCCACTGTCTCGCCACGCCTTGCAGCTCAAGGAGCTGGAACGCGATCACCCGGACGTGCAAAAACGCATGGCCGTGACCGAGCTGGCGGCCAAGCGCGATGAAGAACTCTGCGACACCGTAGAAGACCTGTGGTTTCGTGCCGGAGCCTGGCCGATAAAGGGCATCGAGCCCAACCGTCAGACCTTCGATATCAACGGTTCGACGTTTCATTGTCATGGCTATATCCCGACGCTGGACGCCTGGGTGGTGCTCGGTTTCGATCCGCGTGAAAACCCGCAGGTCAGCCGCCCGAATGCCAAGCTGACAGTGCGTGCCGAGTGGGCGGTAAAGCGCACTCTGTTTCAAGCTTTCTGTCGTAAGCCTTTGATATGGCTTGATAGTTATGAGTCATCCAAGCGTGTTTTGGCCTCGCTGGCGGGGGATGCCAGCGCCGGGCCGGGCTTCGATTACAAGGTCAAGGGCGAGCTCGGTTCTGCGCCATTACTGGACTGTTTTGTCGCCGCTGCCGGGTTTATCGAGAACCTGGGCCTGGACGTGCCGAATGCCGTAGGCCAGATGAGCTTTGCCAAAGATGATCCGGACCGGTTTTTCTTCGAAGCCTTGAGCCTGTACTGGCGCGCGTTGGAAGACCACTTGCTCGATCAAAAGCCGCCGGTGATGACCTATAACCGAATGTTTGCGCTGTTTAGCGAACATTCGCCGGAGAATCTCAAGCTGTTGAGCGATGAGCTGCTCAGACCGTTGTCGCACCTGATGATCGACGAATTTCAGGATGTATCGCCGCAAATCGTTTCCTGGATTCGCGCCAGCCTCGCCGAGATCCGCAGCCGTGGCCCTGCCATGCATGTGGGGCGAGGCGCGCAGCGTTCTTCGTTGCTCTGTGTCGGCGATGATTGGCAGTCGATTTATGGCTGGCGTGGCAGTTCGCCGACGTACTTCATGGAGTTCAACAAGGAATTCCCGTCGCCCAGCACCACCCGCGTGATGCTCAGCGATAATTATCGCAGTCATCAGCACATCATTGATGCCGCCGAACACATTGTGCGTGCCGCACCGGCCATCCCTGGCAAAAAAGCCAAAGCCAGCGGCGAGCCCAAGCCTTTGCAGGCGGTAAACGTGCTGGATCGTGATGATCAAGGCATGGCGCAACGGTTAATGGAGCACTACAAGCGGGGCGATTCAATCTTGATGCTTTATCGAAAAAGCAGCGATAAGTCATTGATAGAACAACATATTCAGCCTGTAGTTAATGTGGATTCTAGCTTGCCGTATGAAGCTCGGCGCCTCAAGCAACTGACCTATCACAGCGCCAAGGGGCTTCAGGCCGACGCGGTGTTCTTGCTGGGTGATTGCCAGCATCTGACCAGTTCACCCTACAAGAACCAGGTGTATCGCATGGCTGGACTCGGCAAGGCTGGGGATAGCGAAGCGTACGACACCGCGCAAAAAGACGAGATTCTGCGGTTGGCCTATGTCGGTATCACCCGAGCAGTGAGTCATTGCTACTGGTATGTCGATGGCCAGGACGGGCAGGCGGTCAATATGCCCAAGGCGTCAGACAAGATAGGTAAGGGCAAGGTGTTCTTTGCGGATCATCGGCAAGTTCAAAAAACGGTGTGATTTGTAAAAAGTCGCAGCCTTCGGCAGGTGTATCCAATCCCCTGCAGGAACTGCCGAAGGCTGCGATCTTTTGATCTTTCACCCACAAAAAAGCCCACATCCTGTGGGCTTCTTGTTATCTGGAACAGTCCTCAGGCATAACTCCTGAGCGCCACCGGCGGAATGAACGCTTCGAGTTCATCTTCCACCGCTTCGATTATTCGTTCGACATCCGCCGCATTCATCACGGTCGCACACGGAATGCCGGCAATGGCGATCATGGTTTCGCCACTGGCACGATCAAAAAGACGGGCAATCATGCTGCCCGGTGCGTCCATGCTCGCCTCGAACCCCATGGGATGAAAATGCCAGCGCATCAGCTGGCAGGCGTTGGGAAAGGTGACTTTGCTGAATGACCCTTTGTTCATGTGTTGCCCGCCTTAGTCATCGAGCGCTTCCTTTAGCTCATGTGAGGAGGGAAGAGCCTTCATTGGCTCAACCGGTGGATGCATTTAAAAGTAGCATCCAGATGTGAAAACCATGTGGATTTTTTCAGTCCGTTTAGCGATTGGTTCAATTTTTTTTGATATGGGTCACGTCACGGAAACTTATCGCCAAAGGGCCATCATCGATCGACCATTGAAGCTGAAGCGTAAGTTGGGCAAGCTCCGTTTATTTCACCGAGCCCCCTTATGCATGCCGATGATGATGGTCCGCTGCAAACCCTGGCCACGGGTGAAACGGTCATGCGCTACCACCTGTGTTGGAAACACCGGGACCTGGACGGCGTCATGGCGCTATATCACCCGGACATCCAGTACAGTGATTTTTTTCAGAATCGTGTGATGGGTTTGGACGAGTTGCGTGAGTACGTGCGCGACAGCATGCCGCGCAATCCCGGCGAAGCGCTGGAACACTCGGACCGCATTCGACTGGACGGCAACACCGCGTTCATTCAATACCAGATGACCTTGCGCGGTGGCGAAGGGCTGGTGTCGTTCCGCTCCAGCGAAGCGATCACTGTGCGTGACGGACTGATCTGGCGCGTCAACGAATACGCGTCCCTCGTGCGCGAACAGCCCGCCAGCAAAACCAGCAGCAACTTGCGTCCGGCAGTCAGTCGGCTCGGTTTGTCACCGCGACAGCTGAGTTTCATGGCTGAAGATCTGCAACAGTACTTCCAGCGCCAACAACCGTATCTGGACCCCGAGCTCGACTTGCAGCGGGTGGCGAAGGAGTGCGGGTACAGCCGCAATCAGATTTCCTACTTGCTGAACCAGGTGCTCGGGCAAAGCTTCTACCGCTACGTCAACCAGGCACGCTTGCAGCATTTGCTCGCGGCGCTGGGCCAGGCCACGCCGCCATTGCGGGTCGATGAGCTGGCGTTTGCCGCCGGCTTTAACTCGTTGTCGGCGTTCTACAGTTGTTTTCGCCAGCACACCGGCCAGTCGCCCAAGGCCTACGTCAAACAAATTTCTTTGCGTGCACGCGCGCAAGACAGCCTCTGAGGTCACGCTCTAGGATCGACGCCATCGAAGTTTGAGTGGTGGAGTCTGGTATGTCGGCGTGGCGCAACATCAGTTTATGGATGGATCAACTCGACGAGCCGTTGCTGGCGCGCCCCGCCCTGGAACAGGACCTGGACGTCGACGTGGCCATCATTGGCGCTGGCTACACCGGGCTCTGGACCGCTTACTACCTGAAGCGCCAGGCGCCAGGCCTTGATATTGCGATTGTAGAAGCACAAACCGCCGGTTTTGGCGCCTCGGGCCGCAATGGCGGCTGGCTGATGGGTAACCTGCTGGGCGAGGATCGCTTGCTCGCTGGTTTGGCGCCTGAACAACGTCGCGCCTCGTTTGATCTGTTGCACAGCATCCCGGATGAAGTGGCGATCATCCTCGAACGCGAAGGTATTGACTGCGATTACCGCAAGGGCGGAGTGCTCTACTGCGCAGCCCGTTATCCCGAGCAGGAAACCAGCCTGCGCAGTTATCTGGACAACCTGTACGGCCAAGGCCTGACCGAAAATGATTACCGCTGGCTCAGCCCCGAGCAACTGGCGCAACAGATCAGAATTGCCAAGCCTTATGGCGGTATCTATGCACCGCACGTAGCGACCATTCACCCGGCAAAGTTGGTGCGTGGCCTGGCCCGAGCGGTGGAACGCATGGGCGTCAAGATTTATGAGAACAGCCCGGTCACTCACTGGCAGTCAGGCAGTCTGCGCACGGCGCATGCCCAGGTGCGTAGCCGCTGGGTGGTGCCAGCGGTAGAAGGTTATTCGGTCACGCTGCCGCCCTTGGGCCGTTATCAGTTGCCGGTGCAAAGCTTGCTGGTGGCCACCGAGCCGCTGTCCGCCGCCACTTGGGACGAAATCGGCCTAAGCCAGGGCCAGGCCTTCGGCGAGAGCAGCCGTCAGGTCACCTACGGCCAGCGCTCCGCCGACAATCGCCTGGTGTTCGGCGCCCGGGGCGGCTATCAGTTTGCCGGCAAATTGCGCCATGACTTCGACCTGACCACCAGCGAAGTGGAGCTGCGGCGTTATCTGTTCGGCGAGCTGTTCCCGCAACTCAAGAACGTGCGCATTACCCACGCCTGGGGCGGCAATCTGGGTATGTCCCGACGCTTTAAGCCTCACATGCTCTGCGACCGCGCCAGTGGTATCGCCTTGTCCGGCGGTTATGGCGGGGAGGGTGTTGGTGCCAGCAATCTAGGCGGGCGAACCCTGGCTGATCTGATTCTGGAGCGCGACACCGAGCTGGTGCGCCAGCCCTGGGTTATCCCGCAGGGCGGCCTCGACGCGTTGCGGGCCTGGGAGCCAGAACCGTGTCGTTGGCTCGGCTACAACGCGATCATTCGCAGTTTCGTCCACGAAGACCAGACCCTCGCCAACCCGGCCACCGCCCCTTGGCGGCGCAAACTGGCCAGCGGTATGGCGGGGTTCATGGAAGGTTTCATGCAGTAAACGGCGTTTCCTATAAGAGACAGGTATCCCCATGAGCATCACGCAATTCAAAAATACCGCAACATTGAAACTGGACGAATCCAACCCCGTCGCCGTGCCACTGGGAACTCCGGTGGCGGTGGCCTCGACCACCAGCGTCGAACGCGATGACGGTGTCGAAACCGGCGTCTGGGAATGCACCCCCGGCCGCTGGCGGCGGCAGATCGTGGCCCAGGAGTTCTGTCACTTCATCCTGGGCCGCTGCACCTTCACCCCCGACGGCGGTGAAACCCTGCACATCGAAGCCGGTGATGCACTGATGTTGCCGGCCAACAGTCTCGGTATCTGGGATATCCAGGAAACCGTGCGCAAGACCTACGTTTTGATTTTTTGATTTTGATCTTTTGATTGCCTGCCAGCCCAACAAAAAAGAAAACAAACCCCTACAGGAATCGACTCATGATCCGAAAGACACTGACTCTGGTGCCCCTTGCGCTCGTCGCGACCCTTAGCCATGCGGCCGAGACGGTCAAAATCTACAACTGGTCGGACTACATCGCCCCGGACACCACCAAGAACTTCCAGAAAGAAACCGGCATCGGTTTCACCTACGACGTCTACGACAGCAACGAAACCCTTGATGGCAAGTTGATGACCGGCAAATCCGGTTACGACGTGGTGTTTCCGTCCAACCACTTCATGGCCCGACAGATTGAAGGCAAGGCGCTGAAGAAGCTCGACAAGAGCCAGTTGCCGAACTGGAAAAACCTTAATCCGGTGCTGCTCAAAGCCCTGCAAGCCAACGATCCGGGTAATGAACACGGCTTTCCGTACCTGTGGGGCAGCACCGGCATCGGCTACAACATCGCCAAGGTCAAAGCAGTACTGGGTGATAACGCGCCGGTGGATTCCTGGGACCTGATCTTCAAACCGGAAAACATGCAGAAGCTGCAAAAGTGCGGCGTCGCCATTCTCGACAACGGCCCGGAACTGCTGCCAGCCGCGCTGAATTACCTGGGCCTGCCGCACCACAGTAAAAACCCGGAAGATTATAAAAAGGCCGAAGCACTGCTGCTGAAAGTCCGGCCGTATATCAGCTATTTCCACTCCTCCAAATACACCAGCGACCTGGCCAACGGAGACATCTGCGTGGCGGTGGGCTTCTCCGGCGACATCCTGCAAGCGGAAAACCGCGCCAAGGAAGCCAAGAACGGCGTCGACATTGGCTACTCGATTCCCAAGGAGGGTGCCGCCATCTGGTTCGACATGGTCGCCATGCCCGCCGATGCCCCGGACGACAAGGCCGGCTACGCCTTCATGAACTACCTGCTGCGCCCGGACGTCATGGCCGACATCAGCAACTACGTACACTACGCCAACGGTAACGAACAAGCCGACAGCCTGATCGACCCGGCGATCAAGAGTGATACCAAGGTCTATCCAAGCCCGGAGATGATGGGCAAGTTGTTTGCGCTGGAGGCGATGCC
The DNA here is from genome assembly GCF_056161485.1 of Pseudomonas sp. 5Vm1k. NCBI lineage: Bacteria > Pseudomonadati > Pseudomonadota > Gammaproteobacteria > Pseudomonadales > Pseudomonadaceae > Pseudomonas > Pseudomonas sp. 5Vm1k. The sequence continues at coordinate 269,199 of NZ_JBSPCZ010000002.1, forward strand.
GCTGAATATCGACCGGGTTCGGACGCGGGTGTGGAACAAGATTCGGACGGGGAGTTGATGGCTCAAATTTAGTCGCTATTGGCGATTATCGAGTTTAGAGGCAGCGTTGTAGATTCGAGGCTTCCTGTTCAATGGATAAGGAGGCAATGGAATGCCTGTCTGTACGAATGCTGGTCGTCTGCGTATTGGCCGTTTTTCCGAACCCGGACGTATTTATCTGATAACGGCTGTCGCTCACCAGCGACAGCCGTTTTTTGCTGATTGGAGACTGGGGCGGCTGGTCGTCAGGCAGCTTCGCGAGGTGGAGGAGGAGGGTTGGGCGGATTTTTTGACCTGGGTTGTGATGCCGGATCATATGCACTGCCTCTTACAGCTAAGGGATAGAACATTGGCCGACGTGGTGTGCCGCATCAAATCTCGTAGCAGTTTAGCGGTTAATCAGGCGTTGGGGCGGCGAGGGCGGTTATGGCAGAAGGGCTATCACGACCGAGCAGTTCGCGATGAGGAAGATGTGAAGGATCTTGCGCGATACGTAGTTCACAACCCCGTACGCGCGGGGCTCGTTGAGCGAGTTCATGATTACCCGCTTTGGGATGCGCGTTGGCTCTGATGTATTGCATCGCTTGTTTTACGACGGCTGCGCCGCCGAACGCAGCCTCGCAGGCTCGGCAGCTGCTACAGGTGGCACGCGCCATAAGGAGTGTTCACCGATTGTTTAATTAGTTGATGGCAATAGATTGGCGTACGGCGTGCTTTTTGTAGCAGCTGGCGTAGCCTGCGTTCGGGCGCGCAGCGCTCGTGAAATCAGGCGCTGTGGTGATTCGTTAAAAAAGGTGTGTACAGGTTTGACGACTGCTGCGCAGCCGAACGCAGCCTCGCAGGCTCGGCAGCTGCTACAGGTGCCACGCGCCATAATGTTAATTCACCAAGTATTTAATTTAGTTGATGGCAATGCACTGGCACTTATATTAATAAGTCCAGCAAAGTGAGACGTCCTCGACAAAAACTAACTTACCTATATTTAATATTTAAATATTAAGTTGTCGGACAATCCGTTCAAAACCTCGAACTAAAAACTATATTTCGACCCCGCATCCATTGTTTCCGGGCACTTGCTGGAGTGCACCAATTTGGCCTGAAAAAATTACTAGACGTTTGATTTCCAATTGTGTCAGGTTTCTTACGCCTTCATTGGGCGAGTGATAGGACGATCTCGCCAGAGATTGTCGCTATCGGACAAAAACTGTTCCATTGCTTAACAAGGAAGTGTGTTTATGTCGAAAGTAAAAGCCAAAGCCATTGATTCCGCCGAACTGGCCTTCCAGCCACTGCAAACACTGGCCGCGCCGAGTTCTGCGTTCAACCAGATCAATAGCTTCAGCCATCAATATGATCGTGGCGGCAACCTCACGGTCAATGGCAAACCCTCCTTCTCGGTGGATCAAGCTGCCACTCAACTGCTGCGTGATGGTGCTTCCTGGCACGATCTCAACGGTAGCGGCAAGATCGAACTGACCTACACCTTTCTGACTTCTCAGACGTCGAATTTCGGCGGCCTGGGCGTCACCGGTTTCAGTCAGTTCAGCTCCCTGCAAAAAGCCCAGGCCGTGCTTGCCATGCAATCCTGGGCCGACGTGGCCAATGTTACGTTTGCCGAAGCGTCCAAGGGTGGCGATGGCCACATGACTTTCGGTAACTACAGCGGCGGCCAGGAAGGCGCTGCGGCATTCGCTTTCCTGCCGGGCACCGAGCCAGGTTATGACGGTCAGTCCTGGTACCTGACCGGCAGTGGCTACAACGTCAACAAAACCCCGGGCCTGAGCAATTACGGGCGTCAAACCCTGACGCACGAAATTGGCCACACCCTGGGCCTGTCTCACCCCGGCGACTACAACGCCGGTGAAGGCAACCCGACCTATAACGACGCGTCCTACGGCCAGGACACCCGTGGCTACAGCCTCATGAGCTACTGGAGTGAAAGCAATACCAGCCAGAACTTCAGCAAGGGCGGCGTCGAAGCTTATTCGTCCGGCCCGCTGATGGACGATATTGCGGCGATCCAGAAACTTTACGGCGCCAACATGGAGACCCGTACCGGTGACACCACCTACGGTTTCAACTCCAATTCCGGTCGCGACTTCCTGAGCGCGTCATCGTCATCCGACAAGCTGGTGTTCTCGGTGTGGGATGCGGGCGGCAAAGACACCCTGGACTTCTCCGGTTTCACCCAAAACCAGAAGATCAACCTCAATGACGCCTCGTTCTCCGACGTTGGCGGCATGGTGGGTAACGTGTCCATTGCCAAAGGCGCAATCATCGAGAACGCCATCGGCGGTTCGGGCAACGATCTGCTGATCGGCAACAGCGTGGCCAACGAACTGAAGGGCGGGGCCGGCAACGACCTGATCTACGGCGCGGGCGGTGCGGACAAACTGTGGGGTGGTTCGGGTTCGGACACCTTCGTATTTGCCGCCAGCACTGATTCCAAGCCTGGTGCAGCCGATCAGATTCTCGATTTTGTCAGCGGTCTGGACAAAATCGACCTGACCGGCATCACCAAAGGCGCAGGCCTGCATTTCGTGAACTCGTTCACCGGTGCGGCAGGCGACGCGGTGCTGACCTCTTCGGGCGGTAACAGCCTGTTGTCGGTGGACTTCTCCGGGCACGGCGTGGCTGATTTCCTGGTCAGCACCGTTGGCCAGGCAGCAACCACGGACATCGTGGCCTGATTCAAGGCAAAAAGGAGGGCGGCGCTCGATGCGCCGCTCTCTGTCCTTGCATCGATGGTCGCAGTGGGTAAGGCTACACGCCGGAGTAAAACGTCCTATGACCCATAAAGCCTTTACCTACAAAGCAACCGCGTGGCTATTGGCAACGCTGATGATGTTTCTTGGAGATGTAGCCATGGCAAGCAGCCTGAAATTAGCCGACCCCGCAGAGCTTGCAGGCGTTTGGCAACTCACCTTGAGCGCCCCGCAAGACACTGCCGAGTCCCAGGCACTGCAAGACAAGCCATCGAACGTTTGCACCCTTGACCTTGAACAAAATCAGACTCTGGGCAAGGGCGCCGAGTGCCTCGGCGCGTGGCTGGACGAGCTGCCCATTGGCTGGTTTCCGGAACCCGATGGCATATCGATTACCGGCAAAGAAGGCTCAAGAATTGTGTTTTTCAGCCGACAGCGTGAAGGGCTTTACCGAAGCACCTTGAAGTCAGGTCTGAACGTAACGCTTGAGCGTCTGGCGCATTAAGCAAAAAAACAGGACGGACGACAGGCGCAGAATATAAAGCCCGTTATTGCAGTTATAAGCAGGCCATCAATAGCGGGAACTCTGGTTAGATTAAAAAGAGTTGTTGTTAATGTGTAAGCCATAACTGGCAAAGAATGTCTCGGCCCGTGTGCGGACAGTTAATTGAAATCTCGCCAATGAATGGCGAGGCCTATTATTTCAGGAAAAACCAATGAAGATGGCGAAGGCCCCAGCCACCGCACCGTTATTCAAGGCACTGGGCGACTATAAGAGCATCCTGATCAGCGTCGGGTGTTTTACCGCACTGATCAATGTGCTGATGCTGGTCCCGTCGATTTATATGCTCCAGGTGTATGACCGGGTACTGTCTTCGCAAAACGAAACTACCCTGGCAATGTTGTCATTGATGGTCGTTGGTTTCTTTGCCTTTATCGGCTTGCTGGAAATCGTCCGCAGTTTCATCGTTATCCGCATCGGCAGCCAACTTGAGCGCCGCTTCAACCTGCGGGTGTATCAGGCCGCGTTCGAACGCAACCTGTTCAAGGGCGAGGGCAACGCCGGGCAATCACTCGGGGATCTGACCCACATTCGCCAGTTCGTCACCGGCCCGGCGCTGTTTGCCTTCTTCGACGCGCCGTGGTTCCCGGTGTACCTGTTTGTGATCTTCCTCTTTAATGTGTGGCTGGGCGTGCTGGCCACGGCCGGCGCGGTGATCCTCATCGGCCTGGCGTGCCTCAACGAGGCGATGACCAAAAAGCCGTTGGGCGAAGCCGCGGGGTTTTCCCAGAAGTCCAGCCAACTGGCCACCAGCCACTTGCATAACGCCGAAACCATTCAGGCCATGGGCATGCTCGGGGTTTTACGCAAACGTTGGTTCCAGGTGCATTCGCGTTTTCTGGGTTTACAGAATCAGGCTAGCGATACCGGCGCGGTCATCAGCTCCCTGAGTAAAACCCTGCGCCTGTGCCTGCAATCGCTGGTGCTGGGGCTGGGTGCCTTGCTGGTGATCAAGGGCGACATGACCGCCGGGATGATGATTGCCGGTTCGATTTTGATGGGCCGTGTACTGAGCCCTATCGATCAATTGATTGCCGTGTGGAAGCAATGGAGCGGTGCCAAACTCGCGTACCGTCGCCTCGACGCGTTGCTGCAAGCCTTTCCGCCCAGCGACGAAGCCATGGCGCTACCCGCACCGAAAGGCCAGATCACCTTTGAGCAAGTCAGCGCCGGCCCGCCGGGCAAGCGTGCCGCGACGTTGCACATGGTCAACTTCAGCCTCGGTGCCGGTGAGGTGCTGGGCGTGCTTGGCGCCTCCGGTTCCGGCAAATCGACCCTGGCCCGGGTGCTGGTCGGCGTCTGGCCGACCCTCGGCGGCACGGTACGGCTCGACGGTGCCGACATCCATCGCTGGAACCGCGACGACCTCGGCCCGTACATCGGCTACCTGCCTCAGGACATCGAACTGTTCAGCGGCACCATCGCGGAAAACATCGCGCGGTTCCGTGAAGCCGATCCGCAGAAAGTCGTTGAAGCGGCCCAACACGCAGGCGTCCACGAATTGATCCTGCGCATGCCGCAAGGCTACGACACGGTGCTCGGTGAAGACGGCAGCGGTTTGTCCGGCGGCCAGAAACAGCGAGTGGCCCTGGCTCGTGCGCTGTACGGCAACCCGAGCCTGGTGGTGCTGGATGAACCCAATTCCAACCTCGATACCGTCGGCGAAGCGGCACTGGCCGGCGCCATCGCACACATGAAAGCCAGTGGCACCAGCGTGATTCTGGTCACCCATCGCTCCTCGGCGCTGGCTCAGGCGGACAAACTGTTGGTCCTCAACGACGGTCGCTTGCAGGCCTACGGCCCAAGCCAGGAAGTGCTCAAGGCGTTGTCCGGTAATCAATCGGCGAATCAGGAACAGAAAGCGGCGCAGGCACCGGGCGGGCTCAGCATGAGCCGGCAGTATCAGCCCACGACAAGGAATTCGGGTGTATGAGCAGCGCACGCATGAACACTGAAAACGAAGCAACGATGGAACACGATTACATCGCCGAACGCCCTGAACGCGACGCGAAGTTCTTTGCCCGCATGGGCTGGATTCTGGCGATTGTCGGCGCGGGCAGTTTCTTCACCTGGGCGAGTCTCGCGCCGCTGGATCAAGGGATCCCGGTACAAGGCACCGTGGTCGTATCCGGTAAGCGCAAAGCCGTGCAGTCGATTGGCAACGGTGTGGTCAGTCGGATTCTGGTACGCGAAGGCCAAGTGGTGAAACAGGGCCAGCCGCTGTTCCAGCTCGACCAGACCCAGGCTGCCGCCGACGTTGATTCGTTGCAGGCGCAATACCGCATGGCCTGGGCTAGCGTGGCGCGTTGGGAGAGTGAGCGGGATAACCTCAAGCAGGTGACGTTCCCCTCCGAACTGAGCAAGAACGCCGATCCACGATTGGCACTGGTCCTCGAAGGCCAGCGCCAATTGTTCAGCAGCCGCCGCGAGGCCTACGCCCGTGAGCAGGGCGGGCTGCGCGCCAATATTGAAGGCGCCAGCGCGCAACTGGCCGGCATGCGCCGTGCACGCACCGACCTGACCGCCCAGGCCAGCTCACTGCAACAACAGCTGAGCAACCTTCAGCCTTTGGCGGACAACGGCTACATCCCGCGCAACCGCTTGATGGAATACCAGCGTCAACTGTCGCAAGTGCAGCAGCAACTGGCGGAGAACACCGGTGAAAGTGGTCGGGTAGAGCAGGGCATCCTCGAAGCGAAACTCAAGCTGCAACAGCACATCGAGGAGTACCAGAAAGAAGTCCGCACGCAACTGGCCGACGCGCAGCTCAAAAGCGTGACCCTGAAGGAGCAACTGACCTCCGCCGGTTTCGACTTGCAACACCGCGAGATCATTGCCACCGCTGACGGCATCGCGGTCAACCTCGGCGTGCACACCGAAGGCGCCGTGGTCCGCCAGGGTGAAACCCTGCTGGAGATCGTCCCGCAAGGCACCACCCTGGAAGTGGAAGGGCACTTGCCGGTCAACCTGATCGACAAGGTCGGCACTCACTTGCCGGTGGACATTCTGTTCACCGCGTTCAACCAGAGCCGCACCCCGCGTGTACCGGGTGAAGTCAGCCTGATTTCCGCCGACCAGATGATCGACGAGAAAACCGGTGCGCCGTATTACGTGCTGCGCAGCAGCGTCAGTGACCAGGCCATGGAAAAACTCCACGGGCTGGTGATCAAGCCCGGCATGCCCGCCGAAATGTTCGTGCGCACCGGTGAACGTTCACTCCTCAACTATCTGTTCAAACCGCTGCTCGACCGGGCAGGCTCCGCGTTGACCGAGGAATAAGGATGTTCGGCTGTATGAATAAGCTTTCCATGCTCGGGGCTGCCCTGGCGTTGCTGACCTGCAACAGTGCGATGGCCCTGGGGCCATTTGAAATCTACGAACAAGCGTTGCGCAATGACCCGGTGTTTCTCGGCGCCATCAAGGAACGGGATGCGGGCCTTGAAAACCGCATCATTGGCCGCGCCGGGCTGTTGCCAAAACTGGGTTACAACTACAACAAGGGGCGTAACACCTCCAAGGTCACCCAAATCAATGAGGGAAGGCCGGACTTCACCGAGGACCGCAACTACAGCAGCTACGGCTCGACCCTGACCCTGCAACAACCGTTACTCGATTACGAGGCCTACGCGGCTTACCGCAAAGGCGTCGCGCAATCGCTGTTCGCCGACGAAGCCTTCCGCGGCAAAAGCCAGGAATTGCTGGTGCGGGTGCTGGATAACTACACCAAGGCGTTGTTTGCCCAGGATCAGATCGACATCGCACAGGCGAAGAAAAAGGCGTTCGAGCAGCAGTTCCAGCAGAACGAGCAGATGTTCCGCCAGGGCGAGGGCACGCGCACCGATATTCTTGAAGCCGAGTCTCGCTATGAGTTGGCCACCGCCGAGGAAATCGAAGCCCGTGACGAGCAGGATGCTGCGTTACGAGAGCTGGGCGCGCTGATCGGCGTGCCGGCGATCAACATCGGTGACCTGGCCCCGCTGGATCAGAACTTCCAGACCTTCGCTTTGCAACCGGCCAACTACGACACCTGGCATGAGATGGCCGTGGCCAACAACCCGAACCTGGCTTCCCAGCGCCAGGCCGTGGAAGTGGCGCGTTATGAGGTTGAACGCAACCGCGCCGGGCACCTGCCGAAAGTCAGTGCCTATGCCTCGGTGCGCCAGAACGAATCGGAAAGCGGCAACACCTACAACCAGCGTTACGACACCAACACCATTGGTATCGAAATCAACGTGCCGTTGTATGCCGGTGGTGGGGTTTCGGCCATGACCCGTCAGGCCAGCCGCACCATGGAGCAAGCCGAGTACGAACTGGACGGCAAGACCCGCGAAACCCTGATCGAACTGCGCCGTCAGTTCAGCGCCTGTCTGTCGGGCGTGAGCAAGCTGCGCGCTTATCAAAAGGCCCTGACGTCCGCTGAAGCGCTGGTGGTGTCGACCAAGCAAAGCATTCTCGGCGGCGAGCGGGTCAACCTCGACGCACTGAATGCCGAACAACAACTATTTACCACCCGCCGCGATTTGGCTCAGGCACGCTACGACTACTTGATGGCGTGGACCAAGCTGCATTACTACGCCGGGACGTTGAATGAGCAGGATCTGGCGAAGGTTGACGAGGCGTTTGGCCAGGGCCCGAAATCCCGATAAATCTCACAAGGAAAGATCGCCTATCCCGTAGGAGCTGCCGAAGGCTGCGATCTTTTGACTTTCCAGCGATCTTGCAAACGCCAAAAGATCGCAGCCTGCGGCAGCTCCTACAAAAACAAAAAAGCGAGAAAGACATGGACGTTCAGATCAAGCCGATTTCGGTCGGCACGCTATTGCTCCTGATTTGTGCAATTTCTCAGGCAGCCCAGGCTCAATACCTTGAAACCGGCAAACCTGGCGACGCCGCCAGTTGGCGTTCGGCTGAGTTCCAACGTGATTGGGGGCTTGCCCGTATGCAGGCCGATCAAGCCTACGCTGCTGGCATCACCGGTAACGGCGTGAAAATCGGTGAGCTGGATTCCGGCTTCGATTCCGCCCACCCCGAGTTCGCCACCGACCGTTATCACGGGGTCACGGCCAGCGGCAATTACGTCGATGGCACGCCGTTCAACGTCAACGGTACGCTCAATGCCAACAACGACTCCCACGGTACTCACGTCGCCGGCACTATCGGTGCCTCCCGCGATGGCACCGGCATGCACGGCGTGGCGTACAACGCGCAACTCTATGTGGCCAACACCAACAAGACCGACAGTTTCCTGTTCGGCCCCAGCCCCGATCCGCGCTATTTCAAAGCAGCATACGACGCGCTGGCGGATGCCGGTGTGCGCGCGATCAACAACAGTTGGGGCAGCCAGCCGCCGGGTGTCAGCTACCGCACTCTCGACGATCTGCACGCGGCCTACGCCCAGCACTTCAACAAAGGCACCTGGCTGGATGCCGCCGCCGACGTTTCCCGTCGCGGCGTGATTAACGTCTTCAGCGCCGGCAACAGCGGTTACCCCAACGCCAGCGTGCGTTCGGCGCTGCCGTACTTCCAACCAGACCTTGAAGGTCACTGGCTGGCGGTCTCGGGGCTGGATCAAGGCAACCAGCAAAAGTACAACCAGTGCGGGATCGCCAAATACTGGTGCATCACCACCCCCGGCGCGAAGATCGACAGCACCATCCCCGGTGGTGGTTACGCGATCAAGTCCGGCACCTCCATGTCCGCGCCTCACGCCACGGGAGCCCTGGCGCTGGTGATGGAACGCTACCCGTACATGAACAACCAGCAGGCGTTGCAAGTGCTGTTGACCACCGCAACCCAACTCGATGGTTCGATCACCGATGCACCGAACACGCAGGTCGGCTGGGGCGTTGCCAACCTCGACCGGGCAATGCATGGGCCGGGGCAACTGCTCGGCGCGTTCGATGCCAATCTGGGGGCTGGACAGAGCGATGTCTGGAGCAACGGCATCAGCGACAAAGCGTTGATCCAGCGTCAGTCCGAAGACGCCGCCGAACACAGCGCCTGGCAACAAACCCTGAAGGATAAAGGCTGGGAAAACGGCCTGGCAGTCGGCGCCAGTCAGCAGGATCAGACTGACTATGCAGTAGGCATGGCGCGGGATACCGCAGCGGCCACCCGCGTCTATGAAGGCAGCCTGATCAAATCCGGTGCCGGACGCTTGATGCTCACCGGCGACAGCACCTATCGCGGGCCGACCACGGTCAATGGCGGTCTGCTGGCGGTAAACGGTTCACTGGCCTCCAGCGTGACCGTGAATGACAGCGGCACCCTCGGCGGTTCCGGACGCATCGGCGCATTGACGGCCAACTCGGGCGCGACGGTGGCCCCGGGCAATTCCATTGGCACCTTGCAAGTCAGCGGTGATGTGACGTTCGCACCCGGCTCGACCTACGCCGTGGAACTGTCGCCCACCAGCAGCGACCGGATTGTCGCCGGCGGCACGGCCACGGTCAGCGGTGCGACCGTGAGCCTGTCCCTGGAAAACAGTCCGACCTTGCTCAGCGCTCAACAAGTGCAAAGCCTGCTCGGTCATCAGTACGACATCCTGCAAGCGGCCGGCGGCATCCAGGGGCAGTTCGGTGCGGTGTTGCCCAACTACCTGTTTATCGGCGGCAGCCTCGATTATTCCGCGACGGGTATCGGGCTGAGCGTTGAGCGCAACGCCACGAGTTTTGCCAGCGTCGGCCAGACCCCGAACCAGCGCTCCGTGGCCAGCGCCGTGGAAGGGCTGGGCGCGGGCAATCCGGTGTACGAAAGCCTGCTGCTGTCGGCGTCCGCCAGTTCGGCACAACAGGCGTTCCAGCAGTTGTCCGGGGAAATCTACCCGGCGCTGGGCTCGGTGTTGATCAACGACAGCCGTTACCTGCGTGATGCCGTGGGTGAACGCCTCAACGACGCCAAAGGTGCGCAAAGCAACGGCTGGATCAAGGCCCTCGGGGCTTGGGGCAAGACCGATGATCGCCACGACACGGCGGGCTACACCACCTCGATTGGTGGTCTGTTGGCGGGTGTCGATGGCGCAGTGGATGAGCAGACCAGGATCGGCCTGGTCGCCGGTTACAGCGACAGCTCGGTCAACATGGGCTCGGGCACGCATTCCTCGGCGCAGGTCGACAGCTATCACCTGGGCGCGTATGCCGGCCACGAATTGGGTGCCTGGCGCCTGAGCGCGGGCGGTGCCTACAGCTGGCATCGCGCGGATGTGAAGCGTGATCTGCAATACGGCGACGTCAGTGCCAAGCAGAAAGCCAAGGTTGATGCGGCCACGACTCAGGTGTTCGGCGAAGCGGCGTATCGCCTCAACCTGCAACCTGTGGCGCTGGAACCGTTCGCCAACCTGGCCTACGTGCACCTCGACACCGACGGCTTCACCGAAAAAGGCGATGCCGCCGCGCTGAAAAGCCATGGCGACACCCGCGATGCAGTGCTCGGCACGTTGGGCCTGCGGGCATTGAAAACCGTGAACCTGTCCGGCCAGCAGCAACTGGACCTGAGCGGCAGCCTCGGCTGGCAGCACAACTTGAGCAGCGTCGATTCCGAACAACATTTGGCGTTCGCCAGCGGCGGCACAGCGTTCTCGGTGGAAAGTTCGCCGCTGGTGCGCGATGCCGCGTTGGTCGGCGCCCATGCCAGCCTGGCCCTGAGCCGCGACATCCGACTGAATCTCGATTACACCGGCCAACTGGCCAGCCGCGAAAAAAGCCACGGAGTGGGGCTGAGCCTCAATTGGCAGTTTTAAGACATTAAACAGTGGCTGCGCCGGACTGGATCACCCGGCTGCATAGATCCCCCTGTGGGAGCGGGCTTGCTCGCGAAGGCGGTGTGTCAGCCAACGAAGATGTTGGATGTAAAACCGCCTTCGCGAGCAAGCCCGCTCCCACAGGTAAAACCAGGCGCATGGCCATACGGATTTTGGCAACACAACTAAGGAAGGTAGCTGGATGACTGTTGTAAACAACAACAAGTTTGCTTTGAAAACCCTCAACTTCGCCGTGCTCTGCGCCCTGGCCAGCCTGGGCACCGCCCACGCCGCGCCTTACGTGGAAAACGGCAAACTCGGTGATCCCAACAGTTGGCGCAGCGCTGAATTCAACGCCGATTGGGGCGTGGGCGCGATCAATGCCCAACAAGCCTACGCCGCCGGTTACACCGGTAAAGGCGTGAAACTGGGGATCTTCGACCAGCCGGTCTACGCCCAACACCCGGAATTCTCCGGCACCAACAAGGTGATCAACCTGGTCACCAGCGGCATCCGCGAATACACCGACCCCTACATCCCGGTCAAAGCCGGGGATGCGTTCCGCTATGACGGCGCACCCTCGGTTGGTTCCGACGGCAAGCTCGGCGCCCACGGCACCCACGTCGGCGGGATTGCCGCCGGCAGCCGCGATGGCGGGCCGATGCACGGCGTGGCGTTTGGCGCGCAGATCATCAGTGCCGACAACGGTGACCCGGGCCCCGAGGACGGGATCATTCGCGGCAACGACGGCGCGGTCTACAAGGCCGGTTGGGATGCGCTGATCGCCAGCGGCGCGCGGATCATCAACAACAGCTGGGGCATTGGTATTACCGATCGTTTCGACCTCGGTGGCCGAAACCCGGCGTACCCGCACTTCACCGTGCAAGACGCGCAGTTGCAGTTCAACGAAATCCAGCCCTTGCTCGGCACTAAACCGGGCGGCGCCTATGACGGCGCCATCGCGGCGGCCCGCAGCGGCATCGTCACGATCTTCGCCGCCGGTAACGACTACAACCTCAACAACCCGGATGCCATCGCGGGCCTGGCGTATTTCGTGCCGGACATCGCGCCGAACTGGATCACTGTGGCGGCACTGCAAAAGAACCCGGACCTGACAAGCGCCGATATCTACAACATCAGCGTGTTCTCATCGCGCTGCGGCTACACCGCGAGTTACTGCGTGTCGGCACCGGGCAGCAAAATCTATAGCTCGATCATCACCGGCACCAGCGCCGATAACCTCGGCACCGGCTACGCCAACTACAACGGCACCTCGATGGCGGCGCCTCACGTGGCCGGCTCCATGGCGGTGTTGATGGAACGCTTCCCGTACATGACCGGCGCACAGGTCGCCAGCGTATTGCGGACCACTGCTACCGACCTCGGCGCGCCGGGTGTCGACGCGTTGTACGGCTGGGGCATGATCAACCTGGGCAAAGGCATCAATGGCCCGGCGATGTTCGTCACCGAGCAAGACATCCCCGAAGAGTTCCGCATCCAGGGCGCCTACGGTTCCACCCAGTTTGTCGCGGACCTGCCGGGCATCGGCGCGATTGTCGACGCCGGCAAACCCACCGAGCGTGTGTGCAACGACGTGCACTGCGGGCTCGACACCTGGAGCAACGACATTTCTGGCCATGGCGGCCTGACCAAGCAGGGCATCGGCACGCTGGTGATGACTGGTGCCAACACTTACACCGGTCCGACCCTGGTCAATCAAGGTCGACTGGCGATCAATGGTTCGCTGCAGTCGGCGGTCACTGTCAATGACAGTGGCATCCTCGGCGGTAACGGCCGCATCGGCGCCCTGACCGCGAAAAGCGGCGGCACCGTGGCACCTGGCAATTCCATCGGCACCTTGCAAGTGGCCGGCGACGTGGTCTTCGAGCCAGGCTCGACCTACGCCGTGGAACTGTCACCCACCAGCAGCGACCAGATCGTCGCGGGTGGCAAGGCGGTGATCGATGGCGCCACCGTCAGCCTGTCTCTGGAAAACAGCCCGACCTTGCTGACCACCGCCGAGACGCAAACCCTGCTCGGCCATCAGTACAACATCCTGCAAGCGGCGGGCGGCATCCAGGGCCAATTCGGTGCAGTGTTGCCGAACTACTTGTTTATCGGCGGCGCCCTCGACTATTCGGCCAACGGTATTCAACTGGCGGTAGAGCGTAACGCAACGTCCTTCAGCGATGTCGGCCAAACCCCGAATCAACGCGCGGTGGCCGCTGCCGCCGAGCAATTGGGTGCGGGCAATGCGCTGTACGAAACCCTGCTGTTGTCGCCGACCGCAGCCGTCGCCCAGCAAGCATTCCAGCAACTGTCCGGCGAGATTCATCCGGCCATCGGCACGATGCTGATCAACGACAGCCGTTACCTGCGTGACGCGGTCAGCGATCGTCTGCGTGAACGTGATCTGTTCGACGCCGGTGCGCCGACCGACGACAAAAGCAATCTGTGGGTCAAAGTCCTCGGCGCCTGGGGCAAGAGCGATGGCGGCAATGACAACGCCAGTTCCAACAGCTCAATCGGCGGCTTACTGGTGGGCGGCGATGGCTTGATTGCTGAAGAAACCCGTCTCGGTTTCGTTACCGGTTATAGCAACAGCTCGTTGAGCATGGGCGATGGCACGCATTCGTCGGCAGATGTCGACAGCTACCACTTGGGTGCGTACCTGGGGCATGAAATCGATGCGCTGCGCCTGAGCGTCGGTGGTGCCTACAGCTGGCATCGCATTGATGCGAAACGTGACCTGCAATTCGCCGATGTCAGCGGCAAGCAGAAAACCAAACACGATGCGACCACTGCGCAGGTGTTCACCGAAGCGGCTTATCGTTTGGACCTGCAACCCCTGGCCCTGGAACCGTTCGCCAAACTGGCCTACGTGCACTTGAACAGCGACAGCTTCACCGAGAAGGGTGATGCCGCCGCGCTCAAGAGCGGTGAAGACAATCGCGACGCGGTGCTCTCGACCCTCGGTCTGCGGGCGGGCAAAACCATTGCGCTGTCCGACCAGAAACAACTCGAACTGTCTGGCAGCCTCGGCTGGCAGCACAACTTGAGCAGCGTCGATACCGATCAGCACCTGGCGTTCGCCAACGGCAGCACCGGGTTCAACGTGCAGAGCGTGTCGATGGATCGCGATGCCGCCGTGATCGGCCTGCGCGCCGGGTTGGCCTTGAACAAAGCGACCCGCCTGAACCTGGATTACAACGGACTGCTGGGTTCCAACGAGAAGGACCACGGCGTGGGCCTGACCCTGGACTGGCAGTTCTGATTTAACGCTAAGGAAGCAAAAACATGGGACTGTTTGATTACAAAAATGCCGGCAGTACGGCCGGCAAGGCGTTGTACAGCGATGCCATCGCCCTGACGCTTTACGCCTACACGCCGACGGGCCAGCCATTGCCCGCCACCGGGTGGGCGCCGATTGGCGCAACGGCGCTGGGTTATCAGGGCAAGGTCAGTGCGCAAGGTTCGTTCTTTGGCGAGAAGGACGGGTACACCAGCGCCGAAGCCGAAGTGCTCGGCAAGTATGACGCGGCCGGCAAGTTGATCGGCATCGGCGTGGCGTTTCGCGGCACCGGTGGCCTGGGCTACAGCGACACCTTCGGCGACATCAAGAACAACCTGCTGGCGGCAGTCGGCCCGGTTGACTACGCGAAGAACTACGCCAAAAACGCGTTCGACACCTTGCTCAAGGACGTTGCGGCGTTTGCCATTGCCCATGGCGTCAGCGCCAAGGACGTGTTGATCAGCGGCCACAGCCTCGGCGGCCTGGGAGTCAACAGCGTGGCGGAGTTGAGCGGCGGCAACTGGGGCGGTTTCTTCAAGGATGCCAACTACGTGGCCTTCGCTTCGCCGACCCAGAGCGTCGCGACCAACGTGTTGAACATCGGCTACGAAAACGACCCGGTGTTTCGGGCGCTGGATGGCACTACCTTCAGCAGCGGATCGGTGGGCAAGCACGATGGTTATCAGGCGTCGGCGACCAACAATATCGTCAACTTCAATGACCACTACGCGTCCACCGCGCAGAACCTGACGCCGTTCAGCATCCTTAACCCGCTGAGCTGGTCGGCCCATGGTTCGCTGGGCTATGCCGACGGTTTGAACCGGGTGATCGACTCGAAGTTCTACGACCTCACCAGCAAGGATTCGACGCTGATCGTCTCCAATCTGGCGGTCGATTCCCGGGGCAAAACCTGGGTCGAGGACCTGGGCCGCAGCGGCGAGCCGCACACCGGCAGCACCTTCATTATCGGCACCGATAGCAATGATTTGCTCAAGGGCGGTGCCGGCAATGACTTCATCGAGGGCCGGGACGGCAATGACCGGTTCCGCGATGACGGGGGCTACAACATCCTGCTAGGCGGCAAGGGCAGCAACACCTTCGAGCTGCAAAAACCGTTGCAGAACTTCAGTTTTGCCAACGACGGCGACGGCACGCTGTATGTGCGCGACGCCTACGGCGGCATCAGCCTGACCCGCGACATTGGCGCGCTGGTAAGCAAGGAGTCGAGCGGCTGGTGGGGCATGACCAGCAAGGAGATCACCTACAGCGTCAGCGCCAACGGCCTACTCAACGGCAGTGAGCTGACTCACTACAACCACTCGCTCAACGGCGATGCCTACGGCAACACCCTGGCAGCCACCGTCGATGGCGACTGGTTGTTCGGCAATGCCGGCGATGACCTGCTGCGCAGCGACAAAAGCCACGTCACCTTCGTTGGCGGCGCGGGCAACGACGTGATGCATGCGTCGGGCGCTGGCAACAATACGTTTCTGTTCAGCGGTGCTTTTGGTTTCGACACGATCAATGGCTACCAGGGCAGCGACAAACTGCTGTTCCTGGGTGTCCAGGGTGCGGGGCAGGGCTATGACTACAAGCAACATGCAACCCAGTCCGGCCATGACACGGTGCTCAAGATTGGCGATTTTGCCGTAACCCTGGTCGGTGTCGGGCTGGATAACCTGTCGGCTTCAACCATCACTTTCGCGTAACAAAAGCTGCATGCACTGAATGCTCCGGGGCGCCTTGTCAGTGAGGCGTCCTGGTTGTGAGCTATCTCTGACAATTCCAACAAAGAGAGAGGCAATTTCAATGGGTGTGTATGACTACAAGAACTTCAGCACAGCAGAATCCAAGGCGTTGTTCAGCGACGCCATGGCCATCACGCTGTACTCCTATCACAACCTCGATAACGGCTTTGCCGCCGGTTATCAGCACAATGGCTTCGGCCTCGGGTTGCCGGCGACGTTGGTCACCGCGCTGATCGGGGGCACTGATTCCCAAGGCGTCATCCCTGGTGTTCCGTGGAACCCCGATTCCGAAAAACTCGCGCTGCAAGCCGTGCAAAAAGCTGGATGGACGCCGATCACAGCCTCGCAGTTGGGCTATGACGGCAAGACCGACGCACGGGGAACGTTTTACGGAGAGAAGGCCGGGTTCACCAGCGCGCAAGTCGAGATTCTCGGCAAGTACGACGCTCAGGGTCATCTCACGGAAATCGGAGTTTCTTTCCGCGGCACCAGCGGCCCGCGGGAAATCCTGATCGGTGACTCCATCGGCGACGCGATCAACGACCTGCTGGCCGCATTGGGACCCAAGGATTACGCCAAGAACTACGTCGGCGAGGCCTTCGGCAAACTGCTCGGCAATGTCGCGGCGTTTGCCAGTGCCAATGGGCTGTCGGGCAAGGACGTGCTGTTCAGCGGCCATAGCCTGGGCGGGTTGGCAGTCAACAGTGCGGCAGACCTGAGCAATGACAAGTGGGGCGGCTTCTACAAGGACTCGAACTACATCGCTTATGCCTCACCGACTCAAAGCAGCAACGATAAAGTGCTGAACGTCGGTTATGAAAACGACCCAGTGTTCCGGGCCCTCGACGGCTCGACTTTCAACCTGGCGTCCGTGGGCGTGCACGATGCGGCCAAGGCCTCGACGACCGACAACATCGTCAGCTTCAACGATCATTACGCCTCGACGGCGTGGAACGTGCTGCCGTTTTCGATTCTTAACGTCCCGACCTGGATTTCGCATTTGCCGACCGCTTATGGCGACGGCATGAACCGGGTGATCGAGTCGAAGTTCTACGACCTCACCAGCAAAGACTCGACCATTATCGTTGCCAACCTTTCGGACCCGGCGAAGGCCAACACCTGGGTCCAGGATTTGAACCGCAACGCCGAAACCCACAAGGGCAGTACGTTCATCATCGGCAGCGACGGCAACGACCTGATCCAGGGCGGGCAGGGCAACGATTACCTCGAAGGCCGGGATGGCAACGACACTTTCCGCGACGGCGGCGGCTACAACATCCTGCTCGGCGGCAAGGGCAACAACGTGCTGGACTTGCAGCAGTCAGTGAAGAACTTTGTGTTTGCCAATGACGGTGTCGGCAACCTCTACGTGAAGGATGCCAATGGCGGGATCAGCATCACCCGCGACATCGGCAACATCATCACCAAGGAACCGGCGTTCCTGTGGGGTGTGTTCAAGGACGACGTGACCCACAGCGTGACGGCTGACGGCCTGAAAGTCGGCAACAACCTGACCCAGTACGCCTCGACGGTGAAGGGCGGTGCGGGGGCTGATACGTTGACCGCACATGCGAGCGGTGACTGGTTGTTTGGCCTGGACGGCAATGACCATTTGATCGGCGGCAAAGGCAACGATGTGTTTGTCGGTGGCGCAGGCAATGACCTGATGGAGTCGGGGGGAGGGGTCAATACCTTCCTGTTCACCGGCGCGTTTGGCCAGGACAAAGTGGTGGGCTATCAGGCCAGCGACAAACTGGTGTTTCTCGGGGTTCAAGGGGTGGCGCCGAACGATGATTACCGGGCGCATGCCACGGCAGTCGGGCATGACACGGTGCTGACGTTTGGCGGGGATTCGGTGACGTTAGTGGGGGTTGGGTTGGAGAGTTTGTCTGGCTCAGGGATTGTGATCGCCTGATAGGGCCCCTTCGCGGGCAAGCCTCGCTCCTACAAGGGATCGCGTCGGTCACACAGTTTGTGCACGACGCAGATCCCCTGTAGGAGCGAGGCTTGCCCGCGAAGAACGATAACGCGGTAAACCTGCCTGTCACCGTGACTCGAAAGTCATTCCTGGACTCAAACACCTGCACCAACAGGAACCGGCACTAAAGCATCCGCCCACTTGTGCGTTATGTCGAAACGCACAGCGGCATGCCGCCATTGAGTACAGGAGATTCAGCAACGTGAGTAACAGCAAGAGGGTTGTCTTGGGGTTGGCCTTGGCCGTGTTATCGGCGAGCGCCGCTGCAGAATTGCCGCACAACTCGATTTTGAGCCGTTATGGCATGACACCTGATGAGTTGCCGAAACCGGCAGCGATTGAAACCAAAGAACCCCTCGAAGAGAAAAGCCTCTTTCATGTCCAGCCGGAACAGCCCTGGGCCACGATCCGCATCGGTGACGGGAAAAAGCCGGAAGTGACCGGTAACATCAGCATCGATAATTCAGTACAACAGGAATACGACCGTTGCCAGAAGCTGCGGGCGGAGATGATCAAGCGTGGTGACCGCTATGTCGTCTGCGATACCAGCGTTCCGGGGATGCCGTAGTTTTGCAGCGTTTGTAATGGCCCTTTCGCGAGCAGGCTCGCTCCCACATTAGACCGCGATCCATTGTGGGAGCGAGGCTTGCCCGCGAAGAACGATAATGCGGTCTTCAGTCCTCCTTGCGGACCGTCGCCACATCATTGGCATTGACCTTCACTTTCGCCCCGGAAATATCTTCGAATTCATAAAAACCATCCTTGGTCTTGGTTTTCGGCATGTCCTTGGTCAAATACTGGGTGCCGTTCTGCAGGGTCACCACCGTCGGCGTCGAGCAACCGGCCAGAGCCAGAAAGGCTGCTACGGCCAGGGGCAGGCCCAGGGTCTTGATATTCATACATACCTCTCATGATGCTGAAAAAATCAGTGTGACAGCTTCAGTCAGCACTGTGCTCTATGGCGTTTGGTGCCATGGATCGGTAGAAAGTTCGATCACTACCCGAAAAATGCCCGATTAGTGTCGCCGCCTATCTTTTTCCGTTTGCCCGAACAGGGCGTAGCTGGTATCTGTACGCATAACCAGTACTCGCTCGCCATGGCCCTTATTTCCTGTGACTGCAAACCCGCTCGACGATCCGTTCTATTACCTGAACAACTTCATGCAAGTGCTTGATTGGCTTGAGCAGCGTTATGCCGACGTATTGAGCCCGGAAGAGCAGCATTTCATTGGCGAATTCAACCGGCTGCCTCGCGAGTCCCGGGCATTGCTGGTGCGGATGGTGATGCGCAAGGGCCTGCATTTCAGGGCTGGCAAGCTGCATTACGTCGAGATCGGCGATATCGCCAGCGCTGCCGGCCCGCTGCTGGAACTGGGCTGGATCGATGAGCAGTCGCCACTTTTCATAGAGGACGTGTTCGACGCATTGCTCAAGGCCGAGATCCTTCAATGCCTGGGCCATGCCATCGAGCAGCCCAAAGGCAAGAAGACCGATTGGCTGCCGCTGCTGAGCGAGCAGTTTCCCGACCCCCGCAGCTTCCAACAGTGGTGCCCGTCGCTGGATGACCGCTTGTTCAGCCTGACCATCATGGGCCTGTGCGACCGGTTGCGCTTGATGTTCTTCGGCAACCTTTACCAGGACTGGTCGGAGTTCGTGCTGGCAGACCTTGGCATCTTCACCTATGAAAAAGTCGAGTTCTGCGCCGAATCCCGAGGTTTGCGTAGTCGCGAGGACGTGGACGCCTGCGTGTTCCTGCACGAGTGTCAGCAGCGATTCGAAACTGGTGAAGCGGTGGCGGCCGTTGTTGAGCAGATCAACGCATTGGTCCTGATCAATCCCTGGCTGCAACGCCGTCGGGGCAAGTTGTTGTTCCAGATCGGTCAGCACTGCGAACGCATCGCGGATTTTCCCAATGCCCTGAGCATCTACCGTGAATGCGCTTATCCTGGCGCGCGTTTGCGGCTGATCCGGGTGTTGGAGCGTTGCGCTGAATACGCGCTGGCGCTGGAGCTGGCGACTATCGCCGAGCAGTCGCCGGAAAGCGCCACCGAACAGCAGAAGTTGTTGCGAGTACTGCCACGGCTGCGGCGCAAATTGGGCGGGCCACCGATGAAACGCGCGGCCCCTCGGGCCATGCAGCGTCTGGACCTGCAACTACCCCGCACCGATCTGGCGCTGTCGGTGGAGTATTACGTGCAGGCGCACCTGGCCGAAGACGCGGCGCCGGTGCATTACGTCGAGAACAGCCTGATCAACTCCTTGTTCGGTTTGCTCTGCTGGCCGGCGATCTTCGCACCGTTGCCGGGGGCGTTTTTCCACCCGTTCCAGCGTGGGCCGGTGGATTTGCTCAATGAAGACTTTCACGATCGCCGCGCCGAATTGTTCCGGGGCTGCCTCGCCGAGCTGGATGACGGACATTATCGCCAGACCATCCGCGAGCGTTACGCGGCCAAATGGGGTGTGCAGTCGCCGTTCGTGTTCTGGGGCGCGCTGACTGAGGAACTGCTTGATCAGGCGCTGGACTGCCTGCCGGCCGAGCACCTCAAGCACTGGTTCACCCGGCTGTTGCTCGACATCAAGGCCAATCGTGCCGGCATGCCGGACCTGATCCAGTTCTGGCCGCAGGACAAGACCTACCGCATGATTGAAGTCAAAGGCCCCGGCGATCGCCTGCAAGACAATCAACTGCGCTGGCTGGAGTTCTGCCACGAACACCAGATGCCGATTGCCGTCTGCTACGTGCAATGGGCGGAGCAGAGCGCTTGAGCTATAGCATTGCGGTGCGGGCGTTGTGTGAGTTCACCGCCAAGGTCGGTGACCTGGACCTGCGCTTCACGCCATCGCCCACTGCGCTGGAAGGCATAGTCGGCCATCGCACGGTCGCGTCACGCCGCAGCGACAGCTATCAGAGCGAAGTGGCGCTGGAGGGGCTGTATCAAACGCTGAACGTCAGGGGCAGGGCGGACGGCTACGACCCGGCGCAAAACTGCCTGGAAGAAGTCAAAACCTACCGTGGCGATCTGAGCAAACAACCGGCCAACCATCGCCAGTTGCATTGGGCCCAGGCCAAGGTCTACGGCTGGCTGATGTGCCAGAAGCTGCAACTGGCACAGATCAACCTGGCGCTGGTGTATTTCGACATCGTCAGCGAAAAGGAAACCTGTCTGGTCGAGGCTTTCAGTGCCGCTGAACTGGAGGCGTTCTTCGAACACCATTGCCAGTTATTCCTGCAGTGGGCCGAGCAGGAAATGGTCCACCGCGACGCCCGCAACCAAGCGGCTCAAGTATTGAAGTTTCCCCATGCCGGGTTTCGTCCGGGGCAACGGCACCTGGCCGAATCGGTGTTCAAAGCCGTCAGCACTGGCCGCTGCCTGATGGCGCAAGCGCCCACTGGGATCGGCAAGACCGTCGGCACGTTGTTCCCGATGCTCAAGGCGTTGGCGCCGCAGCAACTGGACAAGGTGTTCTTCCTCACGGCGAAAACCCCGGGACGCAAACTGGCGCTGGACGCGACGCAGGTGATCCTCGATAGCGCGGATGCACCGCCGTTGCGCATTCTGGAGATGATCGCCCGGGACAAGGCCTGTGAGCACCCGGACAAGGCTTGCCACGGCGAATCCTGTCCGTTGGCCCAAGGCTTCTACGATCGTTTGCCCGCCGCGCGTCAGGCTGCCAGTCAGGTGAGCCTGTTGAACCAGAGCGCGTTGCGTGAAGTGGCGCTGGAACACAACGTTTGCCCGTATTACTTGAGCCAGGAAATGGCCCGCTGGGCGGACGTGGTGGTCGCCGACTACAACTACTATTTCGATTTCAGCGCCTTGCTATTCGGCCTGGCCCAGGCCAACAACTGGCGGGTCGCGGTGTTGGTGGATGAAGCCCACAACCTGGTGGAGCGCGGTCGGCAGATGTACAGCGCCAGCCTCGATCAGGCGACCCTTAACGCCGTGCGCAAAACCGCGCCGGAACCGCTGAAGAAATCCTTGCAGCGGGTCAATCGTGAATGGAGTGCCTTGCATGACTTGCAGCTCGGCGCCTATCAGGCTTACGACAAGGCCCCGGAAAAACTTCTCCAGGCCTTGTCATCGTGCAGCGCGAGCATCGGCGACTACCTCAACGATCATCCCCAAGGACTGGACAGCGCCTTACAGAATTTCTACTTCGACATCTTGCAGTTTGGCCGGGTGGCGGAGCTGTTCGATGAGCAGTTCCTGTTCGACATCAGCAAGCGCGACCTTGAGCGCAAACGCAACCTGTCGCAGCTGTGCCTGCGCAATGTGGTGCCCGCCGGGTTCATCCGCCCACGCCTGACAGCGGCGCGCAGTACCGTGTTGTTCTCCGCGACCCTGAGCCCTCGGCATTATTACGCCGACCTGCTGGGCACCCCGGCGAACACCGTATGGATCGATGTGGAGTCGCCGTTTCACGCGGATCAGTTGCAGGTCAGCATTGTCAGCCAGATCTCGACCCGGTTCGTTCACCGTCAGGCCTCCCTTGAGCCGATTGTCGAACTGATCGCCCGACAATTCACCGAGCGTCCCGGCAACTACCTGGCGTTTTTCAGCAGCTTCGATTATCTGCAGCAAGTGGCGCAGTTGCTGGCCGAGCGGCATCCGCACATCACCTTGTGGTCGCAATCGCGGGGCATGGCCGAGCGTCAGCGCCAGGACTTCCTCGACCAATTCACCGCACACAGCCAAGGCGTTGGCTTCGCGGTGCTCGGTGGGGCGTTTGGCGAAGGCATCGACTTGCCCGGTGCGCGGCTGATCGGCGCCTTCATTGCCACCCTGGGGCTGGCACAACTGAACCCGGTCAACGAACAAATGAAACACCGCATGGCGGCGATTTTCGGCGCCGGTTATGACTACACCTACCTCTATCCCGGCGTGCAGAAAGTGGTGCAGGCCGCCGGACGGGTGATCCGCACCCAGCAGGATCAGGGCGTAGTGATGCTGATCGATGACCGGTTTGGCGACAGCAAGGTCAAGCAATTGCTGCCGCGCTGGTGGTCTGTTCGCTCAGCATTTGCACCCATTCACTTGCAAAACGATGACAGTCTCCCGGCCAGCGCGCGGTGAGCAACTGCCTGTCACGGACCACGAAGCCGTGTTGTGGCTTGTCCGCCGAATCGCGTGTGGACACCCACGGACCGCGCTGGAAATCCGCAGGTTTGCCCAGGGCTGCGCGCACTTCGGCTTCGACGGTTTGCCGGTAAGTCCGGTAATAGCGTCCCAGCCACAGTGCGGTGATGATCCAGGCTGGCAGTTCCATGGTGCTGGCCACCAGGGCCGTGACTTTGTACCCATCGATGACCGGGCGCCCGGTGTCAGGGTCAAGGGTACGGGCCAGCAACAGCACGCCATGGCAAACCGCGGCCACCGGTTTGTCGGTCTTGAAAAAGTGCCGGGCAATGCGTCGGGCCTGGCCGGACTCCAGCAGGCTGCGCATGCCTTGGGCGTGACCGCCGGGAATCAGCAGCCCGCTGAATTGTGCCGGGTCGACATCGGCGTAGGCCAATGGCTGGCGAAACGCTTCGTCCTCAATCATTCGAGCGTAGCTGGCGAGGTCAGGTTTGCGCGTCATCAGGAGCGGGTTCAGCAGGCCGAAACCGCTGTCCACCAAACGCGGGTCGGCGTAGGCGGGTGTCCCTTCGGGCGTTGCGAAACGCACCTCGATCCCGGCCTGGCGCATGGCCTGCCAGGGCACGCTGCTTTCAGTCGGATCGTAATCTCGGGTCGGCAACAGGATCAGAATCATTGAGGACAGTTTCCTTGGCCGCAAGTGGCAGGTTGCATCGAGAATAGGTGTTCTGTAACCGCCACTCCACTACAACATTCCAAGGTCGGGTTATTACGGCTGTCCTATCCTTTGGTTTGTCGCATACTGCAAAAATCAAAATGTCGAGAATGATCAATGAGCGGTGATCGGACCAAAACTAGGGCTATCGAGGACAGCCGTTTTCGTCAGCTGATCGATTCCGTGGTGGATTACGCGATCTACATGATCGACCCCGATGGCATCATCACCAGCTGGAACGCCGGCGCCCGACGTTTCAAGGGTTATGAAGAGGCGGAGATTCTCGGCCAGCATTTCTCGCGCTTCTATACCGAAGCCGATCGTCTGGCCGGTTTGCCCCAGCGTGCGCTGGATACGGCAAGGACGGAAGGTCGTTTCGAGGGCGAAGGCTGGCGGGTGCGCAAGGACGGGACGCTGTTCTGGTCCCATGTGGTGATCGACCCGATTATCGACACGTCGGGCACGTTACTGGGGTTCGCCAAGATCACCCGGGACCTGACCGACCGCAAAATGGCCGAAGAAACCCTCAAGCAGAGCGAGCAACAGTTTCGTTTGCTGGTTCAGAGTGTCACCGACTACGCCATCTACATGCTCTCCCCGGACGGTCACCTGACTAACTGGAACCTTGGCGCCCAGCGCATCAAGGGTTACCGGCCCGAAGAAGTCATCGGCAAGCATTTTTCGATGTTTTACACCCCGGCAGACCGTGAGGCCGGCGAACCGCAACGGGCACTGGACACTGCTGCGCGCGAAGGTCGATTCGAAAACAAAGCCTGGCGCCTGCGCAAGGACGGGACTCAGTTTCTGGCCCATGTCGTGGTGGACCCGATCTGGGGGGAGACGGGGACGCTGCTTGGTTTCGCCAAGATCACCCGCGATATCACCGAAGTGACAAGAGCACAGCAGGCCCTTGAGCAAACCCGTGAAGCACTGTTCCAGGCGCAAAAGATGCAGGCCATCGGTCAGCTCAGCGGCGGGATTGCCCATGACTTCAATAACCTGTTGACGGTGATCCTCGGCAACCTTGAGATCGTGCGCAAACGCGTGTCGGACGATCCGAAAATCGTGCGCTTGCTGGACAACGCCACCCAGGGTGCCTTGCGCGGTGTTTCCCTGACCCAGCGTATGCTGGCATTCGCCAGGCGTCAGGAACTCAAGACCGAATCCGTCGAGATCCCGGCCCTGATTCAAGGCATCACCGGGCTGTTGCGTAGCTCTTTGGGGCCTTCAGTGAATCTCGAAACCCGCTTCGCCCCTGACCTCGAACTTGCGTCGGCCGACGTTAATCAACTCGAACTGGCCGTGCTGAATCTGGCGACCAACGCCCGCGATGCCATGCCCAACGGCGGAAAGATTGTAATCAATGCCAGGAGCGAGACGGTCAGCGATCCGGCCCGGTCATCCTTGCCGGTCGGTCGGTATGTTTGCCTGAGTATCACCGATACCGGGGAAGGCATGGACCAGGCCACGCTGGCGTCGGCGACGGATCCTTTCTTCACCACCAAAGGAGTGGGCAAAGGCACCGGGCTGGGGTTGTCGATGGTTCACGGCTTTATCGCGCAACTGGGCGGATGTTTCATTCTCAAAAGCCAGAAGGACGTCGGCACGACGGCCGAACTCTGGTTGCCCGTCGCCACACCCGGCGCAGTGGCCAAACCGGCTATCGAGATGCCGGATATATCCCCGATACCGGGGCTCAGCGTGCTGGTGGTGGATGACGACAGTCTGGTGCTGACCAGTACCAGCCTGCTGCTCGAGGACCTGGGGCATCGGGTTATCAGTGCGGCATCCGGTGCGCAGGCCCTGGAAGCGTTCGAAAGCGGCCAGGCCATCGACCTGGTCATCACCGACATGGCCATGCCGCACATGAATGGCGCGCAACTGGCGCAGGCGATCCGGAATTTGAAGCCAAACCTGCCGATCGTTCTGGCCACCGGTTACGCCGAGCGCCTGGAAGGTTTCGTCACTGAACTTCCGCGCTTGTCCAAACCCTTTACCCAACTGAATCTGGTGGAGATCATCTCCCAGGCGATGAAGTGATCGGGGGTCAGCCTGAGACAATCCGGCTGAACTTTGCCTGCGCAGGCTTCTTCTAAACGCTTTCCACTCTGTGTGTAAGCGCCGTGCCAAGAATCCTGACCGAAACCAATGCTGAAGAAGCCCTGACCGAACACAACGCCAAGATGTTCGGTTCGCCCAAGGAACGCCTGGACTTCTATCGCCGGGAGATCCAGTACGAAACCAGCATCCTGGCCAACCGCACCGACGCCTATCTGGCAGCGCAATCGTTCTTGGTGATTGCCTTCGCGTCCTGCATGTCCAATCTCAATCCGGAATGGGGCAAGTTGTTTACTCTGGTGGTGCCACCCTTTCTGGCATTGCTGGGGGTACTCAGTTCGTTGAATGCCTGGCCGGGGATTCGTGCGGCGTATGACATCATCGATCACTGGCACTTCAAGCAAAGCCAGTTGCTGAGCAGCGAACCGTTGATGGGGCTGGCTTACGATGAGTCGCCGCTGTTCGCTGAAACAGAATCGAGCCACAAGGGCTATCGCAAATCGCTGTTGTTCTCCGTGCGCACGCCGTGGATCTTTGCGACGTTCTGGATGCTGCTGGGCAGTTACTCGTTCTACATCCAGGTCACTAATCCTGGGGGTTGAGATAAATATTGGTGGGGAAGGTTTTTGTGGCGAGGGAGCTTGCTCCCGCTGGGCTGCGAAGCGGCCCTAACAGAAGGGACTGCTGCGCAGTCCAACGGGAGCAAGCTCCCTCGCCACAGCAAGCCCCTTCACCACAGCGATCTCCCTTGCCATGGTTGAGTGCTGCAAGCATCAAGCCGCCAGATTGGCCGCCGTCATTTCTTTCTTGTACTGGACCTTGAGCATTTCCATCTGCTGCCCCAACTCATCGAGCGTGGCTTTACCCAGCAGCTTCTTGGCCTGCGGGAACATCTCGGTTTCTTCTTCCTCGATGTGGTGCTCCAACAGTTCCTTGACCACTTTCACCCGGCCCGAGAACTCGGGGGTCGAAGGGTCGGTGGTTTTCAGGTCCGGCAATACCAGGGAGTCTACGGTCCGGTGTTCTTCCTTGGCTTCGTAGTACATGATTTCCTGTTCTTTGCCACCGGCCTTCTTGTAGGCGGGGTAGAGCACTTCCTCTTCCAGACGGGTATGGATGGCGATCTCCATTTCCAGTTTGGCGATCAACTCCGTGCGTTTTTTGACGGCGCGCTCTGTGGACTCACTCAACTGGCCGAGGATGCCTTTTACGCGTTCGTGGTCGGCTTTCAACAGGTCAATGGCGTTCATGGTCGAACCTCTTGGTTTAATCACTGGGCAGCGCAGACGATCGGGTTGCCGTCAGTCGCTTACAGTGCAAGAGCATTTCCTGTGCCTGATTTCATTCAGGATAAAATCCAATAAAAAACAATAGGTTAATTTGTCTGTAAGGGATTTTTGCCATGCAAGGTGCATGAATTGACGGTGTTGCTCAGTGCAAATCGCGGCGCAAAAAAAGATCGCCGCCTTCGGCTTTTCCAGCAGAAGACGGCGATCTTTTTTTAAGGCTCAAGCTCGTGAATCAAAACCCTCGCCAGCAGATTTCGAGCGCAGCAACGCCAGGGTCTCCGGCGATGGGAACTCTTCTTCGATCAACCGCAGGTGATCGATCGCCTCCTGAAATTTCATATCAACCTTCAGACGCAGGGCCTGGTATTCGGTGAACAACTCGGCATCCAGCTCGGCTTTCTCCAGCAGTTCAAAGGCCTCCCGGCTCAACTGATGCGCGTCCTCGAACAATTGACGATTACATTCGAGTGCGAAGTCGCGGCATGCTTGTGGGTGGACCGGAGCCGAGTAGTACTGCATAGCGTTCACCTCTTTTTTTGGAGTAGCCACAAGGGCTGGATACTGTTGTGACTGCATGCCCCCTTAGGAATTTCATTATTTTCAGGCTGTAAAATGGATGGGTGCATAGGTTGCTATCGTAAAAATCAATCAGGTTTCTGGATGGTTTTTTCGCTCGTACCACGCCAGCATCGGCTGAGTGCTGACGCCATGGATCAGAATGCTCAATGCCACCACTGACAGCGTCAGGTCAGTACATAAGGTCGCCACGGACGGAGGCAGATCGTGGTTCAAGGCGTAGAACAGGTAGTAAAAACTGCCGATACCGCGAATCCCGAACCAGCCGATCAAGGCGCGTTGCCGCCCGTCAAGCAATCGCCCCCAAGGGATGAGCCACACGCTCAAAGGCCGAATTACGCAGAACAGCACCGCCGCGATCACCAGCCCCCGCCAGTCCCAGTGCGCCACCAGCACCACCCCGAGCAAGGTCACTAGAAACACTTCCATGGCCCGTTCCACCAGGCTACCGAAGGACAGCATGTCGCCCATCATGATGCCAGCCGCGACCTGGGTGTCTTCCAGGTTGTCGACGTCGCCATGCACCGCCGCCTCGGGCTCGACGTTCTGATGACCGACCACCGGCTGCACCAGATGTTCGGCCGGGGTCTGGGTGTCGCCAGTGGATTTGACCTCGGCCTGGCGCAGCCCCAGACCTGCGGCGAACACCGACAAAAAGCCGTAGCCGTGAATTGATTCGGCCGCAACATAGGCCAGGGCGATCAGCGCCAGGGTCAGGTAATCATTGGGGGAGAAGGTGCTGTCGGCATTACGGATACGCATCGACAACGTCGCGCGACCGATGCCGTGGCCCATCCAGTAACCGGTCAGCAAACCGGCGGGAACGGCCCACAGCAGACTCTTCAAGGCCCAGTCATCGAGCCAGGCGCTGGAGTTGCCGCTCTGTTGCAAAACCAACAAACCGAGGATGACGAAAGGAAACGCGACCCCGTCGTTCAGGCCGGCCTCGCCAGAGAGCCCGAAACGCACCGAATCGTAATCCTTGGCATCGTTGACCTGCACCAGCGCCGCTAATACCGGATCAGTCGGCGCCAGGATCGCGCCGATCAGCATGGATGGCCCCCACGCCAGGCCAAAGCCGTAATGCAGCAACAGACACACGCCGGTAATGCTCAACAGCATCACAGGGCCCGCAAGCCCGAACGCAACCCGCCACTTGCGATCCCTGAGCGGCAGACGCAACTTCAACCCGCAGACAAACAGCGAAAAGAGCACCGCGACTTCCGTCAGGTGCTCCATCCAGTTTGCTGCATCCTTGATGTCCAGCTTGAGCAAGCCCATGCCTGCCGGACCGATGGCCACCCCCAGCGCCAGACAGACTGCCGAGGTGGTCACCGGCATCCAGCGCAAAAACGACGAGGTCAGCGCCAGCGTCAGCAGCACCGCACCCAACACCGCTACCCATACAGTGAAGCTCATGCCGGACGCTCGCTGGATGAGTACATTGAAAGGCTCAACCGACAATCGCGCGCAGGTATTCAGGTGCCAGGACGTTGGTCCACAGCACAATCATTTCCACCAGAATGGTCACCAACACCAGCAGGCCGACACCCCAGACACTGGCGGCGTACAGCAGGCCCTGTTCCTTGCGCTCGTGCATGAAGGTCGGCAGGCCGACAAACAACAGGAATGTCGCGTAGGCACAAGCGGCTGCCATTACCAGCACCGCCAGCCACAGGTTCGGGTACAGCCCGGCAAAACCGGCGATAAAAAAAGGCGTCGCGGTGTAGGCCACAAAGCCGATGCACTGATTCACGGTGGGTCGGGCGTCGAAGGTGCGGGACATCCAGCGGATAAACAGCCCCATCAGCGCCACACCGGCGAGGATGGTCAGGTACAGCAACCCACAGAGTTGCAGCGCGCTGCGGGGGCTGAGTTTCACGATTTCGTTCTCGGCCAGGCTCCAGCCGACATAGGTGGTCCCAATAAACAGGCACACGACGGGGATCAGTGCGAGCAGCACCAGATGCGCTAGGTAGTGGCGTGGATGGGCTTCCTCCTCGTGACGAATATCCGTCCAGGCGTAATTGGGTTGGGTAAACAGTTTGATAATAGGCGCAGACATGAGGACCTCCAGATATCAAAGGCCCACCAGGGGCAGGCCTATAAAGTGTTGAGTTCTGGAGTCGGTGGCGGGTTCCATTTAAAGAATCGGTTTGCCACCTGTCACGCTATAGCGCAGTTCGGTCGGGTTTCAGATGATGCAAGATCAAAAGATCGCAGCCTTCGGCAGCTCCTACAGGGAAAACGCTATTCCAATCTCGGAGCTGCCGAAGGTTGTGATCTTTTGGTTTTTAACGGTTGCGCAAACTGCGCTCCATCCGCGCAATCCCTTCTTCGAGCAGCGCCCGCGGGCAGCCGAAGTTCAGGCGCACGAACTGTTTACTGTGATCACCAAAATCCAGGCCCGCACTCAAGCCGACCTTGGCTTGCTCAAGGAAGAACTGCTGCGGATCGTCCAGCCCCAGCGCCGAGCAATCGAGCCAGGCCAGGTAAGTGCCTTGTGGCACGTTGATGGTCACGCCGGGTAGTCGGGTGCGAACCGCGTTCACCAGATAGTCACGGTTGCCGTGCAGGTACGTCATCAGCTCGGCAAGCCACGGACCGCCCTCGGTGTAGGCAACGCGGGTGGCTTCCAGTCCCAGTGGATTGACGCTGTCCACCAGACCGCAACGGGCGTGGTTGACCCGCGACAGCAGTGCCGGGTCCTGAATGATCATGAATGACGTCTTCAATCCGGCGATGTTGTAAGCCTTACTCGCCGACATCAGGGTGATGGTGCGTTTGGCGATCTGCGGGCTCAGCGACGCCGTAGGAACGTGTACGCGACCGTCGTAACACAGCTCGGCATGGATCTCGTCGGAGATGATCCAGGCGTCCTGTTCCAGGCAAATATCGGCCACGGCTTGCAGTTCTTCGCGCGGGAACACTTTGCCCAGCGGGTTGTGCGGGTTGCTCAACAGCAGTGCGCCGCCACCGCTCAGGGATTCACGCAACGCATCGAGCGGCGTGGCGTAGGAACCGTCTGTCTGGGCGACAAATTCCAGTTCAACCTTGTTCAAGCCCCAATGCCCCGGCGCATGCCGCAGTGGCGGGTAATTGGGCGTTTGCACCACGACGTTCTGCTGTGGCTCGACCAGCGCATTCAGCGCCATGTTGAAACCCGATTCCACCCCAGGCAGAAATACCAGCTCCTGAGGCAGGACGCGCCAAGCGAACTTGTTCCAGAGGTCGGCGACGATCGCGTCGCGCAGGTTGTCCGGGGCCACGCTGTAGCCGAGCAACGGGTGTTCCAGGCGTTTTTGCAGGGCCTGGAT
This sequence comes from Pseudomonas sp. 5Vm1k, assembly GCF_056161485.1. NCBI lineage: Bacteria > Pseudomonadati > Pseudomonadota > Gammaproteobacteria > Pseudomonadales > Pseudomonadaceae > Pseudomonas > Pseudomonas sp. 5Vm1k. The sequence goes on from NZ_JBSPCZ010000002.1 coordinate 300,294, forward strand.
AATCACCGGCGGCGCGGCGAAATCCATGTCTGCGACCCACATCGGCAACACGTCGGCCGGGTAACGGCTCCATTTGGTACTGCCGGTTGCGTGGCGGTCGAACACCTGATCGAAATCGAAGGTCATGCTCAGTCTCATAAAGGGTGGAGGTTAATCATGGCGGCATGATAAGCCCCAACGTTCATCTCTGGTGACACCTCACAAAAATAATCAGAACCCCATTCCCTGTGGGAGCGGGCTTGCTCGCGAAGGCGGCGGCACATTCAACATCCTCATTGACTGACCCACCGCTTTCGCGAGCAAGCCCGCTCCCACATTTCGATCGGGGTTGTGCCGACGGTCGGTTTTCATCTGGGCCACCGTTTCACTGGCCTAGAGTTTGAAATGTATTTGTCCAGAAGAAAGGAGTGCACGATGGACCTCAACCGTCGTCAGTTCTTCAAGGTCGCCGGTATCGGCCTTGCGGGCTCGAGCCTCGGCGCGCTGGGCATGCTCCCGGCGCCTGCCTTTGCCGAGCAAGTGCGTCATTTCAAACTCGCCCACACCCATGAAACCCGCAACACCTGCCCGTACTGCTCGGTGGGATGCGGCTTGATCATGTACAGCCAGGGCGACCAGGCGAAAAACGTCAGCCAAAGCATCATCCACATCGAAGGCGACGCCGATCACCCGGTCAACCGCGGCACCCTGTGCCCGAAAGGCGCGGGCCTGCTGGACTTCATTCACAGCCCCAGCCGCTTGCAGTACCCGCAAGTGCGCAAGCCGGGCAGCACCGAATGGACGCGGATTTCCTGGGATGAAGCGCTGGACCGCGTGGCCGACCTGATGAAAGCCGACCGCGACGCCAATTTCATCGAGAAAAATGATCAGGGCCAAACGGTAAATCGCTGGCTGACCACCGGGTTCCTCGCGGCATCGGCGGCGTCCAACGAAGCGGGCTACATCACCCACAAGGTGATTCGCAGTCTCGGCATGCTGGGGTTCGATAACCAGGCGCGTGTCTGACACGGTCCGACGGTGGCAAGTCTTGCCCCGACGTACGGCCGTGGTGCCATGACCAATACCTGGACCGATATCGCCAACGCGAACCTGATCCTGGTGATGGGCGGCAACGCAGCAGAAGCGCACCCCTGCGGTTTCAAATGGGTGACCGAAGCCAAGGCGCACAACAAGGCACGGCTGATCGTGGTCGATCCGCGATTTACCCGCACCGCCTCCGTGGCCGACTATTACGCGCCGATCCGTACCGGCACCGACATTGCCTTCATGGGTGGGTTGATCAATTACCTGCTGACCGAAGACAAGATCCAGCACGAGTACGTACGCAATTACACCGACGTATCGTTCATCGTCAAAGCCGGGTACGGCTTCGAAGACGGGATCTTCAGCGGCTATGACGTGGCCAAGCGTCTGTACACCGACAAGTCCGGCTGGGGCTATGAAATCGGCGAGGACGGCTTTGCCAAGGTCGACCCGACGTTGCAAGACCCGCACTGCGTCTATCAATTGATGAAAACCCACTACAGCCGCTACAACATCGACCTGGCTAGCCAGATCTGCGGCATGCCGGTGGAGGCAATCAAGAAAATCTGGGAAGAAATCGCCACTTGCTCGCAACCGGGCAAGACCATGACGATTCTCTACGCCTTGGGCTGGACCCAGCATTCCATCGGTTCGCAAATCATCCGCAGCGCGGCGATGGTGCAACTGTTGCTGGGCAACGTCGGCATGCCCGGCGGTGGGGTCAACGCCTTGCGTGGACACTCGAACATCCAGGGTCTGACCGACCTCGGTTTGCTCTCCAACTCGCTGCCCGGTTACCTGACGCTGGGCCTGGATGCCGAGCAGGATTACGACGCCTACATCACTAAACGCACGCAAAAACCCTTGCGGCCGGGGCAACTGTCTTACTGGCAGAACTACAGCAAGTTCCACGTCAGCCTGATGAAGTCCTGGTACGGCAACAACGCCACCGCCGAGAACCACTGGGCCTACGACTACCTGCCGAAACTCGACATCCCCAACTACGACATCCTGAAAATGTTCGACCTGATGGGCCAGGGCAAGGTCAACGGCTACATGTGCCAGGGCTTCAACCCGATTGTCGCGTTGCCGGACAAAAACCGCGTGATGGCGGCATTGGCCAAGCTGAAATGGATGGTGGTGATGGACCCGCTGTCCACGGAGACTTCGGAGTTCTGGAAAAACGTCGGGCCGTACAACGACGTGACCAGCGCCAACATCCAGACCGAAGTCATTCGCCTGCCCACCACCTGTTTCGCCGAAGAAGACGGCTCGCTGGTCAACAGCAGCCGCTGGCTGCAATGGCACTGGAAAGGTGCCGACGGACCGGGGGAAGCGCTGACCGATATCAAGATCATGGGTGAGTTGTTCCTGCGTTTGCGCAAGCGTTATCAGGCCGATGGCGGGGCGTATCCCGACCCGATCCTGAAGTTGTCCTGGCCGTACAAAATCCCTGACGAGCCTTCGCCGGAAGAACTGGCCAGGGAAATCAACGGCGTCGCCACCACGGATTTCACTGATGCCACCGGCGCGGCGATCAAGGGCAACGCGCAACTGGCCGGTTTCGCCCAGCTCAAGGACGACGGCAGTACCGCGTCAGGCTGCTGGATTTTCTGCGGCAGCTGGACCGAAATGGGCAACCAGATGGCCCGGCGTGACAACAGCGATCCGTACGGTATGAAGCAACACCTGGGCTGGGCCTGGGCCTGGCCGGCCAATCGGCGGATTCTCTACAACCGCGCCTCGGCCGACACCCAAGGCAAGCCGTGGGACGAGAAAAAACGCCTGGTGTGGTGGAACGGCAAGGCTTGGGCCGGCACTGATGTGCCGGACTTCAAGGTCGATTCGGCCCCGGACGCCGGGATGAACCCGTTCATCATGAACCCCGAAGGCGTCGCGCGGTTCTTCGCCGTGGACAAGATGAACGAAGGACCATTCCCCGAGCACTACGAGCCGTTCGAAACCCCGATCGGCATCAACCCGCTGCATCCGACCAACAAGAAAGCCACCAGCAACCCGGCGGCGCGGATCTTTGATTCTGTGTGGGACACCCTCGGCGTGGCCAAAGATTACCCGTATGCCGCCACCAGTTACCGGCTGACCGAGCATTTTCACTTCTGGAGCAAGCACTGCAAGCTCAATGCGATTGCCCAGCCCGAGCAGTTCGTCGAGATCGGTGAAGTGCTGGCCAAGGAGAAAGGCATCGTTGCCGGCGACAAGGTCCGGGTCAGTAGCAAGCGTGGCTTTATCGAAGCGGTGGCGGTGGTGACCAAGCGCATTCGTCCGCTGCAGGTCAACGGCCAGGTAGTGCACCACATCGGCATCCCGCTGCACTGGGGCTTTACCGGGCTGACGCGTCACGGTTATCTCACTAACACCCTGGTGCCGTTCCTCGGCGATGGCAATTCCCAGACCCCGGAATCCAAGTCATTCCTGGTCAACGTGGAGAAAGTCTAAATGGCCAGCCAAGACATTATTGCTCGCTCGGCCACCACGACTGTGCCGCCATCGGCGCGCAATCAGGAGGAAGTGGCGAAGCTGATCGACACTACAAAATGCATCGGCTGCAAGGCCTGCCAGGTCGCCTGCTCGGAATGGAACGAGCTGCGCGACGATGTCGGCCACAACCTCGGCACCTACGACAATCCCCAGGACCTGACCGCAGAAACCTGGACCCTGATGCGCTTCACCGAGCACGAAACCGACGCCGGCAACCTCGAATGGCTGATCCGCAAGGACGGCTGCATGCATTGCGCCGAACCCGGTTGCCTGGCGGCGTGCCCCAGCCCTGGGGCGATCATCAAGCACGCCAACGGCATCGTCGATTTCGATCAGGACCATTGCATCGGTTGCGGCTATTGCATCACCGGGTGCCCGTTCAACATCCCGCGCATTTCGCAAAAGGATCACAAGGCCTACAAGTGCACGCTGTGTTCGGACCGGGTCGCGGTCGGTCTGGAACCGGCCTGTGTGAAAACCTGCCCGACCGGCGCCATCGTCTTCGGCACCAAGGAAGACATGAAGGAACACGCCGCCGAACGTATCGTCGATCTCAAGAGCCGTGGCTTTGAGAACGCCGGTCTGTACGACCCCGCCGGGGTCGGCGGCACCCACGTGATGTACGTGCTGCACCATGCCGACACACCGCAGCTGTACGCCGGTTTGGCGAAAGACCCGACGATCAGTCCGTTGGTGGGCTTGTGGAAAGGCGTAAGCAAACCCTTGGGCTTGTTGGCCATGGGCCTGGCGGTGCTGGCCGGGTTCTTCCATTACGTGCGCATCGGGCCGCAAATTGTGGAAGAGGATGAACTGCCGCCGTACAAAGACCCGGCGGTGCACGAGGTCGATCCATCGGTGCACACCTTTGATCCGCGCGGGGAGGACAGACCATGATCCGCAAGCAGATCCTGCGTTACACCGCCAACCAGCGGACCAATCACTGGCTGGTGGCGATCCTGTTTTTCATGGCCGCGTTGTCGGGGTTGGCGCTGTTTCATCCGGCGCTGTTCTGGCTGAGCAACCTGTTTGGCGGCGGGCCGTGGACGCGGGTTTTGCATCCGTTCATGGGCGTGTTGATGTTTGTGCTGTTCCTCGGGCTGGTGATTCGCTTCTGGAGTGCCAACTTCTTTATCCGCAACGATGGGTTGTGGCTCAAGCGGATCGACCGGGTGATAAAAAACGAAGAAGAGGGCGTGCCGCCGATTGGCAAGTACAACCCAGGGCAGAAGCTGCTGTTCTGGACGTTGCTGTTGTGCATGTTAGGGTTGCTGTTCACGGGGTTGGTGATTTGGCGCGCGTACTTCAGCGTGTATTTCGGCATCACCACGATTCGCTGGGCCATGCTGTTGCATACGCTGGCCGGGTTTGTGCTGGTGTTGAGCATCATCATCCACATCTACGCCGGGATCTGGATCAAGGGCTCGATCAGCGCCATGGTCCACGGTTGGGTCAGCCGCGCCTGGGCGAAGAAGCACCATGAGCTCTGGTATCGCGAAGTGACCCGCGACGAAGACCCCGACCGACCCATCAGAAAAGGATAAGCACGTGGCGACGATTCTTGAGCCTGGCGAGATTGAAGCGGCGGCGAGTTCACCGCCGTTTCTGCACCTGCCACCGCGCAACCTGTTTACCTTGCGCGCGCAGGGTCTGGAGCGCTTGGCCGAGGGGCATCCACTCGCTGATTACCTGCGACTGATGGCCGGCTTGTGTCATCTGCAACAGGAAATGCTGGATGACCTGCCGGTTGATGAGATGCCAGACCCCGAACGGCTGACAGCCTGCCAGCAGCACGGTTTGCCGCCGTTCGCCGCTGACAGTCTGGTGCGTGAGGGGGATTGGTTACCGTTTCTGTACGCGCTGTTGCTGCGCTATAAGCCACCGGCAGACACCGCTGTCAAAAGCGCGATCAACACGCTGCTAGGTGCCAACCCCGGGCAGCTCAAGGCCTGGGCTGTGGCGCTGGTCAGCGGACAATTCACATTGCTGCCGGCGGCGGTGGTGCCGTTTCTCGGCGCGGCGCTGCAAGTGACCTGGAGCCACTGGTTGCTGGACACCCCGAACCTGGAACTCAAGCCTGGCGACAGCCTCAGCCAATGCCCGGCCTGTGGTTCGCCGGCGATGGCCGGGGTGATTCGCCATCGTGGCAAGTTCAACGGTTTGCGTTATCTGGTGTGTTCGCTGTGTGCCTGCGAATGGCATGTGGTGCGGGTCAAATGCGTGTATTGCGAACAGAGCAAAGGCCTGGAATACGTCAGCCTCGATGATGATCGATACGCGGCGAATCAGGCGCCGTTGCGCGCGGAAGTCTGCCCCGGCTGCAACAGCTATTTGAAACTGCTGTATCTGGAAAATGATGCCGAAGCCGAGGCGTTGTCGACCGACCTGACCAGCCTGCTGCTCGATATGCGCCTGGAGCAGGAAGGCTATCAGCGCCTGGCGCCGAATCTGTTGTTCGCTCCCGGAGGCGAATGAACCCAGCGTCTACACTCAGGCGCGACGGTCCATCGCTTTTTGGAGTTACCGATGTCCAACCTGCGCCTACCTTCCATCGACAGTTTGTTGCGCCATCCGGCGTGTCAGCCGCTGGCTGAGCGTTATGGGCGAGAGGCGTTGCTGGCGAGTCTGCGGCAGTTGCTCGATGACTTGCGCGAGCCGGTTTTGTCGGGACAACTGGCGGCGGTCGAGATCGCGCCAGAAGTGCTGGCGGGCAGGGCGGGCGAGCGGCTGATTGCGCAACATCGCAGCCATGTGCGCCGGGTGTTCAACCTCACCGGTACGGTTTTGCACACCAATCTGGGTCGGGCGCTGTTGCCCGAAGAGGCCATCGAAGCGGTGCAAATGGCCGCGCGTTATCCGATCAATCTTGAGTTCGATTTGCACAGCGGCAAGCGTGGCGACCGCGATGACCTGATCGAAGGCCTGATCCGTGAATTGACCGGTGCCGAAGCGGTCACCGTGGTCAACAACAATGCCGCCGCCGTGCTGCTGACCCTCAACAGCCTGGGCGCGCGCAAGGAAGGCATCATTTCCCGGGGCGAACTGATTGAAATCGGCGGTGCGTTTCGCATTCCCGACATCATGGCCCGGGCCGGGGTTCGTTTGCGTGAAGTCGGCACCACCAATCGCACCCACGCCAAGGACTATGAAGCCGTTATCGGCCTGCGCAGTGGCTTGATCATGCGCGTGCATGCGAGCAACTACGCAATCTCGGGTTTCACTACGAGTGTGCCGACGGTGGAGCTGGCCGAGTTGGCGCACAAACATGCGTTGCCGTTGCTGGAGGATCTGGGCAGCGGCAGTTTGCTGGATTTGACGCGTTGGGGTTTGCCGGCTGAGCCGACGGTGCGTCAGGCACTGCTGGATGGCGCGGACATCGTGACGTTTAGTGGCGACAAGTTGCTCGGCGGGCCGCAAGCCGGATTGATTGTCGGGCGCAAGGAGTTGATCGCGAAGATCAAGAAGAACCCGCTCAAGCGTGCATTGCGGGTCGACAAACTGACGTTGGCGGCGCTGGAAGCGGTGTTGGGCTTGTACCGCGATCCTGATCGACTGGTCGAACGCTTGCCGAGCCTGCGCCTGTTGACCCGGCCGCAGGCGGACATCCTTGCGCAAGCCGAGCGTCTGCAATCGTCACTGGCACAAGTGTTGGGCGAAGGCTGGAATGTCAGTGCGGTGCCGGCACTGGGCATGATCGGCAGCGGCAGCCAACCGGTGGCGCGTTTGCCGAGTGCGGCATTATGCCTGCGGCCGGTGGTCTCCAAACGTCTGCGTGGCCGGTTTTTGCTTGGGTTGGAAGCAGCGTTTCGGGACTTGCCGATCCCGGTGCTCGGTCGCATTGATGACGACGCCTTGTGGCTGGACTTGCGGCAACTGGATGACGAAGCGGCGTGGCTGGCGCAACTTGATCAACTGAAAGGAAGGGAAGGGTGATCGTCGGCACGGCTGGGCACATCGACCACGGCAAGACGTTGTTGCTTGAGGCGCTGACCGGTCAGGCGGGGGATCGTCGTCGCGAAGAGCGCGAACGGGGCATGACCATCGACCTCGGCTACCTCTACGCGGCGCTGGAACCGGGGGCGGAACTGACCGGGTTTATCGACGTGCCCGGGCATGAGCGCTTCACCCACAATATGCTTGCCGGGGTGCAAGGGATCGACCTGGTGCTGTTGGTGGTGGCAGCGGATGACGGCGTGATGCCCCAGACTCGGGAGCATCTGGCGATTGTCGAGTTGCTGGGCATTCCTCGGGCGTTGGTGGCGATCACCAAGTGTGATCGGGTTGAGGCGGGCAGGGTCGCTGAAGTTCGGGTGCAGATTGAAGCATTGCTCGCACCCGGACCGTATGCCGGCGCGCCGCTGATTGCGTTGTCGAGTGTGACGGGCGAGGGTGTCGAAACCTTGCGAGAGGCGCTGCTCGCTGAGCAAAAACACGTCCTTCAACGCAGTATCAGCGGCGGGTTTCGGCTGGCGATTGATCGTGCCTTCAGCGTTGCCGGCGCCGGCATCGTGGTGACCGGCACTGCGTTGTCCGGTCAGGTGGCCGTGGGTGACACGTTGCTGCTCGGGCCGTTGGGTAAACCGGTGCGAGTACGTGGTTTGCATGCGCAGAATCAGCCCAGCGAGGTTGCAATCGCAGGCCAACGCGTAGCGCTGAACCTGAGCGCCGAACGCCTGAACCTGGAACAGATCCACCGTGGCCAATGGTTGCTCGCCGAGTGGCTGCATGCGCCGACCCAGCGGCTGGATATCGAGATGCGTCTGTTGCCCAGCGAAGTCACCGCATTTGCGCACTTTCACCCGGTGCACGTGCACCTCGGCACGCAAGACGTGACTGGGCGTGTCGCATTGCTGGAAGGCCCGAGCCTGGCGCCCGGCGAGCGGATGTTCGCGCAGTTGCTGTTGAATGCGCCGGTGCATGCGGTGAAGGGTGATCCGCTGATCCTGCGCGACCAAAGCGCCCAGCGCACCCTCGGCGGTGGACGGGTGCTCGATCCGTTTGCACCGAGCCGCCATCGCCGCAGTCCCGAGCGATTGGCGCAACTACAAGCCCTCGCCGACACCAACAGTCTTGAGCAAGTCATGCCCGCGCTGCTGGCCCACAGCGACATCGGCCTCGACCCGCAACGCCTCGAACGCCAGTTCAATCGTCAGCGTGATGATTGGGTGCTGCCCGACGACGTGCGCCTGATTGCCACCCGCCAAGGTCCGTTACTGTTCAGCGCCGCCCGTTGGGATGCGTTGAAGGCTCCGTTATTGGAACACCTCGCACGCTTCCATCAACTGGAACCGGATCAAATGGGCCCGGACCGTGATCGCCTGCGCCGGTTCTCTGGCTCCGTGCTCGACCGTGCAACGTTCATCAGCCTGCTCGACGAATTACTCGCCAGCGGCGCCGTAGTCAGCAGCGGACCGTGGCTGCATCTGCCCGATCATCAAGTGCGCCTCAGCGCCGACGATGAAGCCTTGTGGCAGCAATTGCAGCCAATCTTTGAACAGGCCGGTTTCAATCCACCGTGGGTGCGTGATCTGGGACATGACGAGGCGGCGGTGCGCCTGCTGCTGCGCAAAATGGCGCGGCTGGGCTTGCTGCACCAAGTGGTGCGCGACCTGTTCTACACCGACGCGGTGCTGCGGCGATTGGCGGCTATGCTGTTGCAACTGGCCGGTGAAAACCCGGTGGTCGAGGTGGCGGCGTTTCGTGATGCGGTGGGGTTGGGTCGCAAGCGCTGCGTGCAGATTCTCGAGTATTTCGACCGGATCGGCCTGACCCGACGCCTCGGCGACCGGCGCCAGATTCGTCTCGACAGTGCCTTGGCTCAGGCCAACGAATAAGGAAGGCAATCGCGCCCGGTGGCGCGGCCGGGCTTCAAACCCGGTTGGGGACGGCATCCGTTCCCGGGCAGGTTCGACTCCGGCTGCCTTCCGCCAGTTTCACCGTGGCGCCAGTTCCTTGATCAGGAAATCAATAAACGTGCGGGTCTTCTGCGGCACCCGCCGCGATGATGGGTAGACCGCGTTGATGGTGATCGGTGGCGCCTGCCACTCGCACAGCACCGGCACCAGCCGACCTGCCGCCAGCGCCTCTTCAACAATGAAATCCGGGAGTAGGGCGATGCCCATCCCGGCTTCGGCGGCCTGGGCGAGCAAGTCGCCGTTGTTGGCGTGCAACGGCCCAGTGACGTTGACCCGTTGCGTGTCCTTGCCATTGCTCAGTTGCAAGCTGACGCCGCTTTGCAAATAGCCGTAGTTCAAGCATTGGTGGGCTGTCAGGTCCTTTGGCACTTGCGGTGTGCCGGCACGTTTCAAGTAGGCCGGCGAGGCCACCATAATCCGTGGTGCCGGGGCCAACAGCCGGGCGATCATCGACGAGTCGGGCATGCTCGCAATCCGCAGCGTCACATCGAAACCGCCGCGCACCGGGTCCACTTGCTGGTCGCTGAGCACAAGTTGTAGCTCGATATTCGGGTGCAGCTCATGGAACAGCGGAATCAGCGGCCCCAGACGCCGCAGCCCGAAGGACATCGGCGCGTTGATCCGCAGCACGCCACGCAGTTCACCAACGCCATCACGGGCCCGTTGCTCGGCTTCATCGAGCGAGGCGATCAGCTCCCGCGCCGCATCGTAATACTCGGCGCCGGCCTCGGTCAGGTGCAGGCTGCGCGTGGTGCGTTGCAGCAACTGCACGCCGATGGCTTCTTCCAGTGCCTGAATCTGTTTGCTGACTTTGGAGCGCGGCACATCCATCGCCCGGGCTGCGGCGGCGAAGCCGTTTTCAGCGACGGTGACGATAAACGCGCGCATGCATTCGATACGGTCCAAGGATTGTCCCCAATTTGGAATCAATGATTCCCGATTCTAGGTAATTGTTCCTTTTGTGGCCAGGGCCTAAATTAGCAACCAAGCCGCCAGCAAACAGCGACTAACCCATTAAACAGAACTCATCGACATCAAAAGGAACTCGCCATGTCCATCCGTGAATTGCTCAACCCAACCAACTCCGCCCTGATCCTGATCGATCACCAGCCGCAGATGTCCTTCGGCGTGCAATCGATTGATCGCCAGACCCTGAAGAACAACACCGTGGCGTTGGCCAAGGCTGCCAAGATCTTCAATGTGCCGACCATCCTGACCTCGGTGGAAACCGAGAGCTTCAGCGGTTTCATCTGGCCGGAACTGCTCGGTGTATTCCCGGATCAACAGCCGATCGAACGCACCTCGATGAACTCCTGGGAAGACAAGGCGCTGGTCGCTGCGGTGAAAGCCACCGGGCGCAAAAAGCTGATCATGGCGGCACTGTGGACCGAGGTCTGCCTGAACTTCCCGGCGCTGGAAGCCCTGGCTGAAGGCTACGAGGTGTACATCGTCACCGACGCGTCCGGTGGCACCACCAAGGAAGCCCACGACATGTCCGTGCAACGCATGATCCAGGCCGGCGCGGTGCCGGTGACCTGGCAACAAGTGCTGCTCGAATACCAACGCGACTGGGCCCACAAAGAAACCTACGACGCAGTGATGGAACTGGTGCGCGAACACAGCGGCGCCTACGGCATGGGCGTGGACTACGCCTACACCATGGTGCACAAGGCACCGCAGCGGCAGGTCAAATAAGGGATCAATCACCGACCCTGAATCTACACAGGGCCGAACATGTGGGAGCGGGCTTGCTCGCGAAGACGGAGTATCAGTCGACAGAGATGTTGCCTGGACTACCGCCATCGCGAGCAAGCTCGCTCCCACATTTTGTCCTGCGTAAAACCCAATCCTGTAGCCGCAGCCATTCCCACATTTTGGTCTGTGTGGAACCCGATCCCGCGACCGCAGCAATTCCTCTGTGGGAGCGAGGCTTGCCCGCGAAAGCGGTCTGTCTGCAGCGGCGATGTTGAATGTGCCGCCGTCTTCGCGGGCAAGCCTTGCTCCTACAGGGATTTGTGAGAATCAGAAAGGCCCGAAGGTCAGGGGGTATTGGATCACGACGTAGACCCGGTCGATGTCATCGCCCGCCTGGGCGGTGTTGCCTCGATGGGAGACGTGGGACAGTTGCAGGGATAAGCCCTTGGCCGATCCGGATTGCACGACGTAGTGCAAGTCGATGTCGCGCTCCCAATGCCGTCCGCCATCGCCTTGCTGCGGTACGTACTCGCCGCTGGCCTCGTCGAACGGGTTGTAGGCGCCACCCTTGGGCGCACGGGTGCCGTCGATGTCGCGACCGGTCACATAGCGGGTCATGAACTTCAGCCCCGGAATGCCAAACGCACCCAAGTCGAGGTCGTAACGCGCCTGCCAGGAACGTTCATGGGCGCCGTTGAAGTCGGCGTACTTGATCGAGTTGGCCAGGTAGATGGAGTCGCCACCGACGAAATCGAACGGCGTATCACCGTTGATTTGCTGATAGGCCAGGGTGAAACCATGGGCACCGAGGCTGTACTTGCCCGACAAGCTATAGGCCGTATTGTCGATCGCACCCGCCAATGCGCGGCCAGTGTCCTGCGTGTGGTACAGATTGGCGTCGAGAAATACATCCGACTGTTTGAAGTGCAGATTGCCGTAGTACTGGTGCCAGGTGTCGCTCAGTTCAGAGGCATACACCGCGCCGCCCACCGGGCTGTTGGTGAACAGGTCGGCCCCCAGAAAGGAAATCCCGCCAGCCTCGGTGTTTGCACCGTAACCGAAGAAATCCCCTTTGCCCGATGAACTGTCCTGATTCTTGAACGCCGTGAAATGCCCGGCCACCAGGTTGATGCCGTCGATTTCCCGGCTGTTCATGAGAAACCCCGTGGCGTACTCCGGTTGCAGGCGTTTGTCCGACGTATCGAACACCGGTGTTTCCACGGTCATTTCACCAAACGCCAGGGTCGTGCGGGACGCCTTCAACTTGATCGCGCCGCCACCACTGGAGTAATTGCTGTCGCTGCGTCCATCATCATCCACCGGCAGCAACCCAGTGCCCGAATGCCCCTTGCCGCCATCAAGCTTGAGCCCGAAAAACCCGTGGGCGTCCAGGCCAAAACCGACAACGCCTGCGGTGAAACCAGATTCAAAGGTGCTGATAAACCCTTGAGCCCATTCAGCTTTGTAGCTTTTTCCAGAGGGTGAGGGCGTTCGGTAGTCGCTGTTGAGGTAGAAGTTGCGACTCAGCACCCCCAGCGTTGCGCCATCCAGAAAACCGCTGGGCGCCGGTTCATCCGCGAGGGCCGGGCCGGCGAGTACCATCGACAAGCACAGGCTGCGATTTAACGAAGAAAACATCATGGATCGATCACCACGAGGGCAGCGACTGCGCGAGCAAGTCACGCAGTCGCTGTTATTGCTTAATGGCCTTCGGACGCGCCGAACATGGTTTTGGCGTAGATCAGCCCCAAACCATACGAGCCACCGTTGGCGATGGAGGTTTTGACGGTTTCTTCGTACGTCTCGCTGCGAGCCCAGTCACGTTGCAGTTCCAGCAGGTATTGCAGCGACGTCATTGGCCGGGCGCCGAGCTGGATCATGCGTTGAATCGCCATTTCATGGGCTTCAATCGACACATCGCCACAAGCATCGGCGATGAAGTACACCTCAAAACCCTGGTCGATGGCCGACAACGCCGGACCAACGATGCACACGGACGTCCACAGACCGGCGAGGACGATTTTCTGCTTGCCGAACTTGTTGACTTCAACAGCGATGCGCTCGTCTTCCCAGGTGTTCATGCTGGTGCGGTCGATCACGTTGTGTTCCGGGAATACCGACTTGATTTCGTCGAAGATCGGCCCGGAAAAACTCTTCTCGGCCACGGTGGTGAGGATGGTCGAAACCTTGAAGCCACGGGCAGCCTTGGCCACCAGCGCGGCATTGTTGCGCAGGGTCACGGCATCGATGGACTTGGTCGCGAAGGACATCTGCGACTGGTGATCGATCATGATCAGGGTGTGATCGGTAGGGGTCAGCAGGGTTTTGCCGGGAACTGCTTTTGCAATGGCCATCACGAGGTCCTTACGGGAGTGAGTGAAGGCTCATGGTTGCGCAGATTCGGGTGGGGATCTTGAGTGGGTGTGCTGAGTTGTACGCGCCCTGCGCGAGGGTCCGTCATCGCGCAGGGCAGTGGGTCATTGCATCACATAACGCCCCGGTGCCGATTCCAGCGCCGGGTACTGGGTGTTGCCAGTATGCAGCGTGGAAGGCTGGCGCTCGCCGGCGTGTTCGGCCAGCCAGACAAACCAGTCGTTCCACCAGCTACCGGGATGTTGCTGGGCATTCATGAACCAGGTGTCCGGTTTTTTGGTCACGCGGTTGTTGGTCCAGTAATGACGTTTCTGATTGGCTGGCGGGTTGATGACCCCGGCGATGTGCCCCGAGGCGCCGAGTACAAAACGCTTGGTACCGCCGAGCAACTGGGTGCTGGCGTAGGCGCTTCTCCACGGCACGATATGGTCGTCGTGGGTAGCGAGGATGTACGCCGGCGCCTCGATGGCCCGCAGGTCCAGTTTGACGCCGCAGCAATCCAGTTCGCCGGATTTCAGGTCGTTTTGCAGGTAGGTGTGGCGCAAATACCAGCAATACATCGGGCCGGGCAGGTTGGTGCTGTCGTTGTTCCAGAACAAAAGGTCCAGGGCAATCGGCTTCAGGCCCTTGAGGTATTTGTCGACGTTGTAGTTCCACCAGAGGTCATTGGGTCGCAGCAGCGAGAAGGTGTTGCCCATGTCCTCGCCCTTGAACAGACCGATAGGGCCGTCCTTTCCGCCAATGGTGCGTTCGCGAAAAGCCACCAGTTGTTCGTCGACGAAGATGTCGATGGGGCCGGTGTCGAGGTAATCGAGGAAGGTGGTCAGCAAGCTGACGCTGGCGATGTCCTTATCGCCGCGCGCGGCCAATACCGCCAGCGCCGTGCTTAACAGCGTGCCGCCGATGCAGAAGCCGACGCAATTGGGCCGTTGCTCGCCGCTGATTTCCCGGGTCACTTGCAGGCCTTTGATGATGCCGGTTTCGATCAGGTCATCCCAGGTGGTGTTAGCGTGTGCCTGGTCGAAGTTGCGCCAGGACATCAGAAACACCGGATGCCCTTGCTTCAACAGATGACCGATCATTGAGTTGTCGGGGCGCAAATCGAGGATGTAGTACTTGTTGATCGACGGCGGCACCACGAACACCGGGCGCCGGTATTGGGTTTCGGTTTGCGGGTAGTACTGGATCAGCTGGAACAGTTCGTTCTCGAACACCACTTCGCCGGGGGTGGTGGCCAAATCCACGCCGACCTTGAACGCATTGCTGTCGCACTGGCGCATCTTGCCTTCTTGCAGGTCGCTGGCCAGGTGCAGCAACCCCGTGAGCAGGCTGGCACCCTGGGTGTCGACCACCCGTTGCAAGGCATCCGGGTTACTCGCGAGGAAGTTGCTCGGCGCCCCGGCGGCGATGGCTTGCTCCACCAGGTACAGCAAGCGCTGGCGCGGCTTTTTGTCCTTGATCGGCAGTTTGTCCAGCAGCTTCAGCAGGAAACCGGCGTTGAGCAGATAAAACGCGGCCAGCGAACCAAACAGCGGTTGGCTCCAGGCGCCGCTGGCGAAACGTCGATCCTCAAACGTGAACGGCTGGCCAGTCATCAGGCGTTGGCCGAGGTCACCCCATTGCAGCTGATAGTCGGACTGCAGGCTGTCGAGGGTGCCACGGGACAAGTCGAACCAGTCGTTGTATTCATGCCCTGTGAACCACGGATTGGTGCTGACCCACAGGCGTAATTGTTGCACTGCAAAGGAAGCAATGAACGGAACCTGGCCAGACCAGTAGGTGTTGAACGTGTGCGCATTGTTATCCATGGAACTCCTTGCCCACAAAGATCAACCGGGCAGAAAAAAGCGCGACACCGCGTATGGTGCCGCGTCAGTAGCTAAGGCAAGCAGTTCGGTGTGACTAGCGCTCGATGATCAGGCTGACGCCTTGCCCGCCGCCGATGCACAACGTGGCCAGGCCTTTGTGGCCATCGCGACGGATCAGCTCAAACAGCAGCGACACCAGAATCCGCGCACCCGATGCGCCGATCGGATGGCCGAGGGCAATCGCACCGCCGTTAACGTTGACTTTGCTGGTGTCCCAGCCCAATTCCTTGCCGACCGCCAGTGACTGCGCGGCGAAGGCTTCATTGGCTTCGATCAGGTCCAGGTCATCAAGGCTCCAACCGGCCTTTTCCAGCACCAGACGGGTGGCCGGCACCGGGCCGATGCCCATGATCGACGGGTCCACGCCGGCACTGGCGTAAGCCTTGATCCGCGCCAGCACGGGTAACCCCAGCGCCTGGGCCTTGGCGGCGCTCGCCAGCAACAGCACGGCGGCGCCATCGTTGAGGGTCGACGAGTTGCCGGCGGTGACGCTGCCGTCTTTCTGGAACGCCGGTTTGAGTTTGCCCAGGGCCTGGAGGCTGCTGTCCGGGCGTGGCTGTTCATCGGTGTCGAAGGCCAGCGGCTCACCTTTGCGCTGGGGAATCAGGATCGGGGTGATTTCCCGCTTGAAGTAGCCGGCTTCGATGGCCGCGGCGGCTTTCTGTTGCGAGGCGGCGGCGAAGGTATCTTGCTGCTCGCGAGTCAGGCTGTACTTCTGCGCCAGATTCTCCGCAGTGATGCCCATGTGGTAGTCGTTGAAGGCATCCCACAAACCGTCCTGAATCACGCTGTCTTGCAATTGCGCATGGCCCAGGCGCAAACCGGTGCGGGCTTTGGGCAGGACGTAAGGCGCCAGGCTCATGTTTTCCTGGCCGCCGGCAATCACCAGTTCGGCGTCGCCACAGCGGATCGCCTGGACGGCCAGTTGCACAGCCTTGAGCCCGGAGCCACAGACCTTGTTTAAAGTCATGGCCGGCGTGGTGAAGGGCAGGCCGGCCTTGATTGCAGTCTGGCGGGCCGGGTTTTGCCCCGCACCGGCGCTGAGCACCTGGCCGAGGATCACTTCATCAATCTGTTCGCCGTTAATCCCGGTCTGTTCGAGCAAGCGGCGAATCAGCGCCGCGCCCAGTTCGGTGGCCGGAATCGCGGACAAGGCACCCTGGAAGCTGCCAATGGCGGTACGAGTAGCGGCAACGATTACGACTTCGTTCATGCGTGACCTCATTAAGAATGTGTCGAACAGCTGCAGGGCCTCCATGCCCCGCGCGAGTTACTGCATGTTCATGCCGCCGTTGACCGAGAAGTCGGCACCGGTGCTGTAGGCCGACTCATCGGAGGCCAGCCAGGCGACGATGGAGGCGATTTCCTCGGGTTGACCGAGGCGACCGACCGGCGTGGCCGCGATCATGCTGTCGAGGATGTCCGGGCGAATGGCGGCGGTCATGCTGGTCTGGATGTAGCCCGGCGACACGGTGTTGACGGTCACGCCCTTGCCCGACACTTCCCGCGCCAGGGCCATGGTGAAGCCGTGGATGCCGGCCTTGGCCGCGCTGTAGTTGGTCTGGCCGAACTGGCCGCGCTGACCGTTGATCGAGGAAATGTTGATCACGCGTCCCCAGCCTTTGCTCAACATGCCTTCAATCACCTGTTTGGTGGTGTTGAACATGCCGTTAAGGTTGGTGCCAATCACTGCGTTCCAGTCTTCGTGAGTGAGTTTGCGAAACGAGGCATCCCGGGTGATGCCGGCGTTGTTGACCAGCACATCGACTGGGCCGACGGTCTCCCTGACCATTTCAAATGCCTTGCGGGTCGATTCCCAGTCGGTGATGTCGCCGTAGACAAACTCGAACTCAAACCCGGCCGCCAACTGGCTCGCGGCCCATTCATTCTTGCGCGCGGAATCAGCGCTGCAACCCACCACCACCTTGAAGCCTTCCTTGTAAAGACGCTGGCTGATCGCCGTACCAATCCCACCCATACCACCGGTTACCAATGCAATACGACCAAGCGACTTCATAGATCTCTTCCCTTTTTTCTTTTGCGCTGCAAGATGGGGAGATTGTTGGGTATTGCCGGGGCCTGCGGAAGTGTTGTGAGGTGACTGTGTGGTGTCCAACGGTGCCAAACGTGGTTAAAAACGAGGAGTACCTATACTGGGATCAACACTCGACATTGAGCGGCCCGATATTCTTTGATTCAACGCAGATCCGTTATGGCTCCGGACAGGATGTCCGGTTCCACAGGTCAATGAGGACGCCATGTATAGAATGAGTTCAGGCTATGCCAGCGTGCTGGTGAATACGCTCTCGGCTCAAGGACTGGATGTCGCCAGTCTGTGTCGAGAGGCTGGACTGGACATCACGCTCGCGAACCTGCCAGGAGCGTTTTGCGAGCGCAGGGCGATCTATAAATTGTGGACACTGGCGGCCCAGGCCAGCGGTGATCCGGACATCGGCCTCAAAGCCTATGGCAACTTCCATCCCGGCAGTTTTCAGATTGTCGGCTACACCATGATGTCCAGCCTCAACCTGAAAAGGGCCCTCGAACGGCTGGTGCGTTTCAGCCCGTTGATCGGCACCGGGTTCAGCCTGTTTTTCATGGCCGAGCAGCAGAACTATCGATTGGCCGCACTCGATCATCAGCAGGCCGGCTCGGTCAAACCCAGGCAATATGTCGACGCGGCTCTCGCATCGTTGATGGGGTTTTGCCGTTGGCTGGCCGGCGGCAACTCGCCGCAGCCGCTGAACGTGGAGTTCAGTTATCCGGAACCTGCGGACACGTCCGAACATCGGCGTCTGTTTGGCTGCAACCTGCAGTTTGACGCGGCCTACGACAGCATTCTGTTCGACGGCCAGGAAGTGCTGCGCCCGTTGAGCATGGCCAACGAAACACTGGCGGTGCTGCATGACAGTTTTGCCGAAGCGCAGCTGGACTTGCTGTTTGGCTTCTCGATTGTCGGCAGGATTCGCGCCTTGATCAGCGAGCGTTTGAGCCAGGGCAAGGGGCAATACGACATGGAATCGATCGCCGCGGCTCTGAACATCAGCAAGCGCACGCTGCAACGCTCCCTCGAAAAGGACGGCACGCAATTCAAGGATGTGCAGAACGCGGTGCGCCGGCAACTGGCGGATTTTTACCTGCGTCATTCTCACTTCAACATGAAGCATGTGGCCTATCTCCTTGGTTTTCATGACCACAGCAGTTTCAACAAGGCGTGCAGCCGCTGGTTTGGCATGACGCCCGGGCAGTACCGGGCGGAT
This sequence comes from Pseudomonas sp. 5Vm1k, assembly GCF_056161485.1. Classification (NCBI taxonomy): domain Bacteria; kingdom Pseudomonadati; phylum Pseudomonadota; class Gammaproteobacteria; order Pseudomonadales; family Pseudomonadaceae; genus Pseudomonas; species Pseudomonas sp. 5Vm1k. The sequence continues at coordinate 318,924 of NZ_JBSPCZ010000002.1, forward strand.
GAATCCTTTGAGGTCGAGGAAGCCGAGCCGGTTTGAGTGTGAGTTTTTTAGGGTGTCGGTTAGAGCCACCCCTCACCCTAACCCTCTCCCCAAAGGGTAGAGGGGACCGACCGAGTTGTTCTTGGAGCTACATCGACCTGAAATATCGAGTCGAACTCAGGTTTGAACAGCATGAAGATCGGCGTTTCGAGTGACATCGACCTGAAGGCCCGAGTCGAACTCAGGCTTGAACAGCACAAAGATCGGCTCCCTTTCCCCCTCTACCCTCTGGGGAGAGGGCTGGGGTGAGGGGTGGATCTGAAAGGCGACGCGGTTTGTATTCATCGTCTTGGTAGCTTCTTCGCTCTTTTACGGGGACTGGCGAGTGGGACTGCCAGAGTTTCAGTCTTGTCGACTGGAAGTGGCTGTTCGGCCACATCCAGTTCACCGGGCGGCTGAGTCAGGTCGAACCCCGGCAACGGCACTTCAAGCAAGGTGTGCAGCTCGCACCAAAAAGCATGGCCGGTTGCGGTTTCGTTCAGCAAATCCGGCAACAGATTGGCAACAGCAGCCAATACCTGCTGGCGTTCCTCGGTTTCAGGCAGCAACAGCGGCAGGCTGCGCAGGCTTTCTTGTGGGTGAGTGAGTACCAGCATTTTCTGGGTTTGCAGGGTTTCGCGAAGGTCCAACGGCTCGGCACTATGGTCTTGCAGCAGCACCTGTAATTGATCGAACAGTTTTTCGAGGTCGGCCTTGCCCGACGCATCGCTGTCACGGCCCAGCAGGAACAGGATACGGACCAAGGCTTCCATCAGGCCGCCCAGGGGCAGGGCGGTTTGCAGGCGTTCGAGCAGCACTTTGTCGTGCTGGTCGGCATGAGCCTGAAGATCGCGTTCCGGCATATGGCCACCGAAGCTGTTGAGCGCGCCATACACGCCGTAGAAACACAGTTCCTGGGTGGCATCACGCAGATCGCGATAGCCGTTCAAGGCGTCCTGGATCTGATTGGAAAACAACGCCTGCCAGGCCAGCAACGGGTTGTCCGTGGCGGCGGGGCGACGATCATTGCGCACCTGCGCCGCGCTGCCGGCCAACCACCACAACGCCGGGTTCAAGCTGCTCCAGAGCACTTGCTGCTGATGGAACGGATGGGCCTTGCGCATCAGCTCGGCGCTCGACTCGTTGATCAGCGGGCGCAACCACGGACGAACCCAACCGTCGTACAGACTGTTGTTGATGGCAGAAGCGCGCTCGACCAGCGCAAACTCGCGATCATCGTCACGATTCGGCTGCACATCGCCATGGACGTCGGCGATGCGCCGGGGCTCGAAACGCACGGCGTATTGCGAGTTGGGTAGATCGTCGATCAGCATTTCATAGAGCCCGGCGGGCAGGGCGTTGATGGTGGCGACCGCGCCCAGCAGTTCTCGGTGTTCACGTCGCGCCACTTCGCCGGAGACGAAAATCCCCAGGTGACCGATGCTGGCGTGGCGCAGGTAGACAATGGTGCGCCCGGCGTTTTGCAGGGCCAGGTCACTGGGGTACACATCCGCGATCCAGTCCAGCGCCTGTTGCGGCGAGGTGATGTTGTCGCCATAGGAACAAAACACCACCACCGGCACTTCGATGCGCTTGAGGTCGAGCCCGCTGCTCTTGCGCCCCAGTCCGCCGGACAGTTGGTTGCCGATAAACAGGTCATCGACAATCATCTCGATTTCTTCGCTGTTGAGCAGCGTCGGGCTGCCCCACCAACGCTCGAAATCGAGGAATCGCGCGGCTTCGGTATCGACCTCGCTGAACAGGTGGTAGTACTTGCCCCAGTAGGTGTTGGCCGGGTCGAGGTTTTCGAAATTGCTCACCAGCCAGGTGCCGTCGAAACGGTCGTTGCCCAAGTCACTGCCCAAACGCGTCATCCAGCCACCACCGAGCAAACCGCCGGTGTAGCGCATCGGATTGCGCCCGTTGACCCCGGCCCAATACGACAACGGTGCGCCATTGACGATGATCAGCCCTGGTAATTCGGGTCTTGTGGCGGCCAGTCCCATGAGTGCCCAACCCGCCTGGCAGTTGCCGATCACCACCGGTTTGGCGCTGGCGGGGTGCCGGGCGCTGACTGTTTCGATGAAATTCGCTTGGGCCTGGACGATGTCCGCCAGGGTTTGCCCTGGACTTGGCGAGTGACTGAACGCGATGAAGTAGGTGGGATGGCCGGCGCGCAGGCTTTCACCGATCAGCGAATCCTGCTTGAAGCCGCCGATGCCCGAACCGTGACCACCCCGGGGGTCGATGATGATGACCGGCGGTTGGCCGTCGATGGATGGCTCGTGGCTAAGGATGCGCAACAGTGAGTAGTTGACCGGGCGCGGCAGGTCCGCACCGTTAACCAGGGTTTCATGCTCGAACTTGAGCAGCAGCGGAAAACCTGCGCGCTCATGGGCCAGGGTGTTGTCGCCGCGCTGGCGCAAGGTGTCCCAGAACAACAGGCTGCGTTGGCTGAGGTCAGTGAAGTATGCCTGCCAGTCAGCGGCGGTAGGTTGTTTGAGTTGACCTTGGCTGAGCGGCGCGAAGGTTTTGGCTTGGCGCTGCTGCACGGCGTCGAGCACGTTATGAACGTTAAGGCGCTGCAGGTGATTCAGGTGCTCGAACAAACCGGCCGCTGAGGAAAGCGCTTCTTCTTGCGCTGCAATATTTTCGTCCTGGCCCATCGTGATCTCCTGACACTGTGCGGGGGAGTCGTCAGCCAGACTAGCAATGGCTAGGCCGATCATCGGATTTTCACAAGTCTATAGCGAATAACCACGTGGAGAGTACCGTTTATTTTGCAGTGCACAAAATATCCGTTGCCAAACTGTTTTGTGCACTGCAATATCAAGGCTAACGCGACGACTGCCCGGATCGCTGTCGCGTCCTCAGGCCTGAATGGGCCTTCCAGTACCAGGAGATTTCAGCATGTCTTTTTTCAACTCGGAAAAACTGCAAGCCACTCAGAAAGCCAACCTCGATCTTTTGCAGCAAATCAGCGGCAAGGTCTTCGCCAGCGTTGAACAGCTGAGCCAGTTGCAGTTCAAGGCACTGCGTGACTCCACTGAAGAGCACTTCGAAGGTGTTCGCAAGCTGTTGGCGGTACGTGATCCACAAGGCTTCGCCGATTTGCAGGCGTCGTTCACCCAGCCGAGCGCACAAACCGAACGCCTGGCCGAGTTCAACCGTCAGGTACAAGCGCTGATCGTCGGCACGCAATCGGACATCGCCAAACTGACCGAGCGTCAGGTTGAGGCGGGCACCCAGCAGGTGAATGAGTTTGTTGAGTCGATCAGCAAGAATGCCCCAGCGGGTTCCGAGCCAGTGGTCGCAGCATTCAAGTCGGGTTTGGCGAATGCCAGCACCGTGTTTGAAAGCGCACAGAAAGCCGTGAAACAGGCTTCTGATGTGGCTCAGAGCGGCTTCGATGCAGCGACGGCTGCAGCCGGCAAAGCCGCTCCAGAAGCGGCCGCCAAGGCGACCAGCGCTAACAAGTAAGTCAGATCAGAGCGGCACCGATGGTGATGGGTTTATTCCCCATCGCCATTTTTTTTCGGCTCGTTATCAGGGGCAGGCTTGGCGCCGAACAGGCCGAACATGTTCTGGGTATTGAGGTACAGGGCCTTGGACTGGTCGACGTATTGCCGCATCAAGTCCTGCATCACTGGTGCCTGCTGGTGCATGAAGGTGCTCCAGGCCTCGGTCGACTGGGCGCCGGTCTGGGACTGGATGTCGATCACAGTCTGGATGCTTTTATCCAGGTAACTGCCGAGCACGCCTTGGTACGGGCCGTAGAACTGGATGATGCCCATCAGCATTTCGCTGCTGAAGATCGGCTCGCCGCCACTTTCGGCTTCCAGGATGACTTGCAGCAGAATGCTGCGGGTCAAGTCCTCGCCACTTTTGGCATCGACCACCTGGAACGGGACTTTATCGACCACCAATTGACGAATGTCGGCCAGGGTCAAGTGGCTGCTGGTGTGGGTGTCGTACAGGCGGCGATTGGGGTATTTCTTGATCAGGCGGGGAGTGTTCCGACTGTTATCTGTCATGCGGGGCATCTCGTGGGCGAGCCTGATTTGCAGGCATCTTAACCTTCTTTGTTGTCCTTGCGGCCGCCTTCGCGAGCAAGCCCGCTCCCACACTGGATCTGCAGCGCCCACAAGCCCCCAGTGGGAGCGGGCTTGCTCGCGAAGAGGCCCGCCAGAACACCAAGGATCCCGGATCAAAAAAAAGGGACCCGCCGCAAAGCAAGTCCCATCTTGTGATGCCGAGTCCTCCTACCAAATCGGCAAGCTATAGCTGACGATCAGACGATTTTCATCCAGGTCACTGCCAAAGTTAGTCGAGCGCACGGTCGCATTGCGCCATTTCACCCCAACGTTCTTCAACGGGCCACTCTGCACGACATAACCGATATCGGTATCGCGCTCCCATTCCTTTCCCTCAGGACGATTGCCGCCCAGGTCAATGTTGTCGCCCGAGAGGTAGCGGGTCATGAAGGTCAGCCCAGGCACACCCATGGCCGCGAAGTTGTAGTCGTAGCGCGCCTGCCAGGATTTTTCATCCTTGCTGGCGAAGTCGCCGATCTGCACGAAGTTCACCAGGAACGCATCGGTGCCGTTGATGTAGGCGAAACCAGTGTTGCCGCTCATGCCCTGATAACCCAGCCCCAGCGCATGCCCGCCGAGGGTGTAGGTGAACATCGCCCCGAGTGCCTTGTTATCGACGTTGCTGCCGCCATCGTTGGTGGAGCGGGCGAAGCGCAAGTCACTCTTGAACGACTGGCCGGCGGTCACCGGCAGCACGTAGGTCAGGTTGACCAGATGCTGGCTGTACAGATTGTCGAGATGACCATAGCTGTAGCCCGTGGCGAGGTTACCGGTCCATTTGTAGTTGAGGCTGGCGAAGTCGAAGCTGTCGCTGGTCGGATGCGGCGTGGTGATGCCTTTGGCGCCGGTCTTGGTGATGCTCATGTCTTCGTAGTCGGAGGAATCGCGCTGGTTGACTTGTTTCAGGCGTCCGCCGTCCACGGTCAGGCCTTCGACTTCCAGCGAGGTCAGTTGACCGCCCTCGAACGTCTGCGGCAACAGCCGCGAATCGTTGGCCAGCACCGTCGGCAACTTCGGCAGCAAGGTGCCCAGCTTCAGCGTGGTTTTGGAGGCGCGGACCTTGGCAGTTACGCCCAGCTCCCCATATTCATCCTGGGCGCCTTTGCTAGTGGTGCGATGGCGTTGCAGCAAGCCGGAACCGGCGCGATCCGGGCTGGAATCGAGTTTGACCCCGGCCAGGCCAATGGCATCGACACCGAAGCCGATCAAGCCGTCGGTGAAACCGGATTCGTAACGCAGTAGAAAACCCTGGGCCCATTCCTCTTGCTTGGACTGCGCGGCGTTGTCCTGGCGAAAGTCGCGGTTGAAGTAGAAGTTGCGCAGCTCGAGGCTGGCTTTGCTGTCCTTGATAAAGTCAGCGGCGGCGGGGGCCGAGAGGCTGATAACGCCGCCGGCGAGTAACAATCGGGTAGCGAGCGTGCGGGTGTGACGGTCCATGGTGAAGCCCCTTTGTTTTTATTTTTTTGGAAAAAGCGGATCACACACCCTCGCCAGACAGGCGAGGGCTTAATCAGTAAAAAACGCGAACGCCCAAAGAGAGGAGCGGGGCGTCGCGTGCGGTTCAATCGTTAGAACTGTTCGGCGCTCAGGCCATACAACGAGCCACTGCCGGCGCGAATGGATTGCTCCAGGCTCAAGATCCGTGGCAGCAAGCGTTCGATGTAGAAGTCCGCCGTGGCGATCTTCGCGCCATAAAACGCCGGGTCGTCACTGCGCTTTTTCTTCGCCACCTGGGCCATCCGCGCCCAGAGCCAGGCGTAGGCGACGTAGCCGAATAGATGCAGGTATTCCACCGAAGCGGCGCCGACTTCATTGCGGTTGGTCGCGGCCTGGTCTTGCAGCCAGTCGCTGAGGTTTTCCAGGCGCTGTACGGCATCGAACAGTTGAACGGAGTAGGGCGCGTCGGGCTGATGGGCGAAGTGGCGGATCTCGCCGGTGAACTGGCGCAGCGCAACGCCACTGTCGGCCAGCACTTTGCGCCCGAGCAGGTCCAGCGCCTGGATGCCGTTGGTGCCTTCGTAGATTTGAGCGATACGCACGTCACGAACCAACTGTTCCTGGCCCCATTCGCGGATGTAGCCGTGACCGCCGAACACTTGCTGGCCGTGGATGCAGCTTTCCAGCCCGGTGTCGGTGAAAAATGCCTTGGCCACCGGGGTCAGCAGCGCCACCAGGGTTTGCGCGTTGTCGCGCTCCCGGGCGTCATCGGAAAACTTCGCCAGATCCAGTTGCTGGCCGACATAACTGGCGAACGCGCGGCCACCTTCGGTCATGGCTTTCATGCTGAGCAACATGCGTCGCACATCGGGGTGGACGATGATCGGGTCGGCGATTTGCTCCGGCGCCATGGCGCCGGTAGGCGAGCGGCTCTGCACCCGTTCGCGGGCATAGTTCACCGCGCTCTGATACGACGCTTCCGCGCAGCCGATGCCCTGAATGCCGATGGACAGGCGTTCGTAATTCATCATGGTGAACATCGCCGCCAAGCCTTTATTGGCCTCACCCACCAGCCAACCGCTGGCACCGTCGAAGTTCATCACACAGGTGGCCGAGGCCTTGATGCCCATTTTGTGTTCGATCGAACCGCAACTCACCGCGTTGGCATGACCGAGGGAACCGTCGGCATTGACCAGCACTTTGGGCACCACAAACAGCGAGATGCCCTTGGGCCCGGCTGGCGCGTCCGGCAGTTTGGCCAACACCAGGTGAATGATGTTTTCGGTCAGATCCTGATCGCCACCGGTGATGAAGATCTTGCTGCCGCTGATGCTGTAACTGCCGTCGGCGCGGGGTTCGGCGCGGGTGCGGATGATCCCCAGATCAGTGCCGGCGTGGGCTTCGGTCAGGCACATGGAACCGGCCCAGCGGCCTTCGTACATTGGTGGCAGGTAGATGCTTTTCAGTTCTTCGCTTGCATGAGCATCCAGCGCCAGGCAGGCGCCGGAACTCAACGCTGAGTACAGCGCGAAGCTTGAATTGGCGCCGTAGAGCATCTCTTCGAATTGCACCGCGAGCATTTTCGGCATGCCCATGCCGCCGAACTCGGCGTTGCCGGACAAACCGACCCAGCCACCTTCGATGTAAGTGGTGTAAGCCTGCTTGAAACCGATTGGCGTCGTGACCTGGCCGTAGACCCAATGCGCGCCTTCTTCGTCGCCGCTGCGATTGAGCGGCGCAATCAGGTGCGAGGTGACTTTCGCCGCCTCCTCAAGAATCGCGTCGGCAGTGTCGGCATCGACGCTGTCGGCCAGGGCCGGCAGGCGTGCCCACAGGGCCGGGGCGTCGAACACTTCATGCAGCACGAAGCGCATGTCGCGCAGGGGAGCGTTGAATTCGGGCATAACGTGAACCTCTTTGGGACGGTGGGCACGGCGCCGCAACGGGCGGGCCGTGCTTTTTCAATCAATGACTGGATGCGCTGGCGGCGCCGAGGCCGGTCTGGGCGCGAACGAACTGGTCGGCGTAGGCCTCTCGTTCCTTGTCGGCGCGCACGCTGCGGTCGAGTCGGGACACGACGACAATCACCAGGAACGCCAGCGGCATGGAGAACAGCGCCGGGTGGTCATACGGGAAAATCGCGTGGGCATGGCCGAGCACGGTGACCCACACCGCAGGCGACAGAATCACCAGCACCAGCGCGCAGATCAGGCCGGCGAAACCGCCGAGGATCGCGCCTTTGGTGGTCAGGCCTTTCCAGTACATGGCCATGATCAGCACCGGGAAGTTGGTCGACGCAGCGATGCCGAAGGTCAGGCCCACCAGGAATGCGACGTTCATCTTCTCGAACAGAATGCCCAGCAGAATCGCGATGATGCCCAGACCGACAGTGGCCATGCGCGTGACGCGCATTTCCTGTTTCTCGCTGGCCTTGCCTTGCTTGAACACCGTGGCGTAGAGGTCATGGGAAATCGCCGAAGCACCGGCCAGCGCCAGCCCGGACACCACCGCCAGAATGGTGGCGAACGCCACCGCTGCGAGGAAACCGAAGAACAGGTTGCCGCCCACGGCTTTAGCCAAATGCATGGCGACCATGTTGCCGCCGCCGATCAAGGCGCCCCCGACTTCACCGTTGACGTAGTACTGCGGGTCGGTACCGATGATCACCATCGCCGCGAAGCCCAGGGTGCAGACCACGAGGAAAAAGAAACCGATGAAACCGGTGGCGTAGAACACCGATTTGCGCGCTTCCTTGGCGTTGGGCACGGTGAAGAAACGCATTAGGATGTGCGGCAGGCCGGCAATCCCGAATACCAGCCCGAGGGACATGGACGCGGTGTTGATCGGGTCGGCGAGCATCGCACCGGGGCCCATGATGTTCCAGCCGCTGGCGTGGACCTGAACCGCTTTGGTCGCGAGGGTTTCGTAGCTGAAGCCGAATTGCGACATGGCCATGACCGCCAGGGTCGTACCGCCAGCGAGCAGCAACACTGCCTTGATGATCTGCACCCAGGTGGTGGCGATCATGCCGCCGAAGATCACGTACACCAACATCAGCGCGCCGACGATCACCACCGCCACCGGGTAGTCGAGGCCGAACAGCAATTTGATCAATTGTCCGGCACCGACCATCTGCACGATCAGGTAGCAGCACACCACTGTCAGCGAGCCGAACGCGGCGAAGATCCGCACTTTGTTCTGGTCCAGTCGATAGGAAACGATGTCGGCGAAGGTGTAGCGCCCCAAGTTGCGCAAGCGCTCGGCCATCAGGAACGTGATGATCGGCCAGCCGACGAAGAAGCCGATGGTGTAGATGAATCCATCGTAGCCCTTGGCGAACACCAGGCTCGACAACCCCAACAGCGTGGCGGCGGACATGTAGTCACCAGCAATCGCCAGACCGTTCTGGAACCCGGTAATGCCGCCGCCAGCGGTGTAGAAATCCGAAGTGGATTTGGTTTGCCGCGCTGCCCACCAGGTGATGCAGAGCGTGCCGAGCACGAACACAAAGAACATGCTGATCGCGTTCAGATTGAGCGGTTGTTTCTCCACCGCACCGGTCAGCGGCGCGGCGAGTACAACAGAGGCCGGCAATAGTCCGAGACCGGCGAAGGTCAGCTTCCTGAGTAAAGTCATCACTTGCTCTCCTCAAGAATCGCGGCGCCGAGTGCGTCGAAACGGGTGTTGGCGCGGTAGACGTACCAGCCCGTCAGCAGCCAGGAAAAAATGATGATCGCCGCGCCCACCGGCATGCCCAGGGTCAACATCCGGTTCTCGCCCAGCGGTGCGTGCAGCCACTGCGGGGCAAACGCCACCACCAGCATGAACAGGTAATACGTGCCGAGCACCGTGGCACTCAACGACCAGGCCAGGCGCGAACGGCTACTGACCAGTTGAAGGAATTTCGGGTTGGTGCGAATCCGTTCGCAGCGCTGGGTGTCGGTTGAATGGATGTCGATCATCGGTAGCTCCACATTGTTTTTGTTGTCGGTGTGTGGGGGCAGGGCCGGGCAGCCGAATTGGGCGCGCACGAGCCCGAAACGGCAGGTCCGGGACCTGCCGCTTGAAGGGTTTAACGTCGGTGAGGGTTAGAGGGCCTGGGCTCGGTCGCGCAGCACGTACTTCTGGATCTTGCCGGTGGAGGTCTTCGGCAACAGGGTGAAGATCACCGTGCGCGGCACTTTGAACCCGGCCAGGTGCTCACGGCAGAAACTGATGATGTCCGCCTCGCGCACGTCCGGGTGATCGGCCTTCAAGGTGATAAACGCACACGGGGTTTCACCCCATTTCTCATCGGGCCGTGCGACCACCGCGGCTTCCATCACGGCAGGATGGCGGTAGAGCACGCCTTCGAGTTCGATGGTGGAAATGTTCTCGCCGCCGGAAATGATGATGTCCTTGAGCCGGTCCTTGATCTCGACATAACCGTCCGGGTGACACACAGCCAGGTCCCCGGTATGAAACCAGCCGCCTTCAAACGCTTCGGCGGTGGCGGTCGGGTTCTTCAGGTAGCCCTTCATCACGGTGTTGCCGCGCATGAAGATCTCGCCGATGGTTTTGCCGTCGCGCGGGGTCGGTCTGAGCGTTGTCGAATTGCCGACCATCACGCCTTCGAGTGTCGGGTAACGCACGCCCTGGCGAGACTTGATCTGCGCGCGTTCATCCAGCGGCAATTCATCCCACTCGGCGTGCCAGGCGCAGAGCGTCACCGGGCCATAGGTTTCGGTCAGGCCATAGACGTGGGTGACCTTGATGCCCATTTCTTCCACGGCGCCGATCACCTTGGCCGGCGGCGCGGCACCGGCGACCATGGCATTCACCGGGTGATCAATGGCGGCCTTCGCCGAGTCCGGCATGTTGACCAGCGCGTTAAGCACAATCGGCGCGCCACACAGGTGGGTCACTTGGTGTTCGCGGATCAATGTGAGGATTTTCTGTGGATCGACCCGGCGCAGGAACACATGCACGCCGGCCAACGCGGTGATGGTCCACGGGTAGCACCAGCCGTTGCAATGGAACATCGGCAAGGTCCAGAGGTACACCGGATGGTTGCCCATGGCCCAGGTCATCTGGTTGCCCAATGCGTTCAGATAAGCGCCGCGATGGTGATAGACCACGCCTTTTGGATTGCCGGTGGTGCCAGAGGTGTAGTTCAGCGAGATGGCTTGCCACTCGTTGTCCGGCCATTGCCAGGCGAACGCCGGATCGCCTTCGGCCAGCAGCGCTTCATAGTCCAGGTCGCTGACGGCCTGACCTTCGCCGTATTCCAGGTCGTTGACGTCGATCACCAGCGGCGGATGGTCGAGCATGCCGATGGCTGCATGAATCACGTTGTGGAACTCGCGGTCGGTGATCAGCACCTTGGCTTCGCCGTGTTGCAGCATGAACGCGATGGCTTCGGCGTCCAGGCGCACATTCAGCGGGTTGAGCACCGCGCCAATCATCGGCACGCCGAAGTGCACTTCCAGCATCTCCGGGATGTTGGGCAGCATCACCGCAACGGTGTCGTCCTTGCCAATCCCGCGACCGGCCAGGGCTGAAGCCAGGCGTCGGCAGCGGCTGTAGGTCTGCGCCCAGGTGCGGCGGATCGAACCGTGGATGACGGCGGGGTAGTCGGGGTAAACGTGGGCGGTGCGCTCGAGGAAGCTGAGCGGCGACAAGGCAATATGATTGACAGCCGTAGGGCTAAGCCCTTGTTCGAAGATCGACATGACGGGTACTCGGTGGCTGATTGTTAGCTCTATAGCTGACCTTTCAGCGTAGCCGCTGAGGTCAACTTTTATGTCCGGTGTGCTTTATATAACAATCTGCCGGAGATATGGAAGTACAACCTACGTTGTATAGTATAAGTACTATATATTATTCTCCGAGCGCTAAATGAATGCCGCCAAAGCTCCACGGCCGGTATATCCTTGGTTTCCCCCACGTAGCGGACCCGTGATGACTTCTGACTCGTCCTTGTTGAGTTATGACCCACAGCCGAGTGTGCTGCTCGATAGCCAAGGTCAGCCGCTGGAGTTGAATGCGGCACTGCTGGCATTGGTCGCGCAGCATCCGCACAGTTACGTACTGGGTTTTTTGCCGAAGAATCACCGGGACCTGGTGCGCGCTTGCCTGGCGCAGCAGCGCGCCATCGAAGGGGTCGAGGCCGAGTTCCAGACGCAGATTCTGATCTGGACGTTTATCCCCGATCCGCAGAGCAGCCGTGTGCTCGGTCGTTGCCATGTGGCCACCAAGCAAGTGCTGGCAGAACGCGAGGCGGCCACGGCGCGGCGGCTGTACCGGCTGATCATCGAGAACACCACCGACCTGATTTCCCGGCACACCCCGGACGGGCGTTTTCTCGATGCGTCGCCGGCGTCCTGGACCTTGCTCGGTTATTGGCCTGAACAGTTGCGTGGGCAAATGGCCCAGGGCCTGTTCCACGGCCAGGACCTGGCCAACCTGGTGCAAACCGCCCGCGATGCCCTGGAGCAGGACGGTTATCACACGATGACCTACCGAATCCGCCATCGTGACGGGCATTACCTGTGGTTCGAGACCGCCAGCCGGGCGATTCGTGAAACCTACACCGGTGCGGTAGTCGAAGTGGTCTGCGTCTCCCGGGACATCACCGCCCGCGTGCAATCCGAAGAAAACCGGCGGCGTTTGGAGGACGAATTGGCGCACACCGCGCGGCTGGTGACGCTGGGGGAACTGGCGTCGGGCATCGCCCATGAAATCAACCAGCCGCTGGCCGCCGTGGTCAATTATGCCAACGCCAGCCAACGCTATTTGCAGGCTCTGGGCAACAATCCGCAAGCCGCCGAACGGGTGGCCCAGGGCCTGGAACGCATTACCTTGCACGCCACTCACGCCTCGGAAGTCATCCGCCGCCTGCGCGGTTTTCTGCGCAAGGGCCAGCGACGCATGCAGGCGCTGAATGTCGCCGATGTCGCTCGTGGCGCCGTGCGTTTGTGTGCCTGGGAGGCGACCCAATGCCACGTGACAATCGAAGATCGACTGCCGGATAATCTGCCGCCCGTTTACGCAGACCGGGTACAGCTGGAGCAAGTGCTGCTCAATCTGTTGCGCAATGCCATCGATGCCAATCGCGAACAACATCCGGGCCGGCCGTCATTGATTGTGATGGCGGCGGGGCAGGTCGGGGGCGCAACGGTGGAGATCAGCGTGCACGATCAGGGGCCGGGCGTCAGCGAGCCGGAGCTCGAGCAAATCTTCACCCCGTTCTACACCAGCAAGCCCGATGGCCTGGGCCTTGGCTTGTCCATGAGCCGCAGCATCATCGAAGGTCTCGGCGGCGAACTGCAGGCGCGCCGGCAACCGGTCGGGCTGCTGGTTTATTGCCGTTTGCCGCTGGCCGGCCCAATAAAAAAAAAACAGGAATAACTTAATGGCAGCACTGACGGAACACGTGGTGTATGTGGTCGACGATGATCAAGGCATGCTCGACTCGACGGTCTGGCTGCTGGAGTCGGTCGGACTGAAAGCCTTGCCGTTCACCAGTGGCGTTGAGTTTCTCGATGCCTGCGATGCAAAGCTCAATGCCTGTGTGCTGCTGGATGTGCGCATGCCCGGCATGGGTGGTTTGAACGTGCAGGAAGCCATGCGTGAACGCGAACTGAAACTGCCGATCATTTTCGTCAGCGGCCACGCCGATGTACCGATTGTGGTCCGCGCCTTCAAGGCCGGCGCCCATGACTTCATCGAAAAACCCTACAACGAACAGCTGCTGCTCGACAGCGTGCAACAAGCCCTCAGTAACTGCGCGGCCAATCGTTCGGGCAATGTCGGCCACGAAGAATTGCAGGCACGTCTGCTGACGCTGACGCCACGGGAGCGCGATGTGTTGCTGCCATTGGTGCAGGGTTACACCACGCGTGAAATCGCCGAGCAACTGGGCGTCAGCGCCAAAACCGTCGACCTGTATCGCTCGCGGGTGATGAAGCGGATGCAGGCCAATACCTTGCCGGATCTGGTGGGGATGGCGATTGCGGCGCAAATGGTCGATCCACTGAAGCTGCGTTAAGTCAGACCGGACGTCCCGCCGGCGTCCTGACTGCCTGGGCTTGAGCTAAATTGGAAGGTGTACAAGCCACTCACCACCCAGTAGTCGAGCGCGTTCTCTGTCAATTGCAGGGACCGGAGGAGGCGTCTTGAAAACCTTTCTGCCCAGGCCCAGCGCCTCAACGCTGAACATGTTGCGCCAAGGCTGCCTGCAACGCCGCGATGCAGTGCCACAACCGTTAACGGAAAAAGCGCTCATCCCCGGCATCCCGAATGCGCGCTACTGGCTGGATCATGACCTGACGTCATTTATCCGGGATGCGAGTGAGGCCAACGTACGAGAGTACGAAGCGTTCGCCAGTACCGAGGAGCCGAATGACATGCTGCCGCTGGCCGATATGCTCGCCGTTTCGGGCGGTGGCGACGCCGGCACTTTCGCGGCGGGCATCATTGCGGGATGGACCCTGAATGGGACCCGACCAGTGTTCAAGGTCGTCACCGGCATCAGCGCGGGGGCACTGGTCGCGCCGTTCGCTTACCTGGGCCCTGAGTACGACGCTGTGATTCAGGGCATCTGCAACGGCATCGGCCCAAAAGACGTGTTCCATTCGCGAAACGTGCTGACCCGTCTGGCGAGCGACGGCATCGCGGACAGCAAACCACTGTCGCGATTGATTGCCAAGTACGTCACCGCCGAATTGCTGGCATCCGTCGCCGGGCAATACGCCAAGGGACGCCTGCTGATGATCGGCACCACCGACCTGGATGCAGGGCGCCCCGTCACCTGGAACATGGGCGCTATTGCTTCCAGCGGCGCACCGGGAGCGCTCGACCTGTTTCGCAACATCATGGTCGCGTCGATGAGCATTCCCGGCGCCGTCTCGCCGGTCATGATCGATGTGGAGGTTGATGGCAAACAGTTCCAGGAAATGCACGTGGACGGCGGCGTTCTCACGCAGGTGTTCCTTTACCCGCCGGCCACCGTCATGGAACTGAACAAAGTGCCCGGCGCGCGCCTGCGCCGGGAGCGGCATTTCTACGTCATTCGCAACGGCAAACTGGAGCCGCAATGGTCGGGCACCAAGCGCCGCACCTTGAGCATTGGCGGTCGAGCCATCAGCACACTGATCCAGACCCAGGGGATCAGCGATCTGGACCGTATTTACCGAATTGCACAGCAGGACGGCGCGGACTTCAACCTGGCGTACATCGGCTCTGACTTTCTGTGCCCGCGTAATCATAAATTCGATGGCGAGTACATGAAGCGCCTGTTCGATTACGCCTTTGAAGTCAGCTCGAAAGGCTATCCGTGGCATAAATCGCCGAACAGCTAAGCGAGGGCCTGTTTGTCAAAGCAGGACGCCAGGAAACCCATCACCTCGGTACATTTGCAGTACACAACTCCCCTGTGGCCCGTATCAGCGCCAGTTCATGCAGCTGATCCGTGGCCAGGCTGACGCGTGCCTGGGCAATCCAACTCGCGCACTGTGGGTCATTTCGATAAGGCGTGAAGTCGGCGTATTGCTGCAACAGCCGATTTTGCAGTTCATCCAGGCGTGGCCGGATTTGCTTGGCCAGGTCTGGGCGAGGGGTGTCGGGTGCCTTGCCGGCGGCTTGCCATTTGGCCAATAGCCCGTATTGCACCAGTTTGTTGGCTTCCATCTGCGCCGCGAGTAACTGGCCGACGTCTTCGGGGTCCATTTTCCGCTCAGTGGCCAGTTGCCTGGCGTTAGCGATCACTTGCGCTTCCCGGGGACTGTCCTGGATCGGTTTGCCGCTGTCCCACTTGGTCAGGGCGACCAGATCAGCGATGTTCAGGCGCTCGTTCAAGGTCACCAGCAGCGGTTGCAAGGCCTTGGGTGACGAAGAGGGCGCACTGGCCTGGGCGTTGAGGACGGCCAGGCCGAGTGCGGCACAGCAAAGCATTTGGAGTGTCGGTTTAACGCTCATTCATGAATATCCAGGAAGGGATCGGTCAGATGTCGATCACTACTTTACCGATTGTCTGCCCTGCGGCAACGATTGCATGGGCGTCATTGACGTTTTCCAGGTTGAAACGTCGATCGTCCAGCAGCACCCGCAGTTGTCCCGATTCGGACATCCGGGTGGCTTCGGTGAGGATTTCGCCGTGGTGCTTGCGACCTTTGCCGGTGATCAGCGGCAGTAGCGTGAAGACCCCGGAGTAAGTCGCCCCCCGGAACGACAACGGCGCGAGTTTGTGTTCGCCCCAACCCAGGCAACTGACGACATGGCCGGTATAGAGCTTCAATACGCCGAACGAGGCGTCCAGTGTCGCGCCGCCGACGGTGTCATACACGATGTCGAACCCTTCGCCGTCGGTGTATTGCTCAAGGTAATCGGCAGGCGCCTGACTGCGGTAATCAATCGCCGTGGCGCCGAAGCTCTCGATGATTGACAGGCTATTGGCGCTTCCGGTTGCGAACACGTCAGCCCCGCGAGCCTTGGCAATTTGCACCGCGATATGACCGACGCCACCCGCGCCACCTTGCACCAATACCTTTTGCCCGGCCCGAACATTGGCCCGGTCTACCAGTCCTTCCCAAGCCGTGATGAAGATCAACGGCAGCGCGGCGGCCTCGCGCATGCTCAGGTTACTCGGCTTGCGCGCCAGCAAGTCGGCATCGACGGCAATGTATTGCGCCAGCGAACCCTGATTGCCGCCAATCCCGCCGGCCATGCCGTAGACCTCGTCGCCAATGTTGAACGCCGTGACGTCAGCGCCGACCGCTTCGACGATGCCGGCCAGATCCATCCCCAAAACAGCGGGCAATGGTTGCCGGGCATGGCCGCCCTGGCCGCTGCTGATCTTTGTGTCCAGCGGGTTGACGCCACTGGCGATGATTTTTACCAACACATGGCCTGCCTTGATCTCAGGCAACGGCAGGTTCTGCACTTGCAGTGCGGCGCCAGGGTTTACAGCGATGGCGGCGCGCATGGTGGTCTGGTTCATTGGGGACTCCTGATGACGATGGGCTGATGACCACAGTTTCACGCAGCGCATGGATTCCGATAAGACGATAAATACCTATAGTATTCATGCCAAATAACCGCCAAGTAGGCAGCCATGGATACGTTAGAAGCGATGTCGATGTTCAGGCGAGTGGTGGAGCGCGGCAGCTTCTCGGCTGTGGCCCGGGAGCTCGGACTCAGCCAGCCGACCATCAGCAAGCAAATCAGCGCCCTGGAAAAAAGACTGGGCGGCCGACTGTTTGCCCGCAGTACGCGCAACCTGAGCCTGACCGACGAAGGCCAGCGCTACTACGAGCATTGTCGGCAGATCCTGGCGGCGGTGGACAACGCCGAGCACAGTTTCCAGACCGGCCAGGAGAGGGTGGCCGGGCCGCTGCGCATTGCCTCTTCCGGCAGCTTCGGACGGATACAGATTGCGCCTCGCCTGCACGGATTTCTTCAGCAATACCCGCAAGTGACGATCGATTTGCAATTGAGCGACGAGAACGTCGATCTGGTCAGTGAGGGAATCGATGTCGCCGTGCGGATTGGCGAGTTGAAGGACAGCAGTCTGATTGCCCGTCAGATCGGACTGACAAAACGTCGGGTTTTCGCGGCGCCCGGTTATCTAGTGCAAAACGGCGTCCTCGCGACACCGGATGATCTGAGCGCTCACAACTGTCTGGTCTTCAATCAACTGGAGCATTTCGACAACTGGAGTTTCGAGCACGATGGCCAATGGCGCAGCGTGCAGGTCAAGGGCAATGTACGCAGCAACAACAGCGAAGCGATTCGGCAAATGGTCCTGAGTGGGTTGGGCATGTCATTGTCGCCCTCATGGTTGTTTCGCGAAGACCTGCAGGCCGGGCGGGTGGTGGCGGTGTTGGACGGCTACACGCCGTCGTCCCTGCCGATCCATGCGGTTTCACCGCCGGATCGTCGGCAATCGGCGCGGGTGCGGGCGTTTACCGACTATTTACGCGATGCGTTTGCGCTCGATGACGACGTTTGTATTTGTTGAGCTAGAGGTCAGTCGCTTCATGAATCACGCCTATCAGCGCACGCAGCCCGGCGGGCAAGTGCCGACGGCCGGAGTAGTACAAGGAAAGCCCGGGAGCCGGCGTGGTCCATTGCTGCAATACCCTTGTCAGGCGTCCACTTGCCAGATCATCCGTGACGTACCACTCGGGCAACTGCGCGAGCCCCAAGCCTTGCCTCGCGGCCTCCAGCATCAGGATGGGGCTGTCCAGAACCAAGGGGCCCAGCACTTCAATCTTCAGCGTCTTGTCTTCGCGCATGAACTCCCACGGTGAGGCAACCCCGCTGGGAAGCCGGGCGCGGATGCAGGTGTGCGCTGCAAGATCATCGAGCGTGTCTGGCGCGGGATGCCGGTTCAAGTAGTCGGATGAAGCGACTACGACCATTGAAATGTGTTCACTGATGGGCACGCGGATCATGTCCTGCGGTACGCGTGAACTGGCACGCAGGCCGGCGTCGAAGCCCTCGGCAATAATGTCCACCATCCGCCCGTCAGTCGAGATGTCTACCGTCATATCGGGATAGCGACTCAGGAACTTCAACAGGATGGGTTGGAAAATCATCAGCGCAGCGCCAAGCGAACTGTTGATGCGCAATGTACCGGTAGGCATGGCGTTGTGTTCCAGGAGCGTGGCCATTGCCTCTTGAATGGTGGTGACCGATGGGCCGATTTGATTCACAAAGGTTTGGCCAGCCTCGGTCAACGAGACGCTGCGGGTCGTGCGGTGAAATAGTCGCACGCCCAGCCTGGCCTCCAATCCGGCCACGGCATTGCTGACGGCGGTGGTCGACATCTCCAGTTCTACCGCTGCCGCGCGAAAGCCGTTGCGCCTGGCCACGGCCAGCACGACTTCAAGTTCAGTCAGGCCACTTTTATACATAGTCCCGGTTTCCGAAATAACTCATCCGTGTTTGATCATATTATTAAAACAGTGAAGTGACCTTAGATTGTAGGGACCGAACCAGGACACAGTCAGGAACCTCCATCATGTGGCACATCAATCAGGCTTATATCGACGGCAAGTTTGTTCCCGTGCAGGGACGTGAAGTCGTGGAGTGCATCAATCCATCGACAGAAGCGGTTATGGGCACCGTCACATTGGCCAATCGTGACGATGCCAAGCGCGCAATTGTGGCGGCCAAACGTGCTCAGGTCGCAATGGGTCGCACCACCAAGGCTGAACGTATCGACATGCTCAAACGCCTTCAGGCGGCCGTGCTGGCAAGCACCGAGCAGATACGCGACACCGCCATCGAGGAATACGGCGCGCCGTTTGCCCGGGCCCAATGGGTTAGCCAATATGCTTCGCAGTGTTTCGCCAACGCAGCGCAAACCCTGGAGGCCTACGAACTGGTTCGCCCGATGGGAACGGCGAGGGTGTTTATGGAACCCGTCAGTGTCGCGGGTTTGATTGCGCCCTGGAACAGTACCGCCGGCACAATTTGCAGCAAACTGGCCTCCGCGATTGCCGCTGGCTGTGCTTCGGTCATCAAGCCCAGTGAGTTGAGTGCCCTGCAGGCTCACACGCTGGCCCAAGCCCTCGATCGTGCAGGTCTGCCGGACGGTGTTTTCAATATCCTGCTTGGGCGGGGAAGCGATGTGGGCGACGAAATCAGCACCAGTCCTCTCATCGCAAAAATCTCATTCACGGGCTCGACACCGACAGGCAAGCTGATTGCTCACGCCGGTGTAGAGACCCTGAAACGGGTGAGCCTGGCGCTCACGGGAAAATCCGCCGCTATCGTCCTCGATGACGCAGACTTCGACAGCGCCATACCCTTGGCTCTGAGTGCCGCGTTCATGAACAACGGCCAGGCCTGCGTCGCCGGTACGCGTTTGTTGGTGCCGCGTGCGCGTTTGAAGGAAGTCATCGAGCGGGTCAAGACGTTAGTGGCGGCGATGGTCGTGGGAAATCCTCAAGATCCGGCAACGATTATTGGGCCGCTTGTCAGCCGAGCCCAATACGACCGGGTGCAAGGTTTCATCCGGCGTGGCCATGAGCAAGGCGCGACGCTGATTGCAGGTGGGGAGGGCCGGCCCTTTGGGCTGGAAAAGGGTTATTTCGTACAGCCCACGGTATTTGCCGACGTTAACAACGACATGGACATCGCGCGTGAAGAGATTTTCGGCCCGGTGCTGTCGATCCTTGCTTATGACAGCGAGGCGCACGCCATAGAAATCGCCAACAACACGATTTACGGTTTACAGGCGTATGTGTTTTCGCAACGGCAGGAACGCGCGAATGGCATCGCGTCCCGATTAGAGGCCGGCACGGTACTGATCAACAGAATTACTCCGGATCTTCTCGCCCCGTTCGGCGGCGTCAAGCAGTCCGGGATCGGCCGGGAATTCGGCATCCTGGGGCTGGAGGCATTCCTGGAAGCAAAGACTGTTGCATCGCAATGAAGACCGCCGGTACCAACATCAGCCGACCGGTTCCGCCGTACAACTCATTGCCCCGGAGCCTGGTTTCTGGAAAAGGACCCCGTTGTCGGTTTGCCAGAAGCTGTAGTCACCCTGGCGATCCTTGCCGGTGTAGCGGGTGCCCGAATCGCTCGGCGCCTGGGTCAGGGTGATCGAGGCGTTTGCCCATTTCAGGTACACGACCGCAGGCTGGGTACTAAAAAACGTGGCGGCAATCGGCGTGCTGAATCCAGTACAGCGAATAACCTGAGGACCTTCGGTGAGTCGGTCGGGATCCTTGGTTCGCACAATCGCCGAGCCTTGACGCAACTGGTGAGCACGCTCGGCATAACTGCGGATCGTGCACATCTTGGGCTCTGGATCGGAGGCGCACTGATTGCGGGCATTGGCCCAGAATTGCTGGTCGATGATGATTTTGTCGGGAGGCGGTACCGAACGTTCATCGGTGAGTGCCAGGCGATAAAGCCGCGTCAGTTCCATGTCCATCTGCATCAGTTGCGGATCGCGACAGATCAGCTTCTCGACGGAAGCCTTTGCCTGCGTGCAATCGAAGGTGGTCTTGATGGGCGGAGGGGGCTCGGCACTGGGGGGTGTCGCCGCGCAGATGTTGGCAGCGAACAGACAGGTGAAAAGGGCCGTGACCGTTTTCATGGTGGCTTTACCCGGATCGTTGACTGAAGAGGACTATAACCTCAAGCGGATGGAGTTCCACTCCGATACAGAGTGACCGTCGATCATGCCCGAATGACTGGCGTCGAAGGCAAGTTAATTCGCGCGCCTTGCGGAACACGTTCGAGCTCGCTGGGTAAAAGCAGTCGAGAGGGGTTTTGACCCGTGATGCCGACAACGGGCCCCACTGTGGGTAAGTTGATTTTCATTGGGTACGTTTGCTGCTTTTGGGCTTTTTAGTGTTGTCGAAGTTACGCGAAGTGGCGCCGGCATGATGGTTTTGCACTCAAGCCATAGCCCTGGCATACCCGTTGACTTCAAGTTGTACACACACTGTTCAGGCTCCAGGGCCTGCCAGGGCAGCGCACGTATGTAGGCCGTGCTGTAGGGGATAATGTTGAGGTTTTTATAAACCGGTATCGGTAGGTTTGAGGGCTTCTCGCTGGCGCCGATGTTCAATCGCTCGCAGGTTTCTTGATCATGGGGCATCTGTTCCCGCAATTTCTTGGGCAAGGAGGGGGCATAGAAATCGGGGTTGCAGCGCACGGCCTGAGCAATCCACTCTGTGCGGTTCACGACAATGAGTGTGGCGCTTAACGCGGCGCCTATCAGCCAGAAAGCCAGGTATCCCACCTTATTCCAATCAACCGTTTGGGCCGTCGGCATGAGAACTTCTTTCGCGACCGTCCCCACCTTGCTGGCGATGTAGCCGGTTAATACAAGTCCCAAGGCCTTGCCGATAGGCGAGTACAGTGCGCTGTCCACCGGGTCGAATGGAATGATCAACACTGCAGCGATACATCCGCTTATCAGACCAATAAAAAGCAGAAAGCATCTGTTTCGCCGGTCGTTTTGTCCTGTATTGGAACCGAGCGCCCAACAAAACACTATTGCGAGTATCAGACAGATGAAAAACGCAACATCCGTAGCGGCGGCGGTAAAGCTGGGTGCGGAGGGAGAAAAGAATCCAATCAGCATGTTCATGGCGAAGTGCTCCAGTGAGCTAACCGGCTGGTTATTGCACACAAGCTCTCATCCACCCAACGATGCGAAGAACGTTATCCCGGACTGCTGACCACCAAGGAAATCTGGGAGAGACTGGATTGAAATTAGACTGAATTTCCACAGCTGCCAGTCGGCAGGTGACAAATTCCCAGTCTGCGTACTCATTAAATATTCAGCAGGCTACGCTTCAGGCATCCATGGTGAAGGAATGGAAATGCGCCTGATCACCCTGCTTACAGTGCCGTGCATTGTCGGCAGTACCCAAGATGTTGCCGACCTCAATTTGCCGACTATTCAGAACACTAACCTTAAGGTGCCGAAACTTACTTACCTAGGAGTCGGGGGATGGTTAGTGCGATGGAGAGACGAAGCCCTGCTATTTGCTCCCTCGTTCAATAACCCGTTGTTTCCGCCCTCAGCGGTTGCCGTCCAATGACAGATACAAAGACGCCCCGACATGTTGTCAGGGCGTTTTTATGCTCAGACCAACAGGCAGCTCAGAGCCCCGCCTACCTCATTTCAACACCAGCAAACGATAAACCCCGGCTTCGCTTTCGATCCCATGGGTGTCGTGGGTGAAACCGGGGAAGGATTTGTCGAAAGCCTCCAAAGCCTTGAGGTACGCCAGCAACGGGCCGTCCGCAGGCCCGGCGTTTTCGCCCGGCATCAGTAAAGGAATACCCGGTGGATACGGCACGATGCCCGTGGCGACGATGCGCCCGGCGGCTTCTTCCAGGGTGACCCGTTCGATGTCGTTGCGCACCAGTTTCTCGTAGGCCTCCACCGGGCTGAATTCGGCTTTGGGCAGCATGCCAAAGGCCTGGGCCATATTGGCGGTGGTCTTGTGCTTTTTCATGGCAGCGAAGATGTCGTCGGCGAGGTCCTTGAGACCCATGCCTGCGTATCGCGTCTGGTTGGCGGCCAGCAGATCCGGCAGGCACAGTTCCAGTTCGACGTTGTCGTCGTAGTCGCGCTTGAAGTCGAGGAGGGCGTTGACCAGCGTGCCCCATTTGCCTTTGGTGATGCCGATGGAGAACAGGAACAGGATGGTGAAGTCGGTAGTTTTTTCAACCACGATGCCTTGGCGACCGAGGTACGCCGTCAGCACACAGGCCGGGATGCCCGAGTCGAGCAAATTGCCGTCGTCGCCCATGCCGGGGCTGAGCACCGAGACCTTGATCGGGTCCAGCATGCAATAGCCTTCCTCGATGTCGCCGAAACCGTGCCATACCTCGTTCGGGTGCAAGACCCAGCAGTTCGGGTCGGTTTTCAGTAATACCGGATCGACTTCATGGAACGGCACAGTCGTGCCACCGACGTGCACCGACGGCGGTTGCCAGCAGGTGAAGAACCAATCGTTTTTGCTCAGTATCTCGTTGTGCATGCGCGAGATGACCTGGCGGAACGCGACGGCTTCTTCAATGGATTCGCTGGTGAGGATCTGCCCGCTCGGGGCTTCCATCATCGCCGAGCTGACGTCGCAGGAGGCCATGATCGCGTAGTTGGGCGAGGTCGAGGCGTGCATCATGAACGACTCGTTGAAACGCCCGTGCTCGATGGGATTACGGCCGTTGCGCACGTGAATCATCGAGGCCTGGGAGAGGGCGGCCAACAGTTTGTGGGTCGATTGGGTGGCGAATACCGTTGGCTTCGAAGCGTCGTGATCGTCCGGGCTGCCGTGCATGGCAAAGCGCTCGCGATACAACGGATTGAAGCGTGCGTAGCCGTACCAAGCTTCGTCGAAATGCAGGCGGTCGACGCTTTGGCCCAGCAACTCTTCGACGCGGGTGACATTGTAGGTCAGGCCGTCATAGGTGGAGTTGGTGATGATCGCGTGAATCGGTGTCGGGTCGATCCCGTCCTTGACCAGCGGGTTGTTGGCGATGGCGGCTTTGACGCCTTCGGCGCTCAGGGTTTGCGGCAGGATCGGGCCGATGATGCCGTAGCGGTTACGGGTCGGCACCAGGTACGTCGGGATGGCCCCGGACAATGTCATCGCGTGTTCGGCGGACTTGTGACAATTGCGGTCGCACAGGGCAATCTGATTGCGCGTGACGCTGGCCATGAGGATGACGCGGTTAGAGGTCGAAGAACCGTTGGTGACGTAATAAGTGCGGTGGGCGCCGAAGACCTTGGCGGCATAGCGCTCGCCCTGACCGATTGGGCCACTGTGATCGAGCAGCGAACCGAGTTCGCCGACCGAGATCGACAGGTCGGAGCGCAACAGGTTTTCCCCGAAGAATTCGTAGAACGCACGGCCTGCGGTGCTTTTCAAGAACGCTGTGCCGCCGGCATGACCCGGGGTGTGCCATGAGTATTCGTAGGTCCGGGCAAACTTCACCAGCGCGCCGAACATCGGTGGCAGCGCGGCCTGGCGATAGCGTTCGATGGCGGCCAGGATGCGGCCGCTGAGGAAGCGACTGGTGTCCTCGGGTAACCAGATAAAGTCATCGGCGTGCTGCATGACCACCAGCGGGATGCTCGACGCGGTGCTACGGTCGCTGATCAGGAACACCGGTACGCGGGTATTGCGTTCGCGCAGGCTGACCAGCAATTTAATGCATTCCTCGTGCCCCTCACTTTTGTCCATTTCCCAGCTGAGCAGCACGCATTGAACGGCTGGATCAGAGCGCAGGATCGACGTGGCGTCGCTCAGGGTTTCCGACGCGATGACGTGGACCGCGCGTTCTTCCACATCGTGGACCAACTGATCCAGAGCCCGGCCGAAGACCGTGCGTTTGTCCGGCGGGTTACTCACCAACAGCGTGAGCATCCCGAGCGTGTGTCTATATTCCGTCATGATTGAGGCTCCAGGATGGCGGATTGCAAGTGATTGACCGGCACCGGCTCGCCAGTGATGTGCTGCGCACTGACGGTTTGTGTCGGTACGCTGTTATTGAGTGCTTCGAGACGGATCAGGCGGTTATTGACGAAGCCGAACAGCGTATAGCCGAAGATCGTCGCCACACCGCCGAGCATCAGCGCTTGCTCGCCCGAACTGTAGAGCGCCAGGTAGCTGTAGGCCGCCGCGACCCAGGCAATGATGTTGGTGGCCAGCGCCTTGCCTGCGGGTACGTTGGACACTTTCTGCATCGTCGCCAGCGCGGCCATGGACAGGATATACGGCACCAGGTTGGTCACCACCGCCAGGTTGACGAGAGTGTCGAACTGCTTGCTCAGGTCCGGGCTAATGGTGAGCAGGCCCAGTGCGGTCTGGCCGGCGAGGAGGATCAACATGCCGATGATGGGCGTGCCGGCCTTGTTGGCCTTGGCGAAGATCGGCAGGAAATAACCGGTGTCCGCCGAGCTTTTGAACACCTGGGCAATGGTGAACTGCCAACCGAGCAGCGAGCCGATGCACGCCAGAATCATGGCCGCCATCACGATATCGCCGATCAGTGGGGTGAACATCTTGGCGAAAACCAGTCCGAACGGGGCCGTGGAGGAGGCCAGTTCCGGGTTGGAAACGATACCGGCGATGACATTGGTGGAAACGATGTAGATCACCGCCGCCCCCAAGGTGCCGCCGAGCACAGCAATCGGCACGTTCTTCTCGGGGTTTTCAACCGCGTCGGTGTTGGCGCATGCCGATTCCAGCCCGAGGAATGCCCACAAGGTGATTGCCACCGAAGCACCGGCGGCTTCGAACCAGCCCTTGTCGTGCGGGTTCCAGCCAGCGGCGTAGACACTGCTGTCAAACCAGAACCAGCCAACCGTCGACACCAGCACCACGGGCGCAATCACGCCCCACACGGTGACCGCGCCGATCCGCCCGGTAATCCGCGCGCCACCGAAGTTGGCGAAGGTGGTGATCCACAGCAAGGCAATGGTCGCCAGGCCCACTTGCAGCGAGTCCAGCTTCACGTCGAACAGCACCTGGATGTAACCCACAGCCGTAATGCTGATCGCCACGTTCGCAATCAACAGCGATACGCCATAGGTGTAGTTGGTCAGGTAGTTACCGGCCTTGCCGAAGGTGTATTCGGCATAACCACCCATGCCGCCGGTCTTGCGACTGAGCATCCCGCACCGCGCAAAGGCATACGCCAGTGCAAGCGAGCCGGTGGCCGTGATCAGCCAGGAGAGAATGGAAATGGCGCCGACTTCGGCGAGTTTGGTCGGTAACAACACGATGCCCGAGCCCAACATGTTGACGGCCGTCAACATCGTCAGTTGCCCCACACTCATTTTCTTCGCGACTGACATTCCGTTGCCTCTTTAGATTGCGTTGTGGAGTTTTAGATATAGCAAAGGATGGGGAGGGTGCAAGGAATGGAGGTGTTTAATCACGATTTGGAATAAGTCGAAGGTAAGGACATCACTGCTTTCGCCATAAGCTCAAGCTGGGAAGGCAGAGACACAGGATCAACGGGAGTCGAAACCGGACCTGAGAAAATCGTCGTCTACTCTCTTTCTGGACAGTCTGGTCATCGCTCTTTTCCTTAATGTCCGTCTGCCGTTCTTGAGCGGCGGACGAGCAACGAGTAGCGGTGATGAGTACAGACAAGCATTCCTGGAATCCGGTTTTTGGGTGAGATACGCGATGGATCATGCACTTATTAAAAGCGCCCTTGCTTGGGCTTATCCTGATCGCGCCACTTTGCTTCGGCATCGCGGCGCCGACCAGTACAACGCGAGTGGCGGCGGACACCTTTGTGCGCGCTGAATCCGACAAATTCTTCAGTCGAGTCATGGCGCGCGGCGGCTTCGGCAAGTTCGTGCATAACCGTGAGCTGACGCCAGTCGAGACTCAGGTGGTTATCCGACCGAACCGGGACACGCTCTATTCTTCTGCCGTGTTCGACCTGGAGGCGGGACCGGTCACCGTCACATTGCCCGACGCGGGCCAACGATACTTCTCATTGATCGCCATCAATGAGGATCAGTACACCCAACCATTGATGTACAAACCCGGCAGTTACCATTTCACCCGCGAATCGATCGGAACCCGCTATGTCTTGCTGGGAGTTCGAACCCTGGCAGATCCGGCATCAGCAGACGATATGAAAAACGCGCGAGCACTCCAGGATGAAATAAAGGTGGATCAGCCAGGCGGAGCGGGGCGATTTGACAGCGTGTACAACGCGGCCGGTAATTTCGAACGCAACGCGCAGGATATCTACACCCTTAACAACCTGACCGCAAAACGCGAGCGCGATGGCAGCATTGCCGTGCAATTTGGTGGTTGCGATAACGGCGTTGCCAACTGCCTGCCTGTTATGCCGGGATGGAACTACATGGTCCGACTTTACAAGCCGCATGCAAATGTAGTGGATGGCAGCTGGCATTTCCCTGAGGCCACGCCTGCCGGTTAAGGCGGACTTCGGACCGTTTTGCCGTGCTTGTCAGGGATGAGGTGCTACACACATTTTCCTGACGGGATACGGCGTGACGCCGGACGGTGGACAAATCATCGACAGCGCACGCTGACCATAACGCCCAACCTTGGCATGACCGTTAGCCAGAAACTCAGTTAGAGTGTTCATCAATAAAACTGTATATCAATCGTTATTTGAAGAAGGAATCGTCCGCTGTTTGTTTCTCTAGATGGGCCCAAGGGAACCGGTAAAACCACACTGTTGGAGGCCATTACGAAAGTACTGAGGGCAGACAACAAAAAGGTGATCCGGCTTTGCGAGAAAAAAAGCGATCCTTATCGGGGTGAAACAATGGCCCTCGTTAACAAGTTCGTCAGAAATCCCACCCGGGATTTGGAGTTGAGGGTTTGTGAGCGCTTTGCTGAGAGCCGCACCTGGATTTCCCTGCACGTGCTGGCTAAGCAGCCACCAGGCAGCATCATCTTGATCGATCGCTGGTACCCCTCTGATGCCGCGTTCCGCCGGATGGTCCCGTTTGCAGAGATTCTACAAATGAACATCGATCGA
The DNA here is from genome assembly GCF_056161485.1 of Pseudomonas sp. 5Vm1k. Lineage (NCBI taxonomy): Bacteria > Pseudomonadati > Pseudomonadota > Gammaproteobacteria > Pseudomonadales > Pseudomonadaceae > Pseudomonas > Pseudomonas sp. 5Vm1k. The sequence continues at coordinate 346,472 of NZ_JBSPCZ010000002.1, forward strand.
AACGTGCGAGTGCCAGACCTGCATGTCGGGGTTGTCACCGACCCTGATATTTCATGGAGTAGGGCCGCGGCACGATCGCGTGGGCTGAGCAGTACTGTGATGCATAAGCCGGAAGAGCATGTCGCCTGTACCGAGGCGTTCGAGCGAGCGATTGCAGATCACGGCTGGGTTTTATGCCGTAATGAAGGAACGATCGAAGACGCGACGATGCAGGTGGTTTCCGAGATCTATAGAGTTCTTCGATGTCCCGTAGGCGAAGCCGGCTGAGGCTTTCCACGAAGGTGCTGGCAAAGCACGGCTTATCGCGCAGCGCATCAACCACTACGCCAAACGCTGACGACTGCTCACGGCGGTTAGGGTAGTAGAGAGGGTAGTCAAACGCAGATTGATGCAACTATGTTCCGCGAGGTCGCCAGGCACTTTCGGTGAGGGCTGCCGCACGGGAGGATTCAGAGCCCGGTCATCTTCAGGGCAGGCTCGGGCAGGCGTTCACCTTGCACCTGGATCTTGGAAATCTGGTCATTGATCAAGCGCAGATCCTCGCCGGTCAGCTCCAGTTCGACAGAGCCAAGGTTCTCTTCCAGTCGGTGTTGTTTCGTCGTGCCAGGTATCGGGACAATCCAGGGCTTTTGCGCCATCAGCCAAGCCAACGCCACCTGCGCGGGCGTCGCGTCTTTGCGTTGTGCTACGGCCTTTACTACTTCGACCAGCGCAAGGTTGGCTTTGCGCGCCTCAGGAGAGAAACGGGGGACAAAGTTCCGGAAGTCGGAAGCGTCGAACGTTGTGTTTTCGTCGATCTTGCCGGTGAGGAAACCAGCGCCCAGTGGACTGAACGGCACGAAGCCGATACCCAACTCTTCCAGCACAATCAGGAGTTCGTGCTCCGGGCCACGCCAGAACAGCGAGTATTCGCTCTGTACCGCCGTCACCGGCTGAACCGCATGGGCACGCCGAATGGTTTGCACGCCAGCCTCGGACAAGCCGAAGTGCTTCACCTTGCCCTCGGCGATCAAATCCTTGACGGTGCCGGCGACATCCTCGATCGGCACCTCGGGATCAACGCGATGTTGGTAGAACAGATCGATGCAATCGGTTCGAAGGCGCTTTAACGAGGCCTCTGCCACCGCCCGGATATGCTCCGGCCGGCTATTAGTGCCGCCGCCTCGCTCGCCGGTGACCAGGTCTATATCGAAGCCGAACTTGGTGGCCACTACCACCTGATCGCGGATCGGCTGCAGGGCCTCACCCAGCAGGTCTTCGTTACTGAACGGGCCATACGCCTCTGCGGTGTCGAACAGGGTGATCCCTTGATCATGAGCGGAGCGAATCAGCTTGATCATGCTGTGTTTGTCAGCGGCCGGCCCGTAGGCCGAAGTCATGCTCATGCAACCAAGGCCCAGAGCGGACACTTCCAGGCCGTTGCCCAGCTTGCGAATTTTCATTGATCTACTCCAATGTCAGAAATCGAGGTGCATACGGTTCAATTCCCGTTACTCACGGTGTTCACCGTCAACGCCCGACACGAGCCTTGAGAGACTCGGGGTAGCGGTCGCCCTGAATACGGATCTGCGAAAGCGCTGAATCAATGGTCTTGAGATCGACCTCGGTGAGCGTGATGCTCGCACCGCCAATGTTTTCTTCCAGGCGATGCAGTTTGGTTGTTCCGGGAATAGGAACAATCCAGGGAGCCTGTGCCAGCAGCCAGGCGAGTGCGATCTGGGCCGGTGTCGCAGCCTTCTGGGCCGCGAGCTTGCGGATCAGGACCACCAATTCTTGATTGGCCTGAAGGGCTTCCGGGCTGAAGCGGGGGACGATGCTGCGAAAATCGTCGCTGCCGTAGGAGGCGTCTGCCGCCACGGTTCCGGTGAGAAAAACCTTTACCCAATGGACTGAAGGGCACGAAGCCGATACCCAACTCTTCAAGTGTCGGGAGAATTTCCTGTTCAGGCTCTCGCCACCAGAGTGAGTACTCACTTTGCAGCGCGGTAACAGGCTGGACAGCATGAGCACGTCGAATGGTTTGCTCCCCTGCCTCCGAAAGACCGAAGTGCCTGACCTTACCTTCCTGGATAAGCGCCTTTACCACGCCAGCGACATCCTCGATGGGCACGTCCGGGTCGACCCGATGCTGGTAGAGCAAATCGATGAAGTCTGTCTTCAGCCGGCGTAGCGAGCCCTCGACTGCAACCCGGATGTGCTCCGGGCGGCTGTTGAGGATCTGTTGTTTGTTGTCGGGCCCGAAGGTAAAACCAAACTTGGTGGCGATGACCACCTGATCGCGAACCGGCGCCAACGCCTGACCGAGCACTTCTTCGTTCAGGTAAGGACCGTACACCTCTGCGGTGTCGAAGAAGGTGATGCCTCGGTCAACTGCCGTGCGGATCAGAGAGACTGCCTGCTTCGTGTCGGTGGCCGGGCCGTAGCCGTGGCTGAGCCCCATGCAGCCCAGGCCCAGGGCGGAGACTTCAAGAGAGCTATTTCCGAGTTTCCGTTTTTGCATTTCAATCTCCCTGCTTGTCGCGATCAGCATGTGGTTTGCGGATCAAAGATCGGACAAGGCTGCGGTCAGTGAATGTCGGCCATGTGCAATAGCGCTGCGCAAACAGTAAGCGAGCTATCGGGTGGGGACTAGACGGGTAAATCGGCAAGGGTTGATGAGGTGTATTCATTAATCCAGTTGTGGCGCACCCTTTACCGGGGCGCCAGATCGCCGTACCAATAAGCCGCCGTGACACCACCATCCATCAAGAAATCGCTGCCGGTAATGAAGGTGCCTTCCGGTCCCATGAGCAGTGCTCCTACGGCGCCCACTTCATCTGGCGTTCCACCGCGTCCTGCCGCGCTTACGTCGATCATGCGCCGGTAGCCCTCGCCACGTGGGCCGCTCAACTCGTCCCGCGCCAGAGGTGTAAAGATGATGCCCGGGCTGATCGTATTGACTCGCGCACCGCGTTTGCCCCAGCGCACAGCTTCTGCCATGACCCGCAGCGAATTCCCACGCTTGGAGATCTGGTAAGCGTTTAAAGGATCGGTGACTTGATCCGCTTGAAGCATCGGGAGCGCGAGCAGCTCGTCCGCTGGAGTTGTCGCCAACGCCTTGTTTTGTTCGGCGCTCAACGCGGGCAAGCGGTGGCCCGATTGTGACGCGATGACGATTGCGCAGCCGCCTTCGGCGATGACATGGCCGAACTCTTCAAGAACGACTGCCGTTCCATACAAATCAACCCGCAAAATGGTTGCAACTGGCGCTTGAGAGGGTGAAACACCCGCAGCGTGGATGACGCCGGTGATCTCTCCAATTGCCGTTGCGGTCTGCACCAACGCCTGAACCGACTCGCGAGAAGAGACGTCTACGATGGCCGTAGTGACCTCGAATCCTGCGTCAAGCAAGACCTTGGCCGCGGCATCGGCGTTCTCCTGCTTCAGATCTGCCAATACGACGTGCTTACCGGCACTGACTCTGCGGGCAATGGCTTGGCCAATTCCACCGGCACCGATTACGACAACAATCTCTTTCTTCATAGTGATTTCCTTTGGCTCTAGCCATATCAGCCACTGTTCAAACGCAGTTTTTTAGAAAGTGGTGTAGCGGGCACTCGCGATCATCCATACACCTTCATCCTTCTTGAGTTCTAAAACGAAGTTCAATCTCCAGGGGGCAGTCATGCCGTTAATGCTGGCGTTGAAAATGCCGCGACCTTGCACTGTGGAGCCTGTTCCCTTGACGCTGACTTCAAGCGAGTTCTGTTCCAGTTCTATTCGGTGATAGTTGAAGTCTCCCGACCAAACAAGATCGAGCCATTCGTGCTTGGGCTGAACGTAGCCGGTGATATGCACCAGTAAGAAACCCGGTTCGAGCAAGCGATCAAGATCAGACGTACGAGCCTCTACCATGGCAGTGTGATAGGCGTTCAGGGTTCCAATAATCTCTGAGCTTTCGTCAGCGTGCTCCATGGAACTCAGCATGTATTTATCCTGTGAGCATTTAATAAAAAGTGCGTGTGATCCTGGATCGCTATGCCCGACAACACACCCTCAATGGTGCCGGGCTCACCCGTAACGGGAAGTACGGCTGACCAATATAGAACGACAGCATCCACATGATTAGATGCTAGGATCTGCATGAACTTATACTTTGAGATAATAAATGGATCGATCTGAACTCGGTGATCTGGCCGTTTTTCTGGTCGTGGCGCAGGAGCTGAACTTCACTCGTGCAGCCGCACGACTCGCTACGTCACAGTCTTCGGTCAGTCAGACCATTCGCCGGCTCGAAGCTCGCCTGGGCGTCAGGTTGCTCGCTCGCACCACCCGGAGTATGGCCACGACGGAGGCGGGAGAGCGGTTACTGGAAACCGTACGACCCGCATTTGGCAACATTGAAGCCAAACTGAGCGAGCTGAGTGAAATGCGCCAGAAACCGGCCGGCAGCGTTCGCATCACCGCGAGCAAGCACGCGGCTGAAGGCATCCTCTGGCCCACGGTTTCACGTCTGTTACTCGAGTATCCGGACATCAAGGTGGAGATATCTACCGATGCGGCATTAACAGATATCGTCACTGATCGCTTCGATGCCGGCGTGCGGCTGGGTGAGCAGATAGATCGGGACATGATTGCCGTACGGATCGGTCCTGACCTGCGAATGATCGTCGTCGGGTCGCCGTCCTACCTGGCGCGCAGTCCAGCGATCAAAAGGCCCCATGACCTGACCCGTCATGCGTGCATCAACGTGCGCTTGCCATCATCGGGAGCTCTCTACGTTTGGGAGTTCCATAACCAGGGACGTGACTTGAATGTACGGGTTGATGGCCCGCTGACGTTCAACAACATGCGCATGGCGCAACAAGCGGCGGTAGAAGGTTTCGGCCTGGCATTTGTATTTGAGGACGTTGCACAGGAACAACTGCGATCCGGTCAGCTTGTACAAGTGCTTGATGAGTGGTGCCCGTTTTTTGCGGGATACCATCTTTATTTCCCCAGCCGACGTCAGCAGTCTCCCGCGTTTACGCTCTTGGTTGAGGCATTGCGCAAGAACGTCGATGCATCATTTTCGGGTACAAAATGGCGTCCGGCCTGAACAACATGGTCATGCGACGCAGGTCGCATTGAGTCGCCAACTGTTGGTTGTAAGTTAACCGGTCAGTGGGGGAGTGGGCGATCCAGTCAGCCGGTGTCACCCATTGATGCGAGCCTGGGCTGTCCTTACGCTGGATTTCTCCTTCGAACAGCCAGGTCAGAATAGACAGGCCGACTGTAATTAATGTCCGGGTATTGGACTGCTTGGGCGTTTTACATCGCGTTTTCGACTTACCGAGTCAGGGCTCGCAATGCGCCCTGGTTGAGGCAACCGTGGCGTACGCAGTAACAAACTGATTTCCTCTGCGCTGACCGCTCTGCTGAAAAAATGGCCCTGAATTTCATCGCAGCCGTTTTCACGCAGGAAGGTTTGCTGCTCTTCGGTTTCGACACCTTCGGCAATGACCTTGAGGTTCAGTTTGTGCCCTAACGAGATCACCGCCGTGGCGATGGCTTTGTCGTTCTCGTTGTCGGGCAGATCGCGTACGAAAGACTGGTCGATCTTGAGTCTCGCAATCGGGAAGCTTTTCAATGCAGCGAGGCTGGAGTAGCCGGTTCCGAAGTCGTCGATTGAGAGACTGATCCCCATTGATTGGAGTTCTTTCATTTTGCTGATGGCTTGCTGAAGGTCTTGCATGATCAGGCTTTCGGTCAGCTCCAGCTCAAGGTACATAGGGTCCAGTCCGGTTTCTTGCAAGGCATGCCTCACCCGGTCGATCAGGTCCCTTTCGATGAACTGGCGTGCTGAAATATTCACCGACATCGTGATCGGCGGCCTGCCCGCATCCTGCCAGGCCTTGTTCTGCCTGCACGCGGCATGAATCACCCAGTCGCCGATGGGCACGATCAACCCGGTTTCTTCGGCCTGCGGAATGAATTTGATTGGAGACACCATCCCGAGCTCGGGGTGCTGCCAGCGGATCAGTGCCTCTACGCCGATAATCTGACCTGACTGCAAATCCACCTGCGGCTGGTACAGCAGCAGGAACTCGTCATGGTTGAGTGCGTTTCGAAGCCCGTCCTGCATGGCGAGCTTGCCCTGAACCTTGTTATTCATCTCGCTCGTATAAAACTGGTAACTGTTGCGACCCAACTCCTTGGCCCGGTACATGGCGGCGTCCGCGTTGCTGAGCAATGTGTCGGTATCAACGCCGTCGGCAGGGTAGGTGGCCAAGCCCATGCTGCAGGTGACGTGGAGTGTATGGCCGCTGATTTGAATCGGCCGCAGGATGGCTTCCTGGATTTTGTGCAGGGCTGGAGTAACGCCGTCGATGTCTGAGGGCTGATCGAACAGGATGATCACAAACTCGTCGCCACCCAGTCGCACGACGGTGTCGGTGCGGCGTACGCACTCCAGCATGCGCTGGGCGACGGTTTTCAGCAGTTCGTCTCCGGCACTGTGCCCAAGGCTGTCATTCACCAGTTTGAATTTGTCCAGATCGAGAAAAACCACCGTCACCAGGCGGTTATAGCGCTGAGCGTAAAGTATTGCCTGCTTGAGGCGGTCTTCGAGCAGTGTGCGATTCGGCAGTCCGGTCAGTGCGTCATGGTCGCCCATGTAGCGAATACGCTTTTCGGTAAGCTGGCGTTCTATTGCGATGCCGGCAAGAGGTGTCGCCATGTTGATCAGTCGCGTCTCGCTCGAGCTAGGGCTGCGTACGGTTTTGGAATACAGGGCGAAGGTACCTAATACATTTCGCTCATGGGACAGAATCGGTGTCGACCAGCAGGCGCGAAATCCATAGGACGTAGCGACTGAACGGTACTCCTCCCACAGCGGGTCCTGCTCGATATCCTTGACGATGACCGGTTCTCGTCGATATACCGCGGTGCCGCATGAACCGACCTTCGGACCGATCGCAATCCCGTCAATGAGTTGGTTATAGGCCTGCGGCAAACTAGGGGCCGCCCCGTGCAGAAGGTGCTTGCCATCCTCATCCAGCACCAGGATGGACACCATCATCCCCTCCAGTTGGGATTCGACCAAATGAGCCAGGCTGTCGAGGACTTCTGCAAGCTCGGTGCTCCTGGCGATCAGTTCCAGGACACGACCTTGTCCGGCGCGGATGATGGCTTCTTGCTCTAATCGGCTGTTTTGCACGGCGAGCCGCTCTGTAGCGATACTCAATTGGACCGTTCTTTTTTCCAGCTGAAGTCGGTCTTGAAGGAATTGATTCACCGCGCGAGCCATGTTGCCAATTTCGTCCTTGCCATGTACCGCCATCATCAAATGCGTTTTGTCTGTGTGCTCCTGACGCAATTGCCGGCTTATTTCATTCAGGCGCATGAGCACATGACGGCCCATGAAAACCCGGGTCACGAACCAGGCGAACACCAGGCTGGCGCCCAGCATGATTAGCACCCATTGCTGGCTACGATTTGAGGCCTCAACCAGGCGCTGCACGGCTTCGCGATAGTCTTCGGTGTAAGCACTGGATTGCGCACGGGCCACCGCGACCAGAACCCCGGCCTCATTCTTCAGTTCCTCATTGAAGCGCTGTATGACGTTTTGCTGATTGATGAGACTCAGGCGAAGGGAGAAGAGATCGGACGTCTCCACATCAGCATCGGGTAACTTGCCTGCAATGCGTGACAGGCGCTCATATCGGATTCGCAGCCGTTGCACGGCATCACTGTCAACAGCCTGCGGCAGATCGAAAAGTAACACCGCCAGTTCCAGGCTCGCCCGTGTCTGGGTCGCGGTCAATCGGGCGGTGTGATCCTCCACGGCTTGCTCGAAGGTGACCTCCGTTTGCAGCAGGGTTTCTCGCAGCTGCGCAACGATGTTGGCGGTATTGCGGAACATCTGACTCGACTGATACATGTCAAGTATCGCCACGCCACTGTTCGCGGCAGTCAGCTGCTGCACCAGTTGATCAAGGGCTTTAAGCTGTTCGACGGTCGCCGCATAGCTTGAACGCAGGGTGTCGGATGAGCGGGTGGTCAAAAGCTGATCGGTCTGGCGTTCGATCAGCAAGGTACGCTGCAGCATGTCTTGCCCATTTTGCATGCGGACCAGTCGTTCATCTGTCAGTTGACGGGTGGCGTTGTTTGAAGTGCGCAACGCGTAGACCGCCGTTGCACCTCCCGCCAGGATCAGCAGCGCCAGCGTCAGAAACGCCAGTGTGAACTGCGCGCGTAGCGATTGCGGCAATAGCCAGCGTACGAGTCGGGAAGTAACGTCCAATGTCAGGGATTCCACTGGTGGCGATAGAAGTCTCGATAGCCATTGTCAGGGTCGTACTGGAATTTCTTCCCGCCATCGAAGGCGATATTGTCGGCATTGACCAGGTGAATCGGCGCTACGAAACCGCTCACTGGCTGACCTGCAAACAGCCGGTTCAATTCATCCATCACTTGCCAGCCATGCAGGTTGAGCGGCTCGGCCACGGTGACGGTCTGGTAGGTTTTTGCCTGTATGCGCAAAAAAGCCGAAGCGCTGCCATCACCGGCAGACAACAGACTGATGCCGTCACTGGGTATTGCGGCATTGGTCAAAGTGGCAATCGAGTAGTCGAAATAGATATCGTTGATGGCCAGCGCGTGGGTCCAGCGCTTGCCATAGCGCTGAAGCAGCTCCTTGGTGATCGCCGGCATCTTTTCGCCACTTTCGGAGATCGGGACATCGCGCACTTCCAGCAATGTACATTCCCGACAGGCCCGAATGACGTTTTCCATGGCCTTGGCTTTCGCCATGGCGATGCTGTACTTGGAGTCGGTCAGGATGACCACGCCGGCGTGCCCGTTTGATTGTGCCACCGCCGCCATGGCGGTGAGGCGAGCCACTTCGAGTGGGTCGGTCGTGACGTTCATGGCCACCGGCGTGCCGTCAATCGGCCCGGGGCGTGCCCCCGCGTGCCAGCCAACCACCGGCACATCACTTTTGGCGAAGAGCATCAGCGCCGCATTGTTCTCAAGGGCATCGGAGCCGCACAGAATGAGGCCGTCGGGTTTTGCTGCCAGGGCATCGGAAAAGGCCTTTGCGCGCCCAGCCGATGATCCAGCGCCATCGAATATCTTCAGCGTCCAGCCCAGCGCCTTGGCCGCCTCGCGAGCGCCCTGCGCGACACCGACAATTCCTCCGTTACGCAAATCTTCTGCGACAAAGGCTATGTTCTTGCCCCGCAGGGCTTGCGGGCCGGATTCAGGGCCGCTCCAGCGAACGGCTTCGAGGGTGGCCCTGGAGACGATTTCCTGTGCTTGATTCACCGTAACCGTGGCGTTTTCGACACGCGCCGCGATTGGCAGGTTCTGTCCGTACCCGGGAGTTGCCGTGAACAGACAGAAACCAGTAATTGAAGCCATCCAGCGTAACCAGGCCTTGATCAGACTGGTTCGATCACCACATGTGATGCTGGAGCTGGAGCCGATAGCGCAATCATAGTCCGGCATGGCGTCCCTTTTTGCCAAGAATGCAGCGTTAACTATCCGAAAGGATAGTCGGTTCTGCTGTCTTCAGGTCATTGTGGGTAAAGTGCGCGAACTTTAGTCCTGAACATTCTGCTCAAGGCCGCTGTTTCAGTCGGCCCCGGGCTTAGCCCGTTGACGCGGATGCCTCGCTCAATCAACTCGCCCGATAGCGGGCGCGCCAATGAAAGCAGCCCGGCCTTGGCTCGCGGCATATGCACAGCTCTGCGCAAGGCCGATGCCGGAGGTGTCGCCCGTGATCAACGCATATTTGTTCTTCAGTCTCGACATGTCTTGCGTCCTTGTCATGAGTTGCAGAGGTGATTCAGTAGCCGTGATCAATCATTACCGTTGCTCGACCAGGTTCAGAAAGCGTCGGGTCCGCTCGTTGTCAGGATTGACCAGTATTTGCCTCGGCGAGCCATCGGCGACAATTTTTCCGGCCTCCATAAACAACACTCGATCAGCGATGTCTTGAGCGAACTTCATTTCATGGGTCACCAACAACATGGTCATCTGCTGTTCATGGGCGATGGCGCGGATGACCGCCAACACCTCGCCGACCAGTTCCGGGTCCAGCGCCGAGGTGACTTCGTCGAACAGCATGACTTGCGGGCGCATCGCCAAGGCTCGGGCGATCGCCACGCGTTGCTGTTGGCCCCCTGACAGTTGGCTCGGGAACGCATCGGCCTTATGGCTTAAACCGACCAAACCCAGGTACTGCTCAGCGCGGGCGTTGGCTTCTTCGCGGCTCAGTTTCAATACCCTGAAGGGCGCCTCGGTGATGTTTTCCTGAACCGTCAGGTGCGGGAACAGGTTGAACTGCTGGAAAACCATGCCCACGCGATGCACCACGGGCGCTCTTCTGGCGCCTGGCCAGCGCCAGCCCGAGCGCTTGATCGGCACCGCTGCGCCAGCGACTTCAATGCTGCCATGCTGATACGTTTCGAGCCCTTTGATCAAACGCAGCACAGTGGACTTCCCGGAGCCGCTGGGGCCGATCAAGGCGACTTTCTGGCCTTGCGGGATGCTCAGGTCGAGGTGGTCGATGACCCGTGTGCTGCCAAAGTTCTTGACCACTTGCTTGAGCGTAATTTGCGCCGGCGCGAGGCTTTGGGAGTGTGCGAGATCAGTCATGGCTGCGCCTTTCGAGGTATCTGAAGAATAGGGAGGTCGGCACGCTGATCAGCAAAAACATCAGGGCCATGACGGTATAGGGTTCGTTGTAGCGATAGGTCATGCCAGCGATTTGCTTGGCCGCCTGAAACAGTTCCGGAATGGTGATGACGGCAAGCAGCGGGGTTTCCTTGAACATGCCGATCAGGTAGTTGCCGAGGACCGGCAGCATGGGTTTCAGCGTTTGGGGCAGAACGATCCTTTGCCACGTCGTCGCGGTATCGAAATCCAGTGCCTTGGCGGCTTCCCATTGTCCGGCCGGTACGCCTTCGATAGCACCCCGGTAGGCCTCGGCAATGTAGGCGCCGTAATAAAATCCCAAGCCGATGACACCGGTGGTGATGGCGGGCAGGGTGATCCCCACCAGCGGAAAGGCAAAGAACAGCACATACAATTGGACCATCAACGGCGTGTTGCGGAAAAAACTCAGGTAGCCGGTGCTCACGGCATGGACGATGGCGACCCGCGATCGCTGGGCCATGGCCAACACCAGACCCAACAACACCGCGAGCAGAAAGCCGAGCACCACCACTTGGAGGGTGACCAGCAGGCCTCGAAACAGATCCGGCAGAATTGACCAGGCAAAGTCGTAGTCGAAATTCATGATGTGCGGTCCTGTCGCCATGCGGTGACATGTTGCTCATAACGCCGAACCAGCCAACTCATTGGCCAGGCCATGACGAAATAGCACACCAGGACGATGCTCCAGATCAGCGTCTGCTGGCCCAGGGTGGTCACCAGTTGCCCGCCGGAAAACGTCAGGTCGCTCAGGGTAATCAATGACACCAACGAGGTGGTTTTCATCAGTTCCACCAATTGATTGCCCAACGGCGGCAACATGAAGGGCAGGGCCTGGGGCAAAAGGATGCGGCGAAACGCCGTCACAGGGCCAAAGTCCAGTGCCCGAAGCGCATCGCGCTGTCCGCGACTGACGTTAATCAGCGCCGAGCGGACGATTTCCGATCCATAGGCCGAGAATGTCAGGCCCAGGCCGAGGACTCCGGTGGTCATGGGCGACAGGCTGATGCCGAACAACGGCAAAATGAAAAACAGGTAGAACAACAACACCAGTGCGGAGATACCGCGCAGCACTTCGACATAGGCCGTGGCGATCCAGCGCAGGGCTCGCGACGATGAAAGACGCATCAGCGCGATGACGAAGGACATCAGCAACACCACCAGCTCCGCAAGGACGGTGATTTCCAGTGTCGTCAACGCGCCCTTGGCCAACTGCCGGGCAATGAACGTGGCGGTATCCAGCGTTGCGGGTTCGATCAACATGGCCTGTACTCGTGTGGGTTGAGGCCGTTTGCTGCCCAGGGTTTCAAGGTGTGCTGGCAGGCAACGGTGCGAGGCTGATCAGCCATTCGCCTTGGTTGATAATCGGGTGATTGACCACCATCAGCACCAACCCATGGTGGGGCGCGAGCAGTTCGCCCGCGGGGTTGCCGTAAAGATCCTTCAACTGCCCGAGCCGCTGACCGGCAATCACCGGATCGCCAGCCGCCACCTCCAGATACAGCCGCGCGCTAATGGGCGCTTCGACTTTGGCGAAGTTGCTGACCACGATATTGCGCCGCTGCTTCGGCGCGGTTGCGCGCCCCTCGGTGAGGCCGAGAAACTGCGCAATGTTCGCCACACCATTGAAATGAAACGCGATGCACTCGGGGTCAAATACGCCATTGGCGCCGCCCTCGGCCATGACCGCATGACGGCCCAGCCACGGCAGCTCATTAGTGGCGCGCCCGCGATTGTTGGTTTGCTCCACCTCAAACTCGACAATGCTGTCGGCATCGAACTGATGCGCCAGCTCACGGGTGCGTTGATCGAACGCGTGGTCACCAGTCAATTGGCACATCACGAATTTGGCGACTTCCTCGCGCAAGTCGCCGCTGTGCAAGTCGATAAAGACATCGGCGTCTTTCGCCCACTCATGCAGCACCTGATGCATCAACACCTGGCTGAAAGTACCGTGCAAATCCCCGGGAGAGAGGAAGTTCAGGTTCTTGCCGTCCACCGGACAAACGAACTCAGCGTGATCAAACAGACCTGGCATGTTCAGCACCGGTAGAATCGACACCGAGCCCCGTAGCAGATGTTGCGCGAAATAGTCTTTCAGACGCAGCGCCGCTTCCATGGCATCGACTTCGTTGGGATGCATGCCGGCGATGATCGCCAGTTTCGGCCCAGGCAGCGGTGCCTGGATGTCGAAAAACGGCAGTTGTAGATCCGCCAGCAATGGCGGGTCAAAGGTCAGTGTTCCCCAGCTCAACGTGCCGTTTTTGCCGATGATGTGCTTGTGCAAAACGAAGTTCTCTCCGTGCAGTGAGTGTCAGAGTGCGCAGCGTTGTGCAGCAGTCACACCGGCTTCCGGCAGTTCATTTTCGGTGTAGCCGTATTTCTGCAGAATCTTCAACAGTTCGCCGGACGCACGCAGTTTCGCCAGTTGATCGTTGAACGCCTGGGTGAACTCAGGATCGTTTTTCGGCAGGCCATAAGCGTGGTAATTCCAGGTCGGTTTGCCTTGGGCATCGGGAATCTGGTTGAAGGGCAGGGCGCGTTCGATCGCCGGGCTATTGGCTTTTTTCACCAGGCTGATGATCTCGGCATCGGGGAAATACACCACGTCGACACGATCGGCCTGGAGTGCGGCCAGGGCTTCGGTGTCTTTGTCGAACAGGATGACGTTGCTGGCGGCAATACCGGTGTCCTTGGCTTCCTGAACCTGATTGGTGCCGGTCTGCGTGGCCAGGCGTGCCTTGGCATTACTGGCGACGTCCTTGAGGCTGTGCAACTTCAACGGGTTGCCCGCTTTGACAATAAACGCGCCGCCGGAATGGGTGACGGGATTGGAGTAGCCAATGACCTTGCAGCGACTGGGATTGATGAACAGGCCCGCGCCGATCAGATCGAAGCGCCCGGCCGCAAGGCCAGGCACCAGCGAGCCGAAATCAGTGATCGGGGTGTCGATTTTGGTGATGCCCAGGGGGTTCAAAATCGCCTGCAAAACTTCGACATTGGCGCCGGTGACTTTTCCATCGGTGTCGATATAGGCGTAGGGCTGCTCGTTGGCGATTCCCGCGGTCAACCCACTGCTGCGACCTTTCTCCAACAAGCCTGCCATGGCAGAAGACGCAAACACGGCGCTCAGCAGAGCGGCAGAACCGAAGACGGACAACGAACTGAGTTTGATGCCTTTCATGTTGTACCCGACATGGTGGTTATAAAGGGGCTGGGCTAACCGATTCAGCAGATGGCGCTTTTATCGACTCTATAGATATAAAAATCATTTTTTAAATATCGATGAGGAATATGTATAGATCCAGGTAAATGGCGCAGAGGGTAGGGCGCTGCCGTCGAGAGGCCGGACACGAGGGCTGCTGAGGCGATATATGCGTGAACTGTGTGTAGACTTTCGCGCTTCGAACTTGGGAGCCCTTATGTGCTGCGCTCCTGTCAGTCTCTGTATTGATCAAGGCGTGTTTATGGATCTGCGTCAGCTTGAAGCCTTTGCGGCTGTGATGTCGGCGGGCAGTGTCACCGCAGCGGGAAAGATGCTCGGCCGTTCCCAACCTTCGGTTACCCGGGTCATTCAGGAGCTGGAGCAAGAGCTCGGCTTTGCCTTGTTCGAACGCAGCGGACCCAAGGTCACGCCGACCCACAAGGCGTTCATGATGTACGCCGAAGTCGAAAGCGCTCTGCTGGGGATTCGCAACATTCGCCAGCGCGCGCAGCACATCGCCCAGGAAGAAAATCATCAGATCAAATTGGTAGCGATCTCGGCGTTGGCGCTTGGGCTGCTGCCTGCGGCGCTGGCACGCTTGCCGGATAGCCTTCGTCCGCAGCAGATCCAGTTGCAGAGCATGTCACCGGAAAATGTGGTTCAGGCAGTGCTGTCGAAAACCATGGACCTGGGCGCCGTGAGCCTGCCGCTGGAACATCGCGGGCTGGAGATTCACTGGATCGGCGAGGCGCCTTGCGTCGCGGTGCTGCCGGCCAGTTCCGAACTGGCCTCGCACGATGTGCTGTCCATGGAACTGCTGGCGCAACAGACCCTGATCACCATGGCCAATCCGTACCGTTTTCGTCGTCGTGTCGACAAAGCCTTCCACGATGCCGGCGGGCCACCGACGCGTATGCTCGACACCAACACCTCGCTGGTTGCGATGCAGATGGCCAGGGTCGGGTTGGGCGTTGCGCTGGTCGATCCCTTTACCGCGATAGGCGTGCCGTTGGAAGGCGTGGTGGTCAGGCCGATTGCTTGCAACATCCCGTTTTTCTTTGGCTTGATTTCGGCGTTCGCCAGCCCGTTGTCTGACGTGACTCGTGCGCTGATCGGCGAGATCGCCACTTCGGCAAAATTGCTGCTGCCGGAGATGGTCATGCATGAAGCCAGTGCCCATGACGCCCTGTTGCAGAGCATTTACGCGGAATAGGGCAGGTTAGCCGCAGGTCTTGGTGAAGCGTTTCGAAGCTCGTTAATTCCATTTATGAATATCAATATGTTTTTTTGCGCGTTGCGAGAATAAGAAGCCCCTTTTAGTATTCACTTTAAGCATTCATAAGCACTAAGAATTCATTTTTAGTCGCTGCTGAGGCTTTTTGAGAATCAAGGGTCGAGTGATTTGCTCTCGATCATCATCGAGTAGCGATCAATGTCCGATGTAAACCCACCCGCCGGTCTCGCGGCACTCGAAGCACGCTTGCGCCAAGACTTGGCCTGGCTCGACCTTCCGGCCACTCCCTGGGTCAAGCCGCGTCTGCGCGAAGGTGCGCCGGTGCTCGACGTGGCGATCATCGGCGGCGGCATGGCCGGCCTGGCACTTGCCGCCGAGTTGCGCCATCTCGGTGTCGCTGCGGTGATTTTCGATCAGTCGCCGACAGGCTTCGAAGGACCTTGGGCGACCACCGCCCGCATGGAAACTTTGCGCTCACCCAAACACCTGACCGGCCCGGCACTCGGGTTGCCTGCGCTGACTTTTCGCGCCTGGTTCGAAGCACAATTCGGCACCGAGGGCTGGGTCACGCTGGACAAAATCCCGCGTCTGCAATGGGCCGACTACCTGCGCTGGTATCGCAAGGTCCTGGCGCTGGACGTGCGCAACGAACATCGTGTCAGCCGGGTTGCGCCAAGGGCCGACGGGTTGGTTGAACTGGCGGTCGCGACGACCACGCAGACGCATCATCTGTTGGCGCGTCATGTCGTGCTTGCCACCGGGCGCGACGGGCTGGGCGGCCCCTGGGTGCCTGAGTTCGCTCAGCAGTTACCGGGTCATCTTTGGGCGCATTCGGCGGACGGTTTGCAGGATGCATGGTTTGAAGGCAAGCGCGTCGCGGTCATCGGTGGCGGGGCGTCCGCCATGGACAGTGCCGCCACTGCGCTGGAAGCTGGCGCGACGCGGGTCGATCTGTTGATCCGCCGCGCCGAGCTGCCACGCATCAACAAAGGCAAGGGCGCCGGTAATCCGGGGATGATCCACGGTTATTGGCGTTTGCCGGATGCCTGGAAATGGCGGATTCGCAACTACCTCAATCAGCAGCAAGTACCGCCGCCACGGAGCAGTACACTCAGAGTGTCGAGCTCGGGCAGGGCGCGGTTCCTGTTGAACAGCCCGGTGGTCTCGGTGGAAGAAAACCCTCCCGGTGGCCTGTGGCTGCACACGGCCAATGCCCGGATCGAAGTGGATTTTCTGGTGTTCGCCACCGGGTTCCGCACTGACTTTCAGCAGCGCCCTGAGTTCGCGCCGTTCTCTTCGCACATTCGCGTCTGGCGGGATCGCTTCGAGGCGCCGTCCACGGAGCGCGATGCCGAAATGTCGGAATTGCCGGACTTGGGCAACCATTTCGAATTCCAGGAAAAGACACCCGGCAGTTGCCCGGGCCTGAACCATATCCATTGCTTCAGCTATCCCGCCGCTCTGACCTATGGCGCAGTGTCCGGGGATATCCCGGCCATCAGCGAAGGCTCCAAACGCCTGGCGCACGCCTTGGTTGGCCAATTGTTCACCGACGACATCGCGTTGCATTTCGAGTCCATGCGCAGCTACGCAGACCCCGAACTGCTTGGCGATGAATGGGTGGTCAGCCAGCCGACTGCTGAAGAGCTGCGGCAATGATCGGCTGGGCGCTGCGACGATTAGCTCAGTCGCTGCTGGTGATTGTGCTGATGACCCTCGTGGTGTTTATCGGCCTGAATGCCATTGGCAATCCCATGGACATCCTGGTGGGCGAAGACCTCAATCAAGCCGAACGCTTGCAGGCCATCGCCCACCTGGGGCTGGACCAGCCGCTGTGGGCGCAATACCTGGTTTTTCTCAAGGGCGCGGTCCACGGCAACCTGGGGCAGAGTTTTGTCTATCACGAAGACGCCATGCGCCTGATTCTGCAACGACTGCCAGCCACGTTCGAATTGGCGTTCAGCGCGCTGTTCCTGGCCGTGGTGATTGGCGTGCCTTTGGGCATGTTTGCCGGCGCCTATCCTGATCACCCGTTCTCGCGCCTGATGATGGCCTGCAGCATTGTGGGCTTCTCACTGCCCGCGTTCTGGGTGGCGTTGATGATGATCATGTTGTTCTCGATCAAATTGGGCTGGCTGCCCGCCAGTGGGCGGGGCGATACCCGTGAGTGGCTGGGGGTGCAGTGGTCGTGGCTGACCCTTGATGGCCTGCAACATCTGCTGTTGCCTGCGCTGAACCTGGCGCTGTTCAAAATCTCGCTGGTATTGCGCCTGACCCGCGCCGGTGTCCGGGAAGTACTGCCACAAGAGTTCGTTAAATTCGCACGGGCCAAGGGCCTCTCGCCGATGCGGGTGATGTGCATGCACGTCATGCGCAACACCATGATTCCGCTGGTCACGGTGCTGGCGATGGAGCTGGGTTCGACCATTGCCTACGCCGTGGTCACCGAAAGCATCTTTTCCTGGCCTGGCGCCGGGAAGCTGATTCTGGACAGCATCAACACGCTGGATCGGCCAGTGGTGGTCGCCTATCTGATGGTGGTCGTGGTGATCTTCGTGGTGCTCAACCTGATTGTCGACAGCTTGTATTACCTGCTGGACCCTCGCGTCCGCATCGAGGCCAGCCGATGAACGCCATTCAAAAAACCACAACGGTCAGCGTGGGTTTGCAGGCCCAGTCGCCGTGGCGTCGGGTGTCCGTCGAGTTCATGAGTTCGCCGACGGCAGTCATCGCGCTGCTGCTGTTGTTGGCCATCGTGCTGGTCGCGATTTCTGCGCCGTGGATCGTGGTGCAGAACCCCTATGACCTGATGCAGCTCAACGTACTGGATGCACGCCTGGCACCGGGCAGCGTCAATATGGACAGCGGCTACACCTATTGGCTCGGCACCGATGGCCAGGGCCGCGACCTGGTTTCGGCGATCCTGTATGGCTTGCGCATCAGTTTGTGGGTCGGGATCGGTTCGGCGTTGATCGCGGCATTGATCGGCACTTTACTGGGCCTGGTGTCGGCGTATGTCGGTGGCTGGGTCGATGCGTTGTTGATGCGCTTGGTGGACTTGCTGCTGTCGTTCCCGGTGATCCTCATGGCCCTGATGATCCTCGCCTGGCTGGGCAAGGGCGTCGGCAACGTGATGCTCACGTTAGTCCTGCTGGAATGGGCCTATTACGCCCGCACCGCCCGCGGTCAGGCATTGACCGAAAGCCGCCGCGAATACGTCGACGCCGCGCGGGGGCAGGGCATTGGTCCGTTGCGCATTGTCATCGGGCACATCCTGCCCAATTGCCTGCCACCGTTGATTGTCATCGGCGCCTTGCAGATCGCCCGCGCTATTACCCTGGAAGCGACCTTGTCGTTTCTCGGTCTGGGGGTGCCGGTCACGGAACCGTCCCTGGGCCTGCTGATCGCCAACGGCTTCCAGTACATGCTCAGCAACGAATACTGGATCAGCCTGTTTCCGGGGCTGGCGCTGTTGATCACCATCGTCGCGATCAATCTGGTTGGTGACCGATTGCGGGATGTTCTGAATCCGAGGTTGCAGCGATGAGCCTGCCTGAAATGCCGTTGCTGCCAACCTTGGAGGTGCGCGGCCTGTGCACCTCGTTCTACACCCGGGCCGGCGTGTTGCCGGCGGTGCGTGATCTGTCGCTACACGTTCAGCCGGGTCGAATCCTGGGCCTGGTGGGCGAGTCGGGGTCGGGTAAGTCGGTGACCGGATTTTCCATCCTCGGGCTGGTGGATGAGCCCGGCCGTATCAGTGGCGGCCAGGTGTTGTACAAGGGGCGTGATCTCACAAAATTGTCGGCGTCCCAACTGCGCGCGATACAAGGCAATCGGATAGCAATGATTTTCCAGGACCCGATGATGACGCTCAACCCGGTGCTGCGGGTCGACACTCAAATGATCGAAGCAGTGCGGGCCCATCGTCCATTGAGCAGGCGCGACGCCCGTGAACACGCCAGTCGCACCTTGGCGCTGATGGGCATCGCCAGCCCTGAAGAGCGTCTGCGCGCTTTTCCCCATCAGTTGTCCGGTGGCATGCGTCAGCGGGTGGCTATTGCTATTGCACTGCTGCATTCGCCTGACCTGATCATTGCGGATGAGCCGACCACCGCGCTGGACGTGACGATCCAGGCGCAAATCCTCAGTGAAGTGCAGAAACTGGTGCGCGAGCAGGGCACCTCGCTGATCTGGATTACCCATGACCTGTCAGTGGTGGCCGGGCTGGCCGACGACGTGGCGGTGATGTACGCCGGGCGCATCGTCGAACAAGGCCCGGTCGCTGATGTGCTCGATCGTCCGCAACACCCCTACACCCAAGGCCTGATCAACAGCCTGCCGAGCCGTAACAAACGCGGTGAGCGTTTGCGGCAGATTCCCGGGATGGCGCCGGACCTGTCCTCGATGCCGACAGGCTGTGCGTTCGCCGAACGCTGCAGTCGAGCGTCGGCGCTCTGTGCGCAGGAACCTGAACCTCGCGAGATCTTGCCCGGCCAGACGGTTCGTTGTTTTCACCCGGGAGCCGCTGATGCGTACTGATCAAATTCCTCTTATAGAGCTGTGTCAGGTCAGCAAGACGTTCGGTAAATCAGTGCCTGAGCATTCGATCCAGCACTGGCTGCAACGTGCTCATCTGACGCGTCCCAAGCCAGTGACCCATGCGGTTGATAGGGTGGACCTGCGCATCAACCGTGGCGAAGTGGTTGGGCTGGTCGGTGAATCCGGCTGTGGCAAATCAACCCTCGGGCGCATGGTGGCGGGGCTGCTGCCGGTGTCATCGGGCACGGCGTGGGTGGACGGCAAATCCCTCGACAACCTGACGGTGGATGAGCGTCAGGCTGTACGCCTGAAGGTGCAGATGATCTTTCAGGACCCGTCGTCGAGCCTCAATCCGCGTCTGCGGGTCGACCGTATCGTCGGCGAGGGCGCGTTGTTGCACGGCTTGACCGACAAGCAGGGCTTCGACGATTACGTCAGTGCGCAGCTGCAACGGGCCGGGCTCAGCCCTCAATTGCGTCAGCGTTACCCGCATCAGTTCAGTGGCGGTCAACGTCAACGCATCGGCATTGCCCGGGCGCTGGCGGTGCAGCCGCAATTGTTGGTCTGCGATGAGTCCGTGGCGGCACTGGACGTGTCGATTCAGGCGCAGATTCTCAATCTGTTCATGGACCTGCGCGACGAGCTGGGCCTGACCTATCTGTTCATCAGCCATGATCTAGGCGTCGTCGAGCACTTGTGCGACCGGGTCGTGGTGATGTACCTGGGGCGAGTGGTCGAGAGTGCGTCGGTCGATGACCTGTTTGCCCGCGCCAACCATCCCTACACCCAAGCATTGTTGGCGCAGATCCCGCGCTTCGATGTCCGCAGCACCCGTTATGAAGCGATCCAAGGGGAAATCCCCAGCCCGCTGAACCCGCCCGCCGGGTGTCATTTCCATCCTCGTTGCCCGCACGCCACCGCGCGCTGTCGCAACGAAGTTCCGGCACTCAGGGAGGTTTCGCCGAACCACCTGAGTGCGTGTCACCTCAACGACCATTTTTGAACGAGCGCGCTGACGCTCCTCATGCCCATTGCCATTGCGTACAAGGAATCACCGATGAATCCATTTGTTCGTTCACTGTTAGCCTCGGCGCTTATCCTGGCGGCCGGCAGTGCTGCCGCGCAGACCCTGCGCATCGGTTACGCCGACCCCGTGTCGTCGCTCGATCCGCAACTCAACAACTACGCCGGTGACCGCTCGGTGGCGCTGCATGCCTTCGAATCGCTGGTCAATCGCCGCGACGACAAAACCCTGCCGGGCCTGGCCAAGAGCTGGAAAGTCATCGATGACACGACCTGGGAATTCGCCCTGCGTGACGACGTGAAATGGCAGGACGGTACGCCGCTGACCGCCGATGACTTTGTGTTTTCGTTCGAGCGCGCTCGCAATGTGCCGGGCAGCGTGGCGTCCTATGCCGGGGCCACTCGCACGGTGGAATCGGTGACGGCCAAGGACGATCACACGCTGATCATCAAGACCCGCACGCCGAACGCGAACCTGCTGCCGGACGTGGACTCGATCTACATCGTCAGCCGTCATGCCGGCGCCAATGCCAGCAGCGCCGACTACAACTCGGGCAAGGCCATGGTGGGCGTGGGGCCGTACCGTTTCGTGTCCTACGTGCCGGGTGACCGGACGATCTTCGAGCGCAATGAGACCTATTGGGGGGCCAAGCCAACCTGGGACAAGGTCGACTATCGCTTTATCGCCAACGCCGCTAACCGCACAGCCGCGCTGCTCGCCGGTGACGTGGACGTGATCGACAAGGTATCGCCCACGGATGTCGAGCGTCTGCGCAAGACCCCGAGCGTCAATGTCTACGCCTATCAAGGCTTGCGTGCGCTGATTATCCAGCCAAGTTTCCGCGAAGGCCCCAATGAGTTCATTCGTGACAACGCTGGCAAGCCGCTGGCGGAAAACCCGCTACGTGATGTGCGGGTGCGCAAGGCGCTGTCCCTGGCGATCAACCGCCCGGCCATCGATGAACGCATCATGCAAGGCACCGTCACCGAGGCCAATCAATGGATGCCGGCCAACACTTTCGGCTACAACCCGGACGTGAAGAACATCCCGTACGACCCGAAACAGGCCAAGGAACTGCTGGCGCAGGCCGGTTTCCCCGACGGCTTCCAATTGACCGTGCATGTGCCGGGCGATCGCTATCCGCAGGCGCCGGAAGCGCTGCAAGCGGTGGCGCAGTTCTGGTCGCGGATCGGCGTCAAGGTACAGCTCGAAGTGTTGCCGTGGGCGGTGTATGCCGGCAAGGCCAATAAAAATGAATTGGCGATCAGTGTGATTGCCTGGGGTAACGGCACCGGCGAAGCCGCATATGCGCTGACCAACATCCTGACCACGGTGGACAGCAGCAAAGGGCAGGGCGCCTCCAACTGGGGTCATTACAGCAATCCGCTGGTGGACAAGGCGCTGGTGGATTCGACCGCCGAGTTTAATGAAGGCAAGCGCCGCAAGATCCTCCAGGACTCGGTCAAGGTGGTCAGTGACGACGTCGGCATCATTCCGCTGTTCCATTACCAGAACATCTGGGCCGCTCGCAAAGGCCTGAAAGTCGAGCCGCTGGTCAGCGACCGCACGGCCGCGACGATGGTCACCGAACAACCTTGAATCGGTGTGCGCCAGGGCCTGCCAGGCTCTGCGCGCAATGTCCGCCAACAGCCTTACAGGATTTGTCATGACCTCGACCGTTGAACCCAATGCCGATTTGCTCAATAGCGTGCTGGGCATCCAGCCCGGAACGCAACTGCACGCCGTGCGCGATGCCAGGGAGAAGGTCGCCTCGGCGACACAGGGTAGCCACGATTTGTTTTTTGATCAGGCACTGGAAAACAACCTGTCATTGAGTGAGCGCTTGTGGGTGGCTTACTTCGCGGCGCGGCTGACACCGCACGCAACGTTGGCTGCGCACTACCTGGCGCAGTTGCAAGCGTCAGGCCTGGATGAAACCGTGCGCGAGGCCGTCGATTCCGCAGCCCTCGAAACACTGGAAAATTCGCGCCTGCAAGCGATTCTTGGATTTACCCGCACCTTGATCGAATCCCCGGTCCACGGCGATCAAGCAGCGTTGCAAGCGCTTCAACATGAGGGCCTGAGCACCGCTGAAATCGTCGTACTGGCGCAGTTGATTGCCTTCTTGTCCTATCAAGTGCGTCTGGCCGCCGGGCTCGGCGCGTTACTGTCCGCTGGAGCAGCCTGATGAGCGAGCTTATTCGCAGCAATGGATTCACCAACGAAGTGCTGGGCTGGAAAGCCTGGTTGCCTACTGTCGATTTGAATAGCGCCACGCTCGAGCAAGTGGCCGTACTGCAAGAGAGTCACCCGCAGGCCAAGACGTCGGACTACTACCTGACGCTGGCCCACCACCCGGACATCCTTCGCCAGCGTTCCCAGGCGTTCAACGCCATCATGTATGCTCCGGGCGGTTTATCCCGCGCCGAGCGCGAACTGGCGAGTACGGTCGTATCGCGGATCAATCGGTGCGTGTATTGCGCCTCGGTGCATGCGCAACGGTTCGAGCAACTGGCCAAGCGCAACGATGTGATCGCCGAGGTGTTTGCCGACCCTGCAACCGCAGGCACGACCGATCGCGAGAAGGCCATTGTGCAGTTCGCCATCGACCTGACACTGGCGCCGGCGTCGCTGAACGCAAGTCACATTCATGCGCTGCGCAATCAAGGGCTGGACGACGCACAGGTCCTGGACCTGATCCATGCGATCTCGATTTTCGCCTGGGCCAATCGATTGATGTTGAATCTGGGTGAGCCAGTGTTTACCGCGCCATATCGCCCATCAAGCTGAACAAATGGCCGCGTTTGCATGTTGGATAAACCTGAGCGTGGCTACATTTTTGATGCGTCATACAAATCCTGATGCGGATTATTGTGTTCGTATCACTGAATAGGGAGAAGGAGGCTGACACTATGCGCAGCTATAGGGTAATACGTGATTTAACATAATATACATTACACGTAACAAGATGTTTCAGGATTAGCCTGGTTGCCCACAGAACGCTGCTGTCCACGCAAGGCTCATTGCTTGAATGAACCATTGCCCACTCAAGCCCACACAAGCCGTTACTCCTGCGTCAGCTTTTCAAACAGCGCTGAATGCTCGGGAAACTGTTCCGTGAGTTTCTGCCTGTCGCCCATTTCCATATCCGCAAAATCAAACCCTGGCGAAACCGCTTCACTGATCAGGCCGTAACCCGCAGACCCATCCTTAAGCTGCGAAGCTTTCCAGACACCACCAGGTACATGCAGCTGCAAGCATTCACCGGCAACAACGTCGCTGCCCATCACCACGGTTTTCAATGTGCCGTCCGGGAAAATAAGGCTGTACTGAATTCCATCGCCCAGATGGTAATAATGGACGATGTCGGATTGGTTGAAATGGAAATGACCAATGGGCGAATCCTTGGTCAGCAGGTAATAAATGGACGTCATCAAATAGCGCTGGCCACCTTTGGTCTCGACCATCGCGCGTTGATCCGATTGAAAGGTTCTGCGGTAGTAACCGCCTTCCACGTGGCGTTCCAGTTCGAGTGCCGCGATCAGTTCTCGAGCATTGGGTTGGCTGTGTGTCATCCGGTATCCTTCCTCTGTAATGAAGGCCGATATTACGATTCTTTTAATAACTAAACTAAACGGTCATTTAGTGTAGTTATAAATATATCGAATATTAACATTCTCAAACATGCGCGCCCTGCACTCCTTCTACAGCTATATTCAGGCGATTTCTGCCTTGGGATTTTGCTGAATAAAGCGCGCGATCGGCTTTTTCGATCAGCGTTTTTTCATCGCTATCACCTTCATAAGACACATAAGTTGCCAACCCTAGACTGATCGTCACGATCCCGAAAGGACTGGTCACATGCGCAAGTTGCTCATCCTTCATGCCTAGCAAAATGGCTTCGCCTACCGAGCGGGCGCCCGCTGCATCCGTATTCGGCATCACTACGGCAATCTCTTCACCGCCATAGCGTGCGGCCATATCACCAGGACGCCGTACGCAACGCTTGATCGTCTGGCTGATGATTCGCAGGCATTCATCTCCAGCGAGATGTCCATAGTGGTCGTTGTAACGCTTGAAAAAATCCACATCAATCAGGATCAATGACAACGGGCTGCCCAGTCGTTTGGCGCGCCTGAATTCGACCTCGAGGAATTGATCGAAATGCCGACGATTGGCCAAACCCGTCAGCTTGTCCTCGCTGGCCAGAATCTCCAGCGTATGGTTGAGTTCGATCAATTCGGTCTGGGTGGTGCGCAGCTTTTTCTCGGCGCCGATTCGCCGATTGATATGGGAGATCAACCGACGTCCCAACGCGATCAGCAGTCCCAGCAGCACAGTGACCACTGCGACCGATTGCTCTGTCTGGTTCCACCACCCTTGCATCGCCTCCCTCTGCCCTACCGCTACCGTGGTCACAAAAGGGTACTGATCACTTCTTTTAAAGGCGTAGATACGGTGAATGCCATCGACTTTCGAAACGAAATCCACACTGCCCGATGACGCTTTGCGCAAGGCCTGCGAAAAGATCGGTGCCGGCGACAAATCCAGGCCGACGTCTTCTTCCTTGAAAGGGTATCTGACCAGCAGCCGGCCTTCAGACGTGGTCAAACTGATCGCACCAAATTGCCCGACGTGAATGGTTCGATAAAGCTTGAGGAAGTGCTCGAGGCTGATGGTTGCCGCGATGACCCCGGCAAAACTTCCGTCCGGACGATCGATACGCCGACTGACTGAAATGACCCACACGCCGGTAGCACGACTGAGGATCGCCGGACCGATGAACAGGCCGCGATCGGGATCGTCGCGATGATGTTTGAAGAACATTCGATCGGCGTTATTGCTGCCCGATGGCACCGGATTGTTGGTCGAGAATATCCAGTCGCCGTTGGCGTCATACAGCACCACGCTGTTCAATTGCGACAGCGCTTGCATCTCTTGCGCGACCAGCGTTCTCAGGCGCTCGAGTTGCTGTGGGCCGGTGCCGTCTCGCTCGATCCGTTCGGTGAGCCCCAGCAACACCAGTTCACTTTGCTTGAACGTGCCTTCGGTATATGTGTTCAGGGCGTTGGTCAGATTCAATGTATCGGTCTGGATATCCCCCAATGTGCTTTGACGGGAAGTCCAGATCTGCCAGGCAGTCATCAGCACCATGGAGATACACACCAGGGCGGTCAGCAACGTGGCAAGTCGAAGGTCGCGTATCAAGGGAATTCCGAGGCTGTTAACAGGTTGGTTAAAGGCCCGCGCAGTATAAGCGCCTTCTAACAGCGGAACACTTGAAATGCTTGAGTTACAGGCGATCCGGGTGCGGCAGAATCACGCATGATCAGCCGCACCTTGCTCGTTAGTGGATCATGATGCTGTTGTAGTCAGTGGTCAGTACCTGCAGATGGGTTTTGTATCGATTCAGAAATCTGGACAGTTCGGCCTGGGTGTAATCGGTGTTTTTCAATTGATCGAGACTTGTTGAAAAACCCAGCCACACACCAACCACTGAAATGATTTCCTCGCCAACCACTTTGCGTTGACGACTGATTTCCACGACGGCAGTGATATCGGACAGCGCATCTTCGGCAATCTGAAGCTCATGGTTCAGCCCTTCCATCAACAACGTCAGGCTCTGGATTTCCTTGTCCAGATTGTTCCGTGAGGTCGCGAGTTCGCTGTATTTAATGCCGGCGGACACAACCCCCAGCACTTTCCTGACCAGTTCGATCCCCTGCTTCACCGCTTCTTTTTTTGGATTTTCGATGTCCAGGCCATCAAGCGCTTCACCGTCAGGGATGTAGTTTTTATACATCTCGGCCAGGTTGAACTCGCGTATCACATCCTGCGCCTTGATCAGTGCGTCTCGCTGCACCTCACATTGCGCTTTGCTCAGGGTGTGATCATTCAAGGTCAGCAGAATTCTGGCTTTGCGGTCCCTGGTTACTTTCAGTGGCTCATCTGCTCGCTCATCAATTTCGACCTTATATAAGCTGCGCACTTCGTTCTCAAGAAATCGCGAGCGGTCGGTAAACTTTGCCTCCACCCCTTCCAGCATCGATTCGATGTTGCGTTTGATATTCGAGACTTCTTCGCTGACCATCTCCCGATCCTTCGCCGTCAAATCGTTCCGGGCCAAGGCGTTGTTCAATTCCGCGAGGGCCTCAAAATAGCTTTGCCCGGAAGCGCTATTGAGCGCCGTCAGCAGCACCGGGAAAGATTCGCGCATGGTTTTATCAATGTTGTTCAAATACGCGGCGATTCGCTGTGCCCGTTCCTGCAATACGTCAGACCGGTCCTGCCTGAAACTGGCGAGTCTCGAGATATCGCGAATGGTTTGAATGATTTTTTTAACATCAATGTCGGGGATAAGCTGGGTGTCGATCGGTGTCACATTATTCATGGCAGTCATCCTTTGGTTGCCGGGTAATCAGTTGAAGTTCTTTTTGTATTCGTCCAGCGCTTCATTAAATACAGCCACCAGTTCACCGGCGGTGTTTTTCACATCGCGCCACGGGTCAATCACCATTGCAAATTCGGCAACGAATGACGTCAGGCGCAAGGCATCGTTGATGCGCTCGAACTGCTCGGCCGATGAATCAATCTTGCTCAGGATGGTTTGCCACATCGTATTCAATATATTGAGTGCGGCTTCCGCGCCGGCCATGCGGATACCGATATCGCCAAAGTTCGACAGGGAACTTTCCATGGCACTCTGCAAGCCTTCCTTGCCACTGACGGACAACTCCAGGTCATCCACCTCGGTCTTGAGCTTATTGCGTTCTTTGCGGGCCGTTTCTGCTTTCGGGCCGAAGATAGAGCCCGAAATAGGCCAGAAGATTGGCAAACCACCGGAAAACGACATGCCGACGTAATAGTCGTAGTCCTTATCCAACTGCGTGATCCGGTCTTTCTTGGAGCGAATGGTTTCTTTGGTGCTCGCGATGGATTCGAGCAAGCTGTTTCGCTCCATCAAGTCATACTTGCTCTTGACCTCGGACTGCAAGCCAAAGACTCGTTTGCCGCTCGACAGTTCGCCGCCAGCCAGCTCAATCCTGAAGTTAGAGATGCGGTCCTTGAGTTCCTTCGTCGCGCTTTGCTGGCGTTTGATATCGACTTTCATCAGTTCGATGATTTCAGTCACGGCAGACGCGACTTCACCGTCGTCAGAGGTGTATCTGATGCCCTCCAGATCATGGTTACTCAACTGGCCCAGGGTGGTTCTCACCCGCTCCATGATGGGCATTTCTTTAATCACAGAAATGATCTCACCGCCACTGCTGACAATGTTTTTAGCCGCAGAACTCAAGTCGATACTTTGCTGGACGATTTTGTTTTCGACTGCATCCCAACTGGCGGCATGGATCCGGATTTTCTTGAACAACACCTGAACATCACTGGGCTCCAGTCCGGGAATATCCAGTTTGGTATATTTCAAGTAGGACTCAACTTCTGGCAATTCACTCGGCAGGGAGAGTCCCTTTTTCACATACTCTTTGATCTTGATGACATCTTCTTTGGTAAATACCCCGGCGCTGCGCGCAACACCAGGGTACTCACCCGAAATCAAATGGAGCACGGCTTTGGGAAGATCGTTGCTTACTTCTGCATCTTTCAACTGAACAGTCATCATGTTCGCCTCGGTTCAATATGTTCGATACACCCGTTGTATCGACGAACTGAAACTAGATGACCTTCGTGCTGCGTCAAATCACTTGATGGGTTATATAAATCTTCAGGTGATTGATTAGTAACGATATTTGCCAGAGGCACAAGCAATCTGGAAACATCGAGCTACATTTGCAAGACGTGTCCTACAGACAAGGATTAGTGGATATCTATTTGTTAATCAGGTTGCGTTATATCTCGTCACTCGACTTCCACGCTTGAGCGTTTCACTGGGCAACTCTTTGAACAACGCGTGATAACTACTGGAAAACCGTCCCAAATGCCAGAACGACCAGTGCATCGCCACTTCGGCGACGGTAGTTTCCATGGTTGTGCGGCTCAGCAGTTCACGGTGAGCACTATTGAGCCGACGCAGACGCAACCAGTGGGTCGGCGTCATGCCGGTAAACGCCTTGAATGCATGCTGCAACTGACGCAACGACACCCCCGCCACTTGGGAAAGCTCCAGCAGGTTGAGGGTTTCTTCCGGCGCATCGGCGGCCCACTCCCCTACTCGCTTCATGATCGTCCGTTCTTCGGCACGCCGCTGCAAGCCGCCGCGGTCCAGGCGCACGCACGCGTTGTCGAGGATGTACAGGCAGTCTTCCAGCAGTTGCAAGGTCAACGCCTCACGGCTGGGCGGATCGAGCGTCTGCGTCAGTCGGGTCAAGGTGGTGCTTAGCCAACGGCTGAACAGCGCGTTCTGCTGGCAATTGAGCGCCGACATGAACAGGCCTTCGAGCCGCGCCACGTTCAAGCCATGGCGCTGGACGAACTCCGGACCGAACACCACGGCGATTTCCTGGTAGTTCTCCGGGGTGATCCAGATGTTGCGACTTTCGCCATTCAGCACATACAGCGAGTTGTCGCTGCGATCGAAACAGAACGCCAGCGAGCCTTGGGGCGCACTGAAATTCTGCTCGACCCGGGTATTCATATGCTCTTCGTAAATCTCCACGCCCTGCAGGTCCAGATAGCGCACCAGCCCGGCGAAATGCCCCGGCGACATCTGCTGGTAATGCTGCACCCAACCCGGTGTGGCGCGTATTTGTTCGGCGACATCGGCGGTGTTGAACGCTTGGACTTGTAACGGATTGCACACTGTCATGGGTGACCTTACGCACTCGTTTGGTGCGTTTTGGTGCTGCTTAAAGTGGATAGATGGAACCGCAAGGCTCGCCCAAGATAGTCGTCAACGCGCTTCAGGGGAAGTGTCTGTCGGATGCGACCGCCCTCCCCGGCGTTACCAAAACCAATAACGAGGTCTTTATGAATGTCCCTTTCGATCAGCTGTTCACGTGGCTGAAAGATCACAAGATTACTGAGGTCGAGTGTGTGGTCAGCGACTTGACCGGTATCGCTCGCGGCAAGATTGCACCCACTAACAAGTTCCTGCATGAGCGAGGCATGCGCCTGCCGGAAAGTGTGCTTTTGCAAACAGTAACCGGGGATTTTGTCGACGACGACATCTACTACGACCTGCTCGACCCGGCCGACATCGACATGATCTGTCGCCCGGTCGCCGACGCGGTCTACGTGATTCCATGGGCCATCGAGCCGACCGCCATCGTCATTCACGACACCTTCGACAAGTTCGGCAACCCGATCGAATTGTCGCCGCGCAACGTGCTGAAGAAAGTCCTGCAGCTCTACACCGATAAAGGCTGGAAGCCGATTGTCGCGCCGGAAATGGAATTCTACCTGACCCAACGCTGCGAAGACCCGGACTTGCCGCTCAAGGCGCCGCTGGGCCGTTCCGGTCGCGCGGAAAGCGGTCGGCAGTCGTTCTCCATCGACGCCGCCAACGAATTCGATCCGCTGTTTGAAGACGTCTACGACTGGTGTGAACTCCAGGGCCTGGACCTCGACACGTTAATCCACGAAGACGGCCCGGCACAGATGGAAATCAACTTCCGTCACGGCGACGCCCTCGACCTGGCAGACCAGATCACCGTGTTCAAGCGTACCCTGCGCGAAGCGGCGCTCAAGCACAACGTCACCGCGACTTTCATGGCCAAGCCGATTGGCGACGAGCCGGGCAGCGCCATGCACTTGCACCAGAGCGTGGTGGATATCGTCACCGGCCAGCCGATCTTCGCTGATGCCGAGGGCAAAATGAGCGAGTTGTTCCTGCACCACATCGGCGGCCTGCAAAAGTACATCCCAAAAGTGCTGCCGATGTTTGCGCCGAACGTGAACTCGTTCCGCCGCTTCCTGCCGGACACCTCGGCGCCGGTGAACGTCGAATGGGGCGAAGAAAACCGCACCGTCGGCCTGCGTGTGCCGACCTCGACTCCGGACGCCATGCGCGTAGAAAACCGTTTGCCCGGCGCCGACGCCAACCCGTACCTGGCGATTGCCGCGAGTCTGTTGTGCGGTTACCTGGGCATGGTCGAGAAGGTCGAGCCGAGCGCTGCGGTGCAGGGCCGCGCCTATGAGCGTCGCAACCTGCGCCTGCCAATCACCATCGAAGACGCCCTGACCCAGATGGAAGAATGCGAAACCGTCGGGCGTTACCTGGGCAGCAAATTCGTGCGCGGGTATGTCGCGGTGAAGCGTGCCGAGCATGAAAACTTCAAGCGCGTGATCAGCTCCTGGGAGCGGGAATTCCTGTTGCTGAGCGTCTAAACCGCATCACCCTGTGGGAGCGGGCTTGCTCGCGAAGACGGCGGCACAGTCAATACAGATGTCGACTGACACACCGCTTTCGCGAGCAAGCCCGCTCCCACAAGGGGAAATTGCCAACGCCTGAATAATCCAATAACTCAAAGAGGTGTCGAATGCGTCTATTGAAATCCGTGGTTCCGGTCGCGCTGGCGATCATGTTCAGTGCCGGTGCCCAGGCTCAGCCACAGGTCAGCGTCTACAACTGGACCGATTACATCGGCGAAACCACCCTCGCCGACTTCCAGGGCAAAACCGGGATCAAGGTGATCTACGACGTCTTCGACTCCAACGAAACCCTGGAAGGCAAACTGCTCGCCGGACGCACCGGTTATGACGTGGTGGTGCCGTCCAACCACTTCCTCGCTCGCCAGGTAAAGGCTGGCGCGTTCCTTAAGCTGGACCGCTCGCAACTGCCGAACTTCAAGAACCTCGACCCGAAACTGCTCGCGCTGCTGGAGAAAAACGATCCGGAGAATGCGCACTCGGTGCCGTACCTGTGGGGCACCAACGGCATCGGCTACAACGTCGACAAGGTCAAGCAAGTGCTGGGTATCGATCACATCGATTCCTGGGCGGTGCTGTTTGAACCGGAGAACATCAAGAAACTCAGCCAGTGCGGCGTGTCGATGATGGACTCGGCGGATGAAGTGTTCCCGGCGATCCTCAACTACATGGGCATGGACCCGCGCAGCGAAAACCCGGAAGACTTCAAGAAAGCCGAAGCCAAGCTGTTGAGCATCCGCCCTTACATCACCTACTTCCACTCTTCCAAATACGTGTCGGACCTGGCCAACGGCGATATCTGCGTGGCCTTCGGTTACTCCGGCGACGTGTTCCAGGCCGCCAACCGCGCCAAGGAAGCGAAGAACGGCGTGAACATCGCCTACGCTATCCCGAAGGAAGGCAGTAACTTGTGGTTTGACCTGTTGGCGGTGCCCGCCGATGCCGCTAACCCGAAAGAAGCCCATGCCTTCATCAATTACTTGCTAGACCCGCAAGTGATCGCCAAGGTCAGCGCTTCGGTGGGTTACGCCAACCCGAACCCGGCCGCCAAGCAATACATGGACGTGGCGTTGGTGAGCAATCCTGAGGTTTACCCATCCCAGGAAGTCCTCGACAAACTCTACATTTCAACCACCCCGCCCCAGGCGATCATGCGTCTGATGACCCGTTCCTGGAGCAAAGTGAAGTCCAATAAATGAATCGGTACAGCAATGAACACGCCCATTCTTATTACGCCGCTACGGCGAAAAGCCTGGCGCCCTACCCCACGCTGGCCTCGGATCTGGATGCCGATGTCTGCGTGATCGGCGGCGGGTTTACCGGGGTCAACACCGCCATCGAACTGGCACAGCGCGGGCTCTCGGTGATTCTGCTGGAGGCCCGGCGCATTGGCTGGGGCGCCAGTGGGCGCAATGGCGGGCAGTTGATTCGCGGGATTGGCCATGACGTCAGCGGGTTCGCCCGCTATGTCGGCGTAGAAGGCGTGCGTTATATGGAGCGCGCCGGGGTTGAGTCCGTGGCGCTGGTGGGCGATCGGATACGCGAACACGGGATCGACTGTGACCTGCGTTGGGGCTTCTGTGAGTTGGCCAACACGGCGGCTCAGTTTGCAGCGTTCAAGGCTGAGCAAGCTGACTTGATTCAGTCCGGATACGCCCATGAAACCCGCCTGGTCGGCCCCGAACAAATCCGTCAGCAAGTAGTGAATTCCGCTGTCTATGCCGGTGGCTTGATCGACATGGGCTCGGGCCACTTGCACCCGCTCAATTTGGTCCTCGGCGAAGCTCGATTGGCGGAGTCCCTTGGGGTGCGGATCTTCGAACAGAGCCCGGTGCTGGAGATCATCCACGGCAGCACTGTGCAGGTTCGCTGTGCCGGCGGCACGATACGCGCTGGCAGCGTGGTGCTGGGCTGCAACGCGCATCTGGAAGAACTGGAACCGAAACTCAGCGGCAAAGTGCTCCCGGCTGGCAGCTACATCATCGCCACCGAACCGCTGTCAGCCGAAGTCGCTGCGCAATTGATCCCGCAAAACCTGGCGCTGTGCGACCAGAAAGTCGGCCTGGATTACTACCGACTCTCGGCGGATCGGCGCTTGCTGTTCGGCGGTGCCTGTCACTACTCCGGGCGCGATCCATCGGACATCGCGGCCTATATGCGTCCGGCCATGCTCAAGGTGTTCCCGCAACTGGCCAACGTGCGCATTGATTACCAATGGGGCGGCAAGATCGGCATATCGGCCAATCGCTTCCCTCAGGTCGGACGCTTGAGCCAGCACCCGAACGTGTTCTACGCTCAGGGTTATTCCGGCCACGGCCTGAACGTGACTCATTGGTGCGCCAAGCTGCTGGGTGAAGCGATCCACGCCGGGCACAGCCAAGGTTTCGACGTGTTCAGCGCCGTGCCGCACATGACCTTCCCCGGTGGCCGCGCCCTGCGTTCACCGCTGCTGGCCCTCGGCATGTTCTGGTATCGCCTGCGCGAAATCCTCGGTTAACCCTCGATTCTCCCGGCAAAATCCTTACCCCTGTGGGAGCGGGCTTGCTCGCGAAGGCGTCATGTCAGTCAATGCCGATGTCGACTGACACACCGCCTTCGCGAGCAAGCCCGCTCCCACAGGTCGGGCGTGCATCCCTTTGAACCGCCTTTTAATTTGCTCTATCGCAAGGCACTTCTATATTGAGAAGGTGCTCTGACTTTCCTGCCTCCTTGCGAATGCGACCCATGGCCACCACTGACCAGTTGATCATCTGCGAGCACTGCGACTGCGTGTATGAAAAAGTCACGCTCGCCAAGCATCAGAAAACCCTGTGCACCCGCTGCGGCGGCGTGCTCCAGCGCTATAACGGCCTGACGCTGGAGCAGCGGCTGGCCTTGACCCTCACCGCATTGATGCTGTGGATTTTTGCCAATTTCTTCCCGGTCATGAGCATCAGCCTCAAAGGCCTGAAAAACAGTGCGACGCTCTGGGATTCGGTGCTGGCCCTGAGCCTGGGACCGATCACGTTCATTGCCATGGTGGCGGCGATCTCGATGATCATCGCGCCGGTCTTCCAGTTGCTGCTGCTGATCTGGGTCTTGGGCTTCGCCCTCAAGGGCCGGCGTTCGCCGGGTTTCAGGTTCTGCATGCGCTGGCTGGAAACACTCCGGCCCTGGAGCATGCTGGAAGTCTGCCTGCTGGGGGCGATGGTGGCGGTGATCAAGCTCGCCGGGTTGCTGGATGTGCTGCCCGGCATTGGCCTGTTCGCCCTGGCCGTGCTCAGTCTGATGATGATCCGCATCGCCGGGCGCGATATCCGTGAGCTGTGGGACATCCTATGACAACCCCTCCGGTCGCCAGCGAACTCGGCCTGTGCCTGTGTCACAGCTGCGGCCTGGCCTGCGACATGATCCACGATCCCCATGAATGTGAGCGCTGCGGCGCGCCGTTGCATCGGCGCAAGACCAACGCCCTGGCCCGAACCTGGGCCTATATGTTCACCGCCCTGGCGTTTTATGTGCCGGCCAATCTGTTGCCGGTGATGAACACCAAAATGGTCGGCAACGGCGCCGACAGCACCATCATGAGCGGCGTGCTGGAGTTTTGGGAGGCCGGTGCCTGGGACATTGCCCTGATCATTTTTATCGCCAGCATCGCGGTGCCCGGTATCAAGTTCGTGGCCCTGACATTACTGCTGGTGACCGTTCACCGCGACAGCTTATGGGCGCGCAAGGAGCGGTCGAAGCTCTATCGTTTTGTCGAGGTCATTGGTTACTGGTCAATGCTCGACGTGATAGTGGTGGCACTTGTCGCCTCTCTGGTGAAGTTCCAGGCCCTGGCGGATATCGAACCGCGCCCGGGCATTCTGTTTTTCGGCCTGGTGGTGGTGTTCACCATGCTCTCGGCGATGAGCTTCGACCCAAGAATGATCTGGGATAAAGAGCCTGCCCCGTCACAAAATGAGGAGGACATGGATGAAGTCGCAAGCCACTGACGGGCCGCAGGCCCCGGGCCAGGCCAGTATCAAGACTCGTCGTTTCAGCGTATCGCTGGTCTGGATCGTGCCCATCGTGGCGGTCCTGGTGGGGATCTCCCTGGTGCTGCACAGTCTGATGCAGGAAGGCCCGACCATTACCGTGACCTTTAAGACAGGCGACGGCCTGACCGCCAACAAAACCGAAGTCAAATACCGCAATGTGGTGATCGGCCATGTCTCTGACGTGGAATTGAGCAACGACCACAAGAGTGTCGATGCCACGATCAAGCTGTCCAAACAGGCTGAAACCTTCACCCGCGAAGACTCGCAATTCTGGGTGGTGCGCCCGCGCATCGGTGCTGGCGGCGTCTCGGGTATCGATACCTTGCTGTCCGGTGACTACATCGGCGCCGATATCGGTCACGCCGACGGTCGCGCGAAGAACTTCAAAGGCCTGGAAAACCCGCCGCCCATCACCTACGGCGAGCCGGGCAAGCGCTTCACCCTGCATTCTCAGGACCTGGGCTCGCTGGATATCGGCTCGCCGGTCTATTACCGCAAGATTCCGGTCGGCCAAGTCGTGGCTTACGCACTGGATGCCGACGGCAAAGGCGTGAATCTCGAAGTCTTTGTCCATTCGCCCAACGATGCCTATGTCACCGAAAACACCCGGTTCTGGAACGCTAGCGGTATCGACCTGAACATCGGTGCCAACGGCTTTGCGGTGAAGACCGAATCGCTGTCCTCGTTGCTGGTCGGCGGCATCGCTTTTCTTGCCCCGCAATACAGCCCCAACGACCAACCGGCCAGCGAGGAGAAAACCTTCGAGCTGTTCGAAGACCAGACCACCGCCCTCGCCCCGCCCAACGGCAAGGCGCAGTACCTGAGCCTGCGTTTTGACCAGGCCCTGCGCGGGCTCAAGGTCGATGCGCCGGTGGAATTCCTCGGCATGGAGATTGGCAAAGTGGTGGCGATCAATCTTGATTTCGACGAGAAAAAACGCAGCTTCCCGGTCAATGTCGGCATCGTGATCTACCCGCAACGGCTGGGGCAGGCCCACACCAAAATGATCAAGGCCTTGATGCATGACCCCAATGACGAAGCCGCTGGCGTGCGTTTGATGGGCACCTTTATCGAAAACGGTCTGCGTGCCCAGGCCCGCAGCGGCAACCTACTGACCGGTCAGTTGTATATCTCGCTGGATTTCTACCCGAAAGCGGAGAAAGTCGCGTTCGATCCAAACGCCCGGCCGGTCAGTATCCCGACGATCCCGGGCAGCCTGGAAGAATTGCAGGAAAAACTTCAGGCCATGGTCGACAAGATCAACAAGCTGCCGGTGGAGCGGATTGCCGGCAACCTCGACAGCAACCTCGTCGAACTGCGCAAAGGCCTGGCGCAATTCAACGCCAAGACCCTGCCCGGCGTGCAAACCACCCTGGCCGACGTCAGCAAGACCCTGCAATCGGCCAGTTCGACCCTTGCCGAAGACTCGCCGCAGCGCGAACAGCTGACCCAGACCCT
This sequence comes from Pseudomonas sp. 5Vm1k, assembly GCF_056161485.1. NCBI lineage: Bacteria > Pseudomonadati > Pseudomonadota > Gammaproteobacteria > Pseudomonadales > Pseudomonadaceae > Pseudomonas > Pseudomonas sp. 5Vm1k. The sequence goes on from NZ_JBSPCZ010000002.1 coordinate 382,954, forward strand.
GGACGAACTCAAACGTATGTCGCGGTCATTGCGTGAACTCTCGGATTACCTGGGCCGTCACCCGGAATCGCTGATTCGCGGCCGCCCCGACAATGCCGCGCCATCGGATCTGCAAGGACCACCGCGCAACTGACCACAGGAGCAACACCCATGGCTTTTTCGCCGAAGATCACCTTGGTCGCCGCATTGTTGCTGCTTGCGGCGTGCCGCAGCGACCCGATTCACTTTCACACCCTGACCCCGGCACAACCTCCCCGCACCAGTGGCGACGAGATCAAGATTGAAGGCATCAGCGTGCCGCCGCAGGTCGATCGGCCACAGATTGTCATTCGTCAGGGCAACAGCGGCCTGTCGATCCTCGAAACCGATTGGTGGGGCGCAAGCCTGTCGGACGAATTGCGTAGCGCGTTGGTGGATCAACTGTCCAACAGCAATCCGCAACGCAAGGTGTCGTTGCGGGTGGATGTGCAGCGCTTCGACTCGATTCCCGGCCAGTACGGCTTGATCGACGTCAAATGGCGCCTGCGCCCTCTTGGGGCGGGAGATAACGTGTTGGTTACCTGTCGCAGCACTTTGCAGACGCCGTCGGGGCCGTCAATCGAGGATCTGGTGACGGCGCAACAAAACAACGTCAAACGCCTGGCCGCGGTGATCAGCCAAGCGGCCGCTTCGCAGCGGGGTTGCCCGGCGTCGCTCTGAAAAACACGGTTGCCCTCCCCTGCGTCAGCCCAACGGCTTTACAACTGCCGCTGGGTGGGTGTCGCCCATTATTAGCTTCTGCAACAACTTGAATTAATCCCACCTATGTATTTGATACTAGTTTTCAAATACACCTGACTTAAAACTAATTAGTCAACTACGCTCTGTCCACTGAAACTAAAAGGAAGCAGTTTCGTGATCAATAGGACGTTTCTCCGCAAATTTTTCACATCCGTTTCACCGGGCTCATACGCATCGCCCCTTAGTGTATTGAGCGTTGCTGAAAGTTTGACCAAACAACTTCAACAACCGTCGATATTTTCCCGGCCAGACTGCGTCGTGCGCAGTTTTCGGGTTATCCAAAGGGGCTAGACCGTGTTCGAATCATTGTCATCCGCCATGCCTGCGCGCCGCTGGCAGCTCTCTCGACTCACCCGCATTATTAGCGTGTCAGCCTTGCTGACGGTGGCCGCTTTGGTAACGGGTTTCGTCCTGTGGCATCGATCGCCGGTCGACCTGGGCAGTGCCGGCGTCGAGGCTCGCGCCGAATTGCTCCAGCACTGGCGCGCCGGTGAAGTGGTGGTGCTGGTTCGTCACGCCGAGCGCTGCGACCGCTCCAGCAACCCGTGCCTGGGGCCAGCCGATGGCATCACGCGGCTTGGCAGCGAGTCTGCCACCGCAGTGGGTCAGGGCTTTACACGACTGGGCATGGCACAGACCGATGTCTTCACCAGCCCGGTTACCCGCACGGAGCAAACCGCGCACTACATGTTCGGTAAAGAAGCGTTGACCCAGGAATGGCTGGCCAGTTGTGGCACAACCCTGCGTAACGACGTCGTCGCCCACAAAATTGCCCATCGCAATACGGTGCTGGTCACCCACAGCGGCTGCATCAGTGATTTCGAAAAGCAGACGGGTTTCCAGCATGCCAACACCAGCGAATACAGCAGTTCATTGTTTGCCAGTATCGGCGCCGATGGACACCTTCAAGTATTGGGCGTGCTGAATGACGTTGATTGGCATTTGCTATCAAGCGAAAAAGCGCTGAAGTAACGAGCGCCAGATTAGTCAACTGTTAAATGCCAAGCGTCATACAAGATCAAAATATAAATAGCAGGCTACTTAGTTGGCTAGCTAGTGGGTGTGCTCATGTAAAAAAAGTTTGTCTTTTACATGAATGACTGGACTTCGCTGGGTTTCAAGCTTGAATTCCTTCAGGAACGGTTCAGCCAGGAAGGTTGATAGTTCTCTGGATCCAGGGAGATCACGCACATTCAGCTGCCGACATGCCTGCATTCACTCAAGCCAGTGTTATGCCCGCGCAGGATTGCGCCGGGCACAACACTGAATCAAGCAACGTCCCTGAGTTAAGGTCGAGTTATGACGTCCCATAACAATCTGTTGCTACACCCTACGGCGAAGCTGTCCCGCCAACCTGCACCTGCCCCCACTGCCGCCGAACGCTGGATCGTTCCCGGTTTGCTACTGGCCTTCGTGGTGTTCTATTTACTGCCACTGGTGAGCCACGGTTTGTGGATTCCCGACGAAGCCCGTTATGGCCAGATCGCCCAGGAAATGCGCCTGAGCGGCGACTGGATCGCCCCGCACTTCATGGGCATCCGCTATTTCGAAAAACCCATCGCCGGCTACTGGATGATCGCCATCGGCCAGGCAGTGTTCGGTGACAACTTGTTCGGCGTGCGGATCGCTTCGGCGCTGAGCACCGGGCTGAGCGTATGGCTGACTTACCTGATCGCCCGCCGCTTGTGGAACGACCCGCGCAAGAGTGGCGCCAGTGCGTTGCTCTACATGAGTTTCGGGTTGATCGCAGGGCAAGCGGGTTATGCCAATCTCGATCCGCAGTTCACCTTCTGGGTCAATCTGAGCCTGGTGGCGCTGTGGTTTGCCATCGATAGCCCGTCAGGTAGAGGACGACTCGGTGCCTGGGCGGTGTTGGGTGCGGCTTGTGGCATGGGCTTCATGACCAAGGGTTTCCTCGCCTGGCTGTTGCCCGTGCTGATCGCCCTGCCCTACATGCTGTGGCAGCGACGCTTGGGGGAATTGCTACGTTACGGGCCGATTGCCGTGATTGTCGCAGCGGTGGTCTGCCTGCCTTGGGTGCTCGCCATTCACCATCAGGAACCGGATTTCTGGCGATTTTTCTTTTGGAACGAGCATATTCGCCGGTTTGCCGCTGATGATGCGCAGCATGCCCGTCCGTGGTGGTTCTACCTGCCGTTGCTGGTGGCTTCAAGCCTGCCGTGGGCCGCATTATTGCCGTCCACCTTTATCCAGTCGTGGAAAAACAAGGGTAAACCGGCCATTGGTTTTCTGCTGTTGTGGCTGCTGTTGCCGCTGGCCTTTTTCAGCCTGAGCAGCGGCAAGTTGCCGACCTACATCATGCCGTGCCTGCTGCCGCTGGCGTTGTTGATGGGCCATACCGTGGTGGGCCTGGTGGACCAGGCAAAAGGCAGGGCGATTCGTCTCAACGGCATGCTCAACGTCGCGCTGGGCAGCGTCGGTCTGATCGCCCTGATTTACGTCCAGGCGACCCGGGAAATCTTCGAAAACACCGAGATGTTCAGCCTGTCCCTGGGCTACATCGTGCTGGCCGGCTGGATCATCGCCAACGCGCTGCAAGTCTCCCGCCCCTTGCAGTTCTGGGCCGCGCCGGCGCTGGGGATCTGGCTGCTGGTCGCGCTGCTGCCGGCGGCGATGCCCGCAACAATCGTCAACAGCAAGATGCCTGACCAGTTCATTGCCGAACACCTGGACGCCTTGAGCCAGACCACCTCGTTGCTCAGTAACGACCTGGGCGCGGCGTCGGCCTTGTCCTGGCGCTTGAAGCGCCCGCAAGTCGATCTGTTCAACACCATTGGCGAGCTGAAATATGGCCTGGATGATCCGGCCATGGATTCGCGCAAAGTCACCAAGGACAGCGTTGCGCAGTGGATGACTGAAGCACGCAAGAAAGGCTCGGTCGGGGTGGTGATGCGGGTCAACAGTGTGCAGGAGGTCGAGGAAGTCGAGTTGTTGCCGGTGGACGGCAAACGCTATGAGCGCGGCAACTTGGAGATTTTGATATTCCCCCAAACCCAACCCTGATCGCTCAGACAAACACCAAATCCTGTGGGCGCGAGCCTGCTCGCGAAGAGGCCGGTACATTCAGAGTTGATGTTGAATGACCTACCGCCTTCGCGAGAAGGCTCGCTCCCACAGTGAGTAATGCCAATTCAAGTTCCAGGGAAACCCTCCATGAAGTTCCGGGCAAATGACAGGGCCGCGTTGTGGCTCCTGCTGGGCGCGACTGCCCTGATGTTGGTGTTGGGTTTGGGCTCGAGGGAACTTTGGGGCGCCGAAACCCGGTGGGCCAATATCGCCCTGCAGATGCTCCAGAGCGGTGACTACTTCGATCCGTATCTCAAGGGCGGGCCGTATTACGACAAGCCGCTGCCGTCCTATTGGCTGATTACCGCCACGGCATGGCTGACTGGCGGCCTCGGAAACTGGTCGCTGCGCCTGTCTTCGGTGATCTCGGCGTGGCTGAGCGTGTGGCTGGTGTATTCGCTCGGCGAGCAATTGTTCCGCAAAGGCACCGGGCTGATTGCCGGGTGGATGCTGGCGACCACGTTCTACTTCGTCTTCTGGGCACGGGTCGCGACGGCCGACATCCTCACCGTTTGCGGTGTACTCGCCGCCGTCTGGTGGTACTGGCGCGGACCAGACGACACCCGCTTCAGTCGCTACCTGGTGTTTTTCCTGCTGTTGTCGCTGACTTCGCTGTTCAAAGGCTTGATCGGCTTCATTCTGCCGGGCTTGCTGCTGTTGCCCCATCTGTTGCAGGACGGTCGCTGGAAACGCCATCTCAACCTGCGGCTGTGCCTGGCGCTGGTGATGGCCGGCGCGTTCTACATGACGCCGTTCATCCTGTCTCACTTCTACGGTGCGCCGACCTATGGCGAAAGTGGCCTGGGCCTGGTGCTGCGGGAAAACGTCGTGCGGTTTTTCCAGCCGTTCGACAACATCGGGCCGATTTACACCTATCTGATTTACCTGCCGGTCTACACCCTGCCCTGGGCGCCCTGCTGGATCATCGCGTTGTGGGTTGCCGTGCGGCGCTGGCATAGCATCGAGCCCAATACCCGCTGGCTGATCTGGGGCCTGGGTTTGTTGATGCTGTTCTTTACCGCCAGTGGCAGTCGGCGCAGTTATTACGTATTGCCCTTGGTGCCATTTGCGCAATTGCTCGGTGCCTGGTGGATCACCCAACGCAAGGTGGTGAGTCGTGGCTGGAAGATTGGTTTTGGCGCGGCCACGGTGCTGCTGCTCGCGGTGCTGGGCGTGCTTTATCCCTGGACCAATGGCGGTGGCGGCGTGGTCCGCTTCGGTGAAACGGTCAAGCTTGAGGCCAGCAAACGTGCGCCGCTGAAGGACTGGCGGATGGTCATGATCGAAGTCGATAACAAAGTGCCGATGTACCTGCAAACCGGCGGTGCGCCGTTCTATTACGTGCAGGAAAACCAGAACTTCCCACGCACCGGCGACAGCGCAGCTTTGATGACTTGGCTCGAAACCACCAGCGGTCAGCATTGGGATCCGCAGCGCACCATCATCGTGGCGCAATACCGCAACGGTGATGCGCTGCCGTTGAATTACCTGAGTGTCGACCATCAGGTCATCACCACCACGCCTACCAATGGCGAGCGGATGTTCCATGGTCGGGAGGACCAGAGCGTGGCGTTTATTCCTCAATCCTGACCAACACCGGTAATCCTCCCTGTGGGAGCGAGCCTGCTCGCGAAAGCATCGTGTCAGTCAATATAGATATTGAATGTGACGGCCTCTTCGCGAGCAGGCTCGCTCCCACAGGTTGTTTCTGCCCCCTTTCTTCTTCCAGCGAATGACACGAATTGACGGTTTTTTTAACGTTTTTTTCTCATTCAGCGCTCTACATTCGCCGCGCCTCAAACATGCAAATGATTCCTATTGATCTACAGTTATTGAGAACCTTCCTCGTCAACACTGTGGACGGCGCAGGCAAAAATCAAAAAAAAACAGGAGCACGCATCGCATGACTTCCCGCATTCCTTCTTTTCTCAAAACCGCACTGCTGACCGCCGCATTGGTCAGCGCCGGGCATGTGTACGCCGCCACCGAGGCCGACGGCATTGTGGTCTATAACGCTCAGCACGAAAGCCTGACCAAATCCTGGATTGAAGGCTTCACCAAGGAAACCGGGATCAAGGTCACCGTGCGCAATGGCGACGACACCGAGATGGGCAACCAGATCGTCCAGGAAGGCGCGGCCTCCCCTGCGGATGTGTTCCTCACCGAGAACTCCCCGGCCATGGTGCTGGTAGACAATGCCGGGCTGTTCGCCCCGGTCGCGCCCGCCACCCTGGAGCAAATTGGCGCACCGTATCGTCCGGCTCACGGCAAATGGGTCGGGATCGCCGCGCGCTCCACAGTGTTTGTCTACAACCCGAGCAAACTGGCGGAAGCCGATCTGCCCAAGTCGCTGCTGGATCTTGCATCACCCAACTGGAAAGGTCGCTGGGGCGCCTCACCGGGCGGCGCGGACTTCCAGGCTATTGTCGCGGCCGTGCTCGAACTCAAGGGCGAAGCCGCCACCCTCGATTGGTTGAAGGCAATGAAAGCCAATTCCACCGCTTACCGGGGCAACAGCGCGGTGCTGAAAGCGGTGAACGCCGGGCAGATCGACAGCGGTGTGATCTACCACTACTACCGCTTCGGCGATCAGGCCAAAACCGGTGAAAACAGCAAGAACACCTCGCTGCACTACTTCAAGCACAAAGATCCGGGCGCCTTTGTCAGCATCTCCGGTGGCGGTGTGCTGGCCTCAAGTAAACACAAGGAACAAGCTCAGGCCTTCCTGAAGTGGGTTACCGGCAAGGACGGCCAGGCGGTTCTGAAGAACGGCAACTCGTTCGAATACGCCGTGGGCCTGAATGCCGAGTCGAACCCGAAACTGGTGCCGCTGGCGCAGCTCGACGCGCCGACCGTCGATGCCTCCAAGCTCGACAGCAAAAAAGCGGTGGAACTGATGACCCAGGCCGGACTGCTCTAATTGATGCCTGAAACCCTGCCGTCGGGTGTCGCTTCGGCGATACCGGCGAATTCGCTGCGACGCTCCCGCGGTCTGTTTATTGGCCGCGGTGGTGCGTGGGTGACGGGTTTGTCGGTGCTGGTGTCGCTGCTGGCGCTGTTGCCGATTGCCTTTGTGATTGGCGTGTCCTGGCAAACCGGTTGGGCCGGCATCGAGAAACTGGTGTTGCGGCCACGGGTCGGCGAGTTGCTGATCAACACCGTGTTGCTGGTGCTGATTACCCTGCCCTTATGCGTCGCGTTGGGTGTGGCGTTGGCCTGGTTGACCGAGCGCACCAACCTGCCGGGCCGACGTGGCTGGTCGTTGCTGGCCACCGCGCCGCTGGCGGTGCCGGCGTTCGTTCACAGCTATGCGTGGGTCAGCCTGGTGCCGTCGATTCATGGGTTACCGGCCGGTGTTTTGGTGTCGGTGATCGCATATTTCCCGTTCCTTTATCTGCCGGTGGCCGCGACATTGCGCCGGCTCGATCCGGCCATCGAAGACGTTGCCGAATCCCTCGGGCTCAAGCCTTGGGCAGTGTTTTTCCGAGTGGTGCTGCCGCAACTGCGCCTGGCCATTTGCGGCGGTGCGCTGCTGGTCGGTCTGCATTTGCTGGCGGAATATGGCCTGTACGCAATGATCCGTTTCGACACCTTTACCACGGCGATTTTCGATCAGTTCAAATCGACGTTTAACGGCCCGGCCGCGCACATGCTGGCCGGGGTTCTGGCCCTGTGTTGCCTGGCCATGCTGACCGGCGAATCGGCGGCGCGTGGCACTGCCCGTTACGCCCGCGTCGGCTCGGGCAGTGCCCGGGAGCAGCGGATTGTACGGCTGGATGGCAACACCACCCGCCTCGCCCTCGCCCTGCAAATCGTTACTTGCATGCTGGCACTGGGTGTTCCGCTGGTTACCCTCGGCAAATGGCTGATCGCGGGCGGCAGCGAGGTCTGGCAGTGGAGTGAATTGCTACCGGCCCTGCAACAGACGCTGTTGCTCGGGGTCGCTGGCGCCGCTCTGACCACTTGCGCCGCGATCCCGATTGCCTGGCTGTCGATTCGTTCGCCGGGGCGCCTGCAACGGGTGCTGGAAAGCTGCAATTACATCACCAGTTCGTTGCCCGGCATCGTGGTGGCCCTGGCCTTGGTCACGGTGACGATTCACTTCGCCCGGCCGATCTACCAGACCACCATCACCGTGCTGCTGGCGTATCTGCTGATGTTTCTGCCCCGGGCGCTGGTGAGTTTGCGCGCCGGCATCGCCCAGGCTCCGGTAGAACTGGAAAACATGGCCCGCAGCCTAGGACGTTCCCCCGGTCGGGCCTTGTGGCTGATTACCTTGCGCCTGGCTGCACCGGGTGCCGCAGCCGGCGCCGCACTGGTGTTTTTGGCAATCACCAACGAGTTGACCGCCACCCTGCTGTTGGCACCCAACGGTACCCGCACCCTGGCCACCGGTTTCTGGGCGATGACCAGCGAAATCGATTACGCAGCGGCGGCACCTTACGCGCTGATCATGATCCTGCTGTCGCTGCCGCTGACCGGACTCCTCTATCACCAATCCAAACGCACGGCTGGCCGATGAACGCCCTCGAACTGAACTCCATCTACAAATCTTTCGGCGCCCAGCAAGCCCTGGAAGACATTAGCCTGTCGGTGCCCACCGGTAGCCGCACGGTGATCGTCGGGCCGTCCGGCTCGGGCAAAACCACGCTGCTGCGGATGATTGCCGGCTTCGAGTTCCCTGACACCGGCAGCCTCTCGCTCAACGGCCAGACCCTGGTGGACAGCACCCACTCGGTGCCGGCACACCAGCGTTTGATCGGTTACGTGCCCCAGGACGGTGCCTTGTTTCCGCACATGACCGTGGCCGCCAACATCGGTTTCGGTTTGACGGACAAAGGCCCGGCCCGACAGGAACGTATTGCCGAGCTGATGGACAGCGTCAATCTGGACTCGAACATGGCCAAGCGTTGGCCCCATGAACTGTCCGGCGGCCAGCAGCAGCGTGTGGCCCTGGCCCGGGCGCTGGCGCAACAGCCACGGCTGATGCTGCTGGACGAGCCTTTCTCGGCCCTCGACACCGGTTTGCGCGCGGCCATGCGCAAGATGGTTGCGCGTTTACTGGAAACTGCCGGCGTTACGACGATTCTGGTGACCCATGATCAGAGCGAAGCGTTGTCGTTCGCCGATCAGTTGGCGGTGATGCGTCAGGGCCGCTTGGTGCAGTCGGGGCATCCAATGGATTTGTACCGCTACCCCGATGACGAACAAACCGCGTTGTTTCTCGGCGATGCGGTGGTCATGCCGGCGCGAATCGAGTCCGGTTGGGCCCATTGCGACCTGGGCCGGATTCCGGTCAACGATCAGGACAGAAACGGCTCGGCGCAAATCATGCTGCGGCCCGAGCAGTTGCAGATCGGCGACTCGGTGGCGGATACCCACGGTTGTCCGGGGGTAGTCACCGAGCGCGATTTTGGTGGCAACACCTGCACCTTGACCGTGGAGTTGCTGCCCGGCGAATTTGAAACAGGCCGGTCGTTGCTGGTGCGCAGTTCCGGCATGCACGCGCCGCCAGCCGGCAGCGCCGTGCACGTCACCACGCTCGGCAATGCCCATGTGTTGAGTGACTGACAGCCGTCACAAGTCGAAGCGATCCACCGCCCGCCGCCGCTCATTGTCATCGCGCACGTCATAGTTGGCGGTGGTCTGGATGTTGCTGTGGTGGGCCAGTTTCTGCGCGATCGACAGGTCATGTTCTTCGATCACCCGAGTGATGAACGAGCGCCGGAAATCGTGGGGCATGATCTTCACCCCTACCTGTGCGCCGCGCTGCCGGGCGATGTAGTAGATCGCATGTTTGGTGATGCGCTCGCGGGTGATGTGGCTGCCGCGACGGATACGGTTGAACAGGAACGGATCGTCCTCCTGCCCCTCCCCCAGTTGTGAACGTCGCAGTTCCAGCCACGCCTCCAGTTTGGCGAACGCCCAGGCCGGCGCGTACTTGATCAACTGCTTGTTGCCCTTGGCCGTGACCCGCAGGCTGCGCTCGCTGAAATCGACCTGGTTGAGGTCCAGGTTGACCGACTCCGACTTGCGCATGCCCGAACCGTACAGCACCGCAATGATCGCCGCGTCCCGCAGGCCTTGGGGCCGAGGGTCGGCGGCACAGACTTCCATCAACTCTTGAATCAACGTGCGCTTAAGGTTGCGCCCCTGGGACAGCCGCGTGCCGGCGATGCCTTTGACCGAGCGCATTTTCAGCAAGTGCTCCTGACTGATCAGGCTCATGCGCCAGGCTTCATTCATGACCCCGCGTACAGCGTTTACATACAGCGAAGAGGTATTCGGCGCGTAACCGTCAGTGCGCAAAGCGGCCACTAACGCAACGACATCCTCGGGCTGGAGTTCGTACCAGGGAATCTCCTCGATGTTCACATCTTCGAAGCCCAGGCGATCCGCCGCGTCTTGCAAGACATAGCGCATGGTCAGTTGGCTGGACGGCGCCAGACGCGCCAGATAAAGGGTCAACGGGTTGGCTTTTGCAGCCTTTGGGTCATTAGCGGGTAAGTCAATCAAACGAAAAAGCCTTGAATGAAAACGGTTCAACACAACAACTAAAGAGTTCGGTTACTTGCTGTAAGGAGTAGCAAACGTTGGGATTAACGCGATCAACGGTCGAAGTCTGAACTCTAGCTGTCTGAACTTCAGATAAACGATTCGCCGACCGGTTTTTCATGTCCCTTTCACATTTTCGCGCTTAATCTGAACGGATCAGGCCACTCGCGGTCCGCCAACACAACCTGACGAGCAGGGAGCAAAAAGTCAACCTACGCAATCTGTCACATTTCTGCGGTAACTAATTGATGCAGCTTTCGTTTTAGCGTCTACGCTCAATGTGGATCCAAGACGTTATACCTGAAATTCCCGTTGAAGCTTCAGCCCCGAGGTCCCCATGAGTCAGGCTTTTCTCCCCTTTTCACGCCCCAGTATCGGCGATGAAGAAATTGCAGCCGTAGAGCAAGTACTGCGCTCTGGCTGGATCACAACCGGGCCAAAAAACCAGGCACTGGAAGAGCACTTCGCCAACTACGTCGGTTGCAAACATGCCGTGGCATTGTCTTCGGCCACCGGTGGCATGCACATCACTTTGCTGGCCTTGGGCATTGGTCCTGGCGATGAAGTCATTACCCCGTCCCAGACCTGGGTATCCACCGCCAACATGATCTGCCTGTTGGGTGCAACGCCGGTGTTTGTCGATGTTGATCGCGACACCCTGATGACTGACCTGCACAGCATCGAAGCGGCAATCACGCCTCGGACCAAGGCGATCATCCCGGTGCATTACGCCGGCGCGGCGTTCGATCTCGATCCGCTTTATGCCCTGGCCGATAAACACGGTATTCCCGTTATCGAAGACGCGGCCCACGCGGCGGGCACGTTTTACAAAGGTCGCCACGTTGGCTCACAAGGCACGGCGATCTTCTCGTTCCACGCGATCAAGAACATGACCTGCGCCGAGGGCGCGATGTTTGTCAGCGACGATGAAGCCCTGGCCAATCGGGTGCGCATGCTCAAGTTTCACGGTTTGGGCGTGGACGCCTACGACCGCCTGACCGGTGGCCGCAAACCCCAGGCCCAAGTCATCGAGCCTGGCTTCAAGTACAACCTGGCCGACATCAATGCCGCCATCGCCCTGGTGCAACTGGAGCGACTGGACGAGATCAACGCCAAACGCGCACAACTGGCCCAGACCTACCTGCAACGGCTCGAAGGCTTGCCGGTGCAACCACTGGCGATCCCGTCGTATCCGCAACAGCACGCCTGGCACCTGTTCATTCTGCGTATCGACGCCGAACGCTGCGGGCTCGACCGCGAAGCGTTCATGAAGGCCTTGCAGGAGCAGAACATCGGCACCGGCATCCACTTCATCGCGACGCACCTGCACACCTACTACCGCCAGCGTTACCCGGACATTTACCTGCCCAATACCGAATGGAACTCGGCGCGGCTGTGTTCGATCCCGTTGTTCCCTGACATGACCACCGACGATGTCGAACGAGTCGTCGGCGCCATTGAAAATATTATGGACAGAAGCCTTTGAAACCTTACCCAATCAACTGCGTGTCGATCGTTATTCCGGTCTACAACGAAGAAGAAAGCCTGCCCGAACTGCTGCGTCGTACCGAAGCGGCCTGCGCCCAATTGCACTACGAATACGAAATCGTGCTGGTGGACGACGGTAGCCGCGACGACTCGGCGCAGATCCTCGAGGACGCCGCCAATCGTGAAGGCAGTCGGGTGGTCGCGGTCATTCTCAACCGCAACTACGGCCAGCATGCAGCGATCATGGCCGGTTTCGAACAATGCAAGGGCGACGTGGTGATTACCCTCGACGCCGACCTGCAGAACCCGCCCGAAGAGATCCCGCGCCTGGTGGCCCAGGCCGAACTCGGCTACGACGTGGTCGCCACCGTGCGCAACAACCGCCAGGACTCGGCCTTGCGCCGCTGGCCGTCGAAACTGATCAACCTGGCTGTGCAACGCTCCACCGGCGTGGCCATGACCGACTACGGCTGCATGCTGCGGGCCTATCGCCGCACCATCGTCGACGCAATGCTCGCCTGCCGTGAGCGCAGCACCTTTATCCCGATCCTGGCCAACAGCTTCGCCCGGCACACCACCGAAATCCTGGTGACCCACGCCGAGCGTGAACACGGCGAATCCAAGTACAGCCCGATGCGTCTGGTCAACCTGATGTTTGACCTGATCACCTGCATGACCACCACCCCGCTGCGCCTGCTCAGCATCGTCGGCTTCTGCATGGCCGGCCTTGGCGTGCTGTTTGCCATTGCGCTGATCGTCCTGCGCCTGGCTTTTGGCGCCGGCTGGGCTGGCGGCGGCACGTTCGTATTGTTCGCCGTGCTGTTCGTCTTTACCGGCGGGCAATTCATCGGCATGGGCCTGTTGGGTGAATACCTGGGCCGCATGTACAGCGATGTCCGGGCACGCCCGCGGTTCTTTATCGAAAAAGTCTTGCGTAGCCAACCCGCCTCCCCTGCTCCCGTTGTCACTGTCGACGGTCTCACTTCAACTTCTTCAGATCAGGTTCTCTCATGAGCAAAAAAGCTGTTGTCTTCGCCTATCACGATATCGGTTGTGCCGGCATCGAAGCCCTGCTTGGCGCAGGTTTTGAGATCGCGGCCGTGTTCACTCACGCCGATGACCCGAAGGAAAACGCTTTCTACGGTTCCGTTGCGCAACTGTGTGCCAACAAAGGCATCCCCGTGCACGCTCCGGAAGATGCCAACCATCCACTGTGGATCGAGCGCATCAGCAAGCTCAACCCGGACTACATTTTCTCCTTCTACTACCGCAACCTGCTGAGCGAGCCACTGCTGGCCACCGCGAGCAAAGGTGCGTTCAACCTGCACGGCTCGCTGTTGCCGACCTACCGTGGTCGCGCTCCGGCCAACTGGGTGCTGGTCAACGGCGAAACCGAAACCGGCGTGACCCTGCACCGCATGGTCAAACGTGCCGATGCCGGCGCTATCCTCGCCCAGCAAAAAGTCGCTATCGAGCGTTCCGACACTGCCCTGAGCCTGCACGCCAAGCTGCGCGATGCCGCCAGTTCGTTGCTGCGTGACACCCTGCCAGCGCTGCTGCAAGGCAAGGTCACTGAAACTGCGCAGGATGAATCCAAAGCCACCGTGTTCGGCCGTCGTACCCCGGCCGATGGCAAATTGGTCTGGAAGAAACCGGCCGAAGAACTGTTCAACCTGGTGCGTGCTGTGACCCAGCCCTACCCTGGCGCTTTCTGTGACGTCGGCGAGCACAAACTGATTGTCTGGGGCGCCCAAGTCGTCAAAGGCAACGAAGGTCAGGCGCCAGGCCGTGTCATCAGCGTCGATCCATTGCGCATCGCCTGCGGCGAAGACTCCCTGGTGATCACCGCCGGCCAGCGCAACAACAACGGCCTGTACCTGAGCGGCCCGCAACTGGCCAACGAACTGGGCCTGGTGGACGGCTCCGTGCTGCGTGGTGCCGAATCCGGTCGTGCGCCGCGCCGTACCCGCGTGCTGATCCTCGGTGTCAACGGCTTCATCGGCAACCACTTGTCCGAGCGCCTGCTGCGTGACGACCGCTATGAAGTCTATGGCCTGGACATCGGTTCCGACGCCATCGAGCGCCTGCGCAGCCATCCGAACTTCCACTTCGTCGAAGGCGACATCAGCATCCACTCCGAGTGGATCGAGTACCACATCAAGAAATGCGACGTGGTCCTGCCGCTGGTGGCCATTGCCACGCCAATCGAATACACCCGCAACCCGCTGCGTGTTTTCGAACTCGACTTCGAAGAGAACCTGAAACTGGTTCGCTACTGCGTCAAGTACAACAAGCGCGTGATCTTCCCGTCGACCTCCGAAGTCTATGGCATGTGCCAGGACGAACGATTCAACGAAGACACCTCGAACCTGGTGCTCGGCCCGATCAACAAACAACGCTGGATCTACTCCGTTTCCAAGCAACTGCTCGACCGCGTGATCTGGGCCTACGGCCAGAAAGGCCTGAACTTCACCCTGTTCCGTCCTTTCAACTGGATGGGCCCACGCCTGGACCGTCTGGACTCGGCACGTATCGGCAGCTCCCGGGCAATCACCCAGCTGATTCTGAACCTGGTGGAAGGCACACCGATTCGTCTGTTCGACGGCGGCGAGCAAAAACGCTGCTTCACTGACATCGCTGACGGCGTCGAGGCACTGGCGCGGATCATCGACAACGACAACGACGTGTGCAACGGCCAGATCATCAACATCGGCAACCCGGACAACGAAGCCAGCATCCGTCAGTTGGGCGAAGAGCTGCTTCGTCAGTTCGAAGCTCACCCGTTGCGCAGCAACTTCCCGCCGTTCGCCGGTTTCCGCGATGTGGAAAGCAAGGCGTTCTACGGCACCGGTTACCAGGACGTTTCGCACCGTAAACCAAGCATCGACAACGCCAAACGTCTGCTGGACTGGACGCCAACCGTCGAGATGAGCGAGACCATCGGCAACACGCTGGACTTCTTCTTGCGCGAAGCCATGCTCGAAATCGCGGACAAGCGCTGATGCAGGCAGGCCTTCGAATCGATGTCGACACTTACCGAGGCACCCGTGAAGGGGTGCCCCGGTTGCTGGAAATCCTCGATGAGGCCCAGGTCAAGGCGACGTTTTTCTTCAGCGTCGGGCCGGACAACATGGGGCGCCACTTGTGGCGCCTCATCCGCCCGCAATTCCTCTGGAAAATGCTGCGTTCCAACGCCGCCGGCCTGTATGGCTGGGACATTTTGCTGGCCGGCACTGCCTGGCCGGGCAAACCCATCGGTCGCGACCTCGGGCACTTGATGCGTCAGGCCCGGGCGGCTGGCCATGAAGTCGGCCTGCACGCCTGGGATCACCATGGCTGGCAGGCCAATGCCGGGCGCTGGAGCGATGCGCAACTGATCGAGCAGATTCGCCGGGGCGTCGACAGCCTCAGCGACATCCTCGGGGAAAAAGTCGACTGCTCGGCCTCCGCCGGTTGGCGGGCAGACGAACGCGTGATCGAAGCCAAGCAGGCCTTCGGCTTTCGCTACAACAGCGATTGCCGGGGCCAAAGCCTGTTCCAGCCGACCTTGGCCAGTGGCCTTCTGGGTGCGCCGCAAATCCCGGTGGACTTGCCGACCTTTGACGAAGTGGTCGGGCCGAGCGTGGCCGCCAAGGACTTCAACGCTTTCATTCTCGACCGCTTCACTCCTGAAAAACTCAACGTCTACACGATCCATGCCGAGGTAGAAGGGATTCTGATGGCCAATGATTTTCGTCAACTGCTGGCCGATGCGCGCCAGCGTGACATTTGTTTCAAACCCTTGGGCGGCCTGTTGCCCGAGTCATTCGCCAGCCTGCCGGCCGGGCGCGTGGTGCGTGGCGTCCTCGAAGGCCGTGAAGGCTGGCTGGGAGTGCAAGGCGCATGAGTAAACGCTGGGCCCTGCCTGTATTGCTGGTCGTCATGCTGCTGGCTTACCTGTTGCCATTGGGCACCCATGGTTTATGGATTCCCGACGAAACCCGCTACGCCCAGATCAGTCAGGACATGCTCCTGAGTGGTGACTGGGTGTCGCCGCATTTCATGGGTTTGCGTTACTTCGAGAAACCGGTGGCCGGTTACTGGATGATCGCCCTAGGTCAGGCCGTGTTTGGCGAGAACCTGTTCGGCGTGCGCTTCGCCTCGGCCCTGAGCACCGGGCTGAGTGTCATGCTGTGCTACCTGATCGCCCGGCGCCTGTGGAACGAGCCGCGTAAAAGTTTTGCCTGCGCCTTGCTGTACATGAGTTTCACCGTGGTCGCCGGTCAGGCCGGTTACGCCAACCTCGATCCGCAATTCAGCTTCTGGGTCAATTTGAGTCTGGTGGCCTTGTGGTTTGCGCTGGACAGCACTGGCCGTGGTGCGCGGTTATTGAGCTGGGCCGCGTTGGGACTGGCCTGCGGCATGGGCTTCATGACCAAGGGTTTTCTCGCCTGGCTGTTGCCGGTGCTGATCGCCCTGCCGTGGATGCTCTGGCAGAAACGCTGGCGTGAACTGCTGGTCTACGGCCCGATTGCGGTGGTCGTGGCCATCGCGATCAGCCTGCCATGGGCTTTGGCGGTGCATGCCCAAGAGCCTGATTACTGGCGGTTCTTCTTCTGGCACGAACACGTTCGACGGTTCGCCAGCGACGATGCCCAGCATGACGCGCCCTGGTGGTTTTACCTGCCGCTGCTGGTGGCGTTCAGTCTGCCGTGGGCGGTGTTGCTGCCGCCGGCACTGAAACAAGCCTGGCAAACCCGACGCCAGGCGAACATCGGTTTTCTGCTGTTGTGGCTGCTGATGCCGCTGGTTTTCTTCAGCCTGAGCAACGGCAAACTGCCGACCTACATCTTGCCGTGCCTGCTGCCATTGGCCCTGTTGTTGGGGCATGCGGTGGCCGATCGTTTGCGGCTTGAGCAAGGTCGGGCGCTGGGACTCAATGGCCTGCTGAATTTGGTGCTGGGCCTGACGGTGCTGTTGGCCCTGGTGTACCTGCAACTGAAAAAGCCGCTGTACGAACTCGAACTGCACAACCTGGTGCTGGTGTTTATTGCGCTGATCGGCTGGATCATGGCCAACCTGCTGCAAGCCTTCCGGCCCCTCCAATGCTGGGCAGCGCCGGCGTTTGGCAGCTTGCTGTTCATCGGCCTGATTCCCTCCGGTCTGCCCAACTCGGTGGTGTCGAACAAAACGCCTGACCAATTCATCCTCGAACACGCCCGTGAACTCAGCCAGACCACCCAACTGATGAGCAACGATCTGGGGGCGGCGTCGGCACTGGCCTGGCGTCTGCAACGTCCGCAAGTGGCGTTGTACAACACCGTCGGCGAGCTGAAATATGGCCTGAATTATCCCGAAGCCGAGAATCGGCGAATCACCCTCGACGAAGTGCAACAGTGGATGCGCGATGCTCGCAAGCAGGGTTCCGTGGGCGTGGTCATGCGGGTCAAGGGTGACGACGAACTGCAGGAAGTGGATCTGCTGCCTAAAGAGGGCAAGCGATATGAACAAGGCAACCTGGTGATTCTGATTATCCCCAAGGATGTGTCATGAGCCTGGTTCTGCTACTGACCGCATGCCTGCTGACGTGCCTGGGCCAGATCGCCCAGAAGTACGCGGTGGAGAGCTGGCGCGGTAAAGACTCCGGCTGGGGCGAGAAATTACGTTCGCCGTGGTTGTGGCTGGCGCTCTTCTCTCTCGGCCTGGGGCTTTTGGTCTGGCTGCTGGTACTGCAGCGCCTGGAGGTCGGCATCGCCTATCCGATGCTGAGCCTCAATTTTGTGCTGATCACGTTGGTCGCCCGCTTCATCTTTCACGAACCCGTCGACCGTCGCCATTGGCTCGGTGTGGCGCTGGTGATCGGTGGTGTGGTTTTGCTGGGGCAACACGCATGAGCCTGCGCCGTGGAATCACCTTTGCCCTGGGCAGCGTAATGCTCGCCAGCGCTGCGCAATTGGGCATGCGCTGGAGCATGAGCCGGCTGCCGCATCCCGATCAATGGCTGACTGCCTTGGGCAATGGCAGCGTGGACCTGACCGCCATTGGCGTAGTGCTGGCGGCGATCCTCGCCTATGCGCTGTCGATGCTCAGTTGGCTGCTCGCCCTGCGCGATGTGCCGCTGGGCCGGGCCTATTCGCTGCTGAGCATCAGCTACGCGCTGGTGTACCTGCTGGCGGCAAGCCTGCCGGCGTTCAACGAACATTTCAGTCTTGCAAAAAGCCTTGGGGTGGCCTTGGTCATCCTGGGTGTCATCACCATCAACTCTCGACCTGCTCGCGTCTCCGTTCTCAGGAATGACCCATGAAAATCAGTGTATTTGGTAGTGGTTACGTTGGCCTTGTACAGGCTGCCGTTCTGGCTGAAGTCGGCCACGATGTGATCTGCATGGACATCGATGCCAAAAAGGTCGAATTGCTCCAGCAGGGCCACGTCAGCATTTTCGAACCGGGGCTGGCCAGTCTGGTCAGGGAAAGCCTGGAGGCCAAGCGTCTGCAGTTCACCACCGACGAAAAACTGGCCGTACAGCATGGCGAAGTGTTGTTCATCGCCGTGGGTACGCCGTCCAGCGAAGACGGCTCGGCCGACCTGAGCTACGTGTTGTCGGTGGGTGACGCGGTCGCTCGTCATCGCGAACAACCCCTGATCCTCGTGGAAAAATCCACCGTGCCGGTCGGTACTGGCGACACCTTGCGTGCACACATTGAAAGCAAGCTGTTGCAGGCTGACCGCCAGTTGCAGTTCGATATCGTCTCCAACCCCGAGTTTCTCAAGGAAGGTTCGGCGGTGGCTGATTGCCGGCGCCCGGACCGTATCATCATCGGCTGTGAACGTGATGAGGTGCGCGACGTCATGCGCGATCTCTACGCCCCGTTCAACCGCAACCATGACCGCATCATGTTCATGGACCTGCGCAGCGCCGAGCTGACCAAATACGCCGCCAACTGCATGCTGGCGACCAAGATCAGCTTCATCAACCAGATCGCCGAACTGGCCGAACACTTGGGGGCCGACATCGAATCCGTGCGCCTGGGCATCGGTGCGGATTCACGCATTGGCTACCACTTCATCTATCCGGGCTGCGGTTATGGCGGCTCGTGCTTTCCCAAGGACATGCGCGCGCTGATCCACAGCGCCGAACAGGCGCACTGTTCCAGCGACCTGCTGCAAGCGGTGGAAGCGATCAACCAACGGCAGAAACACAAGTTGTTCGAGCGCGTGAATGCGTTTTACAAAGGCGACCTGGCCGGCAAGACCTTTGCCGTGTGGGGCCTGGCGTTCAAGCCCAACACCGATGACATGCGCGATGCGCCAAGCCGGGTGCTGCTGGAGTCGTTATGGGCGGCCGGGGCCAACGTACGGGCCTTCGACCCTGAAGCAATGCAGGAAACGCAGCATTTGTACCCGGACGAATCGAAGCTGATGCTCATGGGCACGCCGGAGTCAGTACTGGCCGGCGCGGACGCGCTGATCATCTGCACCGAGTGGCAACAGTTCAAAGCCCCGGATTTCGATCTGATCCGCCAGCGCCTGGCCGCGCCGGTGATCTTTGACGGGCGCAATCTGTATGACGCCGAACGCTTGTCCCGCAGCGGCTTCCTGTACTTCCCGATGGGACGTGGGGAATCGCGCAAGCTGCCGATTCCATACCAGCAATGGCCCAACACGCCAGCGGTTGCCTGACGGTGGCGGCTCAACCGACTGATGCAATCCGTCGACAGTCCCTCGGTCTTGGGCTGTTGGCCCTGCTGTTGTTCATGGCCGGGGTTTATCAGCAGTCCGCCATCGGCTTTGATTCGCGGTTCGTGTTGTTCGCCCAGGAAATGCTGCGCCACGGGCCGACGGTTTTTCCGACCACTTATGGTCAGCCCTATGCTGACTATTCGGCGGTGAGCACACTGTTCGTCTGGTTGCTGTCGCTGCCATTCGGGCAGGTGAACGCCTTCAGTGCCTGGCTGCCGAGTGCGGTGGCCGGTTCAGTGATCGTCACGTTGATGTATCGGCTGCTGGCGCCCTACTCCACGCGCTGGGCTGTACTGAGCATCGCCCTGCTCCTGCTGACCAACACCTTTGTCACTGAAACCCGCGCCGTGTCCCTGGATTTGATGCTCGCGGCGGTGGCGTTTTCAGTGTTCTACCTGGGCTATGCCGCCGATCACTTTGGTGCGCCACGTCGCTGGTTGCTGATCTTTGCCTTGTTGCTGCTGGGTTTCGGGGTTCGTGGGCCCATCGGGTTAGTGGTTCCCACAGGCATGCTGTGCAGCTATTTCCTGCTCAATCGTCAGTGGCAACGGCTGTTTGTTTTTGGACTGGTTGCCGCCGGGCTGCTGGTGCTGTGTGTCGGTTTGTTGTTGCTGCTGGCCAAGGTCAGCGGTGGTCCCGCCTTCATGCAGGACGTGATTCGCATGCAGTTCATGGGACGCATGGACGGCAGTGAAGGTGTCAGCGGCTCGCTGTATTACTTCACCAGTTCCATGGGCAACTATGCGCTGGCGTATCCATTGGGGGTATTGGCGCTGGCGGCGATCTGCCTGACTAATCCCCGTGAGACTGGACCACAGTTGCGCCTGGTGCAGTACTGCGCGGCGGCCGGTTTGATCGTGATGGTCGGGCTGTCGATTCCCCAGGCGAAAAAGGCCCGTTACCTGCTGCCGATGCTGCCGATGGCCGCGATCATTGCGGCGTATCCATTTCAGGTGATGCAAGGCCGGTTGTTCGGCGTGTTGCGTGGTTTGATGCAAGGGGTATGGCTGGTGATTCCGGGGTTGTTGATCGTCGGATTGGTGGTCGGCCAGCGACGTTTCCCCGAATGGTTGACCTCACTGGCACCGATATTGATCGTACTCGGCGTTTTGCAAGTGATCGCTTTGGCTGCGCTTTTCCGGCCGGCCTGGCGGGCACAGGCATTGGCGTTTTGCGCGGTGCTGGGGTTGTGGTCGGTTTACATTTTGGTGTTCGAACCGGTGGAACGTCAGCTCTACGATTCGCGCAGCTTCAGCCGGGCAGCCTTCGCCCAGGTTCAACAAGAGCCGGCGCCGCTGGTGCTGTTCGGCATGGGCAAGGACGCGAAGGCGATCAAGTTCATGGTCAATATCGAGCAGGACCTGCAGCCGGTATTTACCGAGTCGGTTCAGGCACTGGAAACCCTCAAGGCACCGGTCTGGGTGATGATGGATCGGAGTGATTACACGGCGCTTAAAGGGACAGCACTTGGCGATTTGCCGCCTGCCTTGACCGGTCGTTTCGATAAAAACGACTACGTCTTGCTCCATCTCAAACCTTGACGCATGGCCCTGTAGGCGCTGCCGCAGGCTGCGATCTTTTGACTTTGCCTTTAAGATCAAAAGATCGCAGCCTTCGGCAGCTCCTACACGATCATCATGACCATCACCCTGCGCCGTGCCCAACCCGCTGACGCGAACGCCCTCCCCGACATCGAGCGTTCGGCGGCGGCTCTTTTTCGTACCGACCCTTCACTCGCCTGGCTCGCTGACTCGCCAGTGACCGACGCCCGGCAACACCTGCAAGCCATCGAAACCAAAGATGTCTGGGTCGCAGAATTGCCCGATGGCGTACTTGCGGGTTTCCTCAGCGCCGAACAAGTCGATAACCAACTGCATATTCAGGAACTGTCTGTCAGCCAACACTTTCAGGGCCGGGGCATCGGTCGAAAGTTACTGTTAGCGGCGATTGAGTATTCCCGTAAACGAGAACTCGACGGTCTGACCCTGACCACGTTTCGAGACTTGCCCTGGAATGAACCGTTTTATCAACGATTCGGCTTTGAAACATTGAGCTCTTGTGGAATCGGGCCACGTTTATTGGCGGTATTGAGCAACGAAGTCGCCCACGGTTTGCCGGGTGAACGTCGGTGTGCGATGTGTCTGCCCCTCAAACCGGAGCTTTCAAATCCACACCCAGTGCCTGGGCAAACGCCTTGACCAGCGGACTGCGCACAGTGTTGTGGCGCAGGATCAGATTGAACGGCGTCATGATATGAATCAGGTCCGGGCGCACCGCCCGAAATTGCCCCTGTTCCACCAGGTTTACCGCGTAATGCTGCGGCAGGAAGCCCACAAAACAGCCAGTCTTGATCAGCAGCGCCACGGCTTCGACCTGGGTGGCCGAGGCTGAAAAGCTGTCGTAGCGGGCAAAGTTGAGTTTGTCCCGATGAATCGCGTAGCGGTGGTTGATGCACTCGTAATCCTTGAGCACGTTGCTGCTGATTTCCGCCTCTGGCGCCGAGAACAGTGGATGGCCGAACGCGCAGTAAACCTCGGAGCGTTCTTCGTAAAGCGCGTAGTAATCGAACTCTTCGCGCTTTTGATAAACCGGCACGATCCCCGCCACTAATCGCCCCTCCACTACACCGCGTTCTACTTCATCCAGTTGAGAGGCCTGAAGTTGAAACCTGACCTTCGGTGATTCTTCATTAATTCTTCTAAGTGCGGCAACTAACGGAGAGTTAGGGTCGGAGATCGTATTGTCGATAACTCCCACACCCAGATCACCGATAAGTTCGTTCTGCGCTGAACTAAGCCGATCACGAAAGTTATCAACCGAGGCGAACAAATCAATCGACGCCTGATACACCAGTCGTCCTTCTTCGGTCAGATGAAACCCCTCTCTCCCGCGGGTGCACAAGCGCATGCCGATGCGGATTTCCAGGTCGGAAATCTGCTTGCTGATCGCCGCCAGGCCCACATTCAGCTCGTTCTGCGCGGCGCTGAAGCCACCAGCCTCAACCACCGCCTTGAACACTTTGAGCAATTTGAAGTCCAGGCCGCTGAGCGCCAATGGTGCCCGGTGAGGCGGTTTTGGCGGCGGGTTTCCGGAATTGGAAAGTGGGGTTTCCATAATGCTTATTTACCTCTGGCGCCCTATTCAACACTCTGTGTCCAACAACAAAAATAGTGCTGGCTAATAATAATGAACACAGAAAACAAGGCTTGGCAACCGTTAATAAATTCCGCACCTGAGTGCCAACTCACTGATTTCGCACCATTAAAAACTGACACTTCGATCAGTTCTCGCCACTTCGTAACTGCCCCTTTGAAAACTGCTTTGGCCTAACCACGCCCCATTGATTTGCGGCGGGTGTTTCGGGGCCCGGCACACCGATCTGTAGGAGCGAGGCTTGCCCGCGAAGCTCTTTGCATAACAGCAGATCGATTTCTAACTTTCGCGTAACGACGAGGAAAAACAACAATGTCTCAAACCACCGACCGTCTCTGGGGTGCACGCTTCAAAAGCGGCCCATCCGAAGCCCTGGCGGCCTTGTCCCGTTGCCCCGAGCGCTACTTTCGCCTCACTCCGTACGACCTGGCCGGCTCCAAGGCGCATGCCCGGGAACTGCAACGTGCCGGTTTGCTGAGCGAAGAAGAAACCCAGACCATGCTCGACGCCTTGGCCGGCATTGGTGCGGACTTCAGCGCCGGCAGCATCGCCCCGACCCTGGACGACGAAGACGTCCACACCTTTATCGAGCGCCTGCTGACCGAACGCCTCGGCGCCCTCGGTGGCAAGCTGCGTGCCGGCCGTTCGCGTAACGACCAAACCGCCAACGACCTGCGTCTGTTCCTGCGTGATCACGTGCGCACCCTGGCCGTTGAAGTACTGGCCCTGCAACAAGCGCTGGTGGATCAGGCCGAACAACACATCGAAAGCATTTGCCCGGGCTTCACTCACTTGCAGCAGGCGCAACCGATCGTTTTCGCCCACCACTTGCTGGCCCACGCCCAATCAATGTTGCGTGACGTGCAGCGCCTGGTGGACTGGGACGTGCGCACCTCGCTGTCGCCACTCGGCGCGGCGGCCATGGCCGGTTCCGCTATCGCTCGCCTGCCTCAGCAGTCGGCCAAGGAGATGGGCTACAGCGGCGTGTGCGAAAACTCCATCGACGCCGTCGCCAGTCGCGATCACGTAGCCGAATTCCTGTTTATCGCCAGCATGCTCGGGATCAACATTTCCCGCCTCGCTGAAGAATTTTGCCTGTGGTCGTCGCGGCAATTTCGCTGGGTCGCGCTGGACGATGCCTACGCCACCGGCAGCTCGATCATGCCGCAAAAGAAAAACCCGGACATCGCCGAGCTGGCGCGGGGCAAGGCAGGCCGCTTGATCGGTAACCTCACTGGTCTGTTGTCCACCCTGAAATCCCTGCCGCTGTCCTACAACCGCGACTTGAGTGAAGACAAGAACGGCGTGCTCGACAGTGTCGACACCCTGTTGCTGGTGCTGCCAGCGATGGCCGGGATGGTCGCGACCATGAAGGTCAACGTCGAAGAGTTGCGTCGTCAGGCACCACTGGGCTTCACCCTTGCCACCGAAGTCGCCGATTGGCTGGCCATGCGCGGCGTACCGTTCAAGGAAGCACACGAAATCACCGGTGCGCTGGTTCAGGCGTGTGAGAAACACGACATTGAATTGTGGGAAGCCTCTACGGCGCTGCTGGCCGAGATCGATCCACGCCTGACCCCGCAAGTGCGCGACAGCCTGACCCTTGAAGCCGCCATCGCCGCCCGCAGTGGCTGGGGCGGCACCGCGCCGCAACAGGTGCGCGAGCAGATCGGCCGCCTGAAAACCGCCCTCGCCGCGCAGCATGAATGGACCGAGAACTATCAGGGCTTCCGCCTCTGATCCAAGGGGCACTGCGATACCCCTGTGGGAGCGGGCTTGCTCGCGAAGAGGCCGGCACATTCAACATCGTTGTTGGCTGACACACCGCTTTCGCGAGCAAGCCCGCTCCCACAGAGGTTGGGCTTGACCTGAAACACCAGCGTACGGAGAAACATCATGAGCCAGACTCAAGCAGAACGACTCCAGGCGGAGCGCAACCTGGCGGACAACCAGTTCGATATCACCCAGTACCACCACGTGCCACGGCGCTATTACGGGCGGATTTTCTTCGCCACCGTGATCGTCATCGCCATTCTTGGCCTGGTGCGCGCCTTCGCCGAAGGCAAGATCGAATGGTCGTACATCGGCCAGTTCGTCACCTCCCAGGCGATCATGTGGGGTTTGTTCAACACCATCGTCATGGCGGTGCTGGCGATGGCCCTGGGCATTGTCTTCGGGGTGATCACCGCGATCATGCGCATGTCGGCCAACCCGATCCTGCGCTACGTGGCGGTGACTTACACCTGGCTGTTCCGCGGTACGCCGTTGATCCTGCAACTGCTGTTGTGGTTCAACCTGGCGCTGATCTTCCCCACCATCGGCATCCCCGGTCTGTTCGAAATGGACACCGTGAGCCTGATGACGCCGTTCGTGGCCGCCCTGCTCGGCTTGAGTATCAACCAGGGCGCCTACACCGCTGAAGTGGTGCGCGCCGGCCTGCTGTCGGTGGACACCGGGCAGTACGAAGCCGCCAAGTCGATCGGCATGCCGCGCCTGCAAGCGCTGCGCCGGATCATCCTGCCGCAGGCCATGCGGATCATCATTCCGCCGGTCGGCAACGAATTCATCGGCATGGTGAAAATGACCTCGCTGGCGAGCGTCATCCAGTACTCGGAACTGCTCTACAACGCCCAGAACATCTACTACGCCAACGCCCGGGTCATGGAATTGCTGATCGTCGCCGGTATCTGGTATCTGGTCGCCGTCACCGTCCTTTCCTTCGGTCAAAGCCGTCTGGAGCGTCGTTTCGCTCGCGGCGCCGGCAAGCGTTCTTGAGGAGTCCGACATGAGAAACATCGTCAAGGCCGTGAGCCTGAACAAATATTACGACCAGTACCACGCCCTCAAAGACATCAACATCGAAGTCGAGCAAGGCGAAGTGCTGTGCATCATCGGTCCGTCCGGCTCGGGCAAGAGCACCTTGCTGCGCTGCGTCAATCAGCTGGAAAAAATCGACAAGGGCGGCCTCTGGGTCGACGGCGAACTGGTGGGTTACCGGGTCGTTGGCAACAAACTGCACGAACTCAACGAGTCGCAGATTGCCCGTCAGCGCCTGTCCACCGGGATGGTGTTCCAGCGTTTCAACCTGTTCCCGCACATGACGGTGCTGCAAAACATCATCGAAGGCCCGTGCCAGGTGCTCAAGCGCTCGCCCAAAGAAGCGCACGAAGAAGCTCTGGAATTGCTCGCTCGCGTCGGCCTGGCCGACAAATGCAACAGCTACCCGATTGAACTGTCGGGCGGCCAGCAGCAACGGGTGGCGATTGCCCGCGCGTTGGCGATGCGACCCAAGCTGATGCTGTTCGATGAACCCACTTCGGCACTCGACCCGGAACTGGTCGGTGAGGTGCTGTCGGTGATGCGCGATCTGGCGCAAACCGGCATGACCATGATCGTCGTCACCCATGAACTGGGCTTCGCTCGCGAGGTTTCCAACCGCATGGTGTTCATGGATGGCGGGCAGATCGTGGAGGCTGGAAGCCCCGAAGAAATACTAATAAGCCCACAAAACCCGCGCACCCAAAGCTTCATTTCTGCCGTTCGAACCTAAGCGCCGCTTGGCGCTCACAACACTCATAAGAGAACGACCATGAAGAACTTCGTAATTCCAGCAGTACTCGCCGGCCTGATGGCTTCCAGCTTCAGCTTCGCCGCCGAATTGCCGGCCAGCATCAAGGCCAAGGGCGAGATCGTCGTTGCGATCATGCCGAACTACCCGCCGATGGATTTCAAGGACCCGGCGACCAACACGCTGACGGGCCTCGACTATGACCTGGGCAACGCCCTGGCCGAGCGTCTGGGCGTGAAGATCAAATGGCAGGAAACCGGCTTCGAGCAAATGATCAACGCGCTGACCACCGACCGCGTGGACATGGTGCTGTCGGGCATGACCGACACCGTAGAGCGTCAGGCCAGCGTGACCTTCGTCGACTACTTCACCAGCGGTCCGCAGTTCTACACCTTGCAAAAGAACAAGGACTTCAACGAAATCACCGACCTGTGCGGCAAGAAAGTCGGCACCAGCCGACGCACCACCTTCCCGGCGGAGATTGCTGAATACAGCAAGGCTAACTGTGAAGCGGCCGGCAAACCGGCCATCGTGGTCGTCGGCACCGAAGGCTCGGCGGATGCCCGTGCACAACTGCGCCAGAGCCGGATCGATGCGGCGATGCAGGGTAGCGAGACGTTGTCGTACCTGAAGACTCAGGAAAAGGACATGTACAAGACCGTTGGCCAGCCGATTTCCGTGCAGTTCTCCGGCATGGGGTTGAGCAAGAAAAAGCCTGAGCTGAGTGAAGCGGTGAAAGTGGCGTTGCAGAGCATGATCGATGACGGCACGTACCAGACCATTCTGAAGAAGTGGGACCTGGAACTGGGCGCTATCAAGACGGTGACCGTGAACGCCGGCAAATAAGGAGCTGCCTTTTGTGGGAGCGAGCTTGCTCGCGATAGCGGTGTATCAGCCAACAAAGATGTTGAATGTGTTGGCCTCATCGCGAGCAAGCTCGCTCCCACAGGGGAACTCGCCTGGCCAAGAGATTGAGATCGACTCAAATCCAATGTGGGAGCGGGCTTGCTCGCGAAGGGGCCCTGTCGGCCAGCATTGATGTTGAATGACACACCGCTTTCGCGAGCAAGCCCGCTCCCACAGGGGATTGTGTTTTACCTATAGATGTATGGAGTGCCACTGATGTCCTCCTCGTTACAGCCCACCTGGCCCGGCCCGCACAAAGCCTGCCTTGCCCTGGCTTTCGATCTCGACGGCCCGACCGGCGATGCCATGCTCAATGGCTCGATCTGGCACAAGCCCGAGTACTTCGGTTTCGGCGGTTACGGCCCTTACCGCGCCCTGCCCCGTCTCCTCGACTTGCTCGACGCGTTCAACATCCCGACAACGTTCTTCGTCCCGGCCTGGGTCGTGGAGAACTGGCCGAAACAGTGCCAGGCGATTGTCGAGCGCGGGCATGAGGTGGCGTATCACGGCTACAAACACGAATCCTTTTACGCCCTGACGCTGGACCAGCAAAAGGACGTCATGAAGAAATCCCGCGAGGTGTTCTGGAAGCACCTGAACATCCGCGCCGAAGGCTTCCGCACGCCATCCGGTGACTGGCGCGCCGAAACCCCGGCGATGCTGGTGGAAGCCGGCGTGACTTACTCCAGCAGCATGCGCGGCGATGATCGGCCCTATCTGGTCAACGTCCCTGGCTTCGACACTCCATTGGTTGAAATCCCCGGCCGTTGGGAAATGGACGACTACGCCTCCCTCGCCTACACCCGCGCCCCGGACTTCCCCTCGGGGCTGGACCGCACCGCCAGTTACGAGCTGACCCTGGACAACTGGTGCCGCGAATACGACGGCGCCATGGACGAAGGGTTGTGCCTGACTACTCTGTTCCACCCCAAGATCACCGGCAAACCGGGACGCATCCTGTTGCTGGAAAAACTCTTCGAACACATGCGCCAGCGCGATGGCGTGTGGTTCGCCACCTGTCGCGATGTCGCCCAGTGGTGGCTGAAGGAGCATCACCATGGCTGATTCCAACGTCTGGCCGAACGGCTACCGGTGCGCCGTCGTATTGACCGTCGATTACAACGACATCCACGGCATCCTGACCCAAGCCCCGGAAGTCGCCGGGCGCGACAAGACGCTATCGGTGTGGCGCTATGGCAGCCAACGCGGTGTCGATCGCTTGCTCGGATTATTCAAAGAACTGGGGGTTTCCAGCAGCTGGTGCATCCCCGGCATCGTCGCCGAGGAAAACCCTGAACACATCAAGGCAATACTCGCTGGCGGGCATGAAATTGCCTGCGCCGGCTATCGCCATCAGAACTACGACAATCTCGACCTGGCTGCCCAGAGCGCCGACATCGCCAAGGGCTGCGAAGCCTTGGCCACGTTGACCGGTCAGCGTCCGACAGGGTTCCGTATCCCGGCGGGCAACGGTGCGCCAGGATTTATCGAAGCGCTAAGGGATCAAGGCATCCGCTGGTCTTCATCCTGGCGTGGCGATGATCTGCCATTCGCTCACCCGACGGCGCCCGAAGTGATCGAGCTGCCGTTGCACTACGAACTGGAAGACGAACCCTACTTCGCCTTCAACCTCAGCCCGGCGGTGCCACCGGCGCAATCGCGGATCGCTTCCTACAGCCACACCCTCGGCAATCTGCAAATGGACTTCGCCGGGTTTCACCGCTTTGGCCTGTGCTACGTGCTGCGGTTGCACCCGGAAATCATCGCCACGCCGGGGCGCATTGGCGTGCTGCGTGAGTTGCTCGAAGGCATTCAACAACACAAGGACGTCTGGATCGCCACGGCGGGTGAAGTCGCGCAATGGTGGGCGGATTCGGCAGTGCCGGTGACGGAGGATCATCCTTCGGCGGTGTATGAGCGGCATTATCGGGATTACGGCGTATGAACGAGTTCGGCAGCGCGTACCAAGGCGTGATGCGCATGGAACACCTGGCGCGATTCTGTGTTGATACGACGTTTGAAGATTTACCGGCGGCCCTGGTGGCACAAGCCAAGCGGCACATTCTCGACACCTTCGGCGCGACCCTGGCCGGAGCCGCCAGTGACGTGGCGAAACAGGCACGCCAGGTGTTTGAAGGTGAAACCGGCAGCACATTGGTCTGGGGCACCGATTGGCAAGTCGGCGCTGCTCAAGCGGCCATGCTCAACGGCATCGCCGCCCATGCGCTGGAGCTGGACGATACCGGTGGTTGCGACCATTCCGGCGCCGTGGTGCTGCCGGCAGTCATGGCCGCCGTGTCGATGTCCGGCAAAACCGTGAGCGGCCGGGAGTTCATCACCGCCGTGGTCATCGGCTACGAAATCGGCCGTCGCGTGCTCGAAGCCTGCGGCAGTTATTCGGCGCATAACGGCGCCGGCTGGCACTCAACGGCAACTTGTGGAGTGTTCGGTGCGGCGGCGGCCAGTGCGCGGATCTTTGGCCTCGATACTGCGCAAACCTTGTCCGCGCTCGGCATCGCCGGCAGTTTCAGCGGCGGTCTTTGGGCGTTTATTCATGACGGTTCCCAAAGCAAAAAACTCCACAGCGGTCGCGCCGCCGAAGGTGGCTTGCTGGCTGCACGGTTTGCCCAGCGCGGCATCACCGGACCGACGAAACTTTTCGATGACGTCTGGGGTGGTTTTCTCAAGACCCTCGCCGGCGATGCCGCTGTGCCCGAGGCACTGGACGCGGAGCTGGGCCAGGTATGGAAACTCGCCCGCTGCTCGATCAAGCCTTACGCGGCGTGTCGCGGGACCCATTCAGCGATTGATGCCCTTGGTTTGTTGCTGGCGCGGTTGCAGGTTGATGTCGATCAGGTCGAGGACATTCAGGTGTCGCTGTGCGGATTCCTCCAGGATATGTGCGGCGGGCAGGAAGTCGCCAGTCTGGCGGCGGCGCAAATGAGCTTGCGCTATGCCCTCGCCGCGCGGCTGGTGCTGGGGCATTGCCGGTTGCAAGCCTATGACGATGCACAGCGCAGTGATCCGCGAATGGCGCACTGGATGTCGCGAATTCGGCTTGAGGTGAACCCGCGATTGTCCGAGGATGGCGAGCCTATTGTGAGCGTGCGGACCGTGGACGGTCGGCAGGCCAGCCTGTGCGTCGAAGTGCCATTGGGCGCGCCGGGGAATCCGCTGAGTGATACGGCGCTGGAAGAGAAGTTTTTCAGTCTGGCCGGGCGGGTTTTGCCGCGGCGGCAGGCTGAGGAATTGCTTGAGCAGTTGTGGCGGGTTGAAGAACTGGAGTCTGTCGCGACGCTGGATCGGTGGCTGACTTGAAATTTTTGTTGTCAGCACTGGCCTCTTCGCGGGCAAGCCCGCTCCCACAGGGGAATGCATTCCACATGTGGGAGCGGGCTTGCTCGCGAATGGCAGCAACTCGGTATGACGCCAAGCCCCACAACATCTGAATAAGGACATCCGCACCACCGTGGCCACTTACTCGCTCGTTATCCGCCGGTTGATGATTTGCTCGCTGACCATCGTCGTCAGCCGCGCCATCACCAGCCCGTTGCTCACGCTGTTCCTGAGCAACAAACTCGGTCTCAACCAACAGGACGTTGGCTTGCTGCTGGGTATCGCGGTGTTTATCGCCACCCTGCTCGCGCTCTACGGCGGTTACATCATCGATCGTCTGGAAAAGCGGCGGCTGTTGATCCTGGCCATGCTCTCCAGCTCCATCGGATTCGTGCTGCTGACCTTCGCCGAGAACCTTTACCTGACCACCGCCACCCTGGTGATCACCGAAACCGCCTCGGCTTTATTCCTGATCGGTTCGAAGGCGATCCTCAGCGAAAACCTGCCCATGGGCCAGCGGGCCAAGGCGTTTTCCCTGCGCTACACCCTGACCAACATCGGCTACGCCACAGGCCCCATGCTTGGTGTGGTGATCGCCGGGGCCTATCCGATTGCACCGTTCCTGATTGCCGGTGGTATAGCCTTCTTCAGCATTTTCTTGATGAGCGGGATTCCGAAAGACGCCGCCCAAGTGCCCGCCATCGGCCAGCCGCAAAGCTTTCTCAAGACCCTGACCACCCTGAAGAACGACCGCACGTTGATCATGTTCACCTGCGGCTGCCTGTTCAGTACCGTGGTCCACGGTCGTTTCACCCTGTACCTGTCGCAACACCTGCTGGTGACCCACGACTCCAAGCGCGCCCTGGAAACCATGGCCGCCCTGCTCGCCTGCAACGCCATCAGCGTGATCCTGCTGCAATACCAGATCGGCCGCTTCCTCAAGCGCGAGCAACTGCGCTACTGGATTGCCGGTGGCACCAGTCTGTTCATCCTGGGGTTGATTGGTTTCAGCCTGGCTGACGGCCTGGTGAGCTGGTGCGTGGCGATGTTCATTTTCACCTTGGGGGAAATGATCATTTACCCGGCGGAATTCCTGTTCGTCGACACCCTGGCCCCGGAAGAACTGCGCGGCAGTTACTACGGCGCGCAAAATCTTGCGGCACTGGGCGGTGCGTTGAGTCCGGTGATTTGCGGTTTCCTGCTGATGCACACCCCGGCGCCGACGATGTTCTACGCCT
The DNA here is from genome assembly GCF_056161485.1 of Pseudomonas sp. 5Vm1k. Lineage (NCBI taxonomy): Bacteria > Pseudomonadati > Pseudomonadota > Gammaproteobacteria > Pseudomonadales > Pseudomonadaceae > Pseudomonas > Pseudomonas sp. 5Vm1k. The sequence continues at coordinate 414,784 of NZ_JBSPCZ010000002.1, forward strand.
TGTGCGCACTGACCGCGATGGGTGGATCCCTGTGTTTCATGGCCGGTCGGCGAGTAGCTTTACTGCAAAAATAATGCATTGAAGCTGCATTAATATGAATTTGTCAGCACCTGGAATCAACGGCACACTGTGCCCCGTTCCTCCCCCAATAGTTGGAACACCTTCAAGGGCTTTCTGGGTATCCCCGGTAAGCCTTTTTTTTGCTTAAGTTTTTTGTCAACGGAATCATCATGCTCGCACGCTGGTTACCTGCCGCCGTCAACACTCGTCCTTCGGAATGGAGCCGCGCGGCCATCGGCATGTCCCTGGGCACGCTGTTCAGCGTCTGGTTGTGCAGCCAAGTGTTTGGCATCGAAGTGGCGCAACACCTGGTCGGGCCGTTGGGTGCCTCGGCGGTGTTGCTATTCGCCGTGTCCTCCGGCGCCCTCGCCCAGCCGTGGTCGATTCTGGGCGGCTACTTGAGCGCCGGGGTGGTTTCGTTGCTGGTCGCCCATGTGCTCGGGCGCACGTTGGGCAGCGCGTGCCTGGCGGCGGGGATGGCGCTGATCCTGATGTGCTGGCTGCGTTGCCTGCACCCGCCGGCCGGGGCGTTGGCGCTGCTGTTGGTGCTGGCCGACCCGGCGACCATTGCCCTGGACTGGAAAGCCCTCGGCCCGGTGATGCTCAGCGCTTGCGCCATGCTGCTCAGCGCGCTGGCGTACAACAACCTGACGCGGATTCGCTATCCGAAACGGCCCGCCGAACCGGTGCCGGTCATGCCTTCGGCGGACAGCCAGGCGATTACTGCCGAGGATTTGAAACTCGCGTTGGCGGACATGAAGGCGTTTTTCGACGTCACGCCGGAAGATCTTGAGCAGTTGATTCATGCCAGTGAGTTGCATGCCAAGCGGCGTAGCATCGGCGAAGTGCTCAGCAGCAGAACCTGACATCACACAGATCCCCTGTGGGAGCGGGCTTGCTCGCGAAGGGGCCGTGTCAGTCAACATTAATGCTGGATAACACACCGCTTTCGCGAGCAAGCCCGCTCCCACAAGGGTAACTGTGCGGGTTCAAAAAAAAGGCGTCAGGCCGCAGACTGCTGCCGAGCCGGCACCGCCAGACTCACCGCCCTGACCGAATCCCCCACGCTCAGCCCCAACGTTTTGGCGGTTTGCGCCTCCACAATCAACGTCCCCGCTGCCACCCTCGCCGGTGCCGCGGTAATCCGGCACTGCGCAAACTGGCGGTTATGGATCAGATACGTCGCCGCCTGCTCCCCCGGCGTGCCAATGCTCAACTGCAACACTTCGCTGTCGCGCACCGCTCGAATATCCCCGGTGGCGCATTCAATCAATGGCCCGCCGTCGAAGATGTCGATGTAATCCCGATGTTCAAACCCTTCGGCCTGGAGCATGCCCAGCGCCGGTTCAGTATTGGGGTGCACCCGACCGATCACCGAACGCGCTGCTTCCGGAAGCAGGCAAGTCGGCAGCGGGAATTTGGGCATCAGTTCGGCGATAAAGGTCTTGTTACCGAGCCCGGTCAGGTAATCGGCATAGGCAAAATCCATCTTGAAGAAGTGCCGTCCCAGGCCTTCCCAGAACGGTGATACGCCGTCGTCGTCCGAATAGCCGCGCATTTCGGCAATCACCTTGTCGCCAAAGTGCTGACGAAACTCCGCCAGAAACAGAAACCGCGCCTTCGACAGCAAACGCCCATTGAGCCCGCTGCGGTGATCGGCGTGGAGGAACAGCGAGCACAACTCCGAATGCCCGGTCATGTCATTGCCGAGGAACAACGTCGGCAGTTGCTGATTGATCCCGAGGTTTTTCGACGCAGCGACAAACAAGCCCAGACGATAGTTGTACCAAGGCTCGCGCAGCCCGACAGCACCGGCCAGGGCGCAAATGCCAATGGCCTCACGGGCATCGTTTTCCAGCACAAACAAGTAATCGGCATCAGCACGTTCTGCCTCGTGGGCAAAGGTTTTCGCCGCCCATTCCAGGCGCTGGCGCAAACGCGCGACATCGGCGGGCAACGTGGTCAAACCGGTGCCGGCGCTATGGGCCAGGGCCAGCAGTGCCGGCAAATCGGCAGGTGTAGCGGGACGGACAATCATCGCTGTTGCTCCTTGATAGCCAGTTGTTTGGGCAGGAAAACCTCAGCCAACATGCAGCGCGCGCTGCCGCCGCCAATGCGTTCGATGGTGTCGATATTCACCGGCAGCGGCGTGGCGTGGGCTTCGATCAACTGCCGCTGGGCGAGATCCAGCGACTGCCATGCTGTGCGCGACATCACCAACAGCGGCTCACCCGCGGCGTTGTGCACTTCCAGCATGTTGCCGGCGAAGGATTCCAGCTGCGCCCAGTCGAGGGCGATCACCTTTTTGCCGCTGTCTTCCAGACGTTTACGCAGGGCCATGCGTTCGCCGGGATTCGTGACCGAGGCCAGGCAGGCGATGGCCAGCCGCGTGCCGATGCTCATCATCACGTTGGTGTGGTAAATCGCCACGCCTTGGCGGTCCACCGCGTTGAACGCGCACAGTTCATAACCGAGGTGGCTGACCACTTGGTCCAGCGCCTGGGCGTGAGTACGGGTCGAGTAGCCGGCGTAACAAATCCGCTGCTGCCGATCCAGCACCATGCTGCCGGTGCCTTCCAGGAACACTTCCTGCTGTTCGAGACTCGACAGGTCGAGAAATTGCTCGACCCGGTATTCGTCCCGCAACCAGTCGAGCACGCCTTTGTCCCGCTCCAGCCGCCGGTTATGGCCCTGCATCGGATACAGCACCAACGTGCCGTCGGGGTGGCTGCTCCACCAATTGTTAGGAAAGATCGAATCCGGCGTATGCGGCGCTTCGGCATCGTTGTGCACCAGCACTTCAACGCCATGCCCGCGCAGTGCGGCGACATAGCCGTCGAACTCCTGCAAGGCCTTGAGCTGAACGTCTTCGGACACCTGCGCCGGGCGCTGGAAACGGTTGTTCGCCGCCGTGTCCTGATTGAAGGAGAAACGTGTCGGGCGAATCATCAAAACGGTATTGGTGGTTTGCATGGGCACAGATTCAATGAGGGTTGAGAGAGGCTCATTGTCTGTTTCGGAGGCGGGAAAACCCGGTTGATAAGGGGGTTGGTGATGCTGGAAACGGCTGAAGATGTTGGCATGCTCAGCCGATTCGGCGAAGACCGCAAAACCAATGTGGGAGCGGGCTTGCTCGCGAAAGCGGTGTGTCATCCAACTTCAATATTGACTGACATGACGCCTTCGCGAGCAAGCCCGCTCCCACAGGGGATTGCACCGTTCATTACTCCATCATGGTCTTGACCATCGCCAATTCCGGATGGCTTACCAACTTGTCGATATGCAAATCCGGGTCATCAAACCAGACTTCGGTCAGCACCCGGTAATGCTCCATGTCCCGGCAACGCATGCGCAGGCTGTAGTCAAACGCACCACTGATCAACCGGCACTCCAACACTTGCGGACACGCCCGGACCTTGGCTTCAAACGCCTTCTGCGCCGCCCGCCCGCTCTGGTTCGACAGAGCCACCAACACCAGCAACGACAACCCCGGTGTCAGTTTCTTTTCATCGAGAATCGCCCCGTACCCGCGGATAACCCCGAGCTGTTCCAGTTTGCGCACCCGCTCCAGACAGGGTCTGGGCGTCAGGTGCACGCGCTCGGACAGCTTTTGATAGGTGATGCGCCCTTCGTGGCGCAGCACTTCGATGATGGCTTGATCGATACGATCAAGCACGATCGACAGATCGCGGATATCCGCCATGTACGTCTCTCACTTCAAACGGCCTGATAAAAATTGCTGTAAACGTTCGCTGCCCGGCTGGTCGAGGATAGTCGCATCGCCCTGCTCTTCAACCCGGCCCTGATGCAAAAACAACACCTGGGTCGACACTTGCCGGGCAAAGCCCATTTCGTGGGTCACCATCAACATGGTCCGGCCTTCTTCGGCCAGCGCCTGAATCACCTTGAGCACCTCGCCCACCAGTTCCGGATCGAGTGCCGAGGTCGGCTCATCGAACAACAAAATCTCCGGTTCCACCGCCAGGGCCCGGGCAATCGCCACCCGTTGTTGCTGGCCGCCGGAGAGAAACGCCGGGTATTGATCGGCGACCCGTTGCGGCAAGCCAACCTTGTCCAGATAGGCCCGGGCACTCTCTTCAGCGGCCTTGCGGCTGACCCCAAGCACCCGACACGGCGCCATGACAATGTTCTCCAGCACGGTCAGGTGGCTCCACAGATTGAAATGCTGGAACACCATCGCCAACCGCGTGCGCAAGCGCTGCAACTGTGCCGGATTGGCCACGCGCATGCCACCGATGCCTGGACGGGTGACGATGCGTTCGCCGTCCAGCTCGATGGCGCCTTCGTCCGCCCGCTCCAGAAAGTTGATGCAACGCAGCATGGTGCTTTTGCCCGAGCCGCTGGCGCCGATCATGCTCACCACGTCCCCGGCCCGGGCGTTCAACGAGACGCCCTTGAGCACTTCGTTGTCACCGAAGCGTTTAAACAGATTTTCTACGGTCAATTTGTTCATGCAAACCTCTTTAGTGAGCGGGACCGAGGAAGTTCAGCCAGCGTTTTTCCGCCAGGCGAAATGCGCCGACCAGGCCAAACGACAACGCCAGGTACAGCAACCCGGCGATGCCGAACGCCTGGAAGGTCATGAAGGTCGCGGCATTGGCGTCACGGGCAACTTTGAGGATGTCGGGGATGGTTGCGGTGAAGGCTACTGATGTGGCGTGCAGCATCAGAATCACTTCGTTGCTGTAATACGGCAGCGCCCGGCGCAACGCCGAGGGCAGGATCAGCCGCAGATACAAGCGCCAACCGCTCAAGCCGTAAGCGTGGGCCGCCTCGATTTCACCGTAGGGAATGCTGCGAATCGCCCCGGCGAAAATCTCCACGGTGTAGGCGCAGGTGTTGAGGGTGAACGCCAGCAAGGTGCAATTCATCGCGTCGCGAAAGAACGCTTCGAGCAACGGTTGCGAGCGCACCACCGCGATGCCGTAGATCCCGCCGTAGCAAATCAGCAACTGGATATACAACGGCGTGCCACGGAACACATAGGTGAATAGCTGAACCGGCCAGCGCAACAGGCCCCAGCGCGAGGTGCGCAGGATCGCCAATGGCAATGACAGGAAAAACCCCATCACGATGCTCGCCACCAGCAACCACAAGGTCATGGCCAACCCGGTCAGGCTGTATCCGTCGCTGAACAGGAAGGGTTTCCAGTATTCGGCAATCAATTCGATCATCGCGCCATCCCCCGCACGCCTTGGTTATAGCGGCGTTCCAGAACCCGCAAGACGTAGTTCGAAGCGCTGGTGATCAGCAAGTACAGCGCTGCCGCCAGCAACAAAAAGTCGAGCATATTGAAGGTGCTCTTGCCCGCCTCCTGCGCGACCTTGACCAGGTCCGACAAGCCGATGATCGACACCAGCGCGGTAGCCTTGAGCAGCACCAGCCAGTTGTTGCCGAGGCTCGGCAAGGCGAAACGCATCATTTGCGGGAACACCACGAAGCGAAAGCGTTGCCAGCGATTCAAGCCGAAACACGCCGCCGCTTCCTGTTGGCCACGGGGCACGCTGAGGATCGCCCCGCGAAAGGTTTCGGTGAAATACGCGCCGTAGATAAACCCGAGGGTGACGATCCCCGCCACGAACGGGTCGATTTCCATGTACGGCCAGCCCATCGCTTCGGTCAGGTTGCTCAGCCAGCCTTGCAGGCTGTAGAAAATCAACAGCATCAGCACCAGGTCCGGCACCCCGCGGATCAGCGTCGTGTAAAACGTCGCCGGCAGGTTCAACACCTTCAGCGGTGAGAGCTTGGCCGCCGCACCGAGCAGGCCCAGGGCCATGCTCACCAGCAAGGACAGCGCCGATAGTTTTAGGGTGACCCAGGTGCCGTGCAGCAACAGCGGGCCATAGCCTTGCAGGGCCGAAACATCGAGCCCGATCAGATTCAGGAAGGAATTCACGCCAGTCACCTGTCTTGAGGCGCCCGCGTTGAAGCACTGCGCCGATTAGCACGGCACAGTGTTCGGGGCGCGGGGATCAGTTGTTGTAGAGGTCCAGATCGCCGAAGTGCTTCTGCTGGATCTGTGCGTAGATGCCCTTGTCGTGCAGGGCCTTGATGGCGGCATTGAGCATGCCTTTGAGTTCTTCGTTGTCCTTGCGGATGCCAATGGCGATGTCCGACGGCACCAACGGGTCACTGATGCCTTCGCTGTTCTGGAAGTCAGCCCCCTGTGGCGAAGCCAGGAAGCTCATTTGTGCTTGCAGCTTGTCCTGGATCGACGCGTCGAGCCGACCGAACACCAGGTCGGCGTAAACCTGATCCTGATTCTGATAAGCGCGCAACTTCACGCCACCCGGCCCCAGTTTGGCCCGGGCGTAGGTTTCCTGGATGGTGCCCTGCATGTAACCGATGGTCTTGCCCCGCAGCGACTCGGCGGTGGGCAACAAACCGGAATCCTTGCGGGTGACGATGGCGGTCGGCCCGGCGTACAGACGATCGGTGAAGTCGATCTGCTTCTTACGGGCGTCGGTAACCGTCATCGAGGACTCGATGGCATCGAACTTGCCGGCCTTCAGCGCCGGGATCAGCCCGTCGAAGTCATTGCTGACCCACACGCAGGTCAGCTTCAGCTCGGCGCAGATCGCGTTGCCCAGGTCCACGCCGAAGCCTTGTACGCCGCCATCGGCGGTGGTCGATTCAAAGGGTGGGTAGCTTGGATTGACGCCAAAGCGCAGTTCTTTCCATTCTTTGGCATTGGCGGCGGTGGTGCAGCACAGCAAAGCCAATGCCGGCAAGGTCAGCCATTTGATGTTCATCTTCTAGAGTCCCGGATTATTTGGAGTTATCGCGGCCAGGCCGCTTTTATGGGCAGGGACGCCAGAATGCCAATTGCCGGGGTGGGTCAGGTGTCGTAAGGCCTTGTTCAGACAGCGCAAGTACGCTGAACGTGCGTGTTCGGCAGCCGATTCGGTCGTGGGTGCCGAAGATCAAAAGATCGCAGCCTGCGGCAGCTCCTACGCGCCTTGAGGGCGCTGCCGAAGGCTGCGATCTTTTGATCTTTGATCTAAGGTAAAAATGCAGACAGAACCTGCACGTATCCCGGTTGTACATCACAAATTTGCACTGTTACGATCCAGCATCGCTCGCGCGCGAGCTTCTCTATAAAGAACAATAAAAGCAGGGAGTTATCGATGACTGCTCAGGTTTCATCCCAGGAGGCCAACACCATGGATGCCATGCAAAATGAAGTGCTGGCCGAGGTTCGCAACCACATCGGTCACCTGACCCTCAATCGCCCCGCCGGTCTCAACGCCCTCACCCTGAACATGGTCCGCCGCCTGCAAAACCAGCTTGATGCCTGGGCCGAAGATTCCCAGGTCAACGCCGTGGTATTGCGCGGTGCGGGCGAGAAAGCCTTCTGCGCTGGCGGCGACATTCGTTCGCTGTACGACAGTTACAAAAACGGCGACAGCCTGCACGAAGACTTCTTCGTCGAGGAATACGCCCTCGACCTCGCTATCCATAACTATTGCAAACCGGTCCTGGCCTTGATGGACGGCTTTGTGCTGGGCGGCGGCATGGGCCTGGTGCAAGGCGCCGATATGCGCGTGGTCACCGAACGCAGTCGCCTGGCGATGCCGGAAGTGGCCATCGGTTATTTTCCGGACGTTGGCGGCAGCTACTTCCTGCCACGGATTCCTGGCGAACTGGGAATTTACCTGGGCGTCAGCGGCGTGCAGATTCGCGCGGCGGATGCGTTGTATTGCGGTCTGGCTGACTGGTATCTGGAAAGCGACAAACTGGGCACCCTGGACGAGCAGCTCGATCAGCTTGCGTGGCACGAATCGCCGCTCAAGGACCTGCAAGGCGTGCTGGCCAAACTCGCCGTGCAACAACTGTCGGATGCGCCGCTGATTGCGTTGCGCCCGGCCATCGACCACTTCTTCGCCCTCCCCGACGTGGCGAGTATGGTGGAGCAAATGCGCGAAGTGACCGTCGCCGACAGCCACGAATGGGCGAAAACCACCGCGGACCTGCTGGAAAGCCGTTCGCCGCTGGCCATGGGCGTGACCCTGGAAATGCTCCGGCGCGGTCGCAAGTTGAATCTGGAACAATGCTTCGCCCTTGAGCTGCACCTGGACCGTCAGTGGTTCGAGCGCGGCGACCTGATCGAAGGCGTGCGCGCCTTGTTGATCGACAAAGACAAGAAACCGCGCTGGAACCCACCGACCTTGCAGGCGTTGCACGCCGAGCACGTCACGAGTTTCTTCACGGGTTTTGAGCAGAGCGGGAGCTGAGCCATGCACGATATCGAATTGAGCGAAGAGCAAGTAATGATCCGCGACATGGCCCGGGACTTTGCCCGCGGCGAAATCGCACCCCACGCGCAGGCCTGGGAAAAGGCTGGCTGGATCGACGACGGTCTGGTGGCGAAGATGGGTGAATTGGGTCTGCTGGGCATGGTGGTCCCGGAAGAATGGGGCGGCACTTATGTCGATTACGTCGCCTACGCCTTGGCCGTGGAAGAGATTTCCGCCGGCGATGGCGCGACCGGCGCGTTGATGAGCATCCACAACTCCGTGGGCTGCGGCCCGGTTTTGAACTACGGCACCGAAGAACAGAAACAGACCTGGTTGCCGGACCTGGCCAGCGGTCAGGCCATCGGCTGCTTCGGCCTGACCGAGCCACAAGCCGGTTCCGAAGCCCACAACCTGCGCACCCGCGCCGAACTGCGGGACGGCCAGTGGGTCATCAACGGCGCCAAGCAATTTGTCAGCAACGGCAAGCGAGCGAAACTGGCGATCGTGTTTGCGGTGACCGATCCGGACCTGGGCAAGCGCGGCATCTCGGCGTTCCTGGTGCCGACCGATACGCCGGGTTTCATCGTCGATCGTACCGAACACAAAATGGGTATCCGCGCCTCCGATACCTGCGCGGTAACGCTGAGCGATTGCACTGTTCCTGAAGCCAATCTGCTCGGTGATCGCGGCAAAGGCCTGGCCATCGCCCTCTCCAACCTCGAAGGCGGGCGCATCGGCATTGCCGCGCAGGCGCTGGGCATTGCTCGGGCGGCGTTCGAAGCGGCGCTGGCTTACGCGCGGGATCGGGTGCAGTTCGGCAAGGCGATCATCGAGCACCAAAGCATCGCCAACATGCTGGCGGACATGCACATGCAACTGAACGCGGCGCGATTGATGATCCTCCACGCCGCGCGGTTGCGCAGTGCGGGCAAGCCATGTTTGTCGGAGGCTTCACAGGCGAAGTTGTTTGCGTCTGAGATGGCGGAGAAGGTGTGTTCTTCGGCGATGCAGATTCATGGCGGGTATGGGTATCTGGAGGATTATCCGGTGGAGCGTTACTACCGGGATGCGCGGATTACCCAGATTTATGAGGGGTCGAGCGAGATACAGCGGATGGTGATTGCTCGGGAATTGAAGAACTATCTGGTGTGATGCGTTAAAAGCTTCGCGAGCAAGCCCGCTCCCACATTGGATCTCTGTGTTTCGGAGATCCCTTGTGGGAGCGGGCTTGCTCGCGAAGGCGTAGGCAAAAACGCTACATCACTTACCCTGGAACTCAGCCTCACGCTTGGCAATAAATGCCGCCATCCCTTCCTTCTGATCCTGCGTGGCAAACGCCGCATGGAACACCCGACGCTCAAAGCGCACACCTTCGGACAGGCTGACTTCAAACGCCCGGTTCACGCTTTCCTTGACCATCATCGCAATCGGCAACGACTTCTTGGCAATCAACGCCGCGACTTTCAGCGCTTCTTCCAGCAGCTCATCCGCCGGTACGATCCGCGCGACAATCCCGCACCGCTCCGCTTCCACCGCATCGATCAAACGGCCGCTGAGGCACATTTCCATGGCCTTGGCTTTGCCCACGGCGCGGGTCAGGCGTTGGGTGCCGCCCATGCCCGGCAGCACGCCGAGGTTGATTTCCGGCTGGCCGAATTTGGCATTGTCGCCGGCCAGGATAAAGTCGCACATCAGCGCCAGTTCACAGCCACCGCCGAGGGCGAAACCGTTCACCGCAGCAATGATCGGCTTGCGGCGGTTGGCCACCCGATCACTGTCGCTGAACAGGTCGTCGAGGTAGATCTGCGGGTAGGTCAGCTCGGCCATTTCCTTGATGTCGGCACCGGCGGCGAAGGCTTTTTTCGAGCCAGTCAGCACGATGCAGCCGATGTTCGAATCGGCTTCCAGGCCATCGAGGGCGTGGTTCACTTCGCTGACGAGCTGCGCGTTCAGCGCGTTCAAGGCTTGCGGACGGTTGAGGGTGATCAGGCCGACGCGACCGTGAATTTCCAGCAAAATCGTTTCGTAGCTCATAAATAACTCCTGTTTTGCATAAGGCTCGATCCCCCTGTAGGAGCTGTCGAGTGCAACGAGGCTGCGATCTTTTGATCCTGCTTTTTAAAATCAACGATCAAAAGTTCGCAGCCTTCGGCAGCTCCTACCGGGGACTCCTTCAAAGATTGCGCGAAATAACCATGCGCTGAATATCGCTGGTGCCTTCGTAGATCTGGCACACCCGCACGTCGCGGTAGATCCGCTCCAGCGGGAAGTCGTTCAGGTAACCGTAACCGCCGAGGGTTTGCAACGCTGACGAGCAGACTTTCTCGGCCATTTCCGAGGCGAACAGCTTGGCCATCGACGCTTCGACCAGCGCCGGTTTGCCGCTGTCTCTTAACGCTGCGGCGTAATGCACCATCTGCCGGGCGACAGCAATCTGGGTCGCCATATCCGCCAAACGGAATGCTACCGCTTGATGTTCGATGATTGGCTTGCCGAAGCTTTCGCGCTCCCGGGCGTAATCGCGGGCTGCTTCAAACGCGGCCCGGGCCATGCCCACCGATTGCGAAGCGATGCCGACGCGCCCGCCTTCAAGGTTGGCCAGGGCGATCCGGTAACCTTCGCCCTCCTCGCCCAAGCGGTTGGCCACCGGTACTTTCACGTCTTCGAACAGAATCTGGCAGGTATCGGAAGCGTGCTGACCGAGTTTGTCTTCGACCCGCGCGACTTTGTAGCCTGGGGAGTCGGTGGGCACGATCAGCGCGGTGATCCCGCGTTTACCGGCACTCGGGTCTGTCACGGCAAACACAATCACCACCCCGGCGTTCTGCCCGGAGGTGATGAATTGTTTGCAGCCGTTGAGTACGTAGTGATCGCCGTTCAATTTGGCGCGGGTTTTCAGGCCGCTGGCGTCGGAACCGGCCTGGGGTTCGGTCAGGGCAAACGCGCCGAGCATCGAACCGCTGGCCAGCGGCTTGAGGAAGCGTTCTTTCTGCTCGTCGGTGCCGTACTTGAGGATCGGCACGCAACCCACGGAGTTGTGCACGCTCATGATCGTCGAGCAGGCGCCGTCGCCGGCAGCGATTTCTTCCAGGGCCATGGCGTAGGCCAGGTAACCGGTGTCACAACCGCCCCACTCTTCCGGCACCAACATGCCGAAGAAGCCCAGCTCGGCCATTTCGCCGATGGCTTCTTTTGGGAAGCGGTGCTCGCGGTCCCATTCGGCAGCGAACGGTTTCAGCCGTTCCTGGGCGAATTGCCGGGCGGCTTCGCTGATCTGCAGTTGTTCGTCATTGGGAATCATGGTGAATCCTTAAAAATGAACCTTACGCACCAAATGTCTGGCTGAAATGCTGACCCCCTGTGGGAGCGGGCTTGCTCGCGAAGAGGCCGTGTCAGTCGACATTAATGTTGAATGACACACCGCATTCGCGAGCAAGCCCGCTCCCACAGGGGGATTGGCGTTTGCTTCAGTACAGGCATTCCACAGCCATGGCCGTCGCTTCACCGCCGCCGATGCAGATCGCCGCAACGCCGCGTTTCAGGCCTTTCTGGCGCAGGGCCGAGAGCAAGGTCACGAGAATTCGCGCGCCTGACGCACCGATCGGATGGCCCAACGCACAAGCGCCGCCGTGAATGTTGACCTTCTCGTGGGGGATTTCGAGTTTGGTCATCGTCACCAGGCTGACCACGGCGAAGGCTTCGTTGATTTCAAACAACTCGACTTCGTTCAGGGACCAACCGGTTTTCTTCATCAGCTTCTTGATCGCGCCGACCGGGGCCACCGGGAACAGGCCCGGCGTATCGGCAAACGCCGCGTGGCCGTGGATCACCGCCAGTGGCTTGAGGCCGCGCTTTTCAGCCTCGGAACGCCGCATCAACACCAGTGCAGCCGCGCCGTCGGAGATTGAGCTGGAGTTGGCCGCCGTCACGGTGCCGCCGTCGCGGAATGCCGGTTTCAGCGAGGCGATCTTGTCCAGTTTGGCTTTCGGTGGCTGCTCGTCGTGGCTGATCAGCACCTGTTCTTTACCGACGGTGACGGTCAGCGGCACGATTTCGGCCTTGAAACTGCCGTCCTTGATCGCCTGTTGTGCGCGGGTGGTCGAGGCAATGGCAAACGCGTCCTGAGCTTCGCGGGTGAAGCCGTTGGCTTCGGCGCAATCTTCGGCGAAGGTGCCCATGAGGCGACCCTTGTCGTAGGCATCTTCCAGGCCATCAAGGAACATCGAATCCAGCACCCGGCCATGGCCCATGCGGTAACCGCTGCGGGCACGGTCCAGCAGGTACGGCGAGTTGGACATGCTTTCCATACCACCGGCGATCACTACATCGGCACTGCCGGCGATCAGCATGTCGTGGGCGAGGATGGTGGTTTCCATGCCGGAACCGCACATCTTGTTCACGGTGGTGCAACGGGTCGATTTATCCAGCCCTGCACCCAGTGCTGCCTGACGTGCAGGCGCCTGGCCGAGGCCGGCGGGCAGCACACAACCGAACAGGACTTCGTCAACCGCGTCTGAGGCCACACCGGCGCGTTCCACGGCGGCTTTGATCGCAGCGGCACCGAGCTGCGGCGCGGTCAGGCTTTTCAGTTCGCCCTGGAAACCGCCCATCGGTGTGCGGACGGCGCTGACAATAACAATCGGATCGTTGGAAAGGGTCATGACAAATCCTCCTTACTTGGCGGCCATACGCAAGGCACCGTCGAGACGGATCACCTCGCCGTTGAGCATGCTGTTTTCAATGATATGCCTGACCAGCGCGGCATACTCGGCAGGTTTGCCAAGACGCGGCGGGAACGGCACGCCAGCGGCCAAGGACGCGCGGACTTCCTCGGTCATGCCGGCCATCATCGGCGTTTCGAAGATGCCCGGCGCGATGGTCATCACACGGATGCCGAAGCGCGCCAGTTCACGGGCAGCGGGCAGGGTCAGGCTGACAATCGCGCCTTTGGACGCAGCGTAAGCAGCCTGGCCAATCTGGCCGTCGTAGGCCGCTGCCGATGCGGTGTTGATGATCACGCCGCGCTCGCCATCGGCATCCGCTTCGGTTTCGGCGATGGCCGCTGCAGCCAGGCGCAGCATATTGAAGCTGCCTATCAGGTTGACGTTGATCACCTGGCTGAAACTGGCCAGCGCATGTGGGCCGGTCTTGCCGAGAATCTTCTCGCCACGGACGATGCCGGCGCAGTTCACCAGACCGTGCAAGCCACCGAAGGCTTTAACGGTTGCGGCGACGGCGGCTTCGGCAGCGGTTTCGTTGCTGATGTCGGCGACTACGCTTTGCGCGCCGAGACGTTCAGCCTGGGCCGCGACAGCCTCGGCGTTCATGTCCACCAGCATTACTTTGGCACCGGCAGCCACGAGCATTTCAGCGGTGGCGGCACCCAGGCCCGACGCACCGCCGGTGACGAGAAAAACCTTGTTTTCGATCTGCATCATTGTTTCCTTCGATTCAAGCAGAAGCTTTGTGAGCCGCGGCCTCTTGAGCCTTGGCGATTTCCTGGTTGCGTAAGATAAAGCGCTGCAATTTGCCGCTTGGGGTTTTCGGCAATTCGCTGACAAATTCGATTTCACGGGGGTACGAGTGCGCGGCCAGACGCTTGCGCACGTGTTGGCGCAGTTCTTCGGCTAGTTCCGGCGTGGCGCGGTATTGCTCGCAGATCACCACGAAGGCTTTCACCAGTTCGGTGCGTTCCGGGTCGGGTTTACCGACCACCGCGGCTTCGATCACTGCCGGGTGTTCGATCAGTGCGCTTTCGACGTCGAACGGGCCGACGCGGTAGCCGGAAGTGGTGATCACGTCGTCGCTGCGGCCAACGAAACTGATGCTACCGTCGGGGTTCCACTCGACGGTGTCGCCGCTCAGGTAATAGTTGCCGACGAAAGCTTTGGTTGGTGCGCCTTCGTAGCCGTTGAACCAGCACATCGGCGACTGGGTGCGGTCGATGGCCAGGATGCCGGGTTGGCCGACACCGAGTTCTTTGTACTCGTCATCCAGCACCACGATGCGATGGCCCGGCGAGGCAAAACCGGCGGCGCCCATCTGGATCGGATGTTCCAGGCCATGATGGTTGCACAGCACCATGCCCAGCTCCGTCTGGCCGTAATGGTCGTGGATCACCACGCCGAGGTTGTCGGCGAACCAGCGGATCACTTCCGGGTTCAACGGTTCGCCGGCGCTGCTGACGATGCGCAGCTTGCCTTTGATCGACTTGGCAAACTCGTTGCCACCGGCAATCAGCAAACGGTAAGCCGTCGGCGAGCCGGTCAGGTTGGTGATGTTGTATTTGTTGATCACCCGGCAAGTGCTTTCGAGGGTGAACGGGCCATCGTAAAACGTGATCGGATGCCCCATCGACATCGGCCCGGTGACGCCAAAATAGATGCCGTAGGCCCAGCCTGGATCGGCGACGTTCCAGAACGCGTCTTCCGGGCGCAAGTCCACGGCGTCGCGGGTGTAGCTTTGGAAAGCGACGATGGCCTTGAGCGGCACCGACAGCGCTTTCGACGGGCCGGTGGTGCCCGAGGTGAACATCAACAGGAACGGGTCTTCGCCGGTCAGCAGCACCGGTTCGCAGACTGGAGAGTAATTGGCCAGTTCGGCCCAGAAACTGTAATCACCACGGACGATCCCCTGCCCTTTGGCGCCGCCCACGGTGACGATGGTCGGGCAATCGGCGACTTCCGCAAGTTTCGAGCGATTGACTGCATCGGTGACTACGACTTTGGCGCCGGAACTGCTCAAGCGGTGTTCGATGGCTTTCGGGCCGAAAGCGGTGAACAGCGGCTGATAGACCGCGCCGATGCGCCATGTAGCAAATACGGTAATCAGCAATTCGATGTTGCGGGGCAGCAGGCCGGCAACTTTGTCACCCTTCTGCACGCCCTGGGCCAGGAGGAAATTGGCAAACCGCGCAGCCTTGTCCTGCAAGTCGCTGAAGGTGTACGTCGCGCTGGCGCCATCACGCCCTTCCCAGAACAGCGCAATGCGACCTGGCAACGCGTGACGGTCGCAACATTCGACGCAGGCGTTAAGCGCCGTCAAATCGCCGGCGAGCGCGGCATCCACGGTGTGCTGGTAATCGAACTGTGAAGTGGCAGACAAGTAATCGCGCATTGCCAGAATCCCTCTGTATTTTTATTAGGTTGGGGGAACCGTAATTAACACAGGAATACTCGCGCTGCGCGGGGTGTGGGGCAATGGTCAAAGCTATCAAGTTGCGTGACTGGTTTGGCCAAGGTTCAGGAGATGTGTTGTTTGGCCTGGCCTCTTCGCGAGCAAGCCCGCTCCCACAGGGGAACGCATTCCCAATGTGGGAGCGGGCTTGCTCGCGAAGGCGCCACGCGAATCAACGCAAGATCTGGATCAGCTCGCCTCGTTAAGAATCAAACTCCGATAATGCCCAGGATTGGTCCCCGACCACTTGCGAAACGCCTTGTAGAACGAACTCGCATCGGCAAACCCCAACCGCGCGGCAATCTCGGCAAAGCTGATGCTCGGTTCCGCCAGCCAGACGATGGCCAGTTCCTTGCGCACGCTGTCTTTCAAACCCTGCCAGGTCTGCCCTTCTTCGGCCAAGCGCCGCCGCAGAGTCGAGGCGGACATGCACAATTGCTGCGCCAGGGCTTCGGTTTCCGGCCATTGCTCGGCGGGCAGTTGTCGTAGATCGTTTTTGATCCGGCTGGCCAGGCTCTCGGGGTCGCGGTATTTGACCAGGATGTTGGCCGGCGCATGGGCCAGGAAACGCTTGAGTTCTTCCGGGCTGCGCTTGATCGGCAGGTCCAGGCAATCGGCGGCGAAAATCATCCGGGTGCGGGGGCGGTCGAAGCGCAGGTTCTCGGAAAACATCACCTGGTAGTCATCGCAGAAATCCGGCGCCGGGCCGCGCAGTTCGATGGCCAGGATCGGAATCCGCCGCCCGGCCAGCCAACAAGCGACACCGTGGACGATCATCCAGTAAGTGAAATAGGTGAAGGCCCGGCGCGGGTCCTGATCGTCTTCCAACAAGACAATTTCCGCCAGGCTCTGCTGGCGCACCAGTTGCGCCGGCAGGTGTTCGAGCATCAGCGACAGAAAGCTCAGGCCCGAGCTGAGGCCAGCGGCGAGATTGGGTTGGACCATGGCGCAGCGGCACAGAAACTCAAGGCTGCCGGATTTGAGCTGGCGCGGGTCCATGCCGAAAAACTCATCGTCGCCGCGCCGGGCCAGCAAACGCCATAGGCGTGCGTACGCGGTGGCTGGGACTCGGGCGTCAACAGCGTCCAGCAACGCAGGATCAATCCCGACTTTTTGCAACACCTCTTCGGTGGCGGCCCCAGGAGCGCAACTTTGCAACAGCGCTTCACGCACCAGTTGGATGGCGATGGTGTCTTTTTCCGACATTGCGCGGGGTAAGCCCTGTTCTTGTTCAAGTGGCGGGCATATTAGCCCAGCGCAGAGCCCCTGTGGGAGAGCCCTGTGGGAGCGAGCCTGCTCGCGAAAGCGGTGTATCAGTCAACGATGATGTTGAATGTTAAGACGCCTTCGCGGGCAAGCCTTGCTCCTACAGGGATCGGGGCGATCTTTTGGGTCGTTCAGCTCAGGTTCAGCTAAAGTCAATCGATGGCATGTGAGAATGAGTGTCATTATGTTACAAATTAGCAACCTTACTAACTCGACACGGTGCTGAATGCTTGTTCCCTTTTTGATCATGCTGCGCGAAGGCATTGAAGCGGCGTTGATCGTCGGCATTATCGCCAGTTATCTCAAGCAAACAGGTCGCGGCCAGTGGATGCCCGCCGTGTGGATTGGCGTGTTCCTCGCCGCGGCTCTGGCCCTGTTGGTTGGCGGTGGCCTGGAGTTGATGAGCGCCGAATTCCCGCAGAAACAACAGGAACTGTTCGAAGGCATCGTCGGTTTGGTCGCCGTCGGCATTCTCAGTTCGATGGTGTTCTGGATGCGCAAAGTGGCGCGTTCGATCAAGCATTCCCTGCACGTTTCCCTCGATCACGCGCTGGCCGGCTCCAAGCATCAGGTCACGGCGCTGATCGCCATGGTGTTTTTCGCCGTGGCCCGGGAAGGCCTGGAAACCGTATTTTTCCTGCTCGCGGTGTTCCAGCAAAGCGAAGGCCCGGCCGCGCCGATTGGCGCCCTGCTCGGCCTGATCCTGGCGATTATCGTCGGCTTCCTGATCTACACCGGCAGCATGCGCCTGAACCTCGGTGCGTTCTTCCGCTGGACCGGTTTGTTCATCCTCGTAGTCGCCGCTGGCATCCTCTCCAATTCTGTGCAGGCGCTGCATGAAGCGGGCGTCTGGAATCACCTGCAAACCGTGCTCTTCGACTTCAGCGCCACGCTGCCGATGGACGGTCCGCTGGGCTCAGTGCTGGCCGGCATGTTCGGTTACCAGGACGCACCGACCGTCAGCACCCTCGGGGCGTATCTGATTTATCTGGTGGTGGCGCTGGTGATGTTCTTCCTCCCGGCCGCCGCGCCCGTCAAGCAATCTTCTTCCGTATCCAGCCAATAAGGGCATTCATGTCAACGCCTAATCCTCCCGTGGCCTCACCTCCCCGCGCGTTGCGCTGGGCGGTGGCCGGTTCGGTGATCGTGATGATCGCGGCCGGTGGCCTGTTTTACTACGCGTCGAAAATGGCTGCTGAAAAGCGCCAGACCAACCATGACGAAGTGGTGGTGAACATCCACCCTAAAAGTTGCGAGCCGAATGCGCTGACGGTCCCGGCCGGGCGTGCGAGTTTCCGCATCGTCAACCGCTCCGACCGTGCTGTGGAATGGGAAATCCTCGACGGCGTGCTAGTGCTCGAAGAACGGGAAAACATCGCCCCCGGCCTGAGCCAGGTGATCAACGCCAACCTGGCGCCTGGCGACTACGCGATCACTTGCGGCTTGCTGAGCAATCCGCGCGGCACCTTGCACGTGACCCCGACGGCGGCCTCCGATGCGGCGGCCAAGGCCCGGCCATCGATGGTCGCGTTTATTGGTCCGCTGTCGGAATTCCGTGTGTACCTGAGCAGCCAGAGCAGCGCGCTGATCAAAGCCGTGACCGCCCTGAAACAGGCGATTGAAGCTGGTGATCTGGCCCAGGCCCAAGCGCTTTATGTACCGGCCCGCGCTGCCTATCAACGAATTGCCCCGGCCGCCCAACGTCTGGCCGAGCTGGACAATGCCGTCAACGCTCGCGCCGATTACTTTGAAAAACGCGAGCAGGATTCGGCCTTCACCGGTTTCCATCGCCTCGAATACGCGCTGTTCCAGCAACGCAAACTCGATGCTCTGACGCCGGTGGCCATGCAATTGATCATCGACATCACCACGCTCAAACAGCAATTGCTCGCCCAGTCCCTGCCACCGGAACAACTGGTGAGCATTGTGGTGCGCAATCTCAACAGCATCGCCGACGTGCGCGCCAGCAGCGGTGAAGAAGAACGCTACAGCCACACCGACCTGAATGGCTTCGCCGCCAATCTCGAAGCGGCGCGCAAGGTTGTCGACCTGTTGCGACCACTGCTGACCAAATCAGCCGCCGAGCTGTTGCCGAAAATCGACAGCGCCATCGAAGCTTTCGACGCTGAACTCAACGGCTTCAAGGTCAAGGACGGCTACGCCAGCTACGACACGGTCAGTGCCGAGCAGCGCAAACACATCGCCGACAAGGCCAAGACCCTGGCCGCCGTACTCGACGAAATCGATCCAGCCCTTGGCCTTTCCGGCCTGTAAGCAGAAGACGACATTTAGATGAAAGATTTAGAACAGTTTTCCGCCCAGCGTCGCCGTGTATTGATGGGCATGGGCGCCGCCGGTGTCGCGTTGGCCGGCACCGCCCTGAGCTGCCCGGCGATGGCCGCTTCCAGTCAGGTGACCGAAGCGCCAAGCAGCGAAAAAACCGAAGACCGCCACACCTTCTATGGCCAGCACCAGACCGGCATCGTCACCCCGCGCCCGGCGTCGGGCATGTTGGTGTCCTTTGATGTGTTGGCCAGCGACCGTGATGATCTGGAGCGGTTGTTCCGCACCCTCAACGAGCGCATCGCGTTCCTGATGAAGGGCGGCGCGGTGGCGCAGGTCGATCCGAAATTGCCGCCCGTGGATTCGGGGATTCTTGGCCCGGTGGTCACGCCGGACAACTTGACCATTACCGTGTCGGTCGGCGAGTCGCTGTTCGACGAGCGCTTCGGCCTGGCCAACGCCAAACCCAAGCGGCTGATCCGCATGGTCGGCTTCCCGAACGATGCCCTGGAAGCGGATTGCTGCCACGGTGACTTGAGCTTGCAGTTCTGTTCCAACACCACCGACACCAACATTCACGCCCTGCGCGACATCGTGAAAAACCTGCCAGACCTGCTGCTGGTGCGCTGGAAACAGGAAGGCAGTGTACCGCCACAAGCCCCGGCGAAACCGGGGGTGCCGGCGCAGAGTGCGCGCAACTTTTTGGGTTTCCGCGATGGCTCGGCCAACCCCGATTCCAACGATGCCAAGGCCATGGACAACATTGTCTGGGTGCAGACTGGCAGTGATGAGCCGGCGTGGGCTGCCAATGGCAGTTACCAGGCGGTGCGGATCATCCGCAATTTCGTTGAACGCTGGGACCGCACGCCGCTGCAGGAACAGGAAAGCATCCTCGGCCGGGTCAAGAGCACCGGCGCACCGATGGGCGGCGAACATGAAGGCCAGATCCCGGACTACGCCAAGGACCCGGAAGGCAAGCTGACCAAGCTCGACGCGCACATTCGCCTGGCGAATCCGCGCACTGCCGAAACCCAGGCCAACCTGATCCTGCGTCGTCCGTTCAACTACTCCAACGGCGTGAACAAGAACGGCCAGCTGGAAATGGGCCTGCTGTTCATCTGCTACCAGGCCGACCTGCAAAAAGGCTTCATCACCGTACAAACCCGTCTCAACGGCGAGCCGCTGGAGGAATACCTCAAGCCAGTGGGCGGCGGGTACTTCTTCACCTTACCGGGTGTTACGGGTGACAAGGACTTCATCGGTCGCTCGCTGCTTGACGCTACACATCCAAAAACCACGGCCTAACTTAATAACAACCCCCACGGAACCGTCCCATGAAAAAGTCGTCACTCGCTTTAATGCTGACCCTTGGCTTGCTCAACACCCCGTTTTCGGCTTTCGCGGCAACAGCGCCGCTGGATCTGGTGGGACCGGTCTCGGACTACAAGATCTACGTCACCGAACAACTGGACCAATTGGGCGAGCACACCCAGAAGTTCACCGACGCCGTGAAAAAAGGCGACCTCGCCACTGCGCAAAAGCTTTACGCACCGACCCGCGTGTTCTACGAGTCGATCGAGCCGATTGCCGAGCTATTCAGTGACCTCGACGGGTCCATCGACTCCCGTGTCGACGACCACGAAAAAGGCGTGAAAGCCGAAGATTTCACCGGTTTCCACCGCATCGAATACACACTGTTCTCGGAAAAGAGCACCCAGGGCCTGGACGAACTGGCTGACGGCCTGAACAAGGACGTCAAAGACCTGCAAGCCCGCGTCGCCGGTCTGACCTTCCCGCCTGAGAAAGTCGTGGGCGGCGCCGCTGCGCTGCTCGAAGAAGTCGCGGCCACCAAAATCTCCGGTGAAGAAGATCGTTACAGCCACACTGACCTCTATGACTTCCAGGGCAACATTGACGGCGCGAAGAAAATCGTCGACCTGTTCCACCCGCAGATCGAGAAGCAGGACAAAGCCTTCATCGCCAAAGTCGACAAGAACTTCGCGACCGTGGACAAGATCCTGGCCAAGTACAAAACCAAGGATGGCGGTTTCGAAACTTACGACAAAGTGAAAGAAGCTGACCGTAAAGCGCTGGTTGGCCCGGTGAATACCTTGGCTGAAGATTTGTCGACGTTGCGTGGCAAACTCGGCCTGAATTAAACATCAGCGTTGTTTGCAAAAAAGATCGCAGCCTTCGGCAGCTCCTACAGGGTGTACGTCATCCCAATGTAGGAGCTGCCGGAGGCTGCGATCTTTTGCTTTAAAGCCTCACAACATCCGATAGAGCAATCGCTCAATCCTTACCCGACTCACCCGCTTGAGAAACTTGGCCACTGCCCCCGGATACTCCGGCAAAGTTTCCAGGTCCAGATAGCGCGTGACGCGCTGGGTATTCTCGAAAATCTCCGCCAGTTCCTTGCGACGCGGCGCCTGCAACTCGTTTTTCGGGTCGTCGATCAACAACGCGTTTTCCAGATCGAGACGGAACGCCCGTGGGTTGAGGTTGTTGCCGGTCAGCAAGGTGTAGCGCTCGTCGACCCACATGCCCTTGAGGTGATAGGTGTTGTCACCGTCACGCCACAGGTGCAGGTTCAACTGGCCGCTGTCGATGTTCTGCTGATGGCGCTTGGCGAAGCGGCGCAGGCTGATCTCGTAGAGGTACGGCAGCGCGGCAATCACCTTGAACGGCTCGCTCGGCGGGATGTAGAAGTCGTTGGCGGTCTTGTCGCCGACGATGATGTCGATCTTCACCCCACGGGCCAGGGCCCGGTTGATTTCCCGGGTCACTTGCAGCGGCAGGTTGAAATACGGCGTGCAAATGGTCAGTTGATGCTGGGCGCTGGCGATCAGTTCGCAGATCACCCGGCTCAGCGGGTTGTTCTTGCCCACGCCAAGCAACGGGCTGACCGACAGACCGCCCTTGGCCGTACTGCCGGCCGTGGTGTCGTAGGTCGCGTGCTTGAGACGGCTGCGCAGGTCGCCGATGTCGTTGCGCAGGCTGCGGGTGGTCGGCAGGTCAGGCAGGTCGAGGCGATGCACCGCTTTAGAGGCGATCAAACCGTGCTGAATCAGGTGCTGCATGGAGTCGGCCAGCGCGCTGTTCTGCAGCAGGTGATAACGGTCGTAGCGGTACTTGTCGAATTTGTGCAGATAGACGTTGTTCAGGCTCGCGCCGCTGTAGATCACGCAATCGTCGATCACGAAACCCTTCAAGTGCAGCACGCCGAACAGCTCGCGAGTCTGCACCGGCACGCCGTACACCGGCACCTCACTGGCATGGGTACGGGTCATTTCCTGATACCAGGCCGAGTTGCCCGGTTGCTTGCCGGCGCCGATCAAGCCGCGCTGGGCACGCAACCAGTCGACGACCACCACCACGTCCAGTTCCGGACGCGCCAGTTTGGCGGCGTGCAAGGCATCGAGAACTTCCTGGCCGGCTTCGTCCTGTTGCAGGTACAGCGCGACGATATAGATGCGCTGGGTGGCCTGGGCGATTTTTTCCAGCAGGCAACGACGGTATTCGGCGGCGCCGGACAGAATGGTGACGGCATCGGCGGTCAGCGGAAAACTGCGCAGTTTAGGCAGCAGAGAGCGTTTGAAAAGCGACGGCATAAGGCTCGCAAAAAGGTCGAATCCGAAGAACCCGAGAGCTTACACCATGGATCCGTTTGGGTCTTGTTACTGTCTGTAAAGACCCCTTCGCGGGCAAGCCTCGCTCCTACAAGGGAATGCGGTTAACTGTAGGAGCGAGGCTTGCCCGCGAAGACAATTTCACAGGCGCCATAAAAATCCTGTTGACCAAGGAGAACGATCGTTCTACTGTTTGCCACATGAACGAAATCACCAGCAACGACACACGCGACATTATCCTGGATGTCACCGAAAAGTTGATCTACAAAAGTGGCATCGCGGCCACCGGCATGGATCTTCTGGTGAAAACCGCCGGCGTCTCCAGAAAAAGTATCTACCGCTACTTCGCCAACAAGGAGGAGCTCACCGTCGCGGCCCTGCAACGGCGCGACGTGCGCTGGATGAACTGGTACAGAACCGAAGTCGACAAGGCCCCGACCCCGGCCGAGCGCTTGCTCAACCTGTTTACCGTGCTCAGGTCCTGGTTTGACTCCGAAGGCTTCCGCGGCTGCGCCTTCATTAACACCAGCGGCGAAACCGGCGACCCACAAGACCCGGTTCGCCTGGTCGCCAAAGACCATAAACAGAAATTGCTCGACTACGTGTGCGAGCTTTGCACCGAACATGGCGCCACCGACCCGCAGGCACTGGCCAAACAGCTGCTGATCCTGATCGATGGGGCCATTACCGTAGCGCTTGTGATGGGTGATCACAGTGCCGCCGATAATGCGCAATGCATGGCGCGAAAGTTATTGGACCTGTAACTGCTTAATCAAGCTCGACACTGTGTTTTAACTTTACTTTGATAAGGAGACATTCAAATGTCATCTAATGCCGAAGTTCGTCCGCCATTGCCGCCGTTCACCCGTGAATCGGCTATCGAAAAAGTTCGCCTGGCCGAAGACGGCTGGAACTCTCGCGACCCGGAGCGCGTGTCCCTGGCCTACACCCTGGACACCAAATGGCGTAACCGTGCCGAATTCGCCTACAACCGCGAAGAAGCTAAAGGCTTCCTGACTCGCAAATGGGCCAAGGAACTGGATTATCGGCTGATCAAGGAACTCTGGGCCTTCACCGGTAACCGCATCGCTGTGCGCTATGCCTACGAATGGCACGACGATTCGGGCAACTGGTTCCGCTCCTACGGTAATGAAAACTGGGAGTTCGATGAAAACGGCTTGATGGCCAATCGTTTTGCCTGCATCAACGACCTGCCGATCAAGGAAAGCGAGCGCAAATTCCACTGGCCGCTGGGGCGTCGTCCGGATGATCATCCGGGTCTATCCGACCTCGGCCTGTAAGGTCCACGAAGATCCAATGTGGGAGCGGGCTTGCTCGCGAAGAGGCCGTGTCAGTCGACATCATCGTTGACTGACACACCGCTTTCGCGAGCAAGCCCACTCCCACAAGGGTTTTTTGGTGTTTAGGCGACTGCGGCAGTCTGTTTGCTCAGTGCTTTCGCCTCCAGCTCGCGCACCAACGGCAACACACGCTTACCGAAATACTCCACTTCTTCCTGGAAGTGCAGGAACCCCGCCAGCACCAGATCCACCCCCACCGCTTTCAACGCCACGATCCGCTCGGCAATCTGCTGCGGCGTACCGATCAGGTTGGTCTTGAAGCCGTCGTTGTACTGCACCAGATCTTCAAACGTTGACTTGGCCCAGTTGCCCTCCCCTTCCGGCGACGCCCTGCCCGCCTGCTTCGCCGCATCGCCAAACGCATTCACCGCTTCCGGGTCGGCCTGGTCGATGATTTGCGCCAGCACCGCGCGGGCCTCTTCTTCGGTATCGCGAGCAATGACAAACGCATTCACCCCGACTTTCACCGAATGATTGTTCGCCGCAGCCTTGATCCGGATGTCGTCGACCTGGGCCTTGATGCCTTCGGGTGTGTTGCCGTTGGTGAAGTACCAATCCGATACGCGCGCCGCCATGTCCCGAGCTGCGCGAGAGCTACCGCCCTGGAAGATTTCCGGTTGGCCCAGTGGCTTGGGCTTGAGGCTGTAATTGTCGAAGCGGTAGAAATCGCCGCGGAAGGTGAAGTTGTCCTGGCTCCAGATGCCCTTGAGCGAACGAATGAATTCTTCGGAACGGCGATAACGCTCGTCGTGCTCCAGCCAGTGTTCGCCAATGGCCTGGAACTCACCCTTGAACCAGCCACTGACGATGTTCACCGCGACCCGGCCATTGGTGAGTTGGTCGATGGTCGCCAGTTGCTTGGCCGCCAGAGCCGGTTGCCACGGGCCGGGCAGGATCGCGGCGATCACTTTGAGTTTGGTGGTGGCCGCCAGCAGCGCGTGGCTGAAGGCAACGGACTCATGCTGGAACTCGGCACCGTAACCGGCGGTGAAACGAATCTGGGTCAGGGCGTACTCGAACCCCGCCTCTTCGGCCAGTTGCGCCAGTTTGCGGTTGTAGTCGATGCCCCAGTGGGTGCGTTGCTCGATCTTGCTGACCACCAGCCCGCCGCTGACGTTCGGTACCCAGTAGGCAAATTTGACGGCTTGCTGACTCATTGGCTTGTCCTCAGGACTTTTGGGAAGTCTTGTGACAAGAGCAGCAACCGTGCCAGCACCGGAAATCTGAAACGACTGATAACTGTGGCGAGGGAGCTTGCTCCCGCTGGGCTGCGCAGCGGCCCCAAAATCTTGTGAGCGCTACGCACTCAAGCGGGAGCAAGCTCCCTCGCCACAAAAAAATCTTTTTGCCACAGATCGGGGTGTGTCAGGGGCAATTTGCTGCTGCGCTGTTGGTGCAGCAACAGTTCAGGCCCCGCCAAAACCCACGACATCCCATAAACCATGGCCTGCGGGCTTCGGCATGGACCGTGCAATCGCCCCTGTCTCTACTGCCGATCCAGGAGCTGTCCCATGACCGAACACCAGGTAATCAACCCTCTATCCACCGGTACAGACTATGAAGCGCTGGCCACTCGTTTTCGGCCGATCTTCCAGCGCATCGCTGCCGGCGCCGTTGAGCGCGAACAAACTCGCAGCCTGCCGTACGAGCCGATCCAGTGGCTCAAGGAAGCCGGTTTCGGTGCCGTGCGAGTTCCGGTGGAATATGGCGGTGGCGGCGCTTCAGTCCCGCAACTGTTCGAGCTGTTGATCGAGTTGGCCGAAGCCGATTCCAACGTGCCCCAAGCCTTGCGCGGGCATTTCGCCTTTGCCGAGGACCGCCTCAACGCCGCGCCCGGCCCGGCGCGGGACGTCTGGTTCAAACGCTTCGTGGCCGGCGACATTGTCGGTTGCGCCTGGACCGAAATCGGCAGCGTGGCCATCGGCGATGTCATTACCAAAGTCTCTCCCCACGGCGATCAGTGGCGGCTCAACGGCGAGAAGTTCTACAGCACCGGGAGCATTTTTTCCGACTGGATCGACGTCTACGCCCAGCGCAGCGATACCGGTGGCGACGTGATCGCCGCCGTGCGCACCCGCCAGCCTGGAATCGTGCAGAGTGATGACTGGGACGGTTTCGGCCAGCGCACCACCGGCAGTGGCACCTCGCGGTTTATCGATGCCGAAGTCGATGCCGAAAACATCATCGACTTCGCCACCCGCTTCAAGTACCAGACCGCGTTCTATCAATTGGTGCTGCTGGCGACCCTGGCTGGCATCGGTCGCGCGG
Organism: Pseudomonas sp. 5Vm1k; assembly: GCF_056161485.1. Lineage (NCBI taxonomy): Bacteria > Pseudomonadati > Pseudomonadota > Gammaproteobacteria > Pseudomonadales > Pseudomonadaceae > Pseudomonas > Pseudomonas sp. 5Vm1k. The sequence continues at coordinate 441,085 of NZ_JBSPCZ010000002.1, forward strand.
CATTGCGCGATGTGGCGTATCAAGTGCGCGAACGCAAACGCATCTACAGCCATGGCAATGCCCCGCATGTCAGCCAGGATGCGCAGGTGCAGCAGGTGGTCGGTGAAATCGCGGCGTTGGTGTATGCCGCTGAAGCCAGTGCATTGAAGGCTGCGCAGCCGGCGCAACGGGCTTATGAGGCGCGCTTCTCGGGTGATGATGCTCTTGAGCAAGCTGCGAATGTCGCGGCGGAAATCGAATCGGCGAAGGCGCAAGTGGTGGTCACCGAACTGATTCAGCGCGCCACCAGTGAATTGTTCAATGCGCTGGGGGCTTCGGATATTCGCCAGGGTAAATCCCTGGATCGGCATTGGCGCAATGCGCGGACGGTGTCGTCGCACAATCCGGTGATCTACAAGGCACGGATTATCGGAGATTGGGCGATTAACGGGACAGAGCCGCCGTTTGTGTGGCAGATCGGGAATGGGCCTGAGCGCAAGTGATGCTTCGTCAGGGATGACGCCTTCGCGGGCAAGCCTCGCTCCTACATTTTGAAATGCGTTCCCCTGTAGGAGCGAGGCTTGCCCGCGAAGAGGCCAGACCGGTCGCCGCAGAAGTTGGATTGATCGTTCCCATGCTCTGCGTGGGAATGCATCTCGGGACGCTCCGCGTCCCAGCATCAAGCGCGGACACAGAGCGTCCATGGCGGCATTCCCACGCGGAGCATGGGAACGATCAGCTGTAAGAGGATGACTTTCTAGGTAAGATACCGGCCTTCCCCGCAGCCACTTTCTGCGCCCCGCCGAATAAGCCGATTCCATGCCTTTCGAACTCAGCGTTGACCTCACCACCCTGGCCATTCTGGCCTTCGTCGCTTTCATTGCCGGTTTCATCGACGCCATTGCCGGCGGTGGCGGTCTGCTCACCACCCCCGCGTTGCTGACCGCCGGCCTGCCGCCGCACTTGGTGCTGGGCACCAACAAACTGAGTTCGACTTTCGGCTCGGCCACCGCCAGTTTCACTTTCTACCGCCGCAAACTGTTCCACCCCAAGCAATGGGTGCATGCCATCGTCGGCACGCTGGTTGGCGCGCTGACCGGCGCCGTGGTCGCGCATTATCTGCCGGCCGAATGGCTGAATAAGATGCTGCCGGTGATTGTCTTCGCCTGCGGCGTCTACCTGTTGTTCGGCGGCACGCCAAAAGCGCCGTTGGACAGCGACGCGCCGATCAAGAAGAAGTGGCAATCGACCCAAGGCTTCAGCCTCGGTTTCTATGACGGCGTGGCCGGCCCCGGCACTGGTGCGTTCTGGACCGTCAGCAGCCTGCTGATGTACCCCATCGACCTGGTGAAGGCCAGCGGTGTGGCCCGCAGCATGAACTTCGTCAGCAACATTGCAGCGCTGTCGGTGTTCGTGTTTTCCGGGCAGGTGGACTGGATCATCGGCCTGAGCATGGGCGTGTCAGTGATGGTTGGCGCGTTCTTCGGCGCGCGCACCGCCATCAGCGGCGGTGCGAAGTTCATTCGCCCGGTGTTCATCACCGTGGTGCTGGGTTTGACCGTGCGCCTAGCTTGGCAGCACTGGTTCAGCATGGCCTAAGCGCCGCGCCAGGTAGACGTCGATCAGGTAACGGGCAATCGATCGTGATGCCGGCAACGGCGGCATCGCGTGGATATTGAACCACTGGGCGTCTTCGATCTCGTCTTCCTGGCAGACGATCTCGCCACCGGCGTATTCGGCATGAAACCCGAGCATCATCGAGTGCGGAAACGGCCAGCACTGACTGCCCATGTACTGGATGTTCTTGACCTCGATCTGCACCTCTTCGCGGACCTCGCGAATCAGGCAATCCTCGGCCGACTCACCCGGCTCGGCAAACCCCGCCAACGTGCTGTAGACCCCGGCGACGAAGCGTGGCGAACGGGCCAGCAGCACTTCATCGCCACGGGTCACCAGCACGATCATGCTTGGCGAAATTCGTGGGTAATAGCGGATATCGCAAGGTTCGCAGTACATCGCCCGCTCGCGGGAAACCTGATGCGTCGCTTGCCCGCAGTTACCGCAAAAACGGTGCTCGCGGTACCAGGTGCCAATCTGCGCGGCGTAACCGAGCACCTTGTAGACGGTGTGATCGCCCTCCAGCATGAACGCCCGCAGGCCTTTCCAGTTGCAGCTCGGCACTTCGCTGGCGCTACGCAACTCCAGCAGGTAAACCGGCTCGCCATCGAGAAGGCCGATACCGTGCTCGGCGAGGATCGACAAGTCCTGGCGTTTGAGCCATTCCCGGGGGAACAGCGCGCCATTGTCATCGAACAGAAAGCCTTCGGGGCTGCGTGCCACGGCCCAGCCGCCGGGTTGATCGGTGTCCAGTACTGCAGTGGTCCAGCGTGAAGTCATGGTTAATCAGTCCAGAAATTCGGGTTTCTGTTTCGTCATATGGGCGGCCATGGCCACGCGCAAATCGGTGGATTGCAGCATGGCGGCGTTCCAGGTGGCGACGTATTCGAGGCCGTCGTCGATGCGATGGTCGCGCATGTAGCTGATCATCTCCTTGGTGCCGGTGATAGCGATCGGCGATTTGCCGGCGATCTCGCGGGCAATGCCCATCACGCCATCAAGCAGGCTGTCGCGGTCGCTGTAGACGCGATTGACCAGGCCCATGCCGCGCGCTTCCTCGGCACCAAAGTTGCGACCAGTGTAAGCCAGTTCACGCAGCATGCCGTCACCGATGATCCGCGGCAAGCGTTGCAACGTGCCGACGTCGGCGGCCATGCCGATGTCGATTTCCTTGATCGAGAATTGCGCGTCTTCGGCGGCGTAGCGCATGTCACACGCAGCGATCAGATCGATGGCCCCGCCCAGGCAATAGCCCTGAATCGCCGCGAGCACCGGTTTGCGGCAGTTGTCGACGGCATTGAACGAAGCTTGCAGGGCGAGGATCTTGCGCCGCAGCAGACGAGCATTGCGGCCGACGTCTTTGCCCAGTTCATTGGCCACGCCAGCGAGCATCATCAGGTCGATGCCAGAGGAAAAGTGCTTGCCGGCGCCGCTGAGGACCACCACCCGCACTTCGTCGGTGTCGTCGATCCATTGGAAAATCTCGATGATCTCGCTCCAGAACGCGGCGTTCATAGCGTTGATCTTTTCCGGGCGGTTGATCTGCACATGGGCGATTTTGTCAGCGAGTTCGACGGTGAACGCGGTGTACTGAGACATGGCAGTGATCCTTTACCGGGCAGAAAATGAGGCCCGAACTATAACAAGGCATCGCTGGTGGGAGTAAGGCAGTGGTTCGGCCAAATGCGGGACTGGCTTGGGCTCTGTGGTGTCTGGTCTGACGCCTTCGCGAGCAAGCCCGCTCCCACAGGGGAACGCATTCCAAATGTGGGAGCGGGCTTGCTCGCGAAGGCCGCACCGCCGATCTAGCCCCCTTTCACCGCCACAAACGCCGCCGTCACATAAGGCACTGTAATCACATCCTTGCCCCGTAACTCCGGCTCACTTTCAATCAACGCCTTCATCTGCGCATCCACCTTGTCCCGCTGCGTCCGGGGCAGCGCCGCGATAAAACTGGTGGAGCGCACTCGATTGAAAATCACATCCTCCGGCGAACCGGTATGCCCATGGCCGAAATGCTGTGCCTGCAGCGGTCCAAACGCCTTGTGCGGAAAAGCCAGGCGCCAGGCCCCGGTGTAGTAGCGCGGGGTATCACCCTCCAGTGCGTTGACGATGGCGTCGAGTTTCGGCACCCAGCTCACCCGGGTATCACGCAGGTTCCACACCAGGCCCAACTTGCCGCCGGGCCTGAGGACCCGAGCAATTTCACTGAGCGCTTCGGGGCTGGCAAACCAGTGAAAGGCCTGGGCACAGATCACCACGTCCACCGAGGCATTCGGCAACGGCAAATCGGTGGCGGTGCCACTCACCGCCAGGACATCGGGATACGCAGCGGACAGTTTTTCCAGCATTTCAGGTACCGGTTCCACGGCAATCACCTGTGCTCCGGTGGCCACCAGACGCCCAGTGAACTTGCCGGTGCCGGCACCAAGGTCGATCACGGTTTTGTCGTCATTGAGCCCCAACGTGCCGGTCAGCCAGTCGGCCACTTGCGGCGGATAGTCCGGACGACCGCGCACGTAGGTGTCGGCACCGGTTTTGTAACCATCGGCGGCAGCATGGTGAATGTGTTCTCTCATGGCAGTTCTCCCGATTTACAGCGATGCTTGCGAGCATAGCGTCTGGACCTGAATCTCCCCTGCAAAGATCGCAACTAAGAAATGAATAATTGTTCACACAGCGGTGTTCACTTGCCATCGCCCATGAGGATTGCCCATGAACCGCTTGAACCTTGATTCGCCGACACGTTACGACCGCCTGACCATGAGCCTGCACTGGCTGACCGCCGCGCTGGTGATTTTTATGTTCGCCAGTGCGCAAATCTGGGAACAACTGGCCAAAGGCACGCCGCTGCGCAAGGGTTTGCAGTCGGTGCACATTTCCTGCGGCATCCTGCTGGCGGTGATCGTGATCGGTCGGCTGCTCTGGCGTCTGTCCCGTGGCCGACGTTTGCCGCCGGCCAACCAGGGAGTGATGAACATTGCGGCGAAAACCGCGCATCTGGCGCTGTATCTGCTGCTGTTGAGCCAGATCGTGCTGGGTTTTCTGTTTCGCTGGGCCCAGGCCGAACCATTCAACTTCTTCGGCCTGTTCGATGTCCCTGCCTTAATGACCTTCGATAAAAGCATGAAGTCGGTGTTCGGCGGGCTGCATGAAAACGTGGCGTGGGCCATTGTGATTCTGGCTGGGCTGCATGCAGTGATGGCGCTGGTCCATCATTACGGTCTGCGGGACGGCACGTTGCGCCGGATGTTGCCGGGGCGCGAAGTGAACTGAAACGAATAAAACACCGAGGCCGGGTGTTCTTAGAATGCTTGCCCTTGAATTCTGTTTTCACTGTGAATGGAGTTTCACCCATGAGTATCCGTTTCGCTGTTTTCACCGCTCCGCTGTTGTTGGTCGCGGCGCTATCCAGCACTGCGGCGTTTGCCCACGGCGACGATGACGAGCCGGCCAAGCCCAATTGCCCCAAAGGCCAGGTGTACGACAGCAAGTCGAACAAATGCGTGCTGCAAACCAGCAGCCTGGTGCCGGATAACGACCGTGTCGACTATGCCTATCGCCTGGCCAAGGACGGTCGTTATGAAGAAGCCCTGGCCCTGCTCGATACACTTAAAAATCCCAACACCGCCAAGGCACTCAACTATCGCGGCTATGCCACGCGTAAACTAGGCCGAACCGACGAAGGCATCGGCTATTACCTGCAATCGGTCAAACTCGACCCGCAGTATGCGCAAGTGCGCGAATACCTCGGCGAGGCTTACGTCATCAAAGGTCGCCTCGACCTGGCCCAGGAACAGTTGCAGCACATCAAATCGATCTGCGGCAGCACCTGCGAGGAATACCAGGACCTGGCCGAAGCCATCAACGATTCATCGAAAACCTGACACACCGAACGGACGGAGGTCGCCATCGCCAGCGATCAGGCATTTAGAGCAGAGTTGGGCCAGCATCTGGCGCGTTTATGGCGCTACGGCTTGCTGCTGTCCCGACAACGGCATGTGGCCGAAGATTTGGTGCAGGCCACTTGCGTGCGGGCGCTGGAGCGGGCCGGGCAATTCGTGCCCGGCACCCGCATGGACCGTTGGCTGCTGAGCATCCTGCATTCGATCTGGCTCAATGAAGTGCGCGCCCGGCGTGTACGGCTGGGGCAAGGGCTGGTGAATGCCGACGAGGCGCTGTCGTTTGACGGTGAACACGCGGCGCAAACCCACGTGCTGGCGGCGCAGGTGATTCGCCGTGTCGATGCCCTGCCCGAAACCCAGCGTGAAACGGTATACCTGGCCTATGTCGAAGGCTTGTCCTACCGCGAAGTTGCCGAAGTGCTGCAAGTGCCCATCGGCACCGTCATGAGCCGACTGGCCACCGCCCGCCTGAAACTCGCGGAGTACCCGCCCTTGCAGTCCGTACCGAACCCAACCACGGGAGAACGTCGATGAACGACCACTCACGACCGACAATACCGTCGGATGAACAGTTGGTGGCCTACCTCGACGACCAACTGGACACTGAACAGCGCACTCGCATCGACGCGGCCATCAACGAAGACCCGGCGCTCAGCTTGCGTGTGCAATGGCTGGCCCGCAGCAATCTGCCGTTCAAGGACGCCTACGACGAATTGGGGCAGCAAGCCCCGACGGATCGCCTGCAAGCCATGCTCGACACCTTGCCCAGCCCTGCTCGCCCGGGCCTGAACCGGCGCTGGTTTCTGGCGGCGGCCGCCGGCCTGGTGGTGAGCAGCGTGGTAGCGGATCGATTGTTCCTCGGCTGGCAGTTGAGTCAGCAGAAGAGCAACTGGCGGGGACTGGTGGCCGACTACATGTCGCTCTACGTGCCGCAAACCCTCGAACACTTGCCCAGCGACGAGTCGACCCAGCGCGCACAATTGCACACCATCGACAGCCGTTTGGGCCTGAACCTCGCCCCGGCAAAACTGGCTTTGCCACGCCTGGAGCTCAAGCGTGCGCAAATCCTTGAGTACGACGGCGTGCCCATCGCCCAGATCACCTACCTCGACCCGGCCCACGGTCCGATGGCACTGTGCGTCACCCGCTCCAACAAAGGCAGCCGGCCGTTTGCCCATGAACGCCGGCACGACATGAACGTCGTGTACTGGGCTGACACGGAGCACGCCTGGATGTTGATCGGGCACAGCACCGTGGCGGATCTCGAAGACATGGCTAAAGTCTTGAGAAGCCGGTTGAGCACATAAGGCCAATCGTCTCTAGACTGGTAACTGACTTCCAAGGAGGAACCCACCCATGTCACATCCCTCGCTTCAACCTTCACGCACGGCGTTGCTGGTCATCGACGTGCAGAACGACTTCATCCCCGGTGGCCAACTGGCAGTGCCCGAAGGCGACTTGATCGTGCCACTGATCAATCAACTGGGCGCTCAGTTCAACCAAGTGGTGATTGCCCAGGACTGGCACCCGGCGGGGCACGCCTCGTTTGCGTCCAGCCACCCGAATCGCAAACCTTACGATGCCATTCAACTGCCCTACGGCGAGCAGACGCTGTGGCCGGAGCATTGTGTGCGCGGCACCCACGGCGCCGAGTTACATGCAGAGCTGGATTTGCCCCACGCGCAGTTGATCATCCGCAAGGGCTGTAATCCGGATATCGACAGTTATTCGGCGTTTCTGGAGGCCGATCGAACCACCACCACGGGGTTGGCCGGCTATTTGAAGGAACGCGGCATCGACACGGTTTACCTGGTGGGCCTGGCGCTGGATTTCTGCGTGATGTATTCGGCGCTGGACGCACGGGCGGCGGGGTTCAATGCGTTTGTGGTGCTGGATGCCTGCCGGGCGATTGATCTGGATGGCTCGCTGGCGGCGGCGGTTGAGCGGATGCAGGTGGCTGGGGTGAAACTGATTTTGGCGGGTGATATTCCTGGCTGAAACCAAATCCCTGTGGCGAGGGAGCTTGCTCCCGCTGGGCTGCGGAGCGGCCCCCGGCATTCGTTCAGTTACACCGCGCAGGCAGGTTTTGCGACTGCTTTGCAGCCGAACGGGAGCAAGCTCCCTCGCCACAGGTCCGTGGTCGCCACAGGCTTACGCCGGTGTCGGTAACCAAAGCCTGAACCGCGCCCCACCCAGCGGCGACGCTTCAACCGTCAACGTCCCGCCCTGGGCTTCGAGGGCGCGGCGGCTGATGGCCAGCCCGAGGCCGAAACCACCCGTGGCGCGGTCACGACTGCGATCCAGCCGATAAAACGGCTCGAATATCCGCTCCCGCTCATCATCCGGAATGCCGATCCCGTCATCATCGACCCAGATTTCGCAGCCTTTCGGGCACACCTGCACGCCAATCTGAATGCGCTTTTCACAGTAGCGCATCGCATTACGCAGCAGGTTCTGCAACGCACGCGCGGTCAGGCGCGGGTCGAGGCTGAAGCGTTCGAGCTGACCATGCAACAGCACATCAATGACGATGTCCGGCGACTCCAGCTCTTCGTCCACGCTGCCCAGAATGCTGTCGATGAATTCATCCAGCGACACTTCAACCTGCTCCGGCAGCCGCGCCGGATTTTGCAGGCGGCTGTAGGACAGCAATTCCAGGACCAATTCATCCAGCTCACGAATATGCGCCACCAGACCTTGCAAGCGTTCGCGGCTAGGCGCCGGCATGTCATCGGAGAGCGCCAGGGCCAGACCGAAATCCAGACGCGTCAGTGGCGTGCGCAGTTCGTGGGACACGGCGTTGAGCAAGTCCCGTTGTTGGTTGAGCAGGTTTTCGATGTCGCCGGCCATGGTGTCGAACACGTTGGCCAGGCTGCCGATGTTGGATTTGTGGGATATCTGCGTACGTTCGCTCAAATGCCCTTTACCGAAGCGCTCGGCGGTGCCTTTCAGGCGTTCGAGGTCGCGCCAGTGCGGGCGCAACCACAACAGCAGGCAGGCGAGCATCGTCGCGCCGATCAGCACGTTGATGCTCCAGTACAACAGATTGACGTCCATCGGGTCCGGCGGCACCACCATTTGCACCACCGTCTGCTCGTTCAACGGTGCCACCGCCAGGGTGCGCCAACCCCAGTCGCCGATGCGCACGACATTCTCGCCACGCTGCAAACGCTCTTGCTCATCGAGGGTGAAATCCGCATCGTCATTGCCGGCCAGCACGATGTGCAGCGGCTGAAACTCCTTGTCCATCTCCGCCGCCAGGGCCGGCCACTGCTCGGTTGGCACAGCGTGAAACTGTTTGACGATCAGGGTTTGCAAGCCGCGCGAGTAATCGAGGTTGTAGGTGACAAAGCGTTCATGGAACAGCTTGATCACCACGTCCGGCACCAGGTAAATCGCCGCGCTGTACGAAACGATCGTCACCAGGTACAGGCGAAAAAGGATTCTGAACATCGACTCAGCATTCCCACTCGGAGCGGCTGAACAGGTAACCCTTGCCCCACACGGTCTTGATCTTGCGCGCCTCGCCGGCGTGGTCGTCGAACTTGCGCCGCAGCTTGGAAATCGCCACGTCCACCGAACGGTCGGTGCCGTTGAATTCGATGCCGCGCAGGCGTTGCAGGATCTGGTCGCGGCTCAGCACTTCGCCGGCATGCCGGGCCAGTACCACCAGCAGGTTGTATTCGCCGCTGGACAGTTCCACCAGTTGTTCGCGCCAGGTCACCGTGCGTTCGGACAGGTCGATGCACAGATTACCCATCAAGATGCGATCGTTGGCGGTCTGCGGTTCGCCGAGGCTACTGCGGCGTAACAAGGTGCGCACCCGAGCCAGCAGGACGCGTGGCTCGCAGGGTTTGGTGACGTAGTCGTCAGCGCCCATTTCCAGGCCTAGCACCTGGTCGTGACTATCGTCCCGGGCAGTCAGCATCAGGATCGGCAGCGTTGCCGAGTCCGCCCTGAGCAACCGACAGACTTGCAGCCCGTCGAGCCCCGGCAGCATCAGGTCGAGGATCACCAGGTCCGGCGGATTTACGCGCGCGCGTTCGCGCACATGATCGCCGCGGCTGATCACGCTGACGGAGTAGCCGTTGCGTTCCAGGTAACTGGCGATCAGTTCGGAGAGCGCGGTGTCGTCTTCGACCAGGAGGATGTTGGGCATGGGGTGTTTCCAGAAAAGTGCTGTGGCGACGGGGCTGGCCTCTTCGCGGACAAGCCTCGCTCCTACAGGGATTTCGCATTCTTATGTAGGAGCGAGGCTTGCCCGCGAAGGCAATCTGACAGTCGCAAAAGTAATCAAGCGGCAAAGGATATACGCCCTCGCTCGTCTAAGAGTAAAACCCTTACACAATTTCACACAGCGCCTACAAAGCTTCACCGCTACTCTCGTCGCCTCCCCGTAGGATGCCGGGGGTCATTATTGGGGTATTCACATGTCAAAGAATCTGCTTGCCACGCTCAGCCTGCTTGCACTGGCGTTGACACTGAGCGCTTGTGACAAGTCCTCGACCGCCGAAGAAGCGGCACCACTGGCCACCGTGCGCATCGAAACCATCGAAGCCCGGCCCCTGTCGATCAGCAGCGAACTGAGCGGGCGAATTGCCGCGCCACGGATTGCCGAAGTCCGCGCCCGGGTGGCCGGCGTCGTATTGCAACGGACCTTTCGCGAAGGCAGCGACGTGAAACAGGGTGACGTGCTGTTTCGCATCGACCCGGCGCCGTTCAAGGCCGATCTGGACAGCGCCGAAGCGGCGTTGCGCAAGGCCGAGGCCAATGCGTTCCAGGCTAAATTGCAAGAGCAGCGCTATTCGCAGTTGATCGAAGGCAATGCCATCAGCGGCCAGGACTACGACAACGCCCGGGCCAATGCCCGGCAAACCGCCGCTGATGTGGCTGCTAATAAAGCCGCCGTGGCGCGGGCCAAGCTGAACCTCGGTTACGCCACCGTCACCGCGCCGATTTCCGGTCGTGTCGGCCGTGCGCTGGTCACCGAAGGCGCGCTGGTCGGGCAGAACGAGACCACGCCGCTGGCGCTGATCCAGCAACTGAACCCGATCCACGCCGATCTGACGCAGTCGACCCGTGAACTCAACGACCTGCGCCGGGCGTTTCGCTCCGGGCAATTGCAGCAAGTTGGTCACGATCAGGCCAAGGCCACGTTGATTCAGGATGACGGCAGCCTCTACCCGCTGCCGGGCAAGTTGCTGTTCGCGGAGATTTCCGTGGACCCGGGCACCGGGCAGATCATCCTGCGCAGCGAGTTCCCCAACCCCGACCTCGACTTGCTGCCCGGCAGCTTCGTGCGGGTGCGCATCGAGCAAGCGGTCAACCAGCAAGGCATCAGCGTGCCGCAACGGGCAATCCAGCGTGACAGCGCCGGGGTGGCCCAGGTGATGCTGCTCGACGCCGATCAGCGCGTGGGCCTGCAATCGGTGCAACTGGGCGCGGTGCAGAACGATCGCTGGATCGTCAGCGGCGGCCTCAAGCCAGGCGATCGCATCGTCACCGAAGGCCTGCAACACGCCAAGCCCGGCGAAAAAGTGCAGATCGACGAAACCCCTCTTCCACTTGCCCAGGTTTCTGGTCAGTAAGCAGGACGCTTTTTTATGCCGCAGTTCTTTATCGACCGTCCGGTGTTTGCCTGGGTGGTCGCGTTGTTCATCCTGTTGGCCGGTGCGCTGGCCATTCCGCAGTTGCCGGTGGCGCAGTATCCCGACGTCGCGCCGCCGCAGATCGAAATCAACGCCACGTACCCCGGCGCCTCGGCGCAGACCATCGACGAAAGTGTGGTGAGCCTGATCGAGGAGGAGCTCAACGGCGCCGATCACCTGCTGTATTTCGAATCCCAGAGCAGCCTCGGCAGCGCAACCATCAAAGCCACCTTTCAGCCGGGCACCAACCCGGAAATGGCCCAGGTCGATGTGCAGAATCGACTGAAAGTCGTGGAATCGCGTCTGCCCCAGGCGGTGAATCAACAGGGCTTGCAGGTGGAGAAAGTCTCCTCCGGCTTCCTGTTGCTGATCACCCTGACATCCAGTGATGGCAAGCTCGACGACGTGGCGCTCAGCGATTACCTGGCGCGTAACGTTATGAACGAAATCAAGCGCCTGGACGGTGTCGGCAAGGCCCAGCTCTACGGTGCCGAGCGGGCGATGCGGATCTGGATCGACCCGCGCAAGCTGATCGGCTTCAACCTGACCCCCGCCGACGTCAACGCCGCCATCGTTGCGCAAAACGCCCAGGTGTCCGCCGGCAGCATTGGTGACCTGCCGACCCGCAGCACCCAGGAAATCACCGCGACCATCGTGGTCAAGGGCCAGTTGGCTACGCCGGAAGAATTCGCCGACATCGTGCTCAAGGCCAATCCCGACGGTTCCACCGTGCGCATCAAAGATGTTGCGCGGGTCGAGATCGGCAGCCAGGAATACCAGTTCGGCACCCGCCTGAACGGCAAACCGTCCACTGCCGTCGGCGTACAGCTGTCGCCGGGGGCCAACGCCCTGAGCACCGCCACCGCCGTGCGGGCGAAGATGGACGAGCTGGCGCGCTACTTCCCGGCCAACGTCGAATACAAGATCCCCTACGACACTTCGCCGTTCGTCAAAGTCTCGATCACCAAAGTGGTCTACACCCTTGGCGAGGCGATGTTGCTGGTATTTGCGGTGATGTTCCTGTTCCTGCAAAACATCCGCTACACGCTGATCCCGACCCTGGTGGTGCCGGTGGCGTTGATGGGCACCTTTGCGACCATGCTCGCGCTGGGCTTCTCGATCAACGTACTGACTATGTTCGGCATGGTACTGGCCATCGGCATTCTGGTGGACGACGCTATTGTGGTGGTGGAGAACGTCGAGCGGATCATGGTCACCGAAGGCCTGTCGCCCAAGGAGGCGACGCGCAAGGCGATGACGCAGATCACCGGCGCGATCATCGGCATCACCCTGGTGCTGGTGGCGGTGTTCATTCCGATGGCGTTCATGCAGGGTTCGGTCGGGGTCATTTATCAGCAGTTCTCGCTGTCCATGGCCACCTCGATCCTGTTCTCGGCATTCCTCGCCCTGACCTTGACCCCGGCGCTCTGCGCGACGCTGCTCAAGCCGATTGCCAAAGGTGAGCATCACGAAAAGGGCGGTTTCTTCGGCTGGTTCAACCGTCGTTTCGAACAACTGACGGTGCGTTATCAAGGCTGGGTCGCCTATGCGCTGAAACGCACCGGTCGCTACCTGCTGATTTACGGCGTGCTGCTGATCGGGCTGGGCCTGTGTTTCAGTCGCCTGCCCTCCTCGTTCCTGCCGGTGGAAGACCAGGGTTACACCATCACCGACATTCAACTGCCACCGGGCGCGAGCAAGAACCGTACGGTGCAGGTGGTTGAGCAGATCGAAAAGCATAATGCCAAGGAACCCGGCGTTGGCGACAGCACGGTGATTCTCGGTTTCAGCTTCTCAGGCAGTGGGCAGAACGCGGCACTGGCATTTACCACGTTGAAGGATTGGTCCGAGCGCAGCAGTGATGACTCTGCCAGCTCGATTGCCGATCGGGCCAACATCGCGCTCAGTCAGATCAAGGACGCGGTGGTGTTCGCCGTCTTGCCACCGCCCGTGGATGGCCTTGGTACCTCCAGTGGTTTCGAGTTCCGCTTGCAGGATCGCGGCGGCCTCGGCCATGCCACGCTGATGGAGGCTCGCACGCAATTGCTGGCGGCGGCGGAGAAAAGTCCGATCCTGATGAACGTGCGCGAAAGCGCACTGGCCGAAGCGCCGCAAGTGCAACTGGAAGTCGACCGTAAACAGGCCAACGCGCTGGGGGTTTCGTTTGCCGATATCGGTAGCGTGCTGTCCACGGCGGTCGGTTCGGCCTACATCAATGACTTCCCCAATCAAGGACGGATGCAGCGCGTCGTGGTTCAAGCCGAAGGTGATCAGCGCAGTCAGGTCGAGGATCTGCTGAAGATCAACGTGCGCAACAGCGCCGGGAAAATGGTGCCGTTGTCGGCCTTCGTCCAGGCCAGGTGGACCCAGGGTCCGGCGCAGTTAACTCGCTACAACGGCTATCCGGCCATCAGCATTTCCGGTGAACCCAAACCGGGCCACAGCACCGGCGAAGCCATGGCGGAAATCGAACGGCTGGTGGCGCAAGGCCCGGCGGGGTTGGGTCAGGAATGGACCGGTCTGTCGCTGCAGGAACGTTTGTCCGGCAGTCAGGCACCGATCCTGCTCGGCTTGTCGCTGCTGATCGTGTTCCTGTGCCTGGCGGCGTTGTATGAGAGTTGGTCGATCCCGACCTCAGTGCTGTTGGTCGTGCCGCTTGGAGTGCTCGGTGCGGTGCTGGCGGTGACGTTGCGCGGGATGCCCAACGATGTGTTCTTCAAGGTCGGGCTGATTACCATCATCGGCTTGTCGGCAAAGAACGCGATCCTGATCATCGAATTCGCCAAGAGCCTGTACGACGAAGGCCACGACCTGATCGACGCGACGTTGCAAGCCGCGCGGCTGCGGTTACGGCCAATTATCATGACGTCCCTGGCGTTCATCCTCGGCGTGGTACCGCTGGCGATTGCCACCGGGGCCAGCTCGGCGAGCCAACAGGCCATCGGTACAGGAGTGATCGGCGGGATGATCACCGCGACCCTGGCGGTGCTGTTTGTGCCAGTGTTTTTTGTGGTGGTGATGAAGCTGGTCAAGGCCCGCCACAAAAAGTAAAGGCTCATTCCCCTGTAGGAGCTGCCGAAGGCTGCGATCTTTTGATCTTGATCTTGAAAATCAAAATCAAAAGATCGCAGCCTTCGGCAGCTCCTACAAAAGCCCGGTGACCTGAGCTATGGTGGGTAGAATTCTGCTTCTGTGAGTTCTCATGCCCCTCCTCGCCCGCACCCACCCTCGCCTGTCCGCCGCGGCCACACTCGGTATAGCGGTCGGCATTCTGGCTCCGGCCGATTCGATCATCAGCAAAATCCTCATCGGCTGGAATGCCGGGGTCTGGACCTACCTGATCCTGATGTTCTGGCTCGCGGCACGTGCCAAGGCCCCGGATGTGAAGCGCATCGCCGAGGTCGAAGACGAAAACGCTGGATTGGTGTTGTTCGTGGTGTGCATCGCGGCAATTGCGAGCCTGGCGACCATCACCTTCGAACTGGCCGGCAGCAAAGACCTGGAAACTTCGCGCAAGCTGCTGCATTACGCCTTTACCGCGGCGACGGTGATCGGCTCGTGGCTGCTGATCGGCGTGATTTTCTGCGTGCACTACGCGCGGTTGTTTTACACCTGGGATGGCAAGGAGCCGGCATTGCGCTTCGCCGAAGGCCTGACCACCCCCAATTACTGGGACTTCCTGTACTTCTCGTTCACCATCGGCGTGGCGGTGCAAACGGCGGATGTCGGTGTCGCCACCCGGGGCATTCGCAAGATTGTGCTGGCGCAATCGTTGATCGGTTTTCTGTTCAACACCGCGATTCTCGGATTTTCAATCAACATCGCGGCCGGACTTTTCAGCTAAACACTGCACAAACGTTCTAGGCATCCACTGTGGCGCGGGCGTTAAATAAGTCGGTAATCCGTCTCACAGGTGCAGCATGAGCCCGCATAACTGGATCGACCTGGCCCAGGACGCCGACACTGGCATCGAGACCCTGCGTGCGCATTTCGAGGGCCACGCTTACGACCCGCACTGGCATGACAGCTATCTGGTGGGGGTTACCGAGCAAGGCGTGCAGCAATTCAATTGCCGCCGGGCTCGGCATCAAAGTACGCCGGGCAAGGTGTTTCTACTGGAACCCGGCGACATCCACGACGGTGAAGCACCCACTGCGGACGGTTTCACCTACCGCATGCTGTACCTCGATCCGCAATGGCTGGAGCGCGAATTGGCCGCGCTGTTCGAAGACGCGCCGGCGGGCAGTCAACTGAGTTTCGCCAACACCCTTACCACCGACCCACAACTGGCCCAGGCCACCAGCCTGGCGTTCCAGACCTTGCACGGCGGCGAGCTGAAAATCGTTCGTCAGACCGCCCTCGACGGCTTACTCGAACGCCTCACCAGCCACCTGCACTGGCGCACCCGCTACAGCGAAGACCCACGTCTGCCTCGGGTGGCGCAAAAGGCCCGGGACTACCTGCACGCCAATGCCCACCTCGATATCGGCCTCGATCAACTGGCCGCAGCCACTGGCGTCGATCGCTTTCGCCTGACCCGCGCCTTCAAGGCTGCCTACGGTTTGGCGCCCCATGCGTATCTGGTGCAATTGCGCCTGTCCAAGGCCCGGCGAATGCTTGCCAGCGGCTTGCAACCAGCAGCGGTGGCGATGGAATTGGGGTTTGCCGATCAGAGTCACCTGGGGCGCTGGTTTGTTCGGGCCTATGGGCTGACGCCGGCGATGTATCGCAAGCGCTGCTCAAATCTTCCAGACAGGTAGCACGGCCATTGTGAAGATCGACTTCAATGATCTTCACTGGAGTTTGCCTGCGATGTGGTCTTCTTTTCCGACGTTACTGCCCTTCCTGCTGTTTGCTTTTGTGGCCTCGATCACGCCCGGGCCGACCAATATCCTGGTGTTGAGCAACAGTGCCCGATATGGCCTGAAAGCTGCCGTCCCGATCATCTTCGGCGCTTGTGCCAGCGCCGCGACTATCGTGTTATTGGTCGGTACTGGCGCAGGCTCCTCGCTGACGTCATTGCCCGGTGTTCAAACCACTATGCAGTGGGTCGGTGTGGCTTGGCTGAGCTATCTTGCCTGGCAGATTTTCTTCGCCCCGGCCCAAGCCCTTACCCCTCAGGACACTCAGGCCAGGCTTGGATTGGTCGGTGCCGCCAGCCTGCAACTGATCAACCCGAAGACCTGGATGATGGCGCTCGCTGTCGTCAGCGTATTTGCGGGCGCCGGCGAGCAGCGGCTGGTGCACGTGGCGTACCTGTCGTTGGTGTTCTTTATGATTTCGCTGCCTTGCCTGAGTGTCTGGGCCTTGCTCGGTGCAGGTTCCAGCCGGTGGTTGCGCTCACCCCGGGCGATGCAGCGTTTCAATCGGCTGATGGCCCTGCTGTTGCTGGTTTCGGCATGGCTGAGCGTGTTGATCTGACTGCCATCCGTCGGTGTTCATGAGGCGATGAACCACCAATCGCTTGACGGGTGATTTGCTTTTGGTGTTTCCTGAAACCGGTTTCCGCGTTATCACGAAGCGCTGAACCTAATAAATCCAATAAAAAGGTTTCAGACCGTGAACGACTTTTCCGCCGCCCAGCGCAGCCGCGTCACCATGCTCGATGTCGCCGAACACGCGGGTGTGTCCAAAGCCAGCGTTTCGCGCTTTATTGGCGACGACCGCGCCCTGCTTTCCGATGCCATTGCCCTGCGCATCGAGCAAGCGATCAGCCAATTGGGCTACCGCCCGAACCAGATGGCCCGCGGCCTTAAACGCGGGCGAACCCGCCTGATCGGCATGCTGGTAGCCGACATCCGTAACCCATATTCGATTGCCGTGATGCATGGCGTGGAAACCGCCTGCCGTCAACACGGTTACAGCCTTGTAGTGTGCAACACCGACCGCGATGACGAGCAGGAACGTCAGCATCTGGCGTTGCTGCGCTCGTACAACATTGAAGGCTTGATCGTGAACACCCTGGGTCATCACCGCGACGAACTGCTCGAATTGCATCGGGAAATGCCCCTGGTGTTGGTGGACCGCAAGGTCGAGCAGCTCGAAAGCGACCTGGTGGGGCTGGATAATCCCGTCGCCGTTGAAATGGCCCTCGCCCACCTTGAAGAGCGCGGCTACCGCGATGTGCTGCTAGTGACCGAACCGTTTGACGGCACTAGTTCGCGGATCGAGCGGGTGAGCAGTTTCAAGGCGCAGATCGAGCAGCGTTCGGCGTTGCAAGGTGCCGTAGTCGAAACCGGCAATGATCTGACCTCACGCTTGAAAACCTTCCTCGATACACCCGGGCCAGGACCAAAAGCACTGTTCTGTGCCAACGGGATTGCGGCGCTGGCCAGCACTCATGCGTTGCGAGAACTGGGCTGCAAGCTGTTCGAGGATATCGGGCTGATTGCCCTGGATGATCTGGATTGGTATCCGTTGGTGGGCAGCGGGATCACCGCCCTCGCCCAGCCGACGGCCGAGATTGGCGCGAGTGCGTTTGAATGTTTGCTCAAGCGCTTGCGTGGGGATGTTGGCCCCGTGCGGACCGTGGATTTTGCGGCGCGGTTGATTGTGCGTGGGTCCACCTGCGGAGTGAGCGGGTGACCATTCTGACGCCTTCGCGGGCAAGCCTCGCTCCTACAGGATTTGTGTCGTTCACTCATTATCCGAACGCCGCAAAACCTGTAGGAGCGAGGCTTGCCCGCGAAGAGGCCCAAAAGAACACCCCCTATTTCAGCCCTATTTTTTTGAACAAAAATGAAACCGGTTTCAGAGGTAAACAACAATGAATAAACCACCCGTTTCCATCAGCCTGTCGAGCTACGGCGCCGACCTGGTTCGCCAGCGCGGCCAAGGCAGTTTCATCGACCTGTTGGCCGCCGCCGGCGCCACGCGCATTGAATGGCGCGAGGAGTTGCTGACCCATGAAGAACCGGCGCAACTGGCCGATGCCACCCAGGCTCAAGGGCTGGAAAGCGTGTACTCCTCGCCCATGGAACTGTGGCTGGCCGGTCAATCGCGGCCCAATCCCGAACTGGTCCCGACCCTGCAACGAGCCCAGGCCTTCGGCGCCAAATGGCTGAAAGTCTCCCTCGGTTATTTCACCGACAACAATGACCTCCAGGCCTTGGCCCGACTGCTGACTCAGAGCCCGGTGCAACTGCTGGTGGAAAACGACCAGACCCTGCACGGCGGGCGCATTGAACCGTTCCAGCGCTTCTTCGCCGACGTTGAGCAGCACAATTTGCCGATCAAGATGACTTTCGACATCGGCAACTGGCAATGGCAGGACCAGTCCGCTGCCAGCGCCGCGCGTGCGCTGGGTCGGCATGTCGGTTATGTGCACTGCAAAGCGGTGGCGCGTCGGGCCGACGGCAAACTGGTAGCGATGCCGCCCAGCGCCAGCGACCTGCATTTGTGGGAACAACTGCTGCGGCACATGGCCCAAGGCGTAATGCGGGCGGCGGAATATCCGCTGCAAGGCGACGATCTGGTGCAACTGACCACCGAACACGTCGCCACCCTCGCCCGTCTCGGTCAATCACGGTTGGAGAGCGCGCATGTCTGAGATCGATATTCTGTCGTTCGGCGAAACCATGGCGATGTTCGTCGCCGAACAGAGCGGTGATCTGGCGGCGGTTGGCCAGTTTCATAAGCGCATTGCCGGGGCAGATAACAACGTCGCCATCGGCTTGTCGCGGCTGGGGTTCAATGTCGCCTGGCTAAGCCGGGTAGGCGCTGATTCCCTGGGTCGCTTTGTCATCGATACGCTGGAAAAAGAAGGCCTCGATTGCCGCAATGTCGCTATCGACCCCGTGCATCCGACCGGCTTTCAGCTCAAGTCACGCACTGACGATGCCAGCGATCCGGTGGTCGAGTATTTCAGGCGCGGCTCGGCGGCCAGTTACTTGTCGGTGCAATCGATTACCCCTGAACTGTTGACCGCCAGGCACTTGCACGCCACCGGCATTCCTCCAGCGCTTTCGACCACTGCCCGGGAAATGTCCTTCGAATTGATGACCCGCATGCGCGAAGCCGGGCGCAGCGTGTCCTTCGACCCGAACCTGCGCCCAAGCCTGTGGGCCAGCGAGCAACAGATGATCACCGAGATCAACCGTCTCGCCGCCCTCGCCCACTGGGTGCTGCCGGGGCTGAGTGAAGGTCGTTTGCTCACCGGTTTTGAAGACCCGGCGGACATCGCGGCGTTTTACCTCGACCAAGGGGCTGAAGCGGTGGCGATCAAGCTTGGGCCGCACGGCGCCTATTACCGCACGCATCTGGATCAGGGTTTCGTCGCTGGTGTGCCGGTGGAAACCGTTGTCGACACCGTGGGCGCCGGTGATGGCTTTGCCGTCGGCATGATCAGCGCCCTACTGGAAAACCACAGCTTTGCCGACGCTGTGCAGCGCGCCAACTGGATTGGCAGCCGTGCGGTGCAAAGTCGGGGGGATATGGAGGGGTTGCCGACCCGGGCTGAATTATCGGCTGAATTTGAAACCGCCATTCGCGAGCAAGCCCGCTCCCACATTGGAATGCGTTCACCTGTGGGAGCGGGCTTGCTCGCGAAGAGGCCCGCACAAGCACTGAAGATTTAGACCGTTACCTGCTGCGACAAAAACAACAAGCTCAGGAGCACCATCATGAAAACCGCAACACTCGCCACCCGCCGCTGGTGGTACATCATGCCCATCGTGTTCATCACCTACAGCCTGGCGTACCTGGACCGCGCCAACTACGGGTTCGCCGCCGCCTCCGGGATGGCCGCCGACCTGATGATCACCCCAGGCCTGTCGTCCATGCTCGGCGCGCTGTTCTTCCTTGGCTACTTTTTCTTCCAGGTGCCGGGGGCGATCTACGCCCAGAAACACAGCGTGAAGAAACTGATTTTCGTCAGCCTGATCCTCTGGGGCGGCCTGGCCACACTGACCGGGATCGTCTCCAACGCCTATTGGCTGATCGTCATCCGCTTCATGCTTGGCGTGGTCGAAGCCGCGGTGATGCCGGCAATGCTGGTCTACCTGTGCCACTGGTTCACCCGCGCCGAACGGTCACGGGCCAACACCTTCCTGATCCTCGGCAACCCGGTGACCATGCTGTGGATGTCGGTTGTGTCCGGGTACTTGGTGCAGCACTTCAGCTGGCGCTGGATGTTCATCGTCGAAGGTTTGCCGGCGGTGATCTGGGCGTTTATCTGGTGGCGCCTGGCCGATGAGCGTCCGGCCCAGGCCAAGTGGCTCAGCGATCAAGAGAAACAGGACCTGGAAAGCGCACTCGCCGCTGAACAGGTCGGCATCAAAGCAGTCAAGAATTACGCCGAAGCTTTCCGTTCGCCAAAAGTGATCGTGCTGGCCCTGCAGTTTTTCTGCTGGAGCATTGGCGTCTACGGTTTCGTATTGTGGCTGCCGTCGATCCTCAAGGCCGGCTTGCAGATGGACATGGTCGAAGCCGGCTGGCTGTCGGCGCTGCCGTACCTGGCGGCGGTGATTGGCATGCTCGCGGTGTCCTGGGGTTCGGACAAGTTGCAGAAGCGCAAACGTTTCGTCTGGCCGCCGCTGCTGATCGCCTCGATCGCGTTCTACGGTTCCTATGCCTTGGGCGCTGAACACTTCTGGTGGTCCTACACCTTGCTGGTGATCGCCGGGGCTTGCATGTACGCGCCGTACGGGCCGTTCTTTGCGATCGTCCCGGAAATCCTCCCGGCCAACGTCGCCGGTGGTGCCATGGCGCTAATCAATAGCATGGGTGCCCTCGGTTCGTTTGGCGGGTCCTATCTGGTCGGTTACCTGAACAGCACCACCGGTTCGCCCGGTGCTTCGTATCTGTTGATGAGCGGCGCATTGATGCTCTCGGTGGTGCTGACGATTTTCCTCAAGCCCGGCGCCAGTGACCGGGTCGTGGCCAAAGCCGCTGTGAAACGGCCGGTGCCCGCTCACCCTTGAATTGAAGTTGAGACGATAACGATGAAAAAGCAGGTTGTGCTGTACAAGAAACTCTCGCCATTGCTGATGGCCCGCCTTCATGAACACGCCGACGTGACGCTGATCGACAGCCTCGATGCCGAGGGTCTGGCCAAGTTGCGCGCGGCCCTGCCCCACGCTCAAGGCTTGCTGGGTGCAAGCCTGAAACTGGATGCGGCTTTACTCGATCTCGCGCCGAACCTGGAAGCGATTGCCAGCGTCTCGGTGGGCGTTGACAACTACGACATCAATTACCTGACCGAGCGACGCATTCTGCTCAGCAATACCCCGGACGTGCTCACCGAAACCACCGCAGACACCGGTTTCGCGTTGATCCTGGCCACCGCCCGGCGCGTGGTGGAACTGGCAAACATGGTTCGCGCCGGCCATTGGCATCGCAACATCGGCCCGGCGCAGTTCGGTACCGATGTACACGGCAAAACCCTGGGCATTATTGGCATGGGTCGCATCGGCGAAGCACTGGCCCAGCGCGGGCATTTCGGCTTCGGCATGCCAGTGATCTATCACAGCCATTCGCCAAAACCGGCGGTGGAACAGCGCTTCAATGCGCAGTACCGCAGCCTGCCGGAGCTGTTGCAGCAGGCAGACTTCGTTTGCCTGACCTTGCCGCTGACGGCTGAAACCGAAGGCTTGATCGGTGCCGAGCAATTTGCCCTGATGCGCCCGGAAACGATCTTCATCAATATTTCCCGGGGCAAGGTGGTGGACGAAGCGGCGTTGATTCAAGCCCTGCGTGAGGGGCAGATTCGCGCAGCCGGGCTGGATGTGTTCGAGCGCGAGCCGCTGAACCATGATTCGCCATTGATGCAGTTGAACAACGTGGTGGCGACGCCACACATTGGTTCGGCGACCCATGAGACGCGAGAGGCGATGGCCAAATGCGCGGTGGACAATCTGCTGATGGCGTTGGCAGGTGAGCGGCCGGTTAATCTGGTGAATGCCAAGGCGTGGAAGGCTTAAGCCATTTGGCGCCTGTCAGGGCGCCTTCGCGGGCAAGCCTCGCTCCTACAGGGAGAACGCATTCCAAATGTGGGAGCGAGCCTGCTCGCGATGAGGTCGGCCAAACAATACGAGGCGTGAAGATCTGAGAAATTTGGCGTCTGCCAAGACGCCTTCGCGGGCAAGCCTCGCTCCTACAAGGAGAACGCATTCCAAATGTGGGAGCGAGCCTGCTCGCGATGAGGTCGGCCAAACAATACGAGGCGTGAAGATCTGAGAGATTTGGCGCCTGCCAAGACGCCTTCGCGGGCAAGCCTCGCGCCTACAGGTTCACCGCAATCCCTGTAGGAGCAAGGCTTGCCCGCGAAGAGGCCCTCAAGCCCACCACAAAACCATCAGGCCCTACGCGCTTCCAACAGATCCGCCGCGCACAACGCTATCCGCCGACACGCATCCGCCAGTTTCACCTGATCCACCACCAGGCCAATCCGAATGTGTCCCGCCGCACTCGGCCCGAAGGCTTCTCCCGCCAGCACTGACACGCCATAGCCTTCCAGCAACCGCTCGGCAAAGCTCTGGGCGCATAGCCCGGTCGGGCGCACATCGACCATCACGAACATCCCGCCATCGGGCTTGATCGGCCGGACTCCCTGGCAATTGCTCAACCGCGCGCACACCAGATCCCGACGCTGGCGATACTCTTCACGCATCTGCGCCACTTCCGGCAAGTCCCTGTCCAGCGCGACTTGCGCGGCTTTTTGCACGAAGTCCGGAATGCCAAACAGCATGCACAACGACAAGTGCACCAAGTGTTCGGCCAACGGTTTGGGGCCGATCACCCAACCGACGCGCCAGCCGCTCATGGCGTGGGATTTGGACAAACTGTTGAGGGTTGCGGTGCGCTCGGCCATGCCCGGTAAACTGGCCGGGCTGATGTGCTCGCCTTCGTACAACAAGTCGCTGTAGACCTCATCGCTGATCAGCCACAAGTCGTGGCGAACGCAAAGCACCGCCAGTTCCTGCCAGATCTTCAGGGAAAGACTGGCGCCGGAAGGATTGTTCGGGCTGTTGAGCAGAATGACTCGGGTCTTGGGTGTAATCAGTGCCGCGACATCCGCCGGATCCACCCGAAAACCGTTCTCCGGACGCACCGCCACCGGCACCACTTTGGCACCGCAGGCACCCAACACGCCTTCGTACGTGACGTACATCGGTTCGGCGACAATCACTTCATCGCCCGGATCGAGCAGGCATTGCGCAACCGAGTACACCGCGCATTGCGCCCCCGGCAACACGATCACATGCTCGGCATCCACCGCCTGACCGCTGCGGCGGCGGTGGCGGGTGGCAATGCTGGTACGCAGCGCCCGGGTGCCGCGCACATCCGAGTAATGAGTGTCACCGGCCAATAAGCTGTCGATGGCCGCCTGGACGATGGGTTTGGGCGTATCGAAATCCGGATCGCCCACCGACAGGAGCAGCACATCAACGCCCTGCTCGCGCAACTCCAGCGCTCGATCATGAATCTGCCAGGCTGCCGCTCCGTCACCGGCAATGCGTTGGGTCAAGGCTGAATAGCGCATTTACTTCTCCTGTCGCGCGTGCTCCAGACTCAACCCTATCTCAAATTACAAAACGCGCCACCATCGCGTTCAAATCCACTGCCAAACGCGACAGTTCGTGGGTGGCGGCGCTGGTCTGGTTGGCACCGGCGGCGGACTGAGTGGCGAGGTCGCGGATGTTGACCAGGTTGCGGTCCACTTCGCGAGACACCTGAGCCTGTTCTTCGGAGGCGCTGGCGATCACCAGGTTGCGTTCGTTGATCAGGTGGATCGACTGGGTGATTTGCTCCAGTGCGACACCGGCGGCGCGGGCCATTTCCAGGGTGCTTTGAGTGCGCTGGTTGCTTTGCTGCATCGAGGACACCGCTTCGCCGGTGCCGTTTTGAATGCCGGCGACCATTTTTTCGATTTCCTGGGTCGATTGTGCAGTGCGATGAGCCAACGCCCGAACCTCGTCCGCCACCACTGCAAAACCTCGTCCGGCTTCACCGGCGCGAGCGGCTTCAATCGCGGCGTTGAGCGCCAGCAGGTTGGTTTGTTCGGCAATGGCGCGGATCACGTCGAGCACCTTGCCGATGTCACGTCCTTGGGCTGCCAGGCCTTCGATCATCACCGAGGTGTTTTGCACGTCGTGGGTCATGGTCTGGATCGCGTCAACGGTTTCCACCACACGGTTGCGACCTTCACGAGCCGCCTGGGTCGACTGGTTCGAGGCTTCGGAAGTCGACACCGCGTTGCGCGCCACTTCTTCCACGGCGGCGGTCATTTCATTCACCGCCGTGGCGGCTTGTTCGATTTCGTTGTTTTGTTTTTGCAGGCCGCGGGACGCCTCTTCGGTGACCGTGCTGAGTTCTTCGGCGGCGGCACCCAACTGGGTGGCGGAGCCGGCGATCTGCTCGATGGTTTTGCGCAGGTTGTTCTGCATGGCGGACAAGGCTTCGAGCAGGCGGGCCGGTTCGTCCTTGCCGTCGACATCGATGGTTTTGGTCAGGTTGCCGCCGGCAATGGTTTCGGCGGCCTGCACCGCACGGTTCAACGGTCCGACGATGCTGCGGGTCAACAACCAGGCCAGCAGCACCGTCATCAGGGCCGCCACCACCGACACGGCGATAATGCCGTCGATGGCAAAGTCGTACTGGTCGCTGGACGTCGCATCTGCCTCGGTTGCATCAGCCCGATTGATCGCAATCAGCTTGTTCAACTGCTCGCCCATCTGGTCGGTACCGTCCTTGATCCGGGTGTTGATCAGGTTACGCATTTCGTCCAGCTTGTTCTGGCGCGAAAGGTCCATCATCTCGCGCTGGGCTTGCAGGTAGTTGTCCAGGGTGGTGGAAAAAGTCTTGTACAACGCTGCTTCTTCTCCGCCAGCGGGCAATGCTGCATAACCGGCCTGTGCCTGTTTGACCTTGTCCACCAGAACGCCGATGCGGGTTTCGGCTTCCTGCAGGCCAGCGGCTTCGCGGTTCACCAGAACACGGAACGAGAGAATGCGCAGGCGCAGTACGTTTTCAGTCATGGTGCCCAGAAAGGCGACGCTGGGAAGCTGATTGCTTTCCATGTCCACGGAGGCCTGTCGGATCATCGACATGCGACTCACTGCAAACACGCCCAGCGCGATGACCAGCAGGGCAATGAAGGCAAAACCGAGGAAAGCTCGAGGCGCGATATTCAGATTACGCATGGACATAGGATGATTCTCGGGTGATTGAGCTTCGAGCATCCGTGCCGTGATCGCTGTCAGGCGGACGTGTAAGCCGGCCGGATCAGCTTGGCGCCACTGTTGTAATTGGTTTGTGCGCGCCTATGAGGGTTATCGGCAGGGCTTGAGGTTTTTTGCGGGGCAAGTGGAAATATATTTCAGGAGGTTGCGGGCGTTTCAGTGGTGAAACACCGTGCCGGAGAGGATTGCGCTTCTGTGGCGAGGGGGCTTGCCCCCGTTGGGTCGCGAAGCGGCCCCGGCATTTTGTCAGTAAAACCGTATCGGCAAGTTTTGCGACTGCTTCGCAGCCGAACGGGGGCAAGCCCCCTCGCCACAAAGTCTACTCACCATGGGGTTAAGGTCAGGCTTTGTCGGCAGCCATCCGCCAAACCCGCGCAATATCACTCGCCCGCTCGCGCAATAACCGCGGTGCCTCAGCACATGCTTGCTCCAGCGTCATCGGCCCGCTCGCCAGGGCAAACGCCGCATCAATGCCGTGGCCATACAGTTCCTGATAACCGTCACCCAGCGTCCCGGCAATGACAATCACCGGCACGCCCTGCTGCCGTGCAATCCGTGCCACGCCAAACGGCGTCTTGCCGCGCAAGGTCTGGGCGTCGAAACGGCCTTCACCGGTAATCACCAGGTCCGCGCCCTTCACCGCTTCGGCCAGGCCGACCAGTTCGGCGACGACTTCCACACCCGCCTGAAATTGCGCGCCGAGAAACGCCTTGGCCGCAAAACCCAGGCCGCCCGCCGCGCCGCTGCCAGGTTCGTCGCGCACGTCTTTTTCCAGTGCCTGCGCACACAGGTCGGCGAAGTGTCCAAGGGCATGGTCCAGTTGCTGGACTTGCGCTGGCGAAGCACCTTTTTGCGGGCCGAAAATGGACGAGGCACCATGGGGGCCGCACAGGGGATTGTTGACGTCGGCAGCGATGTCGAAACGCACCGCGTTCAGGCGTGGATCGATTTCGCTCAGGTCGATGCGGTGTAATTGTGCCAATGCCAAGCCGCCCGGCGGAAGAATCGAGCCTTGTGCATCGAACAGTTTGACGCCCAAGGCCTGCATCGCCCCGGCACCGCCGTCATTGGTGGCACTGCCGCCAATCGCCAGAATCACCCGTTGTGCACCGGCGTCGAGTGCGGCGCGGATCAATTCGCCGGTGCCGAAAGTACTGCTGATGCACGCATCGCGTTGCCCCGGTGGAACCAGTTGCAAGCCGCTGGCCTCAGCCATTTCGATAATTGCGGTGTGGTTGTGCGGCAACCAGCCCCAAGCAGCTTCGGCCGACGCACCCAACGGGCCGCGCACGGTGGTGCGGCGCAACTCACCGGCGCAGGCCGCCAGAATCGACTCGACCGTCCCTTCCCCGCCGTCGGCCATCGGGCATTTGACCAATAGCGCGTCCGGCCAGACCTCGGCCAGGCCCAACGCGATGGCATCGGCTACGCCCTGGGCACTCAGGCTGTCCTTGAACGAATCGGGGGCAATGACGATTTTCATATGAATTCTCCAGTTCAGTGCCTCCATGCTGCCAGTTGCCAAACGCGCTGACGCCGGTCCGCTGCACAAGCTAGGGGGGCGTTTGTTGTTCATTTCTACAAACCGGGTATTTATGTTGACTGGGAGGGCCTCTTCGCGGGCAAGCCTCGCTCCTACCGGAGCGGCGCCATCCCTATAGGAGCGAGGCTTGCCCGCGAAGGCGTCCCTACAACCACCACATCTTTTAATCAGTTTGCGGAAGCAGCTGCACGCCGAGATAAAGCGCTAGCATCCCGTCCAGCCGCAACGGATCAACTCCGCTCAGCTCGGCAATCCGTTCCATGCGATAGCGCAAGCTGTTGCGATGAATCCCCAGCGCATCGGCACACGCCTGGCTCTGCCCGTCGTGGTCGCACCAACTGCGTAAGGTCGCCAGCAATTGGCCGTTGCTGTCCTTGGCGATGACTTTGCGCAACGGCTTGAGCAGTTCGTCCAGCGCATCGTCGTTGCGATGCCGCCAGAGCATCACCGGCAGCCGATAACGGTTCAGCGTCAGCAGGCGCGAGCGCGGCAACACATCGCGACCATAGGCCAGCAAATCCGCGACCCGGCGATAGCAGCGGCGCAAACCCGGTAGTCCATCGGCCTGCCCACCGACGGCAATGCGCAGAATGTTCCAGCCCAGGCCATCGAGTTTCTCCAGCAATCGTTCATGTTCGATCGCCTGACTCGCCGGCCGGCACCACAGCAGCGACGACTTGGCGGAACTGACGCACCAACTGTCGGGATAACGACTGATCAACCAGGCGCTGAGCGCTTCAACGGTCTGCCCCGGCCCGTGCTCCAGGCCCAACTCGAACAGATAGGGCACCCGCGTCAGTTGTGGTTTGAGTCCCAGTTGTTGCGCTTCGTCCACCAGGCGTGGCGAATCCCCGGCGTCGGTCAGCAACAATGCGAGCAAGTCATCGCAACGTTGACGCCGCCATTGCTGTTCGGCCTGCTGGTTGCGCTGGCCCACCAGCATCTCGGCGGTCATGCGCACCAGCTCCGCATAGGTGCGTAGTTGCTCCGGTTCACCGGTAATGCCAAGCACGCCGATCAGCCGTTGATCGAGCAACAGCGGTAGGTTGATCCCCGGCTGCACGCCTTTGAGGTGAATCGCCGTTTGGGCGTCGATTTCCACTACCCGCCCGTTGGCCAGCACCAGTTGCGCACCTTCGTGGCGGGTGTTGATCCGCTCCGGTTCGCCGCTGCCGAGTATCAACCCCTGACTGTCCATGACATTGACGTTGTACGGCAGGATGGCCATTGCCCGGTCGACGATGTCCTGGGCCAGGTCGTGATCGAGTTCAAACATGGGGCAGGTCCTTGAAAACGGGGTGGGACGGGTTGTTCACCCGCACAGGCCTTGTTGGCAAACCCTGTGCTCAGGCACAAAGACAACCACCTAAAGGGTGGCCGAGACTCACAGGGCGATCAACGTTACCCTTTGCATCGCAAAAAATCATAATAAAGAGAGAGCCCGCCATGTCACAGAGCGCAGCCGCTACCCAGACCATTGCTGACGACAAAAACGCTGTCTACAAACGTATTACCCTGCGTTTGATCCCCTTCATTTTCATCTGCTACCTGTTCAACTACCTCGACCGGGTGAACGTTGGATTCGCCAAGTTGCAGATGCTCGACGCGCTGAAATTCAGCGAAACCGTGTACGGCCTCGGGGCCGGGATCTTCTTTATCGGCTACGTGCTGTGCGGTGTGCCGAGCAACCTGGCCCTGACCAAGTTCGGCCCCCGGCGCTGGATCGCGCTGATGATGATCGTCTGGGGTTCGCTCTCGACGTGCTTGCTGTTCGTCACCACACCGACCGAGTTCTACACCTTGCGCCTGTTCACCGGCGCAGCCGAAGCCGGGTTCTTCCCAGGCGTGGTGCTCTATCTTTCGCAATGGTTCCCGACCTTCCGCCGTGGCCGCATCATGGCGCTGTTCATGTCGGCGATCCCGGTGTCCGGCCTGCTCGGCAGCCCGTTCTCTGGCTGGATTCTCAACCACTTCGGTGCCGGTCAAGCGGGTTTGGCGGGCTGGCAGTGGATGTTTTTGCTACAAGGTATCCCGACGGTAATCCTCGGCGCCCTCGCCTACTTCCTGCTCAGCGACAGCTATGCCAATGCCAAGTGGCTGACGCCGTTTGAGCGCGAGGTGCTGGAAGCGGACCACGCTGAAGACCTGGCCAATAAGCCGAAAACCACCACAGATTCATTGGCGGCAGTGTTCAAGAACCCGGCGATCTGGGCGTTCGGCCTGATCTATTTCTGCATCCAGAGCGGTGTATACGCGATCAACTTCTGGTTGCCGTCGATCATCAAGAACCTCGGGTTCAGCGATAACCTGGTGATTGGCTGGTTAAGCGCGATTCCGTATCTGCTGGCAGCGGTGTTCATGTTGCTGGTCGGTCGGTCAGCGGACTTGCGCAAAGAGCGTCGCTGGCATTTGGTGGTGCCAATGCTGATGGGCGCGGTGGGCTTGCTGATCGCGGTGAATTTCGCCACCACACCGGCGATTGCGATTCTCGGCCTGACCATCGCCACCATGGGCGCCCTCACCGGCCTGCCAATGTTCTGGCCGGTGCCCACCGCTCTGCTGAGCGCGGGCGCCGCAGCGGGTGGCCTGGCGTTGATCAACTCCATGGGGCAGATGGCCGGGTTCCTGAGCCCGTACCTGGTGGGTTGGGTCAAGGACAGCACCGGTTCGACGGATGCGGCGTTGTATCTGTTGGCGGGTGTGATTGTGTGCGGGAGTGTGTTGGCGTTGCGGATGACGCGCATCCTGCGCGCCTGAGTCCACCGCTGTTCCCCTTGTGGGAGCGGGCTTGCTCGCGAAGGCGTCGCGTCAGTCGACATCATTATTGACTGAGCCACCGCTTTCGCGAGCAAGCCCGCTCCCACATTGGACCGAGTCGATAATTGCGGTTGCTCCCGGCTGTCCTTTTGGTATTTGATTGACGCCTTTCCCATCGGCAAAAGGATTTCGTCATGAGCTACCGCACACTGGGTCATTCGGGTTTGCAGGTGTCCACCCTGACCCTGGGCACCATGATGTTCGGCGAACAGACCAGCACCGAAGATTCCTTGCGGATCATCGACAAGGCCTGGGACCAGGGCATCAATTTCATCGACACCGCTGACGTCTACACTGGCGGACGTTCCGAAGAAATCGTCGGTGAAGCCGTTGCCGGCAACCGCCACGAATGGGTGCTCGCCACCAAAGTCGGCTTCGGCCCGGTGGACGGCGTACCGAACCGCAGCGGCTTGAGCCGCAAGCACCTCTTCAACGGCATCGACGCCAGCCTGACGCGCTTGGGCACCGATTACGTCGACATCTATTACCTGCACCGCGAAGACCACAACACGCCGCTGGAAGTGACGATTTCGGCCATCGGCGACCTGATTCGCCAAGGCAAGATCCGCTACTGGGGCCTGTCCAACTACCGTGGCTGGCGCATCGCCGAAGTCATTCGCGTGGCGGACAAACTCGGGGTCGACCGGCCGGTGATCAGTCAGCCGCTGTACAACATCGTCAATCGTCAGGCTGAAACCGAGCAGATCACTGCGGCCCACGCCTATGGCCTGGGTGTCGTGCCGTATAGCCCGTTGGCTCGTGGCGTGCTCAGCGGCAAATACGCACCGGACGTGAAGCCGGACGCCAACAGCCGCGCGGGCCGTCAGGACAAACGCATCCTGGAAACCGAATGGCGCGTTGAGTCGCTGCGCATTGCCCAGCAGATTCAGGAGTACACCCAGGGCCGTGGCGTGGGCATCGTCGAATTCGCCATTGCCTGGGTAATCAACAACAGCGCCGTCACTTCGGCCATCGTCGGGCCGCGCACCGAAGAACAGTGGGATGCCTACACCAAGGCGCAAGCGGTGAAAATCACCGCGCAAGATGAGGCCTTCATTGATTCGCTGGTAACGCCGGGGCATTCCTCGACACCGGGGTTCAATGACGTGAGCCACTTCGTCTCCGGCCGTAAACCCCGTAATAACTGACGAAACCCATAACCTGTGGGAGCGGGCTTGCTCGCGAAGGCGGTGTGTCAGGCAATGCAGATGTCGACTGACACGACCTCTTCGCGAGCAAGCCCGCTCCCACAGGGGATCTATGTTGATTGCAAATCTTGTAGGTGACAAAAATCAAATGTGGGAGCGAGCCTGCTCGCGAAGGCGGCTTTATATTCAACATCCATGTTGGCTGATAGACGGCTTTCGCGAGCAAGCTTTGCTCCTACAGGTTTTGCGTTGTTCTTGATCAATCGATCAATGTTCTAAGCTAAAACCACGTATCCTCTGCGCCCCGTTTCACGTTCACCCCCCGCGAGGACAGTTTGTCTAAAGGTATCGCTTTATCGGTCACAGCCTCGGTGCTGTTTGCCGTCATGTATTACTACACTTCGCTGCTCACCCCGTTGAGCGGCGTAGAAATCTTTGGCTGGCGGATGCTGCTGACTGTGCCCTGCATGACGGTGTTCATGCTGGTGTCCGGCGAATGGCGGCGCGCGGTCGAGATCCTCAAGCGCCTGGGCGGCAAGCCGAAGTTGCTGGGTGCCCTGATCGTGTCTGCGACGCTGCTTGGCTTGCAACTCTGGCTGTTCATGTGGGCACCGCTCAATGGCTACAGCCTCGATGTGTCGCTGGGTTATTTCCTGCTGCCGTTGTCGATGGTGCTGACCGGGCGCATCGCTTACGGCGAGCGTTTGTCCTACTTGCAAAAGGTCGCGGTGTTTTTCGCCTCCCTCGGCGTGCTCAACGAGTTGTATCAGGTGGGCGGCTTTTCCTGGGCGACCTTGCTGGTCGTGGTGGGATATCCGACCTACTTCGTTTTGCGAAAGTGGCTGAAGACCGACAACCTCGGCGGGCTCTGGCTGGACATGAGCCTGATGTTGCCAGTGGCGTTCTGGTTCGTTTGGGGCGGCGAGCAAGGTTTTGGCGTGTTTGACCAATACCCGTGGTTGTCACTGCTGATCCCGGTACTCGGATTGATCAGCGCTTCGGCACTGGTGGTCTACATCATCGCCAGCCGCTTGTTGCCGTTCAGCCTGTTCGGGCTGTTGAGCTACGTTGAACCTGTGCTGTTGCTGGGCGTGGCGTTGTTGCTGGGGGAAAGCATCAAGCCGGGAGAATGGCTGACCTACATTCCAATCTGGTTGGCCGTGGTGGTGCTGGTGTTTGAAGGGTTCAAGCACATGATGCGCAGTCGCCGACCTTAAAGTCTGCACAAAAACCTGTGGGAGCGGGCTTGCTCGCGAAGGCGGTGTATCAGTCAACATAGATGGCGACTGACACGGCCTCTTCGCGAGCAAGCCCGCTCCCACATTGGTTTTGTATACACCAATAAAAAGCCCGGCCAGCATTGCTGCTGACCGGGCTTTTTTACATCTGAAGCGGCTTACTCAGTCGCGAGTACACCACGACGCACCTGATCGCGCTCAATCGATTCGAACAACGCCTTGAAGTTGCCTTCGCCAAAACCATCATCGCCTTTGCGCTGGATGAATTCGAAGAACACCGGCCCCATCAGGGTTTCCGAGAAGATCTGCAGCAGCAGACGCTTGTCGCCCGACTCGGACGAGCCGTCCAGCAGAATCCCGCGCATTTGCAGTTGATCAACCGGCTCGCCGTGATTTGGCAGACGGCCTTCGAGCATTTCGTAATAGGTTTCCGGTGGCGCGGTCATGAAGCGCATGCCGATTTTTTTCAGGCGATCCCAAGTGTCGATCAGGTTGTCGCTGAGGAACGCAACGTGCTGGATGCCTTCGCCGTTGAACTGCATCAGGAACTCTTCGATCTGCCCAGCGCCCTTGGACGACTCTTCGTTCAACGGGATGCGGATCATGCCATCCGGCGCCGTCATGGCCTTGGAGGTCAGGCCGGTGTATTCGCCCTTGATGTCGAAGTAACGGATTTCGCGGAAGTTGAACAGCTTCTCGTAGAAGTTGGCCCAGTAGGCCATGCGCCCGCGATAGACGTTGTGGGTCAGGTGATCGATGATCTTCAGGCCCGCCCCTTCCGGGTTGCGGTCCACGCCTTCGATGAACACGAAGTCGATGTCGTAGATCGAGCTGCCTTCGCCGAAACGGTCGATCAGGTACAGCGGCGCACCGCCGATGCCTTTGATCGCTGGCAGGTGCAGCTCCATCGGACCGGTTTCGATGTGAATCGGCTGGGCGCCGAGTTCGAGGGCACGCTTGTAGGCTTTTTGCGAATCCTTGACGCGGAACGCCATGCCGCACACCGACGGGCCGTGCTCGGCCGCGAAGTACGAAGCGACGCTGTGGGGTTCGTTGTTGAGGATCAGGTTGATCTGGCCCTGGCGATACAGGTGCACGTCTTTGGAACGGTGGGTCGCGACCTTGGTGAAGCCCATGATCTCGAAGATCGGCTCCAGGGTGTTCGGGGTCGGCGATGCGAACTCAATGAATTCAAAGCCCATCAGGCCCATTGGGTTTTCGTATAAATCTGCCATGGTTGGCGCCTCATCATCTGCATTTGAAATTAACGGCTGAATTAACGGATCGTTAGTTGCTAGCAATGCTGAGACTGGCGGGTGGCGCACAGGAGATGCCCCGAACGCTGCGGGCGAGGAAGTCACCGTAGATCAATTGAAACCCAAAACTCTTCATTGTCGACCCAAGGCTCTTGCGGGCGAGGCTTCTGCTGCCAGAAGACGTTTATTATTGTATGCGTAAACCGATTCTACACAGCGTAAAACGGTTTGTCCGCCTTCTGTATCAAATCCCCTTTTTCGTGGCCGGTGCAAGCGGTTTGTTACACAGGTAAATCCCCGACAGAATCAGCCCGCCACCCAGGCACATGGCCAGCGTCAATTGCTCGCCCAACAACATTGCCCCAAAGATCACGGCGGTCAGCGGATTCAAGGCAATGAACACGCCGGAACGGGTCGCGCCGATTTTGCGGATGCCATCGTAATAGCCAATGTAGGCCAGCGCCGAGCCGAGCACGCCCAGGTACATCAGGCTTAGCCATTGTTGCGGACCCAGGCTGAGCAGCGCATCAACACTCAACTCGCCGCGCGCCGCGCTGGTTATCCAGAGCATCGCCGTGCCCAGTAGAATCGAGTACGTCACCGTTTGTACCGGCCCCAGCGTCTGATTCAGTTCCCTGGAAAACAGCGAATAAACGCCCCAACTCAACACGCAGCCGAAAATCAGCAAATCGCCAATCCATGCGTCGGCATTGGCCGCCAGCAATTGCGGGTTGCGGCTGACGATCACCAGCCCTGCCCCGACGATGCAGATCGCGATCCCCGCCACTTTCATCCGGCTCAAGCGCTCCTTGAACAGCAACCACGACGCCAGGCCAATCACCGCCGGGTTCAACGCCACGATCAGCGACGCCCGGGACGCGTTGATGTAATGCAGCCCATAAAAGAAGCACAGGTTGTAGAAGAAAATCCCGAAGAACCCCAGCAGTGCCAGTTGCAGCCATTGACGTTGGCTCGGTCGCACCAGCGGCACGCGGGCCAACAGCACAAACAGCAGCAACGCCACGCTGGCGAGCAAAAAACGCAGGCTCGCGGCAAACAGCGGGCTCAGGCTGTCGGCCAAAAAACGGCCGGCCACAAAGGTCCCGCCCCAAATCATCGTCACCGCCGCCAACTTCAGATAAACCGGGACATCCGAGGGTTTTGTCAGGCTTTGTTCATAGCTATTCATAAGTCACCAGAAGAACGGATGACGTATCATCGGGCTCATGCCTGATCATCGTAAAATGAGTAAATACTCATGACCCTGACCCAACTGGAAATCTTCTCTCTGGTCGCCGAACTGCGCGGTTTCACGGCGGCTGCCAATCGCCTGGGAATTTCGCAATCGGCGGTTTCCCACGCACTCAAGTCACTGGAACAGGAACTGGGCGTCGAGTTGCTGCGCCGCCACCAGTCCCAAGTCGAACTCAGCGACATCGGTCAGCAACTGCTGCTGCGCGCCCGGGCGATGCTCGGGCTGGCCAATACGTTGCGCGAGGAAGCCGCCGATGCCCGCGGGATGAAACGCGGCACGTTGCGCATTGGTTCGTTCGGCCCGACCTCATCGATCAAGTTGCTGCCGATGATCCTTGAGCAATACCGTGCGGCCCATCCCGGCATTGAAGTGCATATCGACGAAGGCCCGGACCGTCAGGTGATGCAATGGCTCGAGGAGCGGCGCATTGATGTGGGTTTTGTGGTGCTGCCCGAGGAGCGTTTCGACACGTTCGCGCTGATCGAGGATCAGATGGTTGCGCTGCTGCCAGTCGATCATCCGCTGACTGCGCACGATAGTTTGAGTTTGCAGGACTTGTGTCATGACCCTTTCGTGCTGACCGAGGCCGGTTCTTCCGAACTGGTTTCGCGGCTGTTCAACGCCGCCAGGCTGACGCCGAACATTCGTTATCGATGTTCGCAACTGCTCAGCACCCTGGACACAGTGAGTCGTGGCAATGCCCTGACCGTCGTCGCCGAAAGCTCATTGCCGCAAGACATTGACCGTCGTTGTGTGAAGAAACCGCTTTCACCCTCCGTCAAACGCCAGGTCGGGTTGGCGGTGCTGGATCAGCGCCAGTCATCCCCGGCGACAATGGCCTTTATCAAGCTGGCTTCGGGCTTGAGCTATCGCTGATCGGCATAACTGCCAACAGCCAACTATGATGGCCATGGGAAATCCCACTCCATAGTTGAAGGTTTCGTAAATGCCCCTGACCGTAAAGTCCCGCCGCAAGCGCAGCACCCGAATTGCTGTGACCGTTTTGAGCGGCGTGCTCCCGGTTCTTTTGGGCTTCGCCATCCTTTATATGCAGGCCGGGCGCGTGCTCAAGCAAAGCACCGAGCAAACCGCCGACGAAGCCCTGCGCCAATTCAATCTGATGCTCGACAACACTGCAGAAGCCGCGCGGG
This sequence comes from Pseudomonas sp. 5Vm1k, assembly GCF_056161485.1. Lineage (NCBI taxonomy): Bacteria > Pseudomonadati > Pseudomonadota > Gammaproteobacteria > Pseudomonadales > Pseudomonadaceae > Pseudomonas > Pseudomonas sp. 5Vm1k. The sequence continues at coordinate 476,822 of NZ_JBSPCZ010000002.1, forward strand.
TGTTGCTGCCCTTGGCCGGAGACAACTGCAACGACGCCAAATTGGCGCTGCGTGAACAGGTGACTCGTCGGCCGTTTGTACGCTCGACCAATCTGGTGTGGGACAACAATATCTATTGCAGTTCGTTGTTCGGCGATTATCAGGAGAAAGTAAACGCTGGTGACTACACCCAAGGTCAGTTGTGGTTGATGAACGGCAACCCCGTCACGCCCAACACCGCATTGCTGGTTTATCGTCTCAGCGATGACAAAAAGGGTGCGCTGACTACCCTCGACGGTTATCACTTGAGCAACGTGCTGCGGCTGATCGGTCGCCAGACTTCATTGTTGCTGCAAGTGGGCAATAACTGGTTGTCTGCCGACGGCAAGGTGCAGGACAGTGCCCTGCCCATCTTTCCGGTGGCGCAAAGTACGCGGGTTTCCGAGCAGTACGCGTTTAAGGTGGCCGCCGGCTTCCCCGAGGGCGAAACCTGGCGCTACATGAGCCGTGAGTACCCGCCACTGTTCAGTCTGCTGCTGTTTTTTGGTGTGGTGTCGGGCTCGATCGGGCACATCCTGCAAAAACGCGCCTCATCGCCCAGCGTTGAACTGCAACGCGCGCTGGAGGCCAGGGAATTCATTCCGTATTTTCAGCCGGTGGTGCATGGCGATACGAAAAAGTGGAGCGGCGCCGAAGTGCTGATGCGCTGGAATCACCCGAAGGAAGGTTTGGTGCGCCCCGATCTGTTTATCCCGTTCGCCGAACACTCGGGGCTGATCGTGCCGATGACCCGCTTGTTGATGCAGCAGACCGCCGCGTTGCTGGCGCCGGTATCGGCCACGTTTGACGGGCCGTTTCATATCGGCATCAACATCACCGCCAGCCACTGTCAGGACCTGGAACTGGTGGAAGATTGCCGAGAATTTCTCAGCGCCTTCACGCCGGGAAGCGTCAGCCTGGTGCTGGAGCTGACCGAGCGCGAACTGATCGAACCGACGGACCTGACTCACCAGTTGTTCGAGCAGCTTCACGGGTTGGGCGTGATGATCGCGATTGACGACTTTGGCACCGGCCATTCGAGCCTGGGGTATCTGCGCCAATTCAACGTGGATTTTCTGAAAATCGATCAGAGTTTTGTCGCCATGATCGGTGCCGATGCCCTTTCCCGACATATTCTGGACAGCATCATTGAACTCTCGGCCAAGCTGGACCTTGGAATTGTTGCCGAAGGTGTAGAAACCGAGGAGCAAAGCGATTACCTGACGGCCCACCGCGTGAACTTCCTGCAAGGCTACCTGTTCGGCCGGCCGATGCCTGGCGCGGACTTCATTAATGCATTAAGTCACCATTAAACGCTTGGGCAGATAACCAAAGCTCGCACCAAATTGAATCAAAAGACTGCTGTTGTTACATGAAGAAAAAGACAGGATTTACTCTTGGGCAATTAACTACTACAATTTTTCTTGCCTGTGCAAGATTAGCAGGTGAGCCATTATCACCGAGTCGCTTCAAGGCTCTTGGCTTATAGCTTTGTTTGCGGTTGGTATCAGCCAAACACACTATTGGAGTAAAGATATTGTCCAGACTCGCTGAATTTCGTGCAGCTGAAAAGGCCCTTCAAGAACAGCTCAAGCAGCTGGAATCCTTGAAGAACGATGCCGGGCTCAAGAAAGAAATCGAATTCGAAGAAAAGCTCCAGGGGCTGATGAAAACCTACGGCAAAAGCCTGCGCGACATCATCGCCATTCTCGATCCGAACCCGGCAAAATCGGGCCTGCAACAGGCCGCAGCGCCTAAAACCCGCCGCGCCCGTGTGGTCAAGGTCTATCACAACCCGCACACCGGTGAACTGATCGAAACCAAGGGCGGTAACCACCGCGGCCTGAAAGCCTGGAAGGAACAGTACGGTGCCGCCACCGTCGATTCCTGGCTGCGCGGTTAACCTTTCGCGGCAACAAAAAAGCCCTGCTAATGCGGGGCTTTTTCATGGGTGACATCTAACAAATGCAACGATAGTCGCCGATCAAGTTGGAAATGCCCTGTAACGAGGTGTCACCGCCAGCGCAATAAAAACATTCTTCACATTGAGAACGCTGTAGCTGCGTCGCCGAGCCCATCATACTTTCCTGCTAACTTTATGCTTAATCCCTTTGGGCATCTAAAAAAGCCGGGGCGGGCTGACATGCAAAGCCCTTCAATGCTTCACCTAAAGTTTCAAGCTGTTGCGGGCAGCCGCTATTTCTTCCTGGCTTGCCTTATAAACGTCAGCCTGCCCGGCGTAGGAAAGTACATAAGCCTTATCTGCCTGCACGGCGGCGACCAGTGTTTGAGACAGCACATGTCGGCCGTTCTGGGTAACCGTGCAAGTGGTTTCCAGCGCTGACAGTTGGCTCAATGTAGCCGGGTGAATCTTGTTGCAGACACTTTGATAGCCACCCTGAAAAAAGTCTTTCTGCACCGATTTGCGCATCTCCAGCAGCACACCCTGCAAGTTCACCTGGTGGCCGCTTTCCACAGGGGTCATGGTCAGCTCCATTACAAGCACCTGATTGCCATCGGCGTCAGTTTTCACAGCGCGCTGCCGGGACACTTGCGGCGCGGCTTCATTTGGCGCGACGACTTCCACTTCCCAGCCACTTGGCCAGGTGATGCTTGGGGTGTCCGCCTGCACCGTCGAGGCCAGCGCAAACAAACCCATGAAAACGAATAGCGATGCAAACGGTCGGATCATTACAAGAGGCACTCACAGATTGAACCACAAAGTCTGAGCCTCACCCGCCCGGCAGGCAATAGCCGGGCGTTTTGGTTTGGCGATGTCGGGACGCTTGCGTATCATTGCGACCATTCGCCAGCCCCACTTATTTTCCGGAGGGCCCATGAGCCTGCACGAATTGAACACCTTCCCCGGCGTCACCGCCGCACCGGACACCGCGACCCAGAAGTTCGTCTTCAACCACACCATGTTGCGGGTCAAGGACATCACCAAGTCCCTGGATTTCTACACGCGCATTCTCGGTTTTTCGCTGGTTGAAAAGCGCGACTTCCCGGAAGCCGAGTTCAGCCTGTACTTCCTGGCGCTGGTCGATAAAAGCCAGATCCCGGCCGATGCGGCAGCACGCACCGAATGGATGAAGTCGATCCCGGGCATTCTGGAACTGACCCACAACCACGGCACCGAAAACGATCCGGAGTTCGCCTACCACAATGGCAACACCGACCCGCGTGGCTTCGGTCATATCTGCATTTCGGTGCCGGACATCCGCGCGGCGTGCGAACGTTTCGAAGCCCTGGGCTGTGATTTCCAGAAGCGCTTGAACGATGGCCGGATGAAGAGCCTGGCGTTTATCAAAGACCCGGATGCTTACTGGGTCGAAATCATTCAGCCAGCACCGATGTAAAACTTAGTAGAGAACCCTGTGGGAGCGGGCTTGCTCGCGAAAGCGGTGTGTCATCCAGCATCAATGTTAACTGACACGACGCCTTCGCGAGCAAGCCCGCTCCCACATTGGGAATCTGCAAGGCACAAAAAAACCCCATGATCACTCATGGGGTTTTGTGCTTTCGGCGCTGGCGTTTAAGCCGGGGCCGAGGTGCGGATCAGGTGATCGAATGCGCTCAGGGAAGCCTTGGCGCCCTCGCCCACCGCAATCACAATCTGCTTGTACGGCACGGTGGTCACGTCACCGGCGGCGAACACACCCGGCAGCGAAGTCTCGCCACGGGCATCGACGATGATCTCGCCACGCGGTGACAACTCGACCGTGCCTTTGAGCCAGTCGGTGTTCGGCAGCAAACCGATCTGCACGAAGATCCCTTCCAGCTCGACCGTGGTGAACTCACCCGAATCGCGATCCTTGTAGACCAGACCGGTCACCTTCTGCCCGTCACCCTTCACTTCGCTGGTCAGCGCACTGGTGATGACGTTGACGTTCGGCAGGCTGTACAACTTGCGTTGCAGTACCGCATCGGCGCGCAGCTTGCTGTCGAATTCCAGCAGTGTGACGTGGCTGACGATACCGGCCAGGTCGATGGCTGCTTCTACGCCGGAGTTACCGCCGCCGATCACGGCCACGCGTTTATCTTTGAACAACGGACCGTCACAGTGCGGGCAGAAGCACACGCCCTTGGCTTTGTATTGCTGCTCGCCCGGAACACCCATTTCGCGCCAGCGGGCGCCGGTGGCAAGGATCAGTGCTTTGGTTTTCAGGTTGGCACCACTTTCGAAGCGCACTTCGTGCAGCTCGCCGGCATTTTTCGCCGGGATCAGCGCGGTGGCTCGCTGCAGGTTCATGATGTCGACGTCGTACTGCTTGACGTGTTCTTCCAGGGCGCTGGCCAGTTTCGGCCCTTCGGTTTCCTGCACGGAGATGAAGTTTTCGATGGCCATGGTGTCGAGCACCTGCCCACCAAAACGCTCTGCGGCTACGCCGGTACGAATGCCTTTACGGGCGGCGTAGATAGCAGCCGAAGCACCGGCCGGGCCACCGCCGACGATCAATACATCAAAGACTTCTTTGGCGCTGATCTTCTCGGCCTGGCGTTCGGCACCGCTGGTGTCGATCTTGGCGAGGATTTCTTCTACGCCCATGCGGCCCTGGCCGAAGATTTCGCCGTTCAGGTAAACGCTTGGCACAGCCATGATCTGGCGCTTGTCGACTTCAGCCTGGAACAGCGCACCGTCGATGGCGACGTGGCGGATGTTCGGGTTGAGCACGGCCATCAGGTTCAGCGCCTGGACCACGTCCGGGCAGTTCTGGCAGGACAGCGAGAAGTAGGTCTCGAAGCTGAACTCGCCTTCGAGCGAGCGGATCTGTTCAATCACTTCGACACTGGCTTTCGAAGGGTGACCGCCGACTTGCAACAAGGCCAGCACCAACGACGTGAATTCGTGGCCCATGGGGATACCGGCGAAACGCAGGCTGATGTCAGCACCCGGGCGGTTGATCGAGAACGATGGCTTGCGAGCGTCATCACCGTTGTCGAGCAAAGTAATTTGCGTGGAAAGACTGGCAACGTCTTTCAACAGTTCGAGCATTTCCTGGGATTTCGCACCGTCGTCGAGGGAGGCAACGATCTCGATCGGTTGGGTGACCCGTTCCAGGTACGATTTCAACTGGGCTTTAAGATTGGCGTCCAACATACGGGCGATTTCCTTTACTTTATTTGAGGCGAAAAAAAACGCCCGAGCGAATCTCGCCCGGGCGTTTTTATTGGGCGGTTGCAGCTTACTTAGGTGCGGAAACCCGCCCTGATGATGCTTGTGTCACAGACTTAGATCTTGCCGACCAGGTCCAGGGACGGAGCCAGGGTGGCCTCGCCTTCTTTCCACTTGGCTGGGCAGACTTCGCCCGGGTGAGCAGCAACGTACTGGGCAGCCTTGATTTTGCGCAGCAGCTCGGAAGCGTCACGGCCAACACCGCCGTCGTTCAGCTCGACGATTTTGATCTGGCCTTCAGGGTTGATCACGAAGGTGCCACGGTCAGCCAGGCCAACTTCTTCGATCAGTACGTCGAAGTTGCGGGAGATGGCGTGGGTTGGGTCGCCGATCATGGTGTATTCGATTTTGCCGATGGCTGGCGAAGTGTTGTGCCAGGCAGCGTGAGCAAAGTGAGTGTCAGTGGAAACGCTGTAGATTTCGACGCCGAGTTTCTGGAACGCTGCGTAGTTGTCAGCCAGGTCTTCCAGTTCGGTTGGGCAAACGAAGGTGAAGTCGGCTGGGTAGAAGAACACGACAGACCACTTGCCTTTCAGGTCTGCGTCCGACACTTGTACGAAGTCGCCATTTTTGTAAGCAGTAGCTTTAAACGGTTTTACTTGGCTGTTGATGATAGGCATCGGTGACTCTCCGTCAGGGTTGAAAAGTTCGGTTGAAAAGTTGATGGGGTGAATCCTACCCACTCGATGGCCGGATGGCTCATTGGCAAAGCTCATGCTGCTCATTGGTTTTCGCTATTAGCCGAGTGTATTAATAGAAGAAAACTTACTGAGCAGTGCCAATGGTTTTTTCCGCGAGGGGCGTCATCCCGAGAAACGGGCTGGCTTCAACATAGCGCATGGCGGACTTCATATCCTTCCAGCCCACGTAACTCATCAACGACTTCAAATCCCAACCACTTTGATGGGCCCATGTTGCAAAACCGCGACGCAATGAGTGACTGGTGTAGTGCTCGGCCGGGATGCCGGCGCGCTCCAGTGCCTGGCGCAGCAGTGGAATCACGCTGTTGGCGTGCAAACCCTCCTCACTCAGGTGGCCCCAACGGTCAATGCCGCGGAACACCGGCCCGCGCACCAATGCGGCTTCGGTGATCCAGTCGATGTAAGCCTGCACCGGACACAAGCGTTGCAATGCTGGAGTCTGATAAGTCTTGCCGAGGTTTTCGCGGTCACTCTTGCTGCGCGGTAGATAGAGCGTGATGCCCGATTGGGCGATGGCTTTTACGTGCTCGATCTGCAACCGGCATAACTCATCGCTGCGAAAGCCGCGCCAGAAGCCCAGCAGTATCAGCGCCATGTCGCGTCGAGCCCGCAGTAATCCTGGCTGATCGCCTTCTGCTCGAGCGGTCTGCGCTTCCTGTTCTAGCCAGGCGACCACTTGCTCCAGGTGTTGAAGCTGCAAGGGCTCGGCCTGTTTCTCCTGCGCCGGGTGCAACGCGCGAATGCCCTTGAACACCTGGCGCACCACTGGCGCCTTGGTTGGGTCGGCAAAGCCCTGGCTGTTGTGCCATTGCGCCAACGCCGACAGGCGCAGCTTCAGCGTATTCACCGACAGCACACCCGCATGCGCGACGAGATAGCGCGCAACACTGTCGCTGGTCGCCGGCAGAAATCCGCCCCAACTGACTTCGAAATGCTCGATGGCCGCGCGGTAGCTGCGACGAGTGTTATCGCGGGTGGCGGCTTGCAGGTAGCGATCCAGATCGGACATGGGCTCAACTCTCTAAAACGTACCGTTTTGGCAGGTGAAAACCGCGCCTACAACTCATCACACGGGGTAATACCAGTATATCCCGCGCCAGTAATTCAAAGTATTTAACTTTTCATATACGATGGTACAATGTGTACAACAGTGGTACGTACCACATTACGAAATCGTAGGAAGACTCATGGCTCGTGGCGGTGTAAATAAAGCAGTGGTGCAAGCGGCACGGTTAGCGATCCTCGCCCGCGGAGAAAACCCAAGCATTGATGCTGTACGAATCGAGATGGGCAATACCGGCTCGAAAACCACGATTCATCGCTATTTGAAGGAATTGGATGGCAGCCCGGAGCGTACTGAAGCGACGTCCGAACCTATCGATGATGAACTGGCCGGATTGGTATCACGCCTGGCGCAACGCTTGAAAGAGCAGGCCCAAGAGCCCATCGACCAGGCGCGCGAGCAGTTCGATCGCCAACGCAAGGAGCTGGAAACGCAGCTCGAAGAAGCCCGCGAGGCCAACGCGGAACTGCATCAGCAATACGAGATTCAAAGCCTGGCACTGACTCAGGAATCCGACGCGCTGCTGGAAACCCGCTCCATGCTGCAGACCGAGCAGACCCGCAACGCCGGACTGAACCAGGCGCTGGCAGATTTTGAATTGCGGTTGAAGGACAAGGACGAGCAGATCCGCTCCCTCGAAGAAAAACACCTGCACGCCCGGGATGCGCTGGAACACTATCGCAACGCCGTCAAAGAGCAGCGCGAACAGGACCAGCGCCGCCATGAAGGCCAAGTGCAACAGATCCAGATGGAATTGCGCCAGGCCCAACAAAGCGCCCTCGTCCGCCAGGACGAAATCACCCAGTTGCACCGCGACAACGAACGCTTGCTGACCGAAAACCGTGGAACGCTGCGGGAGTTAAGCCTGCTGCAAGAGCAACTCAAACAAGCCAACACTCGCCAGGATCAACTGCTGGAACAAGCCAACCGCGTCGACAGCGAACGCACCCTCCTCCAGGAACGCTTGCGCATCGCCCTGCTGGAAAGCCAGGCGCTCAAACAGAACGTCGACGAGCAATCGCAGATCAATCAGTCACTGGAAATCGAATTGGCGAAGACCCAGGCCAGCCTGGATGAAAGCGCGCGCCTGGCGGCAGTCGTTGCGACCGCGCCAGACGCAGCGAAGGACGATTAACTCGCGACGGGCGTACGCATGGTGACGAACTCTTCGGCGGCGGTCGGATGCACGCCGATGGTTTCGTCGAAATCACGCTTGGTGGCGCCAGCCTTGAGGGCAATCGCCAAGCCTTGGACGATTTCCCCGGCATCAGGACCGACCATGTGGCAACCCAGCACCTTGTCGGTCTTGGCGTCCACCACCAGCTTCATCAGCGTGCGCTCCTGACACTCGGTCAGGGTCAGCTTCATCGGCCGGAAACGGCTTTCGTAGATCACCACTTCGTGCTCGGCCTCCCGGGCTTCTTCTTCGGTCAGGCCGACGGTGCCGATGTTCGGCAGGCTGAACACCGCCGTCGGGATCATCTTGTAATCCACCGGACGATACTGCTCGGGCTTGAACAAGCGTCGCGCAACGGCCATGCCTTCGGCCAACGCTACTGGAGTCAACTGCACGCGACCGATCACGTCGCCCAACGCCAGGATCGACGGCTCGGCAGTCTGATACTGCTCATCCACCTCGACGAAACCCTTCTTGTCGAGTTTGACGCCGGTATTCTCCAGTCCGAGGTTGTCCAGCATCGGACGCCGTCCGGTCGCATAGAACACGCAGTCGGCCTCCAGCTCGCGGCCATCCTTGAGGGTCGCCTTCAGGCTGCCGTCGGCTTGCTTCTCGATGCGCTCAATGTCTGCATTGAATTGCAGGTCCATGCCGCGCTTGGTCAGTTCTTCCTGCAAGTGTTTGCGCACCGCACCGTCAAAGCCGCGCAGGAACAGATCACCGCGATACAGCAGCGTGGTCTGTGCGCCGAGGCCGTGGAAGATCCCGGCGAATTCCACCGCGATATAACCACCGCCGACCACCAGAACGCGCTTCGGCAGCTCTTTGAGGAAAAACGCCTGATTGGAGCTGATCGCGTGCTCGTGCCCCGGAATTTCCGGGATCTGCGGCCAGCCGCCGGTGGCAATCAGAATGTTCTTGGCGCTGTAGCGTGCGCCATTGATTTCGACGGTATGCGGGTCGACGATTTTGGCGTGACCTTCATGCAGCGTCACACCGCTGTTGACCAGCAGGTTGCGATAGATGCCGTTCAGGCGATTGATCTCGCGATCCTTGTTGGCGATCAGCGTCGCCCAATCGAACTTTGCTTCGCCCAAGGTCCAGCCGAAACCGGAAGACTGCTCGAAGTCTTCGGCGAAGTGCGCGCCGTAGACCAGCAGTTTTTTCGGCACGCAGCCGACGTTCACGCAAGTACCGCCCAGATAGCGGCTTTCGGCCACAGCCACTTTCGCGCCGAAACCGGCAGCAAATCGCGCAGCCCGCACACCGCCGGAACCGGCGCCAATCACATAAAGGTCAAAATCGTAAGCCATTTCTATCTCCTCGGCAGGCCATCAGCATACCCGCAGACGCCCATTGGGCAAACGCTGCGAACAATATGGGGCCGGAAAACGAAAAAACCACCCGAAGGTGGTTTTCTCAGTACAAGTGGGTCAGGCGCTATCAGTAAGCCTTGCCAGTCTTGTAGAAGTTCTCGAAGCAGAAGTTGGTCGCTTCGATGTAGCCTTCGGCGCCACCGCAGTCGAAACGCTTGCCTTTGAACTTGTAGGCGATCACGCAACCGTTTTGCGCCTGCTTCATCAGGGCGTCGGTGATCTGGATCTCGCCGCCCTTGCCTGGCTCGGTTTGCTTGATCAGGTCGAAGATGTCCGGCGTCAGGATGTAACGGCCGATGATCGCCAGGTTCGACGGTGCATCTTCCGGCGCTGGTTTCTCAACCATGTTGCGCACGCGGTACAGGTCATCACCGATCAAGTCGCCAGCGATAACGCCGTACTTGTTGGTTTCCAGTGGGTCGACTTCCTGGATCGCGATGATCGAGCAGCGGTACTGTTTGTACAGCTTGACCATCTGGGTCAGGACGCCGTCACCGTCGAGGTTGACGCACAAGTCATCCGCCAGCACCACGGCGAACGGTTCGTCGCCAATCAGCGGACGGCCGGTCAGGATAGCGTGACCCAGGCCTTTCATTTCGGTCTGGCGAGTGTAAGAGAACGAGCACTCGTCGAGCAGTTTACGGATGCCGACCAGGTATTTTTCCTTGTCGGTGCCTTTGATCTGGTTTTCCAGCTCGTAGCTGATGTCGAAGTGGTCTTCCAGAGCGCGTTTGCCGCGACCGGTCACGATGGAGATTTCGGTCAACCCAGCGTCCAGTGCTTCTTCGACGCCGTACTGGATCAGTGGCTTGTTTACCACCGGCAGCATTTCTTTGGGCATGGCTTTAGTCGCTGGCAGGAAGCGAGTACCGTAACCGGCTGCTGGGAACAAGCATTTCTTGATCATATAAGTCCTTGAAAGGGCTGTGTGTACGAGTTTCGGCGCAGTCTAATCAGGCGGCGCGCACCTTACAATGCCCCGCACTGGCTAACCGATGCCATCATAGAGAAATATTCTGGCGGATAGTTCCCGTAAGCCTTTATTGATAGCACAGACCGCCGGTTCCGGGCTGACCGACAATCGCACCACCATACGCCCATCAGCACCTGTTGAGTGCAATTGGCGGTATCATGGCGCGATTGAACCAGCCAAAGAGGCAGATAGATGTCGGTAGCAAAAAGCGTCAACGGGTACCTGATCAACCAGGCGAAAGACGGCCAATGGTGGGTAGACAGCGTCGCTGGCGAGAACATCGCCGGACCTTTCCCTACCGAAGCGTTGGCGATTGAGGTGGCATCGGTGTTGCAGGATCAACCCGCAGGCCCCAAGCGGCGCGGCAAGGACAAGTCCTGAAACGCACCTGATTTGAACAGCCCTGCCTTCGCGCAGGGCTTTTTTGTGTTTGCCTGCAACAAAGTGGCCAATCGCTATAACCTTTTGACGCCGCTGCTGTCACAGGCTTAGCCCCATCATCTGACGACGACAACGACATGAACAAACTTCTGGCACTGATTACGGTTCTGGCGCTCACTGGGTGCGCCACTTCCGAGAAAACCTACCTGAACAATGGCGAGCAAGGCCTGACTATCGACTGCTCCGGGGAAGCCAATTCCTGGGCCACCTGCTACGAAAAAGCCGATGACTCTTGCGCCGGCACCGGCTACCGGATCGTTGGCACCGACGGCACACCTTCAACCAAGGAAAGCGACAAGACCCTGGGCGTCGATGTTGGCAACTTCAAGAACCGCAACGTGGTAGTGGTCTGCAAGTAGGGCGCCCTGCCCTACATGTGAATTTCGGCAAACTTGATCCCGAGGCCGCGCACGGTATCGATCAAATCGTCCAGGCGACTAAACGATTCGACTTCATCGTTATCATCCACCAGAAAATAACTGCGCCCGGCACTTTTCTTGAAAAACACGATCCATTCCCCCGAATTCGCCGGGTTCTGAATCACGTGGGTGGCAGAGATATGGCCCTCTGCATGGCGTTCCCGTACTTGCTCTCGCTTCATGCGCGGCTCCAGAAATGACAATGCCGCCAAAGCAGTGCTTTGGCGGCATCAGGCGACTGTCGATAGTCTATCAGCCTGAAATGCACGCGGTGGCGGCATGCTGTACATCCTTGGGACGTACCGGCACGTTGGACATGCGCTCATGCAGTTTGATGCCGCTGCCACCGGAGCGGTCTTCGATATCGAATACCGCCGCCGGCCCCGAGGAAAATTTCCCTGGGACGATCACACGCACTCCATCTTTGTGCGGCTCAAGCTGCAGGGCGCCGCGGCTGGGGGCCAGTTTCTCGACGAGGCATTGCGCGTACTCATGGGGCTTTTTACCTGAGATCACGCTCATGGTCGGCAGTGTCTCGTTGATTTCTGCGACATTTGCACAACCACTCACCGCCAATGCCAGTGGCAAGACCAGGACACCCCATTTCATACAAAACCTCCGATAAAGACCCTCCGACAGCGTAAATGCCGTTTTTCTCCGAGGCTCATTGCTTTTATCGCTCATAGAATTCCGAATAACTGTTTTTAATTGTCAAACACGACGCTGACAGCCGGATAATAACCCGTTCGGGCTGATAAACTGCGCCAATTGCCCTGCTATCGTTTTGATTTTGTAGAAAAAGCCCTTCTGGAGGCGCCTCATGAAATTTATCCACCAGCGCGAGCACCTCAATGAAGACGACATTGTCGTCATCCAGTGCTCCCAAATGTGCAACATCCGCTTGATGAACGACGCCAACTTCCGCAGTTTCAAAAATGGCGGCCGTCACACTTACCACGGCGGCGCATTTGACACGTTCCCGGCTCGCATCACAGCACCGAGCACCGGTTTCTGGAACATCACCATCGACATGGTCAACAGCCGCAAAGCCATCAGCGTTACGCGCAAGCCGACCCTGACCCACTCGATCAAGATCGTCCGTCGTTCCAGCACAAAACTGAGCTGATCAACGTCCACACACGCAAACAGGCAGACATCACCGTGGCCCAAACGACCAAGTACGTCATCAAATACAAACTCAACGGCGAGCGCCGCTTCGAATTTGCCCAGCTTGAAAACGGCACCGCCGAAGAAGCCAAAGCAGCGCTGGATGCTATTCATGGCCAAGGCGAAGACGTGATCAGCGACATCAGTGTCAGCAAAGCGTTGTAACGCGACTGGGAGCGACAACAGGGACGTCGGCTCCCCCGCCTGAAGTTCGACCGCAAGCGCCGGAGTGTTCGCCCGATCGACGCTCCCTAGACTGGCCACCTCAACCTTTGGTTAAGGAGTCAGAACATGTCTACTTCCTCGATTCGCTACATCAGCGGCGCTTGCTCGCTGGGCGTATTGTTGCTGGCCTTCAGTGACAAGGGGCTTTGTGCGCTGCTGCTCGGTGATGACCTCACAAGCCTTGAGCGCGATCTGGCGCGGCGGTTTAGTGGCGAACTCCAACGCGATGAGGCTTTAACGCCAGCGCTGGAGAAAGCCCTGCGACACCTCGACAATCCAAACACGGCATTCGATTTGCCGCTGGATCTGGCAGGCAGTGCCTTTCAGCGCCAGGTCTGGGACGCCCTGCGGCAAATCCCCGTCGGCAAAACCGCCAGCTATCGCGACATCGCCCAACGTCTTGACCAACCCAAGGCCTTTCGCGCGGTAGCCAATGCCTGCGGAGCCAACCCGGTTGCCGTGATCGTGCCGTGCCATCGAGTACTGCGCCAGGATGGCAACCTCGGCGGTTATCGTTGGGGCCTGGAGCGTAAACGGCAGTTGCTGGAACGCGAGGCGCGCCAATGAGCAAGCTCGACTGGGCGTTGGTGGAACAACAACTCGATCAGGACGGTTGCGCCATTATCCGTTCGCTGTTGAGCCACGAAACCTGTGATCAGGTCAGCGCGTTGTACCCCCGGCCCGAGCCCTTCCGCTCACAAGTGATGATGGCCCGTCACGGCTTCGGGCGCGGGGAATACAAGTATTTCAAGTACCCGTTGCCGGACACCGTAGCCCGTTTACGCAGCGCGCTCTACCCGCGACTGGTGCCCATTGCCAATCGCTGGTGCGAGCGGATGGACCTGCCGACCCGATTCCCCGACAGCCACGCAGCGTTTCTCGAACGCTGTCATGCCGCTGGTCAGGAGCGCCCGACACCGTTGTTGCTGCAATACGGCCCTGAGGACTACAACTGCCTGCATCAGGACTTGTACGGTGAGCACGTTTTCCCACTGCAAGTAGCGATTCTGCTGTCAGAACCGGACGAAGACTTCACCGGTGGCGAATTTGTGCTGACCGAGCAGCGCCCGAGAATGCAATCGCGGCCCCAGGTGATCGGCTTGAAGAAAGGCGACGCGGTGATCTTTGCCGTCAACCAGCGACCGGTCAAAGGCGTTCGCGGCTATTACCGAGTCACAATGCGCCACGGCGTCAGTCGCCTGCACAGCGGCAAACGGCATACCCTTGGAATCATCTTTCACGATGCGTTATGACCCCATGAACCCGACCACTCTCGATTTGTTCGCCGATAGTGAGCCCGAACAGCCGCCCCGACGCGAGCAGATCGGCGAACAGTCCTACGTCCTCCGAGGCTTTGCCCTGCCGCTGATCGACCGCCTACTACCGGCGCTCGAGCTGGTTCTGGCAGCCGCGCCGTTTCGGCAAATGGTCACGCCCGGCGGCTTTACCATGTCAGTGGCGTTGAGCAGTTGCGGCACGCTGGGCTGGACCACTGACCGCAGTGGCTATCGTTACACCCGCAACGATCCGCAAACCGGGCAACCCTGGCCGGCGATGCCCGAGGTGTTTTTCGAACTGGCGCAAGCGGCGGCGCTGGCAGCAGGATTTACCGATTTCGAGCCGGATTCCTGCCTGATCAACCGCTATGTCACAGGGGCCAAGATGTCATTGCATCAGGACAAAGACGAAGGTTCCTACGCCGCGCCTATCGTTTCGGTGTCCCTTGGGTTGCCGGCGATGTTTTTATTTGGCGGCTTCGAACGCAGTGACAAAAGCCAGCGTGTGCCATTGTTTCATGGTGACATCGTGGTCTGGGGTGGTGTCGATCGCTTGCGCTATCACGGGGTCTTGCCAATCAAAGACGGGCAGCATCCGCGACTAGGCGAGCAGCGGATCAATTTTACGTTTCGTAGCGCGGGTTGAATTTGACCGCAAGACCCGGGGTGCTACACCTCTACCGGCGGCTTAACCTGTATGAAACCCGTCAACGGACCTGAAGCCATGACCACTCGTTCGCCCAACATCGCCATCGAAAACGACCCTCGCTGGGCCGCCGTCGTCGCCCGCGATCCCCAGGCTGACGGGCAGTTTGTATACGCGGTAAAAACTACCGGCATCTATTGCCGCCCCAGTAGCTTGGCGCGCTTGCCGAAGCCGCAGAATGTCGAATTCTTCGACACCGCAGAGCAAGCCCAAGCGGCGGGTTATCGCCCCAGCAAACGGGCGGTGAAGGATCAAAGCGAGGTCGCGGCACAACATGCCGCGACCGTGGCGGCTGCCTGCCGTCAGATCGAATCGGCCGAGAATCTGCCCACGCTGGGCGAACTCGCCGAAGCGGCAGGCCTGAGCAGTTTCCACTTCCATCGTGTGTTTAAGGCCGTGACTGGCCTGACGCCCAAGGGTTACGCCAGTGCACATCGCTCACGTAAGGTTCGCGAACGGTTGAGCGATGGCGGCTCGGTGACAGACGCGCTGTACGACGCTGGTTTCAATTCCAATAGCCGGTTCTATGAGGCCGCCGACCAGTTGCTGGGCATGAAACCCGGCGACTACCGCGCCGAAGGCCAGAATAACGACATCCGCTTTGCTGTCGGCCAATGTTCCCTTGGGGCGATCCTGGTGGCGCAAAGTGACCGGGGTATCTGCGCGATTCTGTTGGGGGACGACCCGCACCAGCTGGTGTGCGATCTGCAGGACAAGTTTCGGCGCGCCAACCTGATCGGCGCCGATCACGGGTTCGAGAAATTGATTGCCCAGGTCGTCGGCTTCATCGAAGCGCCGGCCATTGGGCTGGATTTACCCCTGGATGTGCGCGGCACGGCGTTTCAGGAACGAGTCTGGCAAGCCCTTCGGCAGATTCCCGCAGGCAACACCGCCAGCTATGCCGATATCGCCCTGCGCATTGGTTCGCCAAAAGCGGTGCGCGCCGTGGCCCAGGCCTGCGGCGCGAACAGCCTTGCCGTGGCAATTCCCTGTCACCGGGTGGTGCGCAGCGACGGCAACCTGTCGGGTTATCGCTGGGGAGTGGAGCGCAAGCGGCAGTTGCTGGAACGTGAATCGCAGCCTTAGACGATGCCGATATGCACCGCAACTGACTCAGGGCCGGTATAGGCTTCGAAGTCGGTAGCAAACCGGCGCTGGATCTGCGGGTTGGCCTCGAAATAATTCCAGATATATTGCCAGGCAGCGATGACGGCATCAGGCATCGGACCGTTGCCCTCGAATACCAGGTAGCGGCCCTCTTCAATGTTGATGGTCTCATAACCTTGCGCAGGTTCCTCGACCGCCATTCCGGCCGTCACATCGAACGCGCCCAAGGCATCGGATTCATACCCGGAATAAACGCCATAGACTGGTGAGGCGGCTTGCTGTGGCGCAATTCGCTCATTCAACCCTTCGCCGAAGAAATGCCCCCACATCGGACCAATCTTCGCTGTTTCAGCGGCCAGTTCATCGCTGTTGCGGGTGCGTACTTGCAGTCCCGAAACACTGAACGGAGCCACGTAAACCTGTTTGACTTCCATTGAGACGCCACTCCTTTTTTATTGAGGTATGCGGCCCTTTCGAGCCGCAACGGCGCCTACCTTGTCAGCGATTGACGTCGACGACAACCCTTCCCCGCAACTGCCCGGCGAGCAAGCGCGGTGCCGCTTCGATTGCTTCGCTGAGGCCGATTTCGTGGCTGATCAGCGGCAGCAGGGCAAAGTCCAGATCCTCGGCCAGGCGATTCCAGGCCTGCACCCGCTTGGCTTTCGGTTGAGTCACGCTGTTGATTCCGGCGAGGGTCACACCGCGCAAAATGAAGGGTGCAACGGAGGCCGGAAAGTCCATGCCTTGCGCCAGGCCACACGCAGCGACCGTGCCGTTGGCCTTGGTGCTGGCGCAGGCGTTGGCCAAGGTGTGACTGCCGACCGAATCGATCACCGCCGCCCAACGCTCCTTAGCCAACGGTTTGCCCGGCTCGGACAAGGTGGCGCGATCGATGATTTCGCTGGCACCCAACTGTTTAAGGTAATCGTGCTCCGAGGTGCGACCGGTCGACGCCACCACCCGGTAGCCGAGCTTGCTTAATAGCGCGATGGCGAAACTGCCGACCCCGCCGTTGGCGCCGGTCACCAGCACTTCGCCCTGATCCGGCGTGACGCCGTTGTGCTCCAACGCCAGGATGCACAGCATCGCCGTGTAACCGGCTGTGCCGATGGCCATCGCTTGAGCCGTCGTGAAAGCCTTCGGCAGCGGTATCAGCCAGTCGCCGTTGAGCCGCGCCTTCTGCGCCAATCCGCCCCAATGCCCTTCGCCCACGCCCCAGCCATTAAGTACGACAAGGTCACCCACCTTGTAGTCCGGATGCCCGCTGACTTCGACGCTGCCTGCCAGATCGATCCCCGGCACCATGGGGAATTTTCGCACCACCGGGCTACTGCCGGTGATCGCCAGGCCATCCTTGAAATTCAGCGTGCTGTACGCCACGCGCACGGTTACGTCGCCCTCGGGCAGTTGATCGTCATTGATCTCTTGCAGTGTGGCCCGGTAACCGCTGTCGTCTTTGTCGATCAAAATGCCCTTGAACATCGCTGCCTCCCAATGGGTTCGCTGAGGTTGAAGTGTCATTGAAATAACACAAAGCAACACTTTGCCCTACCCGACTTTCATCCAATCGCCAAATCCACCGGGCGTTTCCAAAACCGGAAGCTATGCTTTTTTCGCGGCCCTGAATTACCTGAAAAAGCCGCCCTGTCGATGGAGCTGACAATGCCTTACCTTCGCTCGATTTCCGTTTTGCTGATGCTCTGCCTGCCGGCGTTCAGCAGCGCCCAGGCTGCACAGCCTCAAGCATCGACAGCCCCTGTTGCCCAGGCTGCAGCGAGTCCGACCTGGCCGCAAGTACTCAACGCCGGTGATACCAAACTGACGATCTATCAGCCGCAACTCGACAGTTGGGACGGTTATACCCTTCAGGCGCGGGCAGCGGTCGAGGCTACCGGGGCCGACGGAAAATCCACCTACGGCATCGTGCAGTTCAGCGCCCATACCCTCGTAGACAAGGCCACGCGCTGGGTGGCGCTTGATCAATACACCCTCACCAAAGCCGATTTTCCGTCCAGCGCCGCGCAGGCCGACGCTTGGGTCGCAGCTCTGAAAAAAGACGCGGCGAACCGCAAGAAAACCATTTCCCTGGACCAGCTCGAAGCCGCC
The DNA here is from genome assembly GCF_056161485.1 of Pseudomonas sp. 5Vm1k. Lineage (NCBI taxonomy): Bacteria > Pseudomonadati > Pseudomonadota > Gammaproteobacteria > Pseudomonadales > Pseudomonadaceae > Pseudomonas > Pseudomonas sp. 5Vm1k. The sequence goes on from NZ_JBSPCZ010000002.1 coordinate 494,754, forward strand.
GTTGGCGTCCTCGCGGCCGAGCAGAAATCCAGCAGCGATCCAATCGAAAACACCCCGCCGACTATCATTACCTCCGACGTCCCGGCATTGCTGGTGTATGTCGACGGCGAGCCGGCTTACCGGCCGGTAGACGGCACGGCGTTGCAACGAGTGATCAACACTCGGCCACTGCTGCTCAAGGATGCCCAGGGCAAACATTACCTACATGTATTCGACGGCTGGATGGTCGCCGATGAATTGGGCGGCCAGTACGCGCCGCTGTCCTCGCCTTCCGCCGATCTGGAAAAAGCCAAGAAAGCGGCGATCCAGAGTCGTCAGGTTGATTTGCTGACCGGCCAGAGTGATCCGAAGGACAAAATTCCTACACTGGCCAAACCACCGATCCCGCAGATCCATATTGCAACGACACCCACCGAGCTGATCGTCACCGATGGTGCCCCCCAGTGGCAGCCGATCCAGGGCACGCAGTTGCTCTATGTGACTAACACAACCGGGCACATTTTCAAGGAAATCGGTGACCAGGTCAGTTATGTGCTGATCTCCGGGCGCTGGTTCAAAGCGACTGACATGAAAGGCCCCTGGACCTTCGCCCCGGCCGACAAATTACCGGCCGATTTCGCCAACATTCCCGATGACAGCGCCAAAGAAAACGTCAAGGCTTCGGTGGCCGGCACTCCCCAGGCCCGGGAAGCGGCGATTGCAGCGACCATTGCGCAAACCTCGGCCATCAAGAAAAGCCAAGTCAAAATGACCGCTCCACAGTTCGACGGTCAACCGCAGCTCAAGGCCATCAGCGGTACGCCGTTGCAATACGTGGTGAACACACCGACGCCCATCATCATGGTCGATGCCAAGAGTTGGTACGCGGTGGAGAACGGTATCTGGTTCAACGCTACTTCGGCCCAGGGCCCGTGGTCGGTCGCGACCTCAGTGCCGGCGGTGATTTATTCGATTCCGCCGAGTTCGCCGATGCACTACATCACCTACGTGAAAGTCTATGAGGCCAACGGCGATAGGGTGGTCGTGGGTTATACGCCGGGGTATCAGGGCTCCACGGTGGACCCGGCCAGCGGCGTGGTGGTTTATGGCACCGGTTATCCATATACGCCGTGGGTCGGCAGCGTCTGGTATGGGCCGCCGGTGACCTACGGGTTTGGCGTCGCGATTCGCTATACCCCGTGGACCGGTTGGACCTTCGGTTTCGGTTTTGGCTGGAGTTGGGGTGGCAGCACCGTGGCCATGGGCTGGGGCTGGGGCGCTTACCCTTGGTGGGGCAATTACGGCTGGGGTTACGCCTGGGGCCCGCATCTTTACCCGGCGCCGATGCCGTGGGGTGGCGCGGCCTATGGTTATCACGGTGGCGCAGTCGCCTGGGGACCCGGCGGTTGGGCCGGCAGCACGGGCAACATCTATCGCCAATGGGGTGATCGTGCATCAGTCAGCCGTTATGGTGCCGGCTACAACGCCTGGACCGGCAATCGCTGGGCCGGCCAGGTCGGTTCTTCCTACAACTCGCGCACCGGTATTGCTACGGCCGGTCAGCGTGGCGCGGTACACAATGTCTACACCGGCAATTACGCCGCTGGGCGCAGTGGCGAGATCGTCGGGCCTAACGGCGCAGCGATTGCCGGCGGCAAAGTCACAGCGGGCAATGTGCGCAACGGCACCCAGGTCACCGCCAATCGCGGCGCGGTCTACAACCCCAACACCGACAAAACCACCCAGTACGGCGCCATACGCGGACGCAACAGCGGCGCCGCGAAAGTGGGTGACAACGTCTACGCCGGGCATGACGGCAACGTCTACAAAAAGACCGACGACGGCTGGCAATCGATGGTCAAGGGTGGCGCGACACGGGTCAACCCGGCAAACACCGCCCAGGTGCAGAATCTCAACCGCGAATCGGCGGCGCGCTCTTTGGGCAATGAACGCTTCAACAACTATCACAACTCCTCCCAGGTCATGAATCGCTCGTTCGGCGGAGGGGGTGGTGGCGGATTCCATCGTCGTTGAAATGCCGTTGAATGACCGCTGAAGGGGCTGCCATGTTTCGTTTTATCAAAACCACAGTGGCGGGTGGGCTGCTGTTTATCCTGCCGTTGGTGTTGGTGTTTTTACTGCTGGAAAAAGGCGTGCATCTGCTGCGCGAACCGATACACAAACTGCTGCCGATGTTTGCCGAATACAGCGTCGCGGGGGTGACGCTGTTCACCCTCGTGGCGTTGGTGGTGCTGGTGTTGATCTGCTTTTTCGCCGGGCTCTTGGCCAAGACCCGGTTGGGCACCTCACTGTTCAAGGCGCTGGAAAACAATGTGCTCGGTAAAGTGCCTGGTTATGCCCTGCTCAAGGATGCGACGGCGCATCTGGCCGGCCTGGAAAATGTCGAGGGCGCCAAGGTCGGGTTGATCAACGAGGACGATGGCTGGTTGTTTTGCCTGGTACTTGAGCAACAGCAGGGATGGTATTCGGTGTTTATCCTGGATGCAGGCCCAGCGGGCGGCACCTCGGGCGAAGTACGCGTGGTCCCGGCTTCCCAGGTTCGCCTGACCGAACTGACGTGGGTACAGGTTCTGGCTTGCGTCCGCCGTGGCGGCCATGGAGCGCTGGCTCTCGCGGCACCCTGGCTGCCAAAGGCATAAACGCCGGCATCGGTCCATTCTGAAAAACCGACTCGGACCGTTCAGAAAAACCGACTGGCCTGCCCTCCTCGTTGCTGATACAAAACGGGCAATACCGTCGATGTCGGAGATGATTCAAATGAGCCAATGGCCAGACACCCGCATACTTGACCTGCTCGGGATCGAACTGCCGATCATCCAGGCGCCCATGGCCGGTGCCCACGATTCAGCCATGGTGATTGCGGCGAGTAACGCCGGCGGCCTGGGCTCGTTGCCCGCCGCGCTGTTGAGCATCGAGCAGTTGCGCGAAGAGCTGAAAACCATTCGCCAGCACAGCCAGCGCCCGTTCAACGTTAACTTCTTCTGCCATCAACCGCCGCCGCCTGACGAGCAAAAGGCCCGCGCCTGGAAAAATCTGCTGGAACCTTACTATCGCGAACTGGGCGTTGATTTCGACGCACCGACACCGGTGTCCAACCGTGCACCGTTCGACGAAGCCGCTTGCGCAGTGATCGAAGAGTTTCGCCCCGAGGTCGTGAGCTTCCACTTCGGTCTGCCTGAAAAGTCGCTGTTGGATCGGGTAAAAGCCACCGGAGCGAAGATTCTGTCGTCGGCGACGACGGTTGAAGAAGCCGTGTGGCTGGAGCAGCGCGGCTGCGACGCGATCATCGCCATGGGTTACGAGGCCGGTGGTCATCGCGGTATGTTTCTCAGCGATGACTTGACCAGTCAGGTCGGCACTTTCGCGCTGGTTCCGCAGATCGTCGATGCCGTTAAAGTGCCGGTGATTGCGGCGGGAGGAATTACTGACGCGCGTGGGATTGCCGCCGCGTTCCACTTGGGTGCCTCAGCGGTGCAGGTGGGCACGGCGTATTTGTTCACACCGGAAGCGAAGATCAGCGCGGCGCACCACAAGGCCTTGCGCACCGCCAAGGAAAGCGAAACCGCGGTCACAAACCTCTTCACCGGGCGCCCGGCGCGGGGGCTGCTGAATCGGGTGATGCGAGAGATAGGGCCAATGAGCGACAAGGCGCCCGCCTTTCCTTTGGCCGGCGGTGCATTGATGCCATTGCGGGCCAAGGATCCGGCGGATTTCGCCAACTTGTGGGCCGGACAGGCGTTCAGGTTGGGCGTTGAATTGCCCACGGCAGAGTTGACCCGGCGCTTGGCCGAAGAGGCTTTGGCGAAACTGATTCGCCACTAAACACAAAACCCTGTGGGAGCGGGCTTGCTCGCGAAGAGGCCGGCACATTCAACATTAATGTCGCCTGACCTACCGCCTTCGCGAGCAAGCCCGCTCCCACAGGGTTATCAGCGCCAATCAAATCCCGCGCAATACCAACAAGTTCCGTTTAAAGGCATTTCGCTATATATTCCGATATATAGCGTTTCACCCCTCGCATCGGCGCAGTTCACCCCCTATAAAAACTGCCCACTGCACTTGCCTACCACGGAGCCGTTCCATGACTATTCGTGCCTCACGTTTTGCCCCTACTTGCCTGGCGAGCCTGCTCGCTGTCTTCGCTTTCGGCTCGGCCCAGGCGGATGAAGTCCAGGTGGCTGTCGCCGCTAACTTCACCGCGCCGATCCAGGCGATCGCCGCTGATTTCGAAAAAGACACCGGGCACAAACTGGTGGCAGCCTATGGCGCGACCGGTCAGTTCTACACCCAGATCAAGAATGGCGCGCCGTTCGAAGTGTTCCTCTCGGCGGACGACACCACCCCGCAAAAACTTGAAACCGAAGGCGATACCGTAAAAGGCTCGCGCTTCACCTACGCCATCGGCACGCTGGCGCTGTGGTCGGCCAAGGAAGGTTATGTCGATGCCAAAGGCGAAGTCCTGAAGAAGAACGAATACCAGCACTTGTCCATTGCCAACCCGAAAGCCGCGCCATATGGCCTGGCCGCGACCCAGGTATTGGCCAAAGAAGGCCTGACCGACAAGGTCAAGGACAAGATCGTTGAAGGCCAGAACATCACCCAGGCCTACCAGTTCGTTTCCACCGGCAACGCTGAGTTGGGCTTCGTGGCCTTGTCGCAGATCTACAAAGACGGCAAAGTCACCAGCGGTTCGGCGTGGATCGTTCCGGCGAGCCTGCACGACCCGATCAAACAAGACGCGGTGATCCTCAATAAAGGCAAAGACAACCCGGCCGCCAAGGCTCTGGTTGAATACCTCAAAGGTCCGAAAGCCGCTGCCGTTATCAAGTCCTACGGTTACCAACTCTAAATGACGCTGACGAGTGCCGATTTTTCCGCCATCTGGCTGACCCTGAAACTGGCGTCCCTGACGACCGTCATCCTGTTGGTTATCGGCACTCCGATTGCGTTATGGCTGTCGCGCACCCGTTCCTGGTTGCGCGGCCCGGTCGGGGCGATCGTCGCCCTGCCCCTGGTGTTGCCGCCCACGGTGATTGGCTTCTATTTGTTACTGGCGCTCGGGCCTCACGGCTTCGTCGGCCAGTTCACCCAATCACTGGGGTTCGGCACCCTCACATTCAGTTTTGCAGGGTTGGTGATCGGCTCGGTGCTCTACTCGATGCCGTTCGTAGTGCAGCCGCTGCAAAACGCTTTTTCCGCCATTGGCACCCGCCCCTTGGAAGTCGCCGCGACGTTGCGCGCCAATCCCTGGGACACCTTTTTCAGCGTGATCCTGCCCCTGGCCCGTCCCGGTTTCATCACCGCCGCGATTCTCGGCTTCGCCCACACGGTCGGCGAGTTCGGCGTAGTGCTGATGATCGGTGGCAATATCCCGGACAAGACCCGCGTGGTGTCGGTGCAAATCTACGATCACGTCGAAGCCATGGAATATGCCCAGGCCCATTGGCTGGCCGGGGCAATGCTGGTGTTCTCTTTCCTGGTGTTGCTGGCGCTCTACTCCAGCCGTAAAACCAAAGCGGGCTGGAGCTGATCGATGATTCAAACCCGTCTGAAATTGAGTTACTCAGGGTTCGCCCTCGATGTGGATCTGCAATTGCCCGGTCGCGGCGTCACTGCCTTGTTCGGCCATTCCGGCTCGGGCAAGACCACCTGCCTGCGCTGCATCGCCGGGCTGGAGAAAGCCGAAGAAGGCTTCATCCAAATCAACGATGAGGTCTGGCAAGACAGCAGCCGGAAGATTTTCGTCCCGCCGCACAAACGCGCGCTCGGTTACGTCTTTCAGGAAGCCAGCCTGTTTCCACACCTGTCAGTGCTAGCCAACCTGGAGTTCGGCCTCAAGCGCATCCCGAAACTGCAGCGCCGGGTCAATATGGCTCACGCCACCGAACTGCTGGGCATCGGCCATCTGCTGGACCGGCACCCGCAGCATTTGTCCGGCGGCGAGCGCCAACGCATCGGCATCGCCCGTGCCTTGCTCACCAGCCCGAAACTGTTGCTGATGGACGAACCGCTGGCAGCGCTGGATAGCCAGCGCAAAAACGAAATCCTGCCGTACCTGCAACGGCTGCACGATGAGCTGGACATTCCGGTGCTCTACGTCAGCCACTCCCAGGATGAAGTGGCGCGGCTGGCCGACCATATTGTGCTGCTGAGCGATGGCAAGGCGCTTGCCAGCGGCCCGATCGGTGAAACCCTGGCCCGTCTCGACCTGCCACTGGCGCTGGGTGACGACGCTGGCGTGGTAATTGAAGGACACGTCAGCGCCTACGACAGCGCTTATCAATTGCTGACCTTGCAACTGCCCAATTCCGCTCTGAATTTGCGCGTGCCCCATTCGCCAATGACCGAAGGCCAGGCCCTGCGCTGCAAAGTACAGGCGCGGGACGTCAGTCTGAGCCTGCACAGCGTTGAGCAAAGCAGCATTCTCAATCGCCTGCCCGTCACGGTCATCAGTGAACTGAGCGCCGACAACGCCGCCCACGTGCTGATTCGGCTGGACGCTGGCGGCACACCGCTGCTGGCGCGGATCACTCGCTACTCCCGGGATCAGTTGGGCATCCACCTCGGCCAGCAACTTTGGGCGCAGATCAAGGCAGTAGCAGTGCTGGCCTGAATCTGTTGGCACCACGGCGATAGCGCGCGGTCAATGGCTGTACAAGCCCTCGATTCGATGCCAAGGACTACCGCCATGCCCGATACCGCGCTGACCGATGTGTTGCCACCCGACCTGCATTACGTCGATGACACCCAGCCCGGCATCACCCGCAAGAAATTGCGCGGCAAGTTCTGTTATTTCGATCCAACCGGCCAGCGCATCACCGATCCCGACGAAATAAAGCGCATCAACGCCCTGGCGGTGCCGCCGGCCTACACCGACGTGTGGATCAGTGCCGACCCGCGCGGTCATCTGCAAGCCACCGGCCGAGATGCCCGGGGGCGCAAGCAATACCGTTATCACACGCGCTGGCGCGAGGTGCGTGATGCCGACAAGTATTCGCGACTGCGCGACTTCGGCCTGGCGCTGCCGAAATTGCGCAAGCAACTGGAGGCCTTACTGGCGGCGCCCGGCTTCAGCCGCGACAAAGTCATGGCCACGGTTATCACCTTGCTCGACGCGACGCTGATCCGCGTCGGCAACACTCAATACGCCCGGGACAACCGTTCCTATGGCCTGACCACACTGCGTAATCGACACGTGGAGGTCAATGGCAGTGCGATCCTGTTCCAGTTTCGCGGCAAGAGTGGCGTCGAACATCAGATCACCGTGAAGGACCGGCGTCTGGCGCGGATCATCAAGCGCTGCCTGGAAATCCCCGGACAAAACCTGTTTCAGTACCTCGACGAAAACGGCGAGCGCCACACCGTCACCTCCTCCGACGTCAACGCCTACCTGCAAACCCTCACCGGCGCCGACTTCACCGCCAAGGATTACCGCACCTGGGCCGGCAGCGCGCTGGCGTTGGCAGTGTTGCGGGAACTGCAATGGGAACCGGAGTCCGACGCCAAACGGCACGTGGTGGAGATGGTCAAGAATGTCGCCAAACAACTGGGTAACACCCCGGCAGTGTGCCGCAAGTGCTACATCCACCCGGCGGTGCTGGAGGGCTTTTTGCTTGGCGCCTTAGCGCAATTGCCGCGCCCGAGGGTACGCAAAGGACTGAGGGTCGAAGAAGTCGGGCTGGCGATCTTCCTTGAAAAAATGGTCGCGGCCGCCCAAAAGTCCTGACGTTCACTCTGTAGGAGCTGCCGAAGGCTGCGATCTTTTGATCTCGTTTTTTACAATCAAGATCAAAAGATCGCAGCCTTCGGCAGCTCCTACGGGGGCTTGATCGAGTTCAAGTCTTCGTCTAGCCTGACCACCCTCACCTCCCCAGGACGCCCGCAAACGTGAACAACTAAGCCTTCCAAAATGTTTCCGCGACAAGCCGCCAATGGCGCTTGTTGGTTTTTCGACATTTTCTGGAGGTGCCGATGACTCACGTCACGCGTCTGCCTGCACTCGTTTCTCTGAACCAATTGGGTTTTCAGTTCGCCAATGGCGAGATTATTTTCGATTCACTGAACCTCAGTTTCGACCGCATCCCCACTGCCATCGTCGGCCGTAATGGCATCGGCAAAAGCGTCCTTGCGCGATTGATTGCCGGGCAACTCAAGCCCACCGCTGGCAGCCTGACTTGCCAGGGAAGCATCGCCTATGTGCCGCAAACATTTTCAAGCACCGAAGGACAAACTGTCGCCGACGCCACCGCTTGCGCACCAGCGTTCAAGGCCCTCGGCCGGTTGAATCTCGGCCTCGCCTCAAGCGAAGATTTCGACACCCTTGCAGACCGCTGGGACCTGCCCGAGCGCCTGCGTCTGTCGCTGGATGAGGCGGGACTGGCTGACATCGGTCCCGAGCATCTGACACAAACCCTCAGCGGCGGACAACAAGCACGTATCGCCTTGATCGGCGCCCTGCTGGGGCGGGCGCAGTTGTTGGTGCTGGATGAACCCACCAACCACCTGGACGCCGACGGGCGTTGCTGGCTGATGCGCAAGCTTGAACAATGGCGCGGTGGCTTGATCGTGATCAGCCATGACCGGCAGCTACTGAACCACATGCAACGCATTGTCGAACTGACTCCGCTTGGGCCCAAGGTATTTGGCGGCAATTACCAGGCGTTCCAGGCTCACCGAGAGATCAACCAGGCTGCCGCCCGAATGGTCCTTGATCAGGCCCGTACCGAGCGCAATCGCGAACGCAGCCGGTTGCAGCGCGAGCACGACACCCTCCAGCGTCACGCTGCCGGAACCCTGAAAAAGGCCGATACCGCCAATGTTTCAAGTCCTGAGCGGGCCAGGATGAAAGGCTCGGCCAGGGATGCCATGGGGTCGGTGCGCCAGGCGCATCAAACCCGCAAAAACGGGCTCGATGCACAGGTACGGGAAGCCAATGCCAAGGTGCTGCCCGAAGACTGTGTGGTGGTGAGCCTGCCAGGCACCGTCGTGCCGACCAATCGGCAGGTGCTGACGCTGGTGGATGCGCAACTGCCCTGGTCTGCGTCCCGACTCACGTTGTCGATTTCAGGTCCTGTGCGCATCGCCGTAAGCGGACTGAATGGCTGTGGCAAATCCACCTTGTTACGCATGCTGGCCGGCGAATTCCCGCCCCGTCGCGGCCAATGCATCACCCATGTACCCAGCGCCTTTCTCGATCAGCAACTGGCCTTATTGGACGATCAACGTTCCATCGTCGAGCAACTGGGACTGCTCGATACACCGTTGACCGAAGGGACGTTGCGCAGTCATTTGGCTCAGTTGCAACTGGATGCGCGCCGAGTCACCCGGCCAAGCGGCTCTCTCAGTGGCGGCGAACGCCTCAAGGCGGCCGTCGCCATTGCGCTCTGGCGCAAAATACCGGCACAGCTTTTGTTGCTTGATGAGCCGACCAATCACCTGGACCTTGAGTCCGTCCAGGCCTTCGAACAGGCATTACGGGATTTTCCGGGGGCGATTATCGCGGCATCCCACGACCCCGCGTTTCTCGCGGCGCTGGCACCGACTCATACGTTGAAGTGGCACCCGATGGGTTGGCAGTTCAAACCTTTTGACGATTTATCAGGCATTCAACCGACGAACTGACCTGCCTATTTTTTGCACGATCGCAAAGGGCTTCTATAGTTGATCTGAACACGAATCAGCTACGGTGGTGCCATGGAAGACATTTTCGTTGTGAAACGTTGCAACAAAATCATCATTCATGGCCGCCGGGCCGGAGAAGTGAACCACGCGCCACCGGACGCCGCCGTCTGGTACCGCATCGCCGATACCCGCACCCGCGGCTTTATCGGTGACGGCTACGATCATGAAGAAGACGCCCGACGTGAGTGCCATCAGCTCAATGCCCGCTCACAAGTGACAGCCCGGCAAAGCTGAAATGGTTCAAGATTTTTTACCGGGTCTATACTGAAATCAGCTGAAGGACCAGCGACCCCATCGGCAGAGAGCTCGCATCAGCGGGCTTTTTGCTGCCACTGCCAGGTTTGCTTTAAATGGAGGTGTGTCATGTCTGAAAAAGAGTCCATCACCACCCTTCTCACTCTGCTTGACTCCCGTCAGGCTCGTCTCGCGGCCGCTTGCAAAGAAATTGCCGACTGGGTCGATCATCAAGGCGGGCATCCTACGGCACTTAAAATTCGTGACCGGCTGAACGACATCGAGAAGGACGCACCGCTGATTCGCAGCACGCTGTCTTCTCTGCGCCCTGTCGAACCACCGCTGCCCCGGTTTAGATAATCATTAAGGACAGGCCTGATTCAGGAAGCATGAACGGCGACCGCCTGGTCACCGAGAGCCTGCCTGCCTGATAGCCTCCTGCTATACCCGCAACCCGGCCTCGCGCTGGGCTTTTTTTTGCGCCATTGCTTTCACATCCTGTTCACAACCAACGCCCTACTGTGAAACCACTCCTTTGAAGAATCCCTTGGCCCGCCCGCATGCGGGCCTTTTTTTTGCCCTTGGGTTCACTAACGAACGCTGCCGACGACTGGAGGTCAAACAATCACACGTCACGAAGGAGACGTTCCAATGGTCACTCACTTCAAAGTCGGCGGGCACCTGGCCTGCGGTCACACAGGCAACAACCTGGTTTCGAGCAAAATATTGACCCAGGTGAAATGCAGAAGCTGCCGCAACACCGATGCGTTCAAGGACGCACGTAAAGACGAACGCAATGCGGCGCGTCGCGCAGCGCGCAAGGCCAAGGTAACTCATACAGCCAATGATTGGCGGGCGGAATGGGTTCAAAGGCTGACCGATATGGCGGGGCTGCAAAGGTTGCCACGCGGGTTCAGAGGCCAAGCGTTTGTTTAGCACACAATTAAAAAGCCGTGATCAAAAATGATAAAGGCCTGCATGAGAAACCTCATGCAGGCCTTTGATCTATAACGGATAAAACATTACTTAGCCGCTATCATTCCTTTGCAAATACTCTCCACAAGCCTCAAGCCATCCGGGCTACTGAAGAAGTTGAACGATTGCTTCACTTCACCGGCGTACATGGGGTTTGTCGCCACCTCTTTGATGGTCTTCTCCATGTCGGGAGTGATGTCCGCTTTCTGCTGAAGGATGAACTTTTCCACGGAAATTCCCGCATTGGGATTTTGTTTTGCACACACCTGAGTAGCGGCTACAACCGTAACCGCAGTGTCGTGGTCTGCAACAGCGTCACTCATCGCCTGAGTTGAATAGACGCATGCGCCGACAATCATCGCCATGCTTAGGCGTGCGAACATTTTATGCAGGACCATTCGGATCTCCAGCGCTCAAATTTATTGGAATCAATACCAAGACTGGAACGTATCGGCCAGATAGGCCGGCTCCTTGAGCGCATCCAACAGAAATGATCAAAAATTACTGACCGGAAACAAACAAGGGTTTGCATCAGCTTTCGCCCGCAAACCCTTGATTTTAGATGGTGCCCGAAGCCGGAATCGAACCGGCACGCCCTTACGAGCGGGGGATTTTAAGTCCCATGCGTCTACCAGTTTCGCCATTCGGGCGGTAGCGCGGTGAAGCAGTCTGAAAGTTGCCACTTGAAGCTTGGCAGTTCCGACGCTTGTGCAGCAGAGGTGGAAATATATACATCCCTCCCCCGTGAAGCAAGTTCGCATATGTCCTTTTCAAGACTAAATCTTGCAGGACAGCGAAAATAAAAAAGCTCCGTAGATCAAGGATCTACGGAGCTCGTTTAAAGTGGAGGCCGAGGTCGGAATCGAACCGGCGTAGGTGGATTTGCAATCCACTGCATAACCATTTTGCTACTCGGCCTCAAACATCTGATGTCAGTAGCACGACACCAAATGCATACAAACGCTGAGCTTCGAGAGATAATCGAATCATTCTCTAACTCGTTGAAAACATTGAGCTTTTTAAGCCGTCAGTGCTTTCGATGGCGTGAATTATGTACTGATTTCCCGAGGCTGGCAACCCCTTGATTTCAAAAAAATTTCTTCCGGGTTGATCACCCCGGTTTCACGCCTCGTCGCCGTTTGCTCTTCAGAATTTGCCACCCAATGGATACTCCACCGCGAGCCGAATCTGGTTGGCATCCAGTTCAGCCTGGGCCGCATTCCCTCGATGGACGGCATGGCGCAAGGTAAACGCGAGGTTTTTCGCTGCGCCTGATTGCACCACGTATTTGGCCTGGACATCGCGCTCCCAGTGTTTACCCCCCTGCCCGTAACCCAGCCATTTGTAACCGCCATTCGGGTCCATGTGGCTGCTGTCGATGCCGCTGCCGCGGACATAGAGTGCGCCGAAGGTCAGGCCGGGGATGCCATAGCCGGCCAGGTTCAGGTCGTAGCGGGCTTGCCAGGACGCTTCTTGCGGGGCGTTGAAGTCGGACAAGGCCACGGCGTTGCTCAAGTAGATCGCGCCTCGGGTGACGTAGTCGTAAGGCGTGTCGCCATCGACTTTCTGATAGCCCAGACCAAAACTGTGGGAGCCGGCCTTATAAGTCGTCAGAAAACTCCAGGTGGTGTTGTCGATCCGGCCGGACAAAGCTTTGCCGGTGTCCTGGGTGCGATACAGATTGAGGTCAAAGGTCAGGTCCTGGCCGTCCGCTATCGGCTGGGTGTAGACCGCGCCCAAATAATGCTGACGCCAGGTGTCGGCATAAACCGCGCTGAACAGGCTGGCATTCAGCCCTTTGACCGCGGTGTTGCGCACGCCTACCAGATCGAAGCTGTCGCCCTGCTTGCCATTGGAGTAATTGACCACAAACCCTTGGTCATGACTGGTGGCGTTACGGTCAGTGCTTTCGTTGAAGTGACCGCCGTATAGCGTGGTGGCGGGTAATTCGCGGCTGGTCAGCAACCAGCCGGTGGCGGTTTCCGGTAGCAGGCGGCTGTCGGACGAGCCGAACACTGGGGTTTTCACCCGCTGCTCGCCGTAACGCAGTTCAGTCGAGGAGAAGCGCAATTTGGCCACTGCGCCACCGCGACTGAATTCATCCTTGGGATGGCCGTCATTGTCCACGCCAAGCAACCGCGCCTTGCCGGCCCGCCCGCCTCCGCTGTCCAGTTCCCAGCCGGAATAGGCGTGAGCGTCGAGACCAAAACCTACGATGCCGCGTGTATAGCCAGAGGCGAAATCGGCCATCAAGCCGTAGGCCCATTCTTCGGCGAGGTCGCTACGCTGGGCGCGCGGCTTGTAGGCATTGCGTGCGCCGTTGCTCAGGGCACCGTGTTGATAGTCGCGCCGGTCGTAGACGCTACGGTTGAGCAGGCTCCACTGGCTGTCTTCGACAAAGCCTTTTGCGTTGTCTTGCTCTGAAGCCAGGGCGAGCAGCGACTGCCCGCCCAATGCCAAGAGCAGGGTGTGTGTCGATAGGATTTTCACAGGGCAACTCCACGAAATTCAGGGTCTGCAAGGTGTCCCGCCAGATGCGGGACACCCTTGGTCAACTCAGAGGTATTTGAGGATCGCGATGTCGCGACGGCGCTGCTTGAGGCTGGCGAACCAGCGCGTCGGAAAGAACATCAACACGCCGAGGATCGCGCTCCACAGCCACACCGTCGGCAGGTTATCGAAGCCGTAATACGCGCCCTGATTGGCGCCCCAGATTGCAACGGCTACCAGGTACATGGCCTTGAGCACGTATAGATGCAGCAAATAGAAGAACATCGGCGCCCCGCCGTAGATCGCCAGCGTCGCGGTGGACCAGCGATCCTGCAGCTTCTCGAACAGCGCCAGCAGGAGGAGGCCCAGACCGAGGGTCGGCATCAGGAACATCAGCGACGGCGGATACTTCTTCGCACTCATGAAGCTCATGAACGTGCGCAACGAATCCCCCGTCTGTACCCACGGCTTCTCGCCATAGACGTTCAGGTAACGGATAAACACGAACGCTACCAGCAAGCCCACGCCAAGTTTGACCAGACGTGAAATCCGCTCCGCCGGTTCCATGTCCTTGCCGAACCATGGCCCGATGGCCCAGCCCAGCAGGATCACGCCGATCCACGGCAGCACCGGATACGTCGTGCGCGCCCGGGTGAACTCGGTGATGTCGATAAACACTTTCTGATGCAGGATCGACCACGGCACATAGAATGGCGATTCCGGCCCGACCACCACGTTATCGAACAGGTTATGCCCGGCGACGATGACCAGCCCCAGCACAATTAACCAGCTGCGTTTGAAGTGCAGCAACCCCGCGAGCACGATCATGCAGATGCCGATGCACCAGATCACTTGCAGCCACAGGGTCTTGGGCGGGAACTCGGCGTTCCAGGCGAAGCAGACGAAGGTGATTTCCAGGAACACCAGGAAGAACCCGCGCTTGAGCAGGAACACCGAGGTCTCGCTGGCGGTGTGTTTCTGGCTGTAGAGCCAAGCCGACAGGCCAGTGAGGAAGATGAACACCGGGGCGCAGATTTCGCTGAGCATGCGGGTGAAGTACAGGTCCGGCGTGACGCTCAAGGCGTCGATCGGGTCGGTGACCTGACGGTGCAGCAGAAAGGTTTCTCGCACGTGGTCAATCAACATCAACAGCATGACAAAACCGCGCAGGGCATCGATTGCCAACATCCGGGTGTTGGCTTCTACCGCGGGGGTGGCCAGCGCCGGGGAAATACTTCCCGCCTGCCCGGCCAATCCTGAAGATTGGGACATAGTGGTGACTCCTTTAGGGGGCGACGAATCAGGCCTGTTTCTTTAACCGGGCAACTTCAGAGGCCGGCAGCTGCGACGGTGCCCGTGGCAACGACGGCTTGCCCTCGGCCCGGTAGAACGACAGCGTGGAGCTGAAGCTCTTCAGGTCGTACGGCTCGGCCTTGCCTTGGGGGCTGACGCGTTCACCGGGCGTGCGGTCCTTGTATTCGACGGCCACCACATACGTGCCCTGCCAGGGCAACTCGAAGCTGACCTTGCCCGACGCATCGGTGCGCTGGGTGAAGACTTCGCCGGAGCCGGTTTCCAGCATAACGTCCTGATCCGCCAGCGGTTTTTTCGAATAGTACACTTGGAACTGCGCCTTGTTTGTGTCAACGATGCCGGTGGGCACGATGTCCAGGGTCAGTTCCGGGGTTCGCCCGCGCAAATCGCCGACCCATCGGGTTGCCGGCGTCCAGTGGGTTTTCAGCGTCTTGTCGGCTTCGTGCAGGTCGAAGATCGGATAATGCGGATCTTGGGCCAGAAGTGAGTCATCGCTCTTGGCCTGATGCGCCACCGCGAACGCCTGACGCTGCAAGGTCAGATTCAATGGTTTCGAATTGTTGCTGATCGACCATCCCCTCAGTTGCTGGAACCGGTCCATCCCGCCCGGCGTCACCTCCAGCATGTTCTTGTCGTATTCCCCGTAGTACAACGCCAGCGGTTGCCCTGGTGGCTGTTCGTACCAGATCTGATGCGCCTCGCTGCTGCCAGCCAGCAGGAAAACGCCGTAACCCAACAGTGCTTTTGCGTTGCTCATTCGCATTTTTTTGGCTCCGATTGGTGTTATTCAGCGATTCGTTACAGCCGCTTCATCCTCCCGAAATCAGCGACATCACAAACCGCGCCCCTCTCTCTGTACGCATTACAGCGCGAAGACTTTTGCGCGTTGTTCTGAAATCAGTGCGTGAGGGGCTATCGGAAACTGTTTTTACGGCGGGAAACGGTGGTTTATGCGGCTTGCGCCAGGATGAGGCGGGATAGGTGGTTCTAGCGGACTCATGTCCAAACGCGGTGCATGCAGCACTAAAAAACAATGTGGGAGCGGGCTTGCTCGCGAAGGGGCCGTGTCAGTCGACATTTCTATCAACTGACACGGCCCCTTCGCGAGCAAGCCCGCTCCCACAGGGAAATTGGTGTTGGGGGTGGGAATGCTGCCAGTCAGTGCCGCAACAACTTACGCAACGGCACGCCGTCCTTGAGCACAGGCGACTTGATGACGATGTAGCTGAAGTACTTGGAGATGCCAATGTTCTTGTCCAGCAGGCTTTCGATGACTTCCTGATAGTGCTGAATACTGCGGGTCATGAAACGCACCAGATAATCGTAGCCACCACTGATCAAATGGCATTCGAGCACTTCATCCACCAGGCGAATGTTGGACTCGAACTTGGCGAAGTCTTCGCGCTTGTGGTCGCTGAGGGTGATTTCGGTGAAGACCGTCACTGAATCGGTGATTTTCGCCAGGTTCAGGTGCGCCTTGTAGCTGGAAATATACCCGGCCGATTCCAGCCGTTTGACCCGTTGCAGGCAGGGGCTGGCCGACAATCCCACGGCATCGGCGAGGCTGACGTTGGTCATGCGCCCATCCTTTTGCAGCTCAACCAGGATGCTGATATCGATTCGGTCCAGTTTTACTAAACCTTCCATTGCGTACCTCTTGACTGCCGTTTGTAAGACAATCTTCTAGCAAAATCAGCGCCGTAAAGACAGCTGATGCTGAGCCACCAGATCCGCCATGCTGTTGATGCAGTAATCCGCCGCGCACGGTGTCGGGTGTTTGACCCGGCCGCGACAGATCAGGCACACATCGCTGACCGCCTGCCGACTGGCGGAAGGCCGGGTCACTTGCAGAATCTCGCCGGGCTTGTACGCGTTAACTTCTAGCCATTGCGCGTCCTGCAATGGATCGCTGGCCAGCGAGATAAAGTCATCGGGCATGATCCCCAGACGTTCACAAAGCTGCCCGCGGTCCTCGGCGTCCCGGTCGCCCTGCACCAGCAGGCGATAGAACTTGCGCAGGTACAACATTGCCCCCGGCGCGTCCTCGAACAGCGACCAGCCGGCCACCGAACGGGCGAAGCTCATGCCCTCCTCCCAACTGGCTTTCAGGCCCCAGCGCTCGGCCAACTGGCGATGGGCGAAACACAGCAGTCCACTGAAGCCTAGCTCACCGAAGCGCGGATACAGGGCACGCACCACCTCGCCGTATTCAGCCAGCACCTGTTCCTTGTCCGGGTGCCCGCCCCGGCTGTCGAGCAGCGGTTGCAACGCCGCCCAGACCCCCGAGTCGCGATCGACCAGGACTTCATCGCAATCGATGAGCAGCGCGCGATATTCAGTCAGCCCCATGGTGTGCAAAGCCTCCGATGATGCATTCCATCAATCCATGCTCCATAAACGCTCACGGGCGCTGCCTTGCAGCAGCGCCCGAAGCTTGCAGGAGCTCAGTTCAAGACGCGTGCCAAAGCGGCTTCGAGAATTTGCAGCGCTTCGTCGACCTGGCTTTCGGTCGCCACCAGTGGCGCGAGGAACCGCAGGACGTTGCGGTACACGCCGCACTTGATCACCAGCAAACCGCCCTTGCGCGCTTCATCGATCAGCCGCTGATTGAGGTCGGCGTCTGGCGTGCGCGCCTCATCCGGTTTGATCAGCTCAATCGCCAGCATGAACCCGGCGCCGCGCACGTCACCGATTTGCGGGTGACGGCTCTGTAATTTCAGCAGTCCCTGACGCAGACGCTCGCCCAACGCTTCACCGCGCGCCAGCAGCTGTTCTTCCTCGAACGCATCGATCACCGCCAGTGCCGCCGCGCACGACAACGCGTTGCCGCCGTAGGTGCCACCGAGGCCACCGGGCAGCGGCGCATCCATGATCGCGGCTTTGCCGACCACACCCGACAGCGGCAAGCCACCGGCCAGGCTCTTGGCGACAGTCACCAGGTCTGGCTGGATGCCGGCGTGCTGGAAACCGAACCACTTGCCGGTGCGGCCGAAACCGGTCTGGATTTCATCGAGGATCAGCACGATGCCGTGCTTCTCAGTCAGTGCGCGCAGGCCTTTAAGGAACTCTACCGGCGCCGAGAGGAAACCACCGTCGCCCTGCACCGGTTCAATGATGATTGCGGCGACCCGCTCCGGCGCCACTTGAGTAGCGAGCAATTCGTCCAGTGCCTTGAGCGCCATGTCGCTGGTGACGCCTCGATAGGCATTCGGATACGGCGTATGGAACACCTCCGGTGCGAACGGCCCGAAGTTCTGTTTGTACGGCTGGCTCATGCCGGTCAGCGTGGTGCCGAGCAAGGTGCGACCGTGGAAGCCGCCACGAAACGCAATCACCGCCGAACGATTGGTATGCGCGCGAGCGATCTTCACCGCGTTTTCCACGGCCTCGGCGCCGGAGGTGAAGAACGCCGCTTTATAGGCTTCTTTACCGCCGATCATTTCGCACAGGCGCTGGGCCAGGTCCAGATAAGGCTTGTACGCGACCACCTGGAAACAGGCATGGGAGACCTTTTGCAGTTGCGCTTGTACCGCCGCGACCACTTTCGGGTGGTTGTGGCCGATGTTCAGCACGCCGATGCCGCCGACAAAATCCAGGTAGCGCTTGCCGTCCACATCCCACAACTCGGCACCTAGGGCGCGATCGATCACCAACGGGTGAGCGGTGACCAGGCCACGCGGCACGAATTGATCGCGCTGACGGAGCAAATGAGGGGTTTCGTCGACTTTGCTATTCATGGCATTTCCCATCGTGAGTCCGGCAACCGGGAGGTGGTTGCGATGGTGTTCAGATTAAGGCTTGAGCGAAACGAACTACGCCGAACTTGGCCCCTGAGAAATTCGGATCGACTGTTTTCACCCTGCCAAACGGCAGATTCCTTCAGCCCGCCGAATCTGCCGCAGCCTTGGCGATACAACGTGGCCCGAGCCGTTTAACCCGGCGCTTTCGACAGATCCTGCGCTGGCATTGCGCGATGATGAGAGCACCTTCATCCATTCAGGAATTGCCCATGGCCCTGCTTTATAAAGCTGACCCCGTGCGCGGCGAACAGTGGCAAGCGCTGTTCGCCGAACACGCCCCGGATATCGAATGGCGCGCCTGGCCGGAGATTGGCGATCCTTCGCAGATTGAATACCTGGCCGCGTGGCAGGCGCCGGATGATCTGCAAACGTTGTTGCCGAACCTGAAGGTTTTGTTTGCGCTGTCCGCTGGGGTCGATCAATTGGACCTCAGCCGCATTCCGGCGAGTTTGCCGGTGGTGCGATTACTCGATCCGGGCATCACCCGTGGCATGTGCGAATACGCCAGTTTTGCCGTGCTCAGCCTGCATCGGGACATGCTGCGTTATCGGCAGCAGCAGATGGCGCGGTGTTGGCAGGCGCACTTGCTGCAACCGGCGAGCAAGCGTCGGGTGGGGGTGATGGGGCTGGGTGCGCAGGCGCAGCAGATTCTGGCGACATTGCAGCCGCTGGGGTTCGCGTTGAAGGGGTGGGCGCGCAGTGCGCATCAGGTTGCGGGCGTGGATTGTTATGCCGGTCGCGAGCAACTGCCGGCGTTTCTCAGCCAGTGCGACATTTTGTTGTGTGTGTTGCCGCTGACGGATCAGACCCAGGGAATTCTGGATCGAGAGCTGTTCCGACAACTGCCCCACGGTGCGGCGTTGATCAATATGGGGCGTGGTGGGCATTTGGTGGAAGGTGATCTGCTGGAGGCGCTGGACAGCGGACAACTCAGCGGCGCGGTGCTGGATGTGCTGCAGCAGGAACCGGCGCCGGCGGATCATCCGTTCTGGGCGCATCCGCAGATTCTGCTGACACCGCATATTGCGGCGATGACTCAGCCAGAGAGTGCGTTTGGGGTGTTGTTGGAGAATATTCGGCGGTTTGAGCGAGGCGAGCCAATGGTGGGCCAGATCGACCGCAGCCAGGGTTACTGAACAAAACCCATAACCCCTGTGGGAGCGAGCCTGCTCGCGAAGACGGAATGTCAGTCAACTTGCATGTTGAATGTTAGTCCGCCTTCGCGAGCAGGCTCGCTCCCACACTGAGTCGATGTTTGACAGAGAACTTCTTAGCGGCGCAAATCCCCTGTGGGAGCGGGCTTGCTCGCGAAAGCGGTGTGTCAGACGACATTAATATTGACTGGCACGACGCCTTCGCGGGCAAGCCTCGCTCCTACAGGGGGGGCGGGCGAGAGGTTAGAGAATGTCGGCGATGGCTTTGCCGACGTCTTGCGTCGAGCCCTTCCCGCCCAGATCCGGGGTGATCGGCCCGTCCGCAATCACTCGTTCAATCGCCTGCAAAATCCCATCATGCGCCGCGCGATAGCGTTCATCGCCATTGCCGAGGAAATCCAGCATCAACGCCCCAGACCAGATCATCGCAATCGGATTCGCGATGTTCTGCCCATAGATATCCGGCGCCGAACCATGCACCGGTTCGAACAACGACGGAAACCGCCGCTCCGGATCAAGATTCGCCGACGGCGCAATCCCAATGGTCCCCGCACACGCAGGCCCCAAATCGGAAAGAATGTCGCCAAACAAATTCGACGCCACTACCACATCAAACCGATCCGGTTGCAGCACAAACCGCGCGCACAGAATGTCGATGTGCTGCTTGTCCCAGGTGATCTCCGGGTACTTCGCCGCCATCAATGCGGTGCGCTCATCCCAATACGGCATGCTGATGGAAATCCCGTTGGACTTGGTCGCCGCCGTCAGCCGCTTGCGCGGTCGGGTCTGGGCCAGGTCGAAGGCAAATTTGAGAATCCGGTCCACGCCACGGCGGGTGAACACCGATTCTTGCAGCACGAATTCATGCTCGGTGCCTTCGAACATCTTGCCGCCGACCGAGGAATATTCGCCCTCGGTGTTTTCACGGATCACCACAAAATCAATGTCCCCCGGTTTGCGTCCGGCCAACGGGCACGGCACGCCGGGAAACAGTCGCACCGGGCGGATGTTCACGTACTGGTCGAAGTCGCGGCGAAACTTCAGCAACGACCCCCACAACGAAATATGGTCCGGCACCTTGTCCGGCCAACCGACGGCACCGAAGTAGATCGCGTCGAAACCCTTGAGCTGTTCGAACCAGTCATCGGGCATCATCTGCCCGTGTTCCAGGTAGTAATCGCAATGCGCCCAGTCGAGCACTTCGATGCTCAGATCCAGTTGCCATTTCTTCGCCGCTTGCTCCAGCACCCGCAACCCTTCCGGCAACACTTCCTTGCCGATGCCATCGCCGGCAATCGCGGCGATTCTGAATGTCTTGCTCATCAATATGCCTCCCCCAGTGTCTGTGAATTACAGCCCGCCGATGTGGAAGGCTTTGACTTCAAGGTATTCATCCAGGCCGTACTTGCTGCCCTCGCGCCCCAGACCGGATTGCTTGATACCGCCGAACGGCGCGACTTCCATGGAAATGATCCCGGTGTTGAGGCCGACCATGCCGAACTCCAGCGCCTCGCCAAAACGCCATGAACGACGCAGATCCTGAGTGAAATAGTAGGCGCCCAGACCGTAAGGCGTGGCGTTGGCCAACGCGAGGGCTTGCGCTTCATCGGTAAAGCGCATCAGCGGTGCGACCGGGCCGAAGGTTTCTTCATTGGCCAACAGCATGCCGGCGTGGGTGTCGCCAAGCACCGTGGGCTGGACGAACTGGTTGTCGCCCTCGGGAATACCGCCACAGAGCAATGTCGCACCCTGACTCAGCGCATCGTCGATGTGCCGGGCGACCTTGCTGACAGCGGCCGGGTTGATCAGCGGGCCGATGGTGACGTCGGCGTCGAGGCCATTGCCTACCTTGAGCTTGCCGACCTCCTCCACCAGGCGCTGGGCGAAGCGTTCGTAGATGCCGTCCTGCACCAGAATCCGGTTGGCGCAGACGCAGGTTTGCCCGGCGTTGCGAAACTTGCTGAGCATGATCCCCGCTACTGCCTGCTCCAGGTCCGCGTCGTCGAACACAATAAATGGCGCGTTACCGCCCAGTTCCAGGCTCAAACGCTTGATGTGTTCGGCGCTCTGGCGCATCAGCAAGCGGCCCACGGCAGTCGAACCGGTGAAGGAAATCTTGCGCACCGTCGGGTTGCTGGCCAGCTCTTCGCCGATACTGGCGGGCATGCCGGTCAACACGTTGAACACCCCGGCCGGAATGCCGACGCGCTCGGCCAATACCGCTAAAGCGAGGGCCGACAGCGGTGTCAGGTCCGATGGCTTGACGATAATCGGGCAGCCCGCCGCCAATGCCGGTGCGCATTTGCGGGTGATCATCGCATTAGGGAAATTCCACGGTGTGATCGCTGCGCAGACGCCCACCGGTTGTTTGAGCGTGAGCAATCGACGGTCGCCGCTGGGGGCCGGCATGGTTTCGCCGTAGACCCGCCGGGCCTCTTCGGCGAACCATTTGACGAAACCGGCGCCGTAGCGGATTTCGCCTTTGGCTTCGTTCAGTGGTTTGCCCTGCTCGCAAGTCATGATCAGCGCCAGGTCGTCGAGGTTGTCGATCATGGCCTGATACCAGCGCTCCAGCAGCGCCGCACGCTCGGCGGCCGGACGTGCGCGCCAGGCCGGCCAGGCTTTGTCGGCAGCCTCAATGGCGCGTCGGGTTTCTGCGCCTTGCATGGCCGGCACACGGGCGAGCAACTGGCCGCTGGCCGGGTCGATAACGTCCAGGGTCGCGGCGTTATCGGCGCCGATCCACTGCCCGTTCACATACGCGAGTTCTGCCAGAAGGCTGGGGTCTTTCAAACAATTCTTGAGCATGGTCGAGTCCTGATCCGAGACATGCTCCAGTCTAGGGAGGTGTGGCAGATGAGGATGCTGAAAGCGATTTGAGGACAGTGTCGGATGCTGAAATTCGCCGCGCCACAGCAGATGATCGTTCCCACGCGCAGCAAAGGAATGCCTCAACGGACGCTCCGCGTTCGGCTCTGGATGGGACGCGGAGCGTCCCGGGCTGCATTCCCACGCGGAGCGTGGGAACGATCAAACACAAAACCCTGTGGGAGCGGGCTTGCTCGCGAAAGCGGTTTAACATTCAACATCATCGTTGACTGATACACCGCTTTCGCGAGCAAGCCCGCTCCCACATTGGATCTCTACAGCTTCAGGGAACCGAGCAATCCTTCAAGAAACCGCTCCCCGGCCTCCATCTGGCTGATCTCGATAAACTCGTCCGGCTTGTGCGCCTGTTCAATCGAGCCCGGCCCGCACACCACCACCGGCACATCCAGTCGTTGCTTGAACAACCCGCCCTCGGTGCCAAACGAAACCTTGGCCGTCCCGGTATCCGGCGCGGCGAAGTTTTTCAGGAAGCGCACCGCTTCAACGCTCGGATGCGTGTCGAGGCCCGGATAGACGTTAAGGGTTTCGATCTCGATGGCCGCCACGCTCGACAGCAACCGCGCCTCGCGCACGATCACTTCGGCGCGTTCCTGCATCTGCTCCAGAAACTGATCCAGATTATCCGCCGGCAAGTTGCGCACTTCGAAGTCCAGGGTGCACAAATTCGGCACGATGTTCAGCGCCCGGCCGCCGCCAATCTGCCCGACATGCACGGTGCTGTAAGGCACGTCGTAATCAGCGTCCTGGGCGCCCTGCTCTTGCAGTTGCTGCTGACTCTGACGCAACGCGGCGATGAAATCGCAGGCCACGTGGATTGCGTTGACCGAGCGCGGCGCCAGCGACGAATGCGCCTCCAGGCCCCGGCAATACGTGCGATACGAACCCTTGCCCTTATGCCCGAGCACGAATTGCATGTTGGTCGGTTCGCCGATCAGGCACAAAAACGGCCGCACCGGGGTCAGGTGCAGCACGTCGAGCAAGCGGCGCACGCCGACACAACCGGTCTCTTCGTCATGGGACAGCGCGAGTTGCAATGGCCGGCTCAGCGAATGGTCGGCGGCGTCGAGCATGGCGTCGATGGCCAACGCGATAAAGCCTTTCATGTCGCAGCTGCCGCGCCCGTAGATCTTGCCGTCCTGCACCGTCGCCTGGAACGGCGGCACGGTCCAGGCCTGCCCTGCCGCCGGCACCACATCGGTATGGCCGGACAGCAGAATTCCCGGCAGGTTTTTCGGGCCGGTGCTGGCGAACAGGTTGGCCTTTTTGCCGGTTTCATCCTTGACGATCAGCGACTCGATGCCCTTGCTCAACAGCAGATCGCGCACGTATTCAATCAGGGCCATGTTCGACTCCGAAGACACGGTGTCGAAGGCCATCAGGCGTTTGAGAATATCCAGTACACGGGGTTTCATGAGGCCTTGCTCCGTTGCTCGGCTAAATGGGCGAACCGGCGAATGGAAAACGGCTCAATCGAAGTGCTGGTGCTGCCGGTGCTGATCAGCTCGGCCATCACATCGCCGACGCCAGGACCGAGCTGGAAGCCGTGACCGCAGAAGCCGAACGCGTAGAACAAGCCGTCGACAGTGCCACTCGGCCCCATGATCGGCAAGGAATCTGGCAGATAACCTTCGATGCCGCTCCAGACGCGGATGATGTTGAGGTTGCCGACACCCGGCAGCAGGCGGCGCATTTGATTCATCTGGTTGAGGATACTGCGCGGCTCGACGTAGGCCCGGCGATTGAGCATGTCGGGTTTGCTGCGATAGCCGCCGCCAATGACGATGTTGCCGCGCGGAATCTGCCGGAAGTAAATCACTTCCTCCGGAATCTTGGTGTACACGCCGATTACCGTCGGCAAGGCGTAGGGCACCGGTTCAGTCACGGCCATTTGCGGGCCGTGGGTGTCCAGTGGCACCGGTTCGCCGAACTGGTCCGAGAGCTTTTGCCCCCACGCACCGGCCGTGATCAGCAGTTGTGCGGCACTGAACTGACGGCCGTCCGTGGTGGTGACGCTGAATTCGCCGCCAACCTTCTGCACCTCGGCGACTTCGGTCTGCTCTTCAATCTGCGCGCCGAGTCGCCGTGCTGCACGGGCAAACGCAGGTGCAGCCAGACGCGGGTTGGCGTGACCGTCGTGAGGCGCATAAGAGCCGCCCTTCACATCCGGCCCGAGAAACGGAAAGCGCTGGTGCAGCTCGGCACCGCGATAAATCTTCAGATCCAGTTGCGCCGCCTCAGGCGCTGCGGCATAGGCCTCAAGCTCGGCAATTTCATCTTCGCGATAACACACGCGCATGTGACCGCTGGCAATGAACTCCAGATCATCGTCGATCAGTTCCGGCAAACGTTTCCACAACGCCCAGGAGCGGTTGGCCAATTCCAGTTGGCCGAGGTAACGCCCTTGGCGCCGCACGTTGCCGAAGTTCACGCCACTGGCGTACTGACCGATCTGGTCGCGCTCCAGCAGGATCACCGACTGGCCGCGCTTGCGCAGGAAAAATGCCGTCGCCGAACCCATCAGGCCGCCGCCGACAATCAACACATCGGCTTTCTGTACGGTCATGGCGACACCTCCTCGGTGAGCATCGAAAGCGGTTTGACCGGTGCCTGACCGCGTTGGCGGCCGACTTGTTGCACGCTGACGCCCGCCGCTGCGGCAATCACCTCGGCCCCGGCCTGGGAACAATAACGGCCCTGGCAACGGCCCATGCCGACCCGGCTGAAGGCCTTGGCCCGATTGACTTCGCAGGCGCCCTTCTCGCTGACGGTACGGCGCAGTTCACCGGCGCTGATCATCTCGCAGCGGCACACGATGGCGCTATCGGGCAAGGCTTTGGCTTGTTCGGTGGGCCAGGGAAACGCCTGGGCCAGACCGAGACGGAACTGGTCCATCACCGCCAAGGCCTGGCGTTGTTCGTCGCGTAATCCGGCGTTCACCGGTTGCTGCAGGTCTTCCAGCAGCGCCATGGCCACCAGCCGACCGGCGTGTTCAGCGGCATCTGCACCACGAATTTTTGAGCCGTCGCCAGCGGCATACACACCACTGACCGAGGTCCGGCCTTCCTCATCCACTGCCAGCCACCATTGGCCGGACGCCTCGTCGAAGCGCATGCGGCAACCGGCCAGGTCCGCCAATTGGGTTTCCGGGCGCAAGTGATAACCCAGCGCCACGGCATCGCAATCGACGGACAAGTCCTCGCCACGCGCCGTCAGCACTCGCACGCCACTGACACCGCTGGCCGCATCGCCCAGTACTTGCAAAGGTTTGATCCCCAAATGCACCGGGATCTTCGCCCGATACAACTGCGCCAACAGTTTCATCCCGGTGAACAGCAATCCGGGCCGCGCCAACAATTTTGGCAAGGCTCCAATACGTCTGCTGAACGGCGAGGTGTCGAGCACCGCTGCCACCTTCGCGCCGGCCTTCACGTACTGACTGGCGACCAGGTACAGCAACGGCCCACTGCCCATAAACACCACGCTGTGGCCAATCGAAACTGCCTGAGACTTGAGCGCAATCTGCGCCCCGCCGAGGCTGTAGGTGCCCGCCAGTTGCCAGCCTTCAATCGGCATCAAGCGGTCGGTGGCGCCGGTGCAGAGGATCAGCGCGTCGTAATCCACCGTCGAGTGTTTGCCCTGGCTGACGCAGCACAACTGCCCCGGCGTCAGGTTCCACACCAAGGTGTCGGGGCGATAATCAATTGAACCGCGCAGGCGATCAAAGCTGTCGTGCAGGTCGCGGGCCTTGCGCGCTTCGGTGCCGTACAGCGTCGCGTAATTGCGGGTAAATCCTTCAGGCTGACGACGATAAATCTGCCCGCCATCCCGGCGATTTTCATCGATCAGGATTGGCTTGAACCCCGCCGCCAGCAAGGTTTCGGCACAGCGAATACCCGCCGGCCCGGCGCCGACGATGACTATCCGTGCAGTGGCCATGTCGCCTCCGGTTGTGTGGTGACGATGTCCAGCCCTTCGCGGACTTCATTGGAACAGGCACGCAAACGCTCGCCGCTGCGGGTCCAGACCCAGCAATCCTGGCAAGCGCCCATCAGGCAGAAACCGGCGCGCCGGCCGGAATCGAACTCCGACTGGCGCAACGCATTGCCCTGGGTCAGCAACGCGACCATCAGGGTATCGCCCTGCAACGCCTCGATGGCGGTGCCGTCCACTTGCAGCTTGACGGTCGGCCGGCCCTGCTCGGCCAGCCTCACAAAACGTCCCTTCATGCGTAGGCTCCGTGGCTCATGGTGATCACATCCTGCTGGGTTTTCAGCAACTCGGCGCTGTCGTGGTGGCAGAGGATTTCACTGCCGCCATCGATGGTCCGGCGGTTCGGCGCGGTGCGATTGCACAGGCCATCGACCCGCACCGGGCAGCGACTGAGGAAAGTGCACAGCTCCGGCACGTTGGCCTTGGCGCCAATCGGCGGCAGCTCAGCGCAAGTGGTGCCACAGTTTTCCAGCCAGCCCTGACGCAGTTCCGGCACCGAATGAATCAACAGGTCGGTGTACGGATGGAACGGCGCCTGGGCAAACGATTGGCGGGTGCCGGCCTGGATCTTGTGGCCGCTGTACATCACCACAATGTCGTCGCACAGCGCACGCACGGTAGAAATGTCGTGGCTGATAAACAGATAGGAAACGCCCAGCTCCTGACGCAGGTCGCGCAGCAGTTCGAGAATCGCCGCGCCGACCACCGTGTCCAGTGCCGACGTCACTTCATCGCAGAGGATCAGATCCGGTTTCGCCGCCAGCGCCCGGGCCAGGTTGACCCGTTGCTTTTGCCCGCCGGACAACTCATTCGGCCGCCGTTCGGCCAGGGTCCGGGGCAAGCGCACCAGGTCCAGCAACTCGCCGATGCGCTCGCGCAACGCGGCGCCCTTGAGGCCGAAATACATCTTCAATGGCCGGCTCAGAATGGTGCTGACGCTGTGCATCGGGTTGAGCGCGGTGTCGGCGTTCTGGAACACCATCTGAATGCGACGGAACTGTTCGTCGGTGCGCTCGGACAAGCAGCCGCCCAAGGGCTGACCGTCGAAGGTCAAGCCGCCGAGCGCTGGGGTCAGCAAGCCCGCGACTACTCGGGCCAGGGTTGATTTGCCCGAGCCCGACTCACCGATCACGCCGATGGCCTGGCCTCGGCGCACGGTCAGGTCGATGTCTTCCAGCACGCGAATCGCCGGCATGCCGTGCATGTTCTTGTTGCCGTAACCGGCGGTCAGGCCTTGGATGGTCAGCAATGGCGTGTCTTCGGCTACGCCGCAGGGCGGACGAATCGTCGTGTCCGGCCGCGCCGCCGCCAACAAGCTTCGGGTGTATTCGTGGCTTGGCGCTTTGAGCAGCGGCGCGGTGGCGCTCTGTTCGAAGATCTGGCCGCCGTTGAGCACGACAATCTGATCGGCCATTTGCGCGACCACCGCAAGGTCGTGGGACACGTAGACTGCCGTCGCGCCGCGTTCCCGGACCACCCGTTTAAAGGCACGAAGCACGTCGATCTGCGTGGTGACGTCGAGGGCGGTAGTCGGCTCATCGAGCACCACCAGCAACGGATCGCTGATCAACGCCATCGCCGCCATCACCCGTTGCAGTTGCCCGCCCGACACCTGATGCGGGTAGCGCTGGCCAATGTGATCCGGGTCCGGCAACGCCAGGTCGCGAAACAATTGGATGGCTTTGGCTTCCAGCACGGCGCGAGTGCCGAGGCCATGAATCAATGCGCCCTCCACCACTTGATCAATCAACTTTTTCGCCGGGTTGAACGCCGCCGCCGCGCTTTGCGCGATGTACGACACCCGGTTGCCGCGCAGTCCCTGCAATTCCTTTTCGCTGAGGGCGAGCATGTTGTGCTCGCCGACCTGCACCACGCCGCCGGACAACCGGCAGCCGCGCCGCGCATAACCCAACAGCGCCAAGGCGATGGTGGTCTTGCCGGAACCGGACTCACCGATCAGTGCCAACACTTCACCTTTTTCCAGGGCGAAGCTCACGCCTTTGACGATTTCCGTTTCACCGCGCTCGCCACAGGCGACCACGCGCAGGTCTTCGACTCGAATCAATTCGCTCATTTCAATGCCCTCCCGTGCGGCGACTACGTCGGGACGACAGTCTGTCGATGAACAGATTCACGCCAATGGTCAGGGTGCCGATGGCCAGCGCCGGAATCACGATGGCCGGCGCGCCCTGGTTGAGGCCACCGATGTTCTCCCGCACCAGCGAGCCGAGGTCGGCATCCGGCGGTTGCACGCCGAGGCCGAGGAAACTCATGCCGCTGAGCAGCAAGACGATGAAACCGAAACGCAGGCCCAGGTCCGTTAGCACCGGGTTGAGCATGTTCGGCAGGATTTCCACGCAAGCGATGTACAAGCGGCGCTCGCCACGGGTACGGGCGACTTGCACGTATTCCAGGGCTTCGATGTTCACCGCCATGCTGCGGGCAATGCGGAATGCGCCGGGGGTGAAACTCAGGACGGCGGTGCAGATCAACAAGGTCACCGACGAACCAAAAGCCGAAACCATGATCAGCGCCAGCATCTTGCTCGGGATCGAGATAAAGGCATCCATCAAACGGCTGATCACTTCATCCAGCCATTTCGGCGATACCACTGATAGCAACGCGCAACTGGTGCCCAGGCCGCTGGCCAATACCGCCGCGATCAACGCCAGGCCAACGGTGAACCGTGCACCGACAAGCACACGGCTGAGCATGTCGCGGCCCAGGTAATCGGTGCCAAACGGGTAAAGAGCACTGATGCTATCGAAGACATTATCGGAGACCACTTCACCCACCGGGTGCGGCGCCAGCCATGGGCCGAAAACCGCCACCAGCAACCAGATCACACACATCGCGGCGCCGATCAGACCCAGCCACGCCGGGCCATGGGACACCTTGCCAACCGACAGGTCAGGGGTCGCAGGCGTCGATTTCACAATGAGATTGTTCATTGGTTTCTCAGCCTCGGATTAGACAGAATCGCGCACAGGTCGGCAATCAGCACCAACCCCAGGTACGCGGTACAAAACAGCATGGTGCAGGCCTGGACCAGCGCCATGTCACGGTTGGTCACGGCATCGACCATCAGGCTGGCGATGCCGGGGTAGTTGAAGATCGTCTCGACAATCACCACCCCGCCCAGCAGGTACGAAAGGCTCAGGGCGATGGCGTTGGCAATCGGCCCGATCGCGTTGGGCAAGGCATGGCGCAGCACGATGCGCATCGGGCTGACACCCTTGAGCCGGGCCATTTCCACGTAAGGACTGTCGAGTTGATCAATGACGGCGGCGCGAGTCATGCGGGCCATTTGCGCGACGATCACGCAGCACAGGGTCATCACCGGCAGAGCGTAAGTGCGCATGAATTGCCACGGCGAGGTGATGTCGCTGGCATACGACAGCGCCGACAACCAGCCAAGGTTCACCGCAAATATCAGTACCGCCAGGGTCGCCACCAGAAACTCCGGGACGGCGACCATGGCCAAGGTGAAGAAGCTCAGAAAGCTGTCGATGCGCCCGCCCCGGCCCATGGCCGAACCGATGCCCAGGATCAATGCCACCGGCACCGAAACCAGCGCGGTGGCGGCCGCCAGCATCAGGGTGTTGGGCACGCGGCCGGCCATCAACTCGCCGACCGGCATCGCGTTGGACACCGACAGGCCCATGTCGCCGCTGAGCAGGTTCATCAACCAGTGCAGGTAACGCAGCACACCGGGCTGGTCGAGCCCCAGTTTCAGGCGCAGTGCCGCCACCTGTTCCGGCGTGGCGAACTGCCCGAGGGATTGTTGCGCCGCGTCCCCCGGCAGTACCGCCGTGATCGCAAACACGACCATGGACACGATCAACAAAGTCACGATCGCGGCGCCCAGACGCCGGCCGATCAACCACAGTGTGTTGCTATTCATCGCCTACCCTCCTGCACTGTCCCTGACGTACAACCCAACTACCCATCAAGCGTCCAGCCAGACCTGCTCGGCGAACATGTAACCCATGAAGCCACCCAGCGGATTGCTGCCATAGCCTTTGATGCGCTGGTCGACGCCATCGATGTTGCTGATGAACACCGGCACGCCGATGCCGCTGTGGTCATGCACCAGGGTTTGCATGTCCGCGTACATCTTGCTGCGCTTGGCGTCGTCGGTTTCACCGCGAGCAAGCATCAGCAACTGGTCGAACTGGTCGTTCTGCCAACCGGACTCGTTCCACGGCGCCTTCGACTGGAAGAACTGCGAGAACATCACGTCGGCGTTCGGTCGCGGGTTGATGTTGCCGAAGCTCAGCGGGTGTTTCATCCAGTGGTTGGACCAGTAGCCGTCGCTCGGCAAGCGGTTGACGTCGAGCTTGAGCCCGGCCTGTTTCGCCGATTGCTGCAACAGCACGGCGATGTCCACCGAACCGGTGGCGGCTGGCGACGCGACCAGCGGCATGCTGATGCTTTCCATGCCGGCCTTCTTGAGCAGGAACTTGGCTTTTTCCGGGTCGTAGACGGTTTGCGGCAGGTCGGCGTTGTAGTAGCGCGAACCGGGGGCAATCGGATGGTCGTTACCGACCACGGCAAAGCCACGGAATACGGCGGATTTGATCTGTTCACGGTCCATCAGGTGCTTCATGGCCTGGGTGAATTCCGCGCTTTTGCCGGGCATCTGATCCTGACGGATGATCAAGTCAGTGTAGTTGCCCGATGGCGCATCGACGACCCGGTGCTTGGCGCTGGCCTTGATCCGGGTGGTGGAGCGCGGGTTGACCTCGTTGATCATGTGTACGTCGCCGGACAGCAGCGCGTTGACTCGCGACGGTTCGTCGGCAATCGCGATGAACTCGATCTCGTCGAGGTACGGCAGACCGGGTTTCCAGTAGCCGGTGTTGCGCGCGGCAATCGAACGCACGCCCGGTTTGAATTCCTTGACCTTGAACGGCCCGGTGCCGATGCCCTGGTTGAAGTCAGTTGTGCCTTCGGGAACGATCAGCAGGTGCGACACGGCGAGGATCGACGGCAGCTCGGCGTTCGGCGCACTGAGGCGGATCTGTACTTCATTGGTGCCGGTGGCCTTGATCTCGGCGAACTGCTCCATCAGTGGCATGACTTTGGAACCGGTCAGCGGGTCCTTGTGCCGCGACAGCGAGTACACCACGTCAGCGGCGCTGAGGGTCTTGCCGTTGTGGAAGGTTACGTCCTTGCGCAGGGTGATGGTCCACAGCGTGGCGTCGGTGTTGTCGATGCGCTCGGCCAATTCCAGTTGCGGCACCAGGTGCGTGTCGAAACGGGTCAGGCCGTTGTAGAACATGAAGTGGCGCACGTAGTCGGTGGACAGCGCACCTTTGGCCGGGTCGAGGGTGTCGGCGGTGGAACTGGACATGCCGGCGACACGAATCCGCCCACCTGGCTTGCCTTTGCCGGGGGTGGCGGCTTCTTCGGCGAACAGTTTGCCGGCGGCACCAAACAGGCTGCCGGCGCCCGCTGCGGCGACACCCGCTACGCCGAGCATTTGCAGAGCGTTGCGGCGCGACATGCCGCGATTGAGGCCTTCAAACACTCGCAGGCTTTCTTGGCCGGAGATCAGTGGGGAGTCGATCTTTTTGTCAGTCATATCAGTTGTACCTGTCGATAATGAGAAGGCTCGGGTTGTCCGGAGCGTTGAAACGCAAACGACGGTGACGCCACAACATCAACTCAATGCAAATAATCCTGGAAGCGGTAATAGGCGCCCACGAACGGCAGGAACCACGGCTTGCCGAAATGCCCGGGGATCGCCGGCCAGTCGAGTTCGCGCCACGGGTTGGCCTCGACCTTGCCGGCCATCACTTCGGCCATGACCTGGCCCATGTGCACCGACATCTGCACCCCGTGGCCGCTGTAGCCCATGGAGTGATAAACCCCGCCGTGCTGGCCGGCCCGAGGCAAACGGTCGGACGTCATGTCCACCAACCCGCCCCAGCAGTAATCGATTTTCACGTTGGCCAACTGCGGGAACATCTGCACCATCGCCGCTTGCAGCACCTTGCCGCTCTTGGCGTCGTTGACGCTGTCGGACATCGCGAACCGGGCACGGCCGCCGAACAGCAGGCGGTTGTCCGGGGTCAGGCGGAAGTAATTGCCGATCATGCGGCTGGTGACATAAGCGCGACGGCCCGGCAGCAGTTGCTCGATCAACTCTTTTGAAAGCACTTCGGTGGCGATGACAAAACTGCCCACCGGAACGATGCGCCGCCGATACCAGCCCAAACCACCGTGCTGACAGGCGCCGGTGGCCAGCAAAACCTGCCCGGCGTGCAGCGAACCTTTGCTGGTGTTGACCTGATAACCGCCGGCCAGGGCTTTCCAGTCCAGCACCGAGGTGCCTTGATGAATCAGCGCGCCGTGGCGTGCCGCCGCTTCGGCCAGGCCGACGCCGAAACGCCCGACGTGCATCTGCACGCCGTTACGCTGCAGCAAGCCACCGTGGAACTGCGCCGAATTCACTTCAGCGCGGGTCTGCTCGGCGGAGAGCAACTCGACCTCGGCATCGACTTCCTTGCGAATCAATTCGCAGGTCCGCGCCAGGCCTTCGTAGTGCATCGGCTTGGCGGCCAACTTGAGCTTGCCGTTGCGGATCAGGTCGCAAGCAATCTGCTCCTGCTCCACCAGTGACACCACGCTTTGCACGGCGCTTTCGTAGGCCTGGTAATAGGCCCGGGCCTTGTCGGCACCGAGGCTGGCGCTGAGCCCGGCGTAATCCTGGGCCACCCCGGTGTTGCACTGACCGCCGTTGCGCCCCGAGGCTTCGCCGATCACCCGTCCGGCTTCGAGCACCACCACACTGGCGCCCTTCAGGGCCAACGCCCGGGCCGCCGCCAGACCGGTGAAACCACCACCGACGATGGCCACGTCGACCTGTCCCGGCAATGCGCCGAGCTGGGCACCGGTGAAGGCCGGTGCGGTGTCGAGCCAGTAGGATTCACTGCCCATGTCCAACCCCTTTTGCGGTAGTGACTCAGAGACCAACCAGTGCCGCGAGCCCACCGATATCGGTGATCTGCTGGTAGCCGTAGAAGGCATTGCCCGGGACTTCATGACCACGGGCGACGAAGGCCTTGTTTTTGATCTTCATGTCGTGGGCCGGCATCAGGTCGTAACGGAAGCTGGAGGACACATGCAAGATGTCTTCCGGGCCGCAGTTGAGGTTGTCGAGCATGTACTCGAACGCTGCCAGACGCGGTTTGTAGGCCTGGGCCTGTTCCGCGGTGAAGACCTTGTGGAACGGCGCGCCGAGCTTGTCGACGTTGGACATGATCTGGCTGTTGCTGGCGTTGGAGAAAATCACCAGGGGGATTTTGTCGGCAATTTTCGACAGGCCGGCCGGCACGTCCGGGTGCGGGCCCCAGGTCGGTACGGCGTCGTAATACAGCTGGCCTTCGTCGCGGTATTCGATGCCCCAACGCTTGCAGGTGCGAGCCAGGGCGGTCTTAAGAATTTCGTCGTAGGGCATCCAGTCACCCATGACCTGGTCCAGGCGATAGGCCGAGAAATCCTTGACGAACTGATCCATCTGCTCGGCAGGAACGCGATCAGCGAAAAGCTCGCGAGTCATCGTGCCCATGTGGAAATTGGTCAGCGTACCGTAGCAGTCGAACGTAATGAATTTGGGGCGAAGAAAGCTCATTGAGTGCGGTCCTGAAGTTCGTTGAGGTCATGGCGCGACGAGCATTTGCTTCATTTGCGAAGCGCTGATGCAACGCTGCAGCACACCGTCATTACAACACCGTGAAATCAGCAGATGGCGTTAAAAGCAGCCTCTGCCCGATACAAACCACCGTTTTAGCCACCCCCCTCAGCAGACTTTGCGGCTCGCTCCAGCCTTGGGCAAACCCCGTATTTGTGCGCTCTTATGGACCTTTATAGCCCTGTGCGACCTGCGTGTGCCGCGATTGGCCGCAGAAACTGCGCCGGACGGAATAAAAACGGGCGCTTCCTTGAGGAAGCGCCCGTTTGGCTTGTTGAAGATCTGTTGTCTGCCGAGATCCTGTGGGAGCGGGCTTGCTCGCGAAGGCGGTGTGTCAGCCAGCATTAATGTCGACTGACACTCCCTTTTCGCGAGCAAGCCCGCTCCCACAGGGGGATTTGTGAGTTATTGGAGGATATCGATCAGCACGCTTTTGAAGCGCAAATTGGCCTCGAACGCTTCACGCCCCAGATCCTTGCCGATGCCGGAACGCTTGTAGCCGCCAGTCGGCAGGATGTAGTCGTTACTGCGCCCGTAACGGTTGACCCACACCGTCCCCGCCTCCAGCTTGCGCACCAGCCGCAAGGCGCGGTTGATGTCGGCCGTGTGCACCCCCGCCGCCAATCCATAAGTGGCGTGGGCGGCCAGGCTCAGCGCCTGTTCTTCATCATCGAACGCCTGCACCGTCAGCACCGGGCCGAAGATCTCTTCGCAGACCGCCGGATTCTGATTGTCGAGGCCGGCCAGCAGCGTCGGCTGGTAGTAAGCACCGCCCAGCCCTTCAAACAATCCGCCGCCGGTCAGCACTTCGGCCCCGGCCTGGCGCGAGCGCTGGACGATGCCGTCAATACGACTGGCCTGGAGCCGGGAAATGATCGGTGACAGCGTGCTCTGCGGCGACCAGGTCGGGCCGGGGCGCAGCTCTTCGAAATACGCCTGCAAGTGCGCGACAAACGGCTCCATGATCGAGCGCTGAATCAACAGCCGCGAACCGGACACGCAGACCTGCCCGGCGTTACCGGTAATCGCCAGCGCCACGGTGCGCGCAGTTTTGGCGATGTCCGGGATATCGGCGAACACCAGTTGCGGACTCTTGCCACCCAGCTCCAGCGTGACCGGTTTGGGCCCCACCAGTGCGCAGGTGGACATAATGCTCGACCCGGTCGCGGTGGAACCGGTGAAGGTCACTTTGCCGATGCGTGGGTGACGGCACAAAGCATCGCCGGTGGTGCGGCCATCGCCCTGTACCACGTTGAAAATCCCCGCCGGAACGCCCGCCTGCAACGCCAGTTCGGCAAAACGCAGGCTGGAGAACGGCGTCAGTTCCGACGGTTTGAGCACCACGGCATTGCCTGCCGCCAGTGCCGGGGCGACTTTCCAGGAAGCCATGCTCAGCGGAAAATTCCACGGCGCGATGGCCGCGATCACGCCGTAGGGTTCGGCGATCTGCATGCCGAGTCGCTCAGTCTGGGTCGCTGCGACTTGGCCGCCGTGCTTGTCCGCCAGCTCAGCAAAAAAACGAATGCCTTCG
Organism: Pseudomonas sp. 5Vm1k; assembly: GCF_056161485.1. Lineage (NCBI taxonomy): Bacteria > Pseudomonadati > Pseudomonadota > Gammaproteobacteria > Pseudomonadales > Pseudomonadaceae > Pseudomonas > Pseudomonas sp. 5Vm1k. The sequence continues at coordinate 530,511 of NZ_JBSPCZ010000002.1, forward strand.
GCGACATAAGGAATGTCCCAGGCGATCACGTCTTTATGCGGGCGGGTCGAGCCGACGGCTTCCAACGGTGCGAGAATCTCGGCGTCCGCTTCGATCAAATCGGCCCAACGCCGCATCACTCGCGCGCGCTCCCGGGGCGGGCGGCTGGCCCAATCACTGCGGTTGAAGGCCTGCCAGGCATTGTTGACCGCTTCGTCCACCAGGTCGGCATCGGCAATCGGCAACTCAGCGTACACCTGGCCATCCGAGGGCCGCACCACCTCCAGTCCCGGTTGAGCGTCGCGGTATTGGCCGCCGATAAAGTGAGCGCTGCGCACAGCGATAAGACGAGGATCGAAGCTATCCATGGAGCACTCCAAATAGGGTCGGCGAGTCGTTGACTCAGGCTTCCATCGTAGAAAAAAAGCCCAAGCATTTGCTGCCGACCTTGCGGTGCAATTAAGCAGCAAGTGTGGTCTTGTGGCCTCTGTCTCGCGGAATCTGCCGAATGTTTCGAGCCCTCTTGTCAGGCCTTCACGCAGATGGGATACAGGCACCATCACGCCGGAAAATCGGCCGCACCTGCACACTGTTCAACGGAGACTCGCCATGTCCGCCCCCTACCTTTATCGCCCGATGACCGACGCCGATCTGACCGCCGCCCATGCCTTGTCGGTGCAGTTGAAATGGCCCCATCGGCTGGACGACTGGGCGATGGTGTTGCGCATCAGCGATGGCTTTGTCGCGCTGGATGGCGAGCGTCTGATCGGTACGGCGTTCGCCTGCCCTCAAGGGGATTTCGCCACCATTGGGCTGGTGATTGTCAGTGACGACTATCAGGGCAAGGGCATCGGTCGCAAGTTGATGGAACTGGCGCTTGAGGCGTGCCAGTCACGCACACCGATTTTAAACGCGACCCTCGCCGGCGCGCCGCTGTACGTCAGCCAGGGTTTTGTCGAGTTTGGTCGGGTTCAGCAACATCAGGGCCTGGTGCAACCCCCTGCCCCTACGCCGCTGGCCGAGGGTGAAACCTGTCGGCCGCTGCGTAACGCTGATCAGGCGCGGGTGCTGGAACTGGCCAACGGCGGGACCGGGCTGGATCGCCGAGCAGTGATGACCGATTTGTTCGATGTCATCGAGTCTTCGGTAGGCATCGAGCGCGACGGCCAGTTGCGCAGCTTCGCCATGCTCCGCCCCTACGGCCGGGGGCGAGGTATCGGCCCGGTGGTTGCCGAAAATCTTGAGCAGGCCCAACACCTGATCGCAGAGTTGCTGGCCCAGGTGCCGGAAACCTTCGTGCGCATCGACATCCCGGCGGATTGCGGTTTGAGCGACTGGCTGGAAAGCGCTGGCCTGAAGCAGGTCGATACCGTGGCGCAAATGGCCCGTGGCACGCCACCGCAAGCGGCCAACGGCATCTCCCAGTTCGCTTTGGTCACCCAGGCCATCGGCTGATCACAACCACACCTTTATTGTCTGGAGCGTCACCCGTATGTCCCAACCTACCATTCTGCTGTTGGCGCGCGCCGACGGCAGCCGCGTTGTCACGCCTTTCAAAACGCTGGCACTGAGTGCGGCCGATCCGTTTATCGATACTCGCCACCTCGCTTGGTCCGGTGTCGATGGCGTGTCTGCAGGCATCGTCGAAACCGGAGACGTGTTTGATCTCGATGATTTTCCGCACACCGAAGTGCTGGTAGTCCACGCCGGTCACGTAGTACTGAAAACCCCTGAGCAGACGCTGGAACTGGGGGTTGGCGCCAGCGCGGTGATCGGTCGCGGCACGACGCTGCGAATCGAGGCGCACCCCGGCACACAGTGGGCATTTTGTGCCATGAAAACCGAGGTGCCGACACCCGGCCTGACCTTGATTGACCCGCTGGCAATGCTCTCGCCTTCAGCAGCGCCGGAGCCGCAAATACTGATCGGCCCGACACCGCAATGTCGGTCGCGCAATGCCTTCGAAGACGCGGCAACCGATCTGCGCGTAGGCGTCTGGGATTCGACGCCTTACGAACGCCATGGCCGAGCGCACAAGCTCAATGAGCTGATGCACTTGATTGAAGGCAGCGTGACCCTGCTCGCACCGGATGGATCAAGCGTAACGGTCAACACCGGCGACACGGTGTTCGTGCCGCAAGGAGCGCCGTGTGCGTGGAAAAGCACGCGGTATGTGCGCAAGGTGTATGCGGTTAAATAGCGGTATGCGCCAGTAAACACTGCACCAATGCATCGAAGACCACTTTGCAGCGCGGGCTGTTGCGCAGGTCTTCATGCATGGTGACCCAGGCGTCCAGCTGGAAGTTGAAGTGTTCGGGCAATACCCGCACCAGGTTGGCATCGCGCCTGGCCAGCGGCGACTGGCAAAACCCGATGCCGGCGCCTGCCCGGATCAAGGCGAGCTGAGCCAGGTCGCTGTCAGAACGCAGTGAAAGCGCTTCGCGGGTCCATCCCGGCACCTGCTTGCTCGCTGCACGCAAGAACGGCGTTTCAGTATCGAAACCAATCAACGTGTGCCGCGCCAGATCCGCCGGCCGCTCAGGCGTGCCCTGCCGGTGCAGATAATCAGCCTGCGCGTAGAGCCCGATCCCGACGTGACCGACACCGCGCGCGATGAGCTGTTCCTGTTTCGGCGGGGTCATGCGCACCGCAATGTCGGCCTCCCGTTGCAACAAGTCCTGCACGCGGTTGCTGGCGACCACTTCAATGATCAGTTGCGGATGCGCCTGCCGTAGCTGCGCCAACGCGGGTGGCAGTACCTCCACAGCAATCACTTCGCTGGCCGTAATGCGCACCGTGCCGCCAGTGGTTTGCCCATGCCCGGCCATCGCCCGCTCCAGGGCGGCCGCGTTGCTGCTCATGGCCTCGGCATAACTGCGTAGGGTCAATGCCGCCTCGGTGGGCATCAACCCGGTTCTTGAACGGGTGAACAGCGTTTGTTTGAACGACGCTTCCAGCTCGGCAATGTGCCGGCCCACGGTGGGCTGGGTAATGCCCAACGCACGCGCGGCAGCGGACAGCGAGCCGTGGCTCAGCACCGCCAGAAAGCTTCGATAGAGTTCCCAGCCAATCGATTTAGTCATACATAAATGTATAGCTAGTCGTGGATATTCAGCAATTTCTTTCATCCTGTCTGCGGCACGAGAATGACTTCTCAATTTGGGAGAAGCGGCTATGGCGCACAGCAATAAGGTTTTGGTACTGGGAGCCACCGGAGGCATCGGCGGTGAAGTGGCACGCCAATTGCGCGATGCGGGATGGCAAGTCCAGGCTCTGCAGCGCGGGCTCAGCCAAAGCAGCGAAACCCGCGAGGGCATTCTCTACCTACGGGGCGATGCGCTGAACCGCGAGGACGTGATGCACGCCGCCCGGGGTTGCAGTGTGCTGATCCATGGGGTCAATCCGCCCGGCTATCGCCGCTGGAATGAATGGGTGCTGCCGATGATGGACAACTCCATCGCGGCGGCCCGGCAGGAAGGCGCCACCATTGTGTTGCCAGGCACGGTCTACAACTTTGGCCCGGATGCCTTCCCGCTGTTGACCGAGGATTCACCTCAGCACCCGCAGACCCGCAAAGGCCTGATCCGCGTTGAACTGGAACAACGCTTGCTCACCGCAACGCAGCAAGGCGCGCGGGCAATTGTGCTACGAGCCGGGGATTTTTTTGGTCCACGGGCCGGCAACAGTTGGTTTTCCCAAGGGATGATCAAGCCCGGGCAAGCGGTGAAGCGCATTCAGTTGCCGAGCGATCCCGGCGTGGGCCATCAGTGGGCCTATTTGCCGGACGCCGCGCAGACCATCGTGCAATTGCTGAATGTTCGGGAAAACCTGACGCCCTTCTCGTCCTTCCACATGGCCGGGCATTGGGACGCGGATGGCACCCGGATTGCCGCCGCCATCGCCCGATGCGTCGAACGACATGGCGGCCAGGCGAAAGTGCGTGCATTCCCCTGGTGGCTGGCGCGTCTCGTCTCGCCGTTCGTGACCACCCTGCGCGAACTGCTGGAGATGCGTTACCTGTGGCAGCAGCCGCTGCGCATGGACAACAGTCGTTTGCTGGCGGTGCTCGGGAGTGAACCGCACACGCCGCTGGAGCACGCAGTCGAAGCGACCCTGGCAGGGTTGGGATGCCTTTCGCAACTCAAGCGTTGAAGCAACAAACAGCTATTGCTTTGGGCGATACTCGGCGCACCTCTCATAGGATTTGAAAGTGAGCGCCGACTATATGAATCACAAACAAAACACCTTGATCCTCTGCGGATTGCTCGCCCTGCCCTGGGGCGTGCACGCACAGGAAACGCCTTCGCATCTGGACAGCGTCATCCAGCAGGGCCAGCTAACGGTCTGCACCACCGGCGATTACAAACCCTACACCTACAAAAACGAAAACGGCGAGTACGAAGGCATCGACATTGCGATGGCCCGCTCACTGGCTGACAGCCTGGGGGCCAAGGTGCAATGGGTGCAAACCACCTGGAAAACCCTGATGCCCGATCTGCTCGCGGGCAAATGTGACATCGCGATGGGCGGCATCTCCGTAACGCTGGAGCGGCAGAAAAAGGCGTTCTTCAGCAGCACCCTCGACGTCGACGGCAAGGTGCCGTTGGTGCGCTGCGAAGATCAGTCGCGCTACCAGACCATCGAACAGATCAACCAGCCAACGGTGCGGTTGATCGAACCGGCTGGCGGCACCAATGAAGCGTTTGTGCATGCCTTCCTGCCCAAGGCGCAGCTAATGCTTCACGATAATGTGACGCTGTTCCAGGCGCTGCTGGACAAAAAAGCCGACGTGATGATCACCGATGCGTCCGAGGCGTTGTACCAGCAAAAACTCAAACCGGGGCTGTGTGCCGTCAACCCGAGCCAGTACTTCCAGTACGGCGAAAAAGCCTATCTACTGCCGCGCGACGACATCACCTGGAAACAGTACGTCGATCAGTGGCTGCACCTGAGCAAGGTCACCGGTAACTATCAGAAAATTGTCGGCGAATGGCTGGCGACACCTGGACGATAGCGCTGGCCTGCAACCGCAGCCTCTGCAGCCTCACCTGATCGAACTGGCGGTCAGGACATGCGCAAGCGCCGTCCGTGCCTTGCGCCTTCCAAGCGCTGATATTCGCGCAAAGTTATTCAGCAACTCAAGAGGTGATATCTAATTGATATCACTTCTTGGCATTCTTAGATGATCAGAGAAAAATGTCGACCTGTTCAAAAAAGCAGACATTTGTTGCAACGAATTACAAATTCAATACAAAAAAAACGAACTAAAATAAGCGGCCCATCCTTGCGCCCTAAAAAGAGGCAATCATTGTGTTGATCACTATGATAGGCGCACTGATAATACTCATAGAACACTATGGAATAATCTTATAAGTCAATTTCAATGCTCAAAAATGTGAACCTTGCACAGTTTATACGCAAATTTTCGCGTATCCGCCCCCTTATGGCGCCCTCTACTGGACATCATACATCTCCCTCTATTGAATCCATTGCCTAGTGCAGCCGTGGAAAAGTCAACCCACAGATCCCCCGGTAGCCCGAGAGGCTACGTATCAAACTAGTCGCCTATCACAAAAACAAGCGAGATACAGCTTCTGCAAGTAGCTATGTCGTTGAACAGCATGAAATTGATCACGGCGAAATGATCAATTTCAGGCCTCAGACAGCGGAAGCGATTGTTATAAAACGTCAGATAACTCCAGTATTTTGTGTATTAAGATTGCGACGCCAGCACATATGAGTCATTAGCATGATGAATACGGATAGCAAGATCAAAAGTAACCAAAAGAGCATTATTGCCATTGGGAACTCCTGGAGTTCGACGGGTACGTTAGAACCGTTGATCGTAACAAACCCTCTACACAACTCTACATTAGATCGCACTAACGCCTTTAAAAGTGATGTTCAAGGCGACGCACCTGACGCCCTATTAATAGAGGTCGCCACCCCTGCCGATCTTGATGATAGCCTGACGCTCATCAGAAAGTTGCGCGAGAACAATGCCGGGTTAATTATCGTCACCAACATTAACTATAGCGCTCCTCACGCCAAGATTGAATGTTACCAGGCGGGTGCCGATCATTGTATTTCTGTCTCCAACGACCCGAACAAAAAAGAACAACTGGTCTCTGCTTTTCTCAATAGCCCTGAATGGAGTTCCTCAGTCAAGTTAACCCTGGACTCCACATGCCTGCATGTCTGCGACGAAAACCTAATACTTGATCTTGCTTATCAGGAAGTAAAAGTACTGGACGCACTGATTAATGCGCAAGGCCATATCTTGCACCATGACAGCATTGCCGAATCCATGGGGCTTAATATAAAGCTCTACGACTCACGCGTCCTCGAAAAGTCCATCAGTCGACTCAGAAACAAAATAAAGACACATTTCGGCATCAACACAATTTACAGCGTTAGAGGCTATGGCTACCGACTGTTACGAGGGGTCATGTCGGTCAAATAGCATACGGGGAACTCTCAAAGGAGCTAAGTCATGGAACCGAGCAAGCAACACGCCATTCAAGAAAGTTTTACTTTAAGTTTTTTCAGGCAATCGATACTCAATAGAAACAATGATTTGTTTGGTAGTGAGTTCTATGCCAAGGCCGTAAAACATCACGCACACCTTAATGCCTATCAACCACGGCGCGACAATCATCCGCTGGTTCTTTATCGCGAAGTACTGGCGCGCATCCGGTTAAATACCGTCCCGCAATCGACGCCCCATCCAGAAGCATTGGCCAATAATCCAAACAGAAAATTTGTAACGATGAGCCACTCCGCTTTACTGGATAACGCCTTGATCAAGGAGATGAACAGCATTCAAGCGACATTGAAGGCCCACGAACAACAATTAGTGCCCAGCATTCAGGTGGGATCGTTCAGGGCAAACAACCTAAAAGAAAAAAGAACCATTATCAGTCACATTCATTTGTTGAAGGATAACGGGGTCGAAATTGCGTTCGAGGGGTATGACTTGAGCGATGACAGCGCCGAGTCTCTGATCAGCCTGGACTTTTTCGACTATGTGAAAGTTGATCTGACAAAATCAAACTTTGACATCATGGTCGACAACAGTCAGGACTTTTTCAACCGATCCTATGACTGCCTGAGCAGCATGATCCATAACAGCAAAATCAAATTCATCGCGGACCGCGTGGAGCATAGAGCTCTCCATACGCTGGCCCGGAGCATGCCATTCGACTTTTTCCAAGGTCGCTACTACTCACCCACCGAAATTATTTAATCCGCATCCATTTCACCTATCTAGGAAGGAGCCTTAATTGTGAATACCCCCAGCAATAACTTTCTGATCTTCACCCGCGATCAACTTGCACGACAAGCCATCGAGTCTCTTCTCGCACAGCGCTTGTGTTCCCACTTTGAAATCGAGTCTGGAAAACTCAGCAGCGAACAGATCAGAAAAAAACGCTTCAGTCATATATTGCTCGACCAGGCTGACATATCCTTGAACGATGTCAGCTTCATTCGGAAAAATCAGAAAGATGCGGAAATCATCTTGATCACGCTCAACTCGGAACACTCCGAACTTAACCACTTCTCGCATTTCGGAATAGACCGCTTTCTGAAAAAGCCGTTGGCCGATGAAGAGTTCATCTCGGCAGTAAGCCGCAGTAAAGAACTACTGAACAACCCGGAGACCTGGTGGTTCAATGGTGACGAACGCACATTGATCAAAGACGATATCACTATTGCTCTTACCGGCACGGAAGCCTTGATGCTCACACAACTGGTACTCAACGACCGGCGTGTTCTGAGCAAAACCGATCTCATCTTGCGTATTGAAAAAGATCCCGAACGCTACAGCGGCCTCGAAATGTGCTTGAGCCGTTTGCAAACTAAGTTCAAAAACGCGGCGAATGGCGCACGGCTCTTACGCTCAGTCAGAAATCGCGGCTATTGCCTGGCACAAAGGATTCGAGTAGCCCACTGATTGCTGACGTCGCAACTACAAAAATAACAATATATGCGACACCTCATCTGCATCGACACGCCGTACGTTTTAATACCTGCCTCCTCGCCACGATTGCACTGTCATGCGCAATACAGTGGTGCACGCCATTTCCTCATGTTGCTCCATACCCCCACTGCCAAACCCATACATAGCGGTCGAAATTTTATAGCTTTTTTTTGACCGCCCGCCTATTAGAACTGTACGACGTTTTATAACTGCCCGAGCAAGAGTGCACCCGTTATAAATCGTCTGATACCCGAAAAGAGTAAGGGATTAGTATAAAACCGGCCACTAAGAAACGTGCCAGCCGACATCAAACAAAACAACAAAACTACCCGACTCGTTCTTTCAGGCCCGCCGTTATACACGCCTATCAATACACATTGATGGCGGTGTATTGGCTCTTTGTGCGTGGCTGCCAGTTATTAACCGTCGACTCGAATACAACGTGGCGCACGCCCGAGGGATACCGCTATGGAACATCATCGTATTAATCGCAACAGCATCACCAAAGGACTTACATTCTGGGGACAATGGGCAATTGCAATCACGTCGGTCAATGCGCTGCTATTTGCCCTCGCCTTTTATCAAACCGGTGAAGTCGAGGCCCACTACCGTGTGCTTGCGGTGCTCACCTTCCTGGGTTCGGTGCCTTCCTACTCGCTGCTGCAGGTCTATCACAAACGCCACGGCTACCTCACCGGATTGGGACGCCTGCTGCTCGGCTGGTTGCTGACGTTAACCGGGTTGACGAGCATCGGATTTCTCAGCAAAACCAGTGAGCTGTTTTCCCGGGAGGTCATCCTGATCTGGGCGCTGGCCGGTTTTTGTCTGCAAGCGTTGCTGTACTTGCCGTTGCACAGCATCTCCAGGCACTACCATCGGCAGTTGCACAGCCAGAACAACACACTGATTATCGGCACCGACCCACTGGCGGTAAAACTGGCGGACAAGCTGGCGATGACTGAATATCCGCCGCTGATTGGCCTGATCAGCGCTAAACCGAACCAGCTGTCGACCAACCTCAACACACACAAAGTCGTGGGCCCGTTGGAGGAGCTGCGCGAACTCATCAGGGTTCACGATATCCGGCGGCTGTACATTGCGTTGTCGCTGAGTGAAGCCAAACAGGTCGAAGCGCTGTATATCGATCTTCTTGACTCGAACGTGGACGTCGTTTGGGTACCCGACCTGGGCAGCATGACGTTGCTCAATCACTCCATCAGCGAGGTGGATGGTTTGCCGGCCATCCATCTCAATGAAAGCCCGCTGACCAGTTACCCGACGGCGGCGCTGAGCAAGGCGCTGCTCGACAGAAGCCTGGCCGCCCTGGCACTTATCGGCTTCAGTCCGCTGCTGTTGGTGATTGCGCTCGCGGTGAAGCTATCGTCACCCGGCCCAGTCATCTTCAAACAAGAGCGTCACGGCTGGAATGGCAAGATCATCAAGGTCTGGAAGTTCCGCTCGATGCGCCTGCACGATGATCATCAGGTTCAGCAGGCCAGTCGCCAGGACACCCGTATAACGCCGATCGGGCGCTTTATACGACGCACGTCCATTGATGAGTTGCCGCAGTTTTTCAACGTTCTACAGGGGCATATGGCGTTGGTAGGGCCGCGCCCGCACGCCGTCGCCCACAACGACTACTACACAGGCAAGATCCGCGCATACATGGCACGGCACCGGATCAAACCGGGCATTACCGGCCTGGCGCAGATCAGCGGCTGCCGTGGTGAAACCGAGACGATCGACAAGATGCAGAAACGTGTGGAAATCGACCTCAACTACATCAACAACTGGTCGTTGTGGCTCGACATAAAGATTTTGATCAAGACGCCCTTCACGTTGTTTTCCAAAGACATCTATTAACAACGCCTCAGGCGCGTTCAGCGCTATCCAAGACTTGAACCCGGCTCCCAACTTCCCAACGGCGCTTCGGCGCCGTGATCCCCGCACAGGCTATTCGCCCGCAGACATTGAGAGAAGTCAGGTGGATTGCTGGAGGGGTTTACCCTGGCGGGTGAAGACAGACATAACCCCATGCACGAAGGCATCGGTGTTAGCGGTCAGGAAGGAAGTGCTGACCTGGGCGGCACAATGACTTGCATTCAAACAGACGCACCCAGCGCCTCGATATGACAAAACAAAGGGCGGGTACGGGGTAGCAACCCCGTCCCGCCCTCTTCTCAGCGCAGCCAGCGCCAAGCCAGCAGCAGCCCCGTCAACACGCCAAAACTGTTTGCCAGCATGTCGTAGGGCGATGCCGTGCGCAGCGGCAGTAAACCTTGCGCGCCCTCGATGAGCACACCGGTGAGCAAACAACCCAAGGCTAACCAACACCACTTCTGCCGCGGGAAAGCCAGGCGACTACTAAACGCAAAGACCAGGAAACCGATCCAGTGATGAAGCTTGTCCTCCTGGACGAACAGTTCCGGGATTGGCTGCGGGCGCAAACCCGCAACCAACAGAACCAGGGTGACGGCGGCAAAGGCCAGCCCGCGAAACCAGAATGGCAACTCGACCAAACGCCTGACCCATACCATCATTGCGTGATCTTCTCGAAGTTGTTGTAGAACAGGTCGCCGTCACGCCCGTCAGTCATGGTCTGCAGCGAGTAGGCGCGGTTCAGGCGCGCACCGCCATCGCGGGTCAGTGGAGCCCAGACGATATTGGCCCGACGCATCGTCGAGGTACTCATCATTTCGTCGAACGGTATGGAAATATAGATCCCTTTATCGAAACTGCCCTCGCCATAGTCTTCTTTCGACGCCGTGGTCAGCGTCACCCAGGCGCCAAACTTCACGCCGTTATTGAACTCGCGCGACAGGTCCACGGTGGTGCCCCAGTCACGCGCCAGATAACGCCCGACGCTGACGGCCGCTTTCACATCACCGGGCAGCTCTGTATAGCTGGTCACATGGCCGGTCACGGTCTGGTAATCACGCAATCCAAAGCCTTGATTGAAGTCGCGCTGGCGGACGAAGTTCAAGTCCGCGCCCACAGACCAACGCTGCCCCACAGGCCGATAAAGCACTTCGCTGCCGATCCCGGCAAACATTGATTCCAGATAGCCGCCGTAGACCATGCCATACAGGTTCTGATCCAGTTGCACCGCATGGTTGAGCTGGAATGTTGGCATCGTCACATCGGAGGTGGTCAGGTATTTGCGCAGATCGGTGCGCACGCGAGGTAGCCCGCTCGGCGCATCGTAGGTGAACTTGTCGTAGTTGTTTAACAGGTTGGCGCTGAGCATGCCGCTCAACCAGATGTCCCGGGTAAAACGGTACTGCGCATCGGCATCGGCGGTGAACTGATAGAGCAGTCCGTCAGGGCCGCCAATGTTCTGTTTGTACCCGAGGCCGAAGCCATAATTGAACGGGTCCAGCGCTTGGGTATAGAGCGTGGTTTCCTGGTGAGCCAGCGCCGGATTGACCTCAGTCGTACGGTGCAGGTCTTTGAGCGGTTGGTCATTGTTCAGCACCGCACGGAAGGTTTCGCGCGGCACGCTGGTTTCTTCTATCGACATGTCGTAACGCTGATCGACCAAGGTGAACCAGTCGATGTCCTGATTGACGCTGTTGTCGAGAATCCGGCTGGCCCGCCCCACGGCCTTGGCCGGGTAGAAGTAGCGGGACTGCTCGCCATACACCAGTAACTCCGGACCGCGCTGGGCGATGCGTTTCACTTTGTAGCCGGCATTTTGCTGCAATCGGCTGGCGACTTTGGCCCAGTTGACTTGGTCAGGCGGGGTCGATGGCACCTGCGCCGGCAAGGGTTCGGCAGGAGGGTCGTAGGTTTTGGCCGGAGCCTTGCGGCTGACGAAATTGGTGTGCAAGGTGATGCCGAACATCGCGGTATTGCCGCGCTCCCAGGCGGCACTCAGATCGACGCTGTCGGCCAACTTGTAGACCACGCCAATATTGATCGGCAGGTCTTGTTTGATCGGGTTGTCCAGCGGCTCGTTCTTGTAGTCGTTGCCCTCGTATTCGAGTTTCAGGCTCAGCGGTTCCCAGGGCGTTTGATAGGCAACCCCGCCGAACAACGAAGGGTGTCCCCTGAAGTAAGCATTGGAGTTCACACCCCCTGCCCTGGCGACAGCCGCGCTGCTCTGCGGCCGGTCATTGAACTTGCTGCCCAGTACCGCCAGCGGGTTGCTGAAATCACCCCGGTTACCCAAGTAACCCCAGGCAATACCCAGGCTGAAATCAAGGTCGGCGTAACGCTTGTTGGCGACGAAGTATTCGCTCGAAAACAATCCGGTGCCGCCGATGTCCCGGGCCCCCAGCGCGATTTGTGGGGCCCAATGAGTTTCTTCCCAAAGCCGTGCTTTCAGGTCGATGGCCTTGTCTTTGAAACTCTGATCGCCGCTCAACGCATCGGTGCCGTACTTGCGGTTAGTGATCGCGGTGTATCGAAACGAGCCTTCCAGCCAATCGAACGGCTGCAAGGAAAAACTGTAGCGCGAGTAAGGGTCGGTACGACTGGCCGTGGCGCTCAACTCCCCCGCTGGGGCCATGCGCGCGGTCGGTGTCTGCAACAGGCCGACACCGCCAAAATCATTCTGGGTGTAACGCGGTTCGCCATGAACGAATCCACAAGGCAGGAGCAAAACAGCAGCAAAACGTAGCTTCAAGGGGCCACCTCAGCCAAGGGTTGAGTGGCGAGAAACTCGGCCAATTGTTGATTGAGCTCAGGGGTTGGCGATTCCAGATCGTCACTTCTGATCGGCACCAGGATCGTGCTGCCGGGAGCAGGCACAACGCCCTCCTCACGATTCCATGCCGCCACGCCCACACGCCGTACCTGGCCGTCCGGCTGGATCAGCCACAGATAATCGCGTTCAGCGTCGCCAAGAATGGTGCAGTGTTCGGCGTAAACCCGGGCTTGCTGCATCGCGTTGTAAGGCACATGACAGGGTTGCGCGACGGCCCCCCAGACTTCCACGGTGGACGGTCGGGGCGGATAAATCAGGCGGTCGCCATCATCGAGCAACGCGTTGAGCGCGAACCCGACTTCCAGGGCAATCGGATCGAGCACCGCTACCTGGCGTCCGGTTACCGGCAGCTGCTCGACTTGCTCATACAGGCGCGCGCTCAAGGCTGCCCGCGTGTCTCGCCCATCCAGCAGGGCAACCCGCTGCAACAGTTTCAGATCGAACAGCACCCCGGCCTTCAACCGCGTCTGTTTGGCTTCCAGCGAACGGTGCAGCCATGCCGCGCCCAGCCAGTAACTTTCGGCATTGGGTTGAGTGGCACTGATGACGTCCCGCAGGCGTGCGCCGGGTGTGATGGCGACTTCACCGGGACTTCGGACATCGCCACTGACGGTGACGGCGGCCTGGCTCACGTCAGCACCGATCAAGAGCAGGCCGAGCAACAAAAGGTTTGGACACTTCACCGAACCACTCCCCGCTCAGGGCGCAACTGCACGATCTTCAGGGAAATCTGCGGCGTCAGATGCTGCTCGCTGCGCATGATGAAACCGTCTTGGGGGTCGACCCAGTAACGGTTGGTGGCATGGAAATCCAGGGCGGGTGCATCCACTTGCTCGTCGACCCGCAGCAAGGCGTAATCCTTGTCCAGAATGCTGATGCGTTCGATGTCGTGTGTGCTGAACCGGCTATTGACCGCGATACCGACGCGATAGCCCTCGTAGATATCGATCCAGCGCGTGCTGGTGTAGCCGTCGGGCAATCGCTGAAGGCCACGTTTGAACGGGGATTCGCCATTGAAGCGAGTGCCATCCAGGGCAACACCCAGCCCGACACTGCGCACCACCAGACCGTCACGCATCATCAATACTTGCTTGCCGGAGGCGACCCAGAACTCCAGGTCGCCCCGCCGGCGAGCCATGGCCATCACCCCTTCACTGCTGGTGGTGGTGACCAGAATCTGCGGATAAGGGACGGCATCGACTTGAGCACGGGTCAATTCGATCGAAGCAGGCCCGCTGGCAGACGCTTTAATCGTCTGCCAAGAGGCCGTCATCAACGGATTGCACCCACACAGCAGTAGCGCCGTCGTAAGACAGGCGCAGGTATGCAAAATTTTCACGGATTGATTAAGCCTTATCTGCTGTTGGCTTCACTGAGATCGTTGACGGAGCTGGCCCCGGTCCCGAGGACGCTGGCGGTAGGCAGAAGCTGGCTGATCAGGCGGTTCCAGCGCGTCACGCCGGCCGGGCCGACATAGACGATATCTTGCGGCTGCAGGTCGAAACGAGTGGCCAGGACCAGGGCTGAAGGTGACTCGGCATTAAGCTGGAACACCTTGGCCGGTTCGGTTTCCAGGTTATCCGCGCCCCGAATCACGTAAACCGCGTTGCCATTGGAGGTGGTCTGGTTCAAGCCACCCACCGTGCCCAGAGCATCGGAAAGGTTGATCGACTTGTTCTTGAAACTCAGCGCACGAGGCTGGTTGACCTCGCCCATGACGTAGATCCGTTTCAGATCGTTATAGGGCAAGTACAACTGGTCGCCCCCTTTCAGGTAGACCCGGTGCAACTGCGAGTCCTGGCGATTGAGCGTATCGAGATCAAGCTTGTACTCTCGACCGTCACGGGTCAGCGTCAACCCTGACAAGTCCGCATTGGAGGTGTCCACCCCGGCCGCTCCGACAGCTTCCACCACGCTGAGCGGAGTGGTAGTGATCGGCTGCTGGCCCGCTTTTACCACGGCACCGGAAATCACCACGATCTGGCTGGCGAAGCGCAATACGCTGACGTCCACCTGAGGACTTTCAACAAACTGAGACAAACGTTCGGAGATAAAGGCCCGTAACTCTTCGATGGTTTTACCCGCGGCCTGGACATTGCCGATATAGGGGTAAAACAACGTGCCGTCCGGACGAACCAGACGACCGTTGGCATCGAGTTGTTGTTGTGGCCCCGAAGGTGCCGTTAACTCGGGATGATCCCAAACCGTGATAAACAACAAGTCATTGGCGCCCACGCGATAACCACCTGGAGCATAAGACAACAACTCGGGAGGAACCGACTCGCGAACATGCAGAGCGGCGTCCATGGCAATCAACTTAGGCGTGATGGGAATAAGTTCCACCCGACTACTCTCGGGAGAACCGTCACGCGTCAATTGACCGGTATCCATATGTTGACCAGGGGAAAACATACAGCCGTGCAAGGTAATACTTGCCAGCATCACAACAGAAAACCTACGGATCATAATGGCACTACACTAGTCGAGGGCAAGTCTAAAACAAGATCACTCATACCGTTATGAGTGATCTTGAACAACGCACTTCAGAGGGGGATTACTGGGTACCCGTAGTTCCGGTAGTTCCCGTCGTACCGGTGGAACCAGCCGTCCCGCCATTGGAACTGCCACCGGAGCTGGAGACGGCTACCGCCGTGCCGATAATGGCCACGGCCGCCAGCGCGGTTTGCGCGACAGTGACTGAACCCAGCACCGGGGTGCTCAGGCTCAGCGGTTCTTCGGCCACAGGTTCTACGGCCAGTGCAGCAGTACTCAACAGAGACAGCAATCCGGCGGCAAATAGCTTCTTCATATCAGACTCCTTCTCGACATCGACCCTATACAAGTAACTAAGGGATTGTGAATTGGCGGCAGCATGCATATGAACTGACCTCCGTAGGTATAACGAGCCAGACCTTGCACTTTGCCTCCTTTGGAGCATGTCATTTATAGGTGTGACGCACCATAGACCGGCCGGCGCGATGCGGGTGTCGAAACACCTTGGCGCCGCCGGTACTTATTGATGGATATTGACGACTTTTTGCGACATCTACCGCCGAAACGAGGGTTTTCAGCGCAAAGTTTCAAATGGGCGTCATTCAGGCCTTGCGCCCATTGTTATTATTCGTCAGGAATTTTTTGACCTATTCTGCTTCAGGAGGTTTGAATAGGTGAAAGTTCCTGAAAAAACAGCGTCAAAGAATAACATTGGCGGTTCTATATAGACCGTAAATAACAATGGCCCCTATAGCGTTCAAATATCGGAGATTGTTTTTCCCGATTGTTGCAATACCACACCGGCCACTAGAACCCTCATGGTCAGTCCCCGCTCAGCAACTCGCGCAAGCGCGGATACTGCTGGTCTTTTTCCGAAAGTTGCGGCGAGTTCACAGGCCAGGCAATGTCCAGCTCCGGATCATTCCAGAGCAGGCCGCCCTCGTCCTGCGGATCGTACACATCGGTGCATTTGTACTGAAAGTCAGCCACATCACTCAGCACACAAAAACCATGGGCGTAACCCGGTGGCACCCATAGCTGGAGATGATCATCGGCGTTCAACTCAACGCCCACGTGTTCACCGCACGTTGCCGACGCCGGATTGATGTCCACGACCACGTCGTAAACCGCGCCGCGGGTTACCCGCACTAACTTGCCCTGAGGCCGACTGCGCTGGAAGTGCAAGCCACGCAATACACCCTGTTGGGAGCGCGAGTGATTGTCCTGCACGAAAGGCAGTTCAATACCGATGTCGCGATAACGCTGCTGGTGATAACTCTCAAGAAAGAATCCACGGGCATCGCCAAAGACCTTGGGCTCGATAATCAGTACGCCAGGCAATCTGGTTTTGATGACGTTCATTTCCCGGGCTCCGAAGCGAGCACCTGCGCCAGGTATTGGCCGTACCCGGTTTTGTGTAGAGCCGTGGCTTGCTTATCCAGTTGTTCAGCCGACAGCCAGCCCTGGTGGAAGGCCACTTCCTCAAGACAAGCAACTTTCAATCCCTGGCGCATTTCAATGGTCTGGACGAAATGCCCGGCCTCCATCAATGATTCATGGGTCCCGGTGTCCAGCCAGGCAAAACCACGCCCCAGTACACTGACGTGCAGATCGCCGCGTTGCAGGTAAGCATTGTTCACGTCGGTAATCTCCAGTTCGCCGCGAACCGAGGGTTTTACCTGTTTGGCAATGTTCACCACGTCGTTGTCGTAGAAGTACAAACCTGTGACCGCAAAGTTGGACTTGGGACGCGCAGGCTTCTCTTCGATCGAAATCGCCTTGCCGTTGCTGTCGAACTCGACAACACCAAAACGCTCCGGGTCGCTGACTCGATAGCCAAAAACCGTCGCGCCGCTCTGTCGCTGCGCCGCTTCGCGCAACAAGGCGCTGAAACCGTAACCGTAGAAGATGTTGTCGCCCAGAATCAGCGCGACGTTGCTGTCGCCAATAAACTGCTCACCGATAATAAAGGCTTGTGCCAAACCATCGGGGGACGGCTGTTCGGCATAACTGAGTTCAATACCGAAAGCAGAACCATCGCCCAACAGGTTGCGGAAGTTGGGCAAGTCCTGAGGGGTGGAGATAATTAATACCTCGCGAATACCCGCCAGCATTAACACCGACAACGGGTAGTAAATCATCGGCTTGTCGAAAATGGGCAGCAGTTGTTTGGATACACCGCGGGTAATGGGATGCAAACGGGTGCCGGAGCCGCCCGCGAGAATAATGCCTTTCATGGAGGGATTCCCTTCTAAACGTGTCGAAATCTGGGGCAGGTCTGCCGGTATCAAACGTTCTGGCCCAGGCGCTCTGGCCGATACTGACCATTGAGCACGCGTTGCCACCATTCGGTGTTTTGCAAATACCACTGAACGGTTTTTCGAATGCCGCTTTCAAAACTTTCCTGCGGCCGCCAACCGATTTCGCGCTCAATCTTGCCGGCATCAATGGCATATCGAAGATCATGGCCTGGTCGATCTTTAACAAAGGTGATCAGATCGCGATAACGCTCGACGCCGGCGGGCTTGTCGGGCGCCAACTCTTCGAGCAGATCGCAAAGGGTTTGCACCACCTCGATATTGGATTTCTCGTTATGCCCACCAATGTTGTAGGTTTCGCCGATCGAGCCCCTATGTAGAACTTCACACAGCGCACGCGCGTGATCCTCCACAAACAACCAGTCGCGAACCTGTAACCCGTCGCCATATACCGGCAGAGGCCTGCCGTGTATGGCATTCAGAATCACATGCGGAATCAACTTCTCGGGGAAGTGATAAGGGCCATAGTTATTCGAGCAATTGGTCACCAGCACGGGCAGACCGTAAGTCCGTTGCCAGGCCCGAACCAGATGGTCCGAACTGGCCTTGGACGCTGAATAGGGAGAACTGGGCGCGTAAGGTGTCGTTTCACTGAACAGGCTGTCGGTGCCTTCCAGGTCGCCGTAGACCTCGTCCGTGGAAATATGGTGAAAACGGAATGTCTGTTTAAGCTGCGGCGACAGCCCGTTCCAGTAGCGCCGAACCGCTTCAAGCAGCGTGTAAGTGCCTGCAATGTTGGTCTGGATAAACTCAGCGGGGCCGTCGATAGAGCGATCGACATGAGACTCCGCAGCCAGATGCATCACCGCGTCCGGGCGAAACATCGTGAAGATTTCATCCAGTGCCGGACCGTCACAGATATCGGCCTTGAAGAAGTGATAGCGCTCGGATTCGTCGACACTGGACAGCGAGTCGGGATTGCCCGCGTACGTCAGCTTGTCAACGTTCGCGACCCTGCAAGTGGTTTCATTAATCAGGTGGCGTACCACTGCTGACCCAATGAAACCGGACCCACCGGTAACGAGGATTTTTTTAAACATGAGTGGAGTTCCTGACGATGAGATAAACAACAGATCGATGTCAGACACCCGCTATTGATTAGCGGATGACCGGACTGTCATGCCCGGCCGTACTTATCTTCAAAGCGCACGATGTCGTTCTCGCCCAGATAAGAGCCAGACTGTACTTCGATCAGTTCAAGGGGAATGACCCCCGGATTTTCGAGTGCGTGCACTTGGCCGATGGGTATGTACGTAGACTGGTTTTCGGTGACCAGATAGGTGTTCTCTCCATTGGTCACTTTGGCCGTACCGCTAACGACGATCCAGTGCTCCGCGCGGTGGTGATGCATCTGCACAGACAGCTTCGCTCCCGGCTGCACAGTGATGCGTTTGACTTGATAGCGGTGGCCTTTATCTATCGAGTCATACACGCCCCACGGGCGATAGACTTCCCTGTGGTTGACGTACTCGTTGCGCTCGGATTGCTTGAGTTGCTCGACTATCTTCTTCACATCCTGCACGTGGTCCTTGTGCGCAACCAGGATCGCGTCGTTGGTTTCAACAATCACCAGGTTCTCGACACCCACCGTCGCAATCAAACGGCTATTGGAATGAACGTAGGTATTGAAGGTGTTCTCGGCAACAACATCACCCTTGAACACGTTGCCTTCAGTGTCTTTGACAAAGGTATCTGAGAGTGCGGACCAGGACCCGATATCACTCCAGCCAGCATTCATCGCGACCATGACCGCGTCGGCGGTCTGCTCCATTACCGCGTAGTCGACTGAGTCCTCGACGCACGTCGCGAACAAGGCTCGGTCAACCCGGGTAAAACTCGAATCCTGGGAGCCGTTGTTCAAGGCTTCAATGCAGACAGAGAGGATTTGCGGGCGGTATTTTTCCAGCTCCTCCAGATAACGACTGGCGCGGAACAGGAACATACCGCTGTTCCAGAAGAAGGCGTCGGTCAGCAGGTATTCCTGAGCCACCACCAGCTCGGGCTTCTCGACAAAGCGGTTCACGCGAAAACCGCCGTCGCCGATACTCTCGCCCTTCTCGATATAGCCATAGCCCGTTTCCGGGTACGCAGGGACGATGCCAAAGGTGACTAACTTGCCATCCAGGGCCAACGGGATTGCTGTCCGGATGCTGGCTTGAAACGCAGCAACATCCTTGACCATATGGTCCGCAGGCAAGATCAACAGCAACGGGTCCTCACCCTCGGCAGTCGCCTGCAACGCCGCCAACGCCACTGCCGGCGCGGTGTTACGACCTACGGGCTCCAACAATATGTTCGCGCCTTCCAAACCCAGTTTTCGCAGCTGCTCGGCGGCGAGAAAACGATGTTCTTCATTACAAACAAGTCTGGGCGTGCGTATCTCCAATCCGTCCAGCCTCTGGATAGTGGCCTGAAGTAAGGAGAGCTCAGTATCGACTAACGACAGAAATTGTTTGGGGTTCAACTGACGGGAGAGTGGCCATAGGCGCGAGCCCGTGCCTCCAGATAAAATAACCGGAATCATTTAACACCTCATCGACAAGTAAAAGTTTGGACTGGATTGAAGTGATGAATGGCTTACGAGGGCTGCCATTCAATGAAAAGTTGCTCATAGGCACTCAGTACCTTTTCCCATTTGAAACACTCGGCAAATCTCGCCGCACCGGCTTGTTTCAATGTCGCAATGGTTTGCGGGTCTCCCAGCAACTCACCCAATAACCGGGAAAGAGCCTGCTGATCAGCAAAGTACGCGGCGCCTTCACCCACTACCCAACGGTTGAATAAATTGTCGTGTGCAATGATTGCGCAGCCAGCGCCCAGCGCCTCGACCAGTGATGGGTTGGTGCCGCCGACACGATGGCCATGTAGATAGAAACGACTGAAGTAACGCAGCGCCTGAACAACTTTTGCGTCGTAGATGGCGCCTGGGAATATCACCTCATCGCTGGCCGCATCCAGCACTTTCTTATGGTACTCATTGGTATCGGGAGTGAAGTTCCCAAGAACCACCAGTTTGTGATTTCTCACCGACGAGCTGAATGCCGCGACCATTTCATAAAACGAGTTTTCCGGTTCGGGCCTCGCAATAATGATCGAGAAGTTGTTCGGCTCCAGGGCGAAAGCCGTCAATACATCGGTGGATGCCAATTTCACTTCATCTCCACCGTAGGGAATCATGGTGATCTTGTCGGCGCTGACGCGCGTCGCAAGATGCTCCTTGATCTTCGGGTGGTCAGCCACCAGATGGTTGCCGATCCAGCAACCCGCTCTTTCATTCAACCAAAACCAGGTCTTGGCAATTGCGCCCCACTTCTCCCGACGCCATTCGATACCGTCCATGTTGATGATATTGACTTGGCCTTTCAGTCGCTGAAGCAGATTGAAAATGGCCGTGTTATAGCCCAGCGTCAGAAACAGCCCGCGCTCGCTCAATGCATGCCAGACAGCCTTCAAATCAAAAATAACCGTTCCCAGCGCGCCCTCTCTGGAAACCGGTATATGAACACGACGAATACCGTTCCAGTCTGTTTCGGTGACCGCGCCACTTCCGCTGTCTTGACAGTACACCGTTACTTTCCAGCCTTTGGCTTTCAAATAGACTGCCAGTTTTTCGGCAAATGTCTCGAAGCCTCCGTGTTGTGCCGGAATGCCTCTTATCCCAAGAATCAACAAGTGCCTACTCATAGTTTTCAAACACCTTAATGTGCAGATGCGCTACACGCTTCCAATCATGTTTTTCCTGCATCGTGGTTTGGGCACGTTGCGAAATTTGTCTTGCACTGTCTGACCCCAGCGCCACGAGTATCTGTTGCGCCAAATCTTGCGGGTTATCCGTTTCAAACAAGAAACCATTGTTGTTTTCATCGACAACTTCCGCCATGGCGGGTAAACGCGAAGAGACGGTAATACAGCCATACGACATGGCCATCAGCAGTACGCCACTTTGGTAGATCTTCTTATAGGGCAGGACCACTATGTCGGCGGCGGAGTAATAAAAGTCGACATCCTCGTCCTTGATGTACCGAATATGTGGAATAACCACGTCCGATATATTTTTCGACTTTATCAAGTCTTCATAGTCTTGAAATGAGTCCTTCCACACTTTCCCTGCAATCAATAGCACGGCGTCGGGCTCAAGCTTCGAGACAGTTTCCATCGCGCTTAACAGTACATCCAACCCCTTTACTTTTTTTATCTGCCCAAAAAACAGAATGATCTTTTTGTTTTCAGGCAGTAGTAAACGCTGGCGTGAAACGACCGCCTCTTGCCGCTTCACGAACGGAAGATAATTACCATGAGGAATAACGGATATTTTGCGGTTGAGACCTTGCGCAGCAATCACGCCCTGTAACTCTTGCCGCGAAAACTCGTTATGCACAATAAATTCCTGCGGCGCTCGCAAAATAGAGGCATGGGTGCGAGTCAGCGAGTTCCCTGAAAATGATTCAACATCGTGAATAGTTGCAATGATTTTTACCCCGCTCATTTTCAACAAATTGCAGGTGATCAACTCAAGCAGCGAATATTGAAAAAAATGCAGATGACAGGTTTTTCCGCCTTTTTTCTTGATATCCACAATGGACCGCATTAGCGCGATAACAAAGCGTGCAAGCCTGACGAATTTATTGGATTTGCCGTAAACACCTTTGAAAAATTTATTGATCGTAAAATTGTCGGAGCTTTGCTCTTGCGATTCAGGGCACGTATAGAGATTGACGCGAGCGCGATTCAAAACCAGTCCTTGCCCTAGACCGGTATTGTAATAATTCATCCCGCCATGCCCGCCGACTGGTTCAATAATGAAATAACTCAAATGACCCATGAGAAAATCCTTATTCAGTTCAATTTAACAACCGGTATATTTCGCTAATCGTCGACTGCGCCAGCTGTTTATGCGCGCTTTTTCCAGTTGTAAAACCAGGCGTGTAATCCGGTACGAATTCATCGATTGCGCCTCGGTTAATCAAGCACGACTCGGTATTCGTTTCAGCGGTGAACTTTTTGTTTTTATCCGAGTAGTTATACAAAGAAAACGGCGTACCTATTGAGTAGGCGACCACCGCCGGATGCAAGCGTGCGCTGAGTATGTGCTTCGCCTGTTTTATATAAGCGATGGAACTGTCAATATCGGAGCCCTCGATTTTGAATACCGTAAAGCCCCTGTCCCTCAACTCACTCTCCGCGTAGCGTGACACGCCGGCGTCCACCTCCGCATCGGCATTAAATATACCGATTTTGTTGACACCCAATTTCCAACAAATCCTGATCGAAACATCCAGCAGCTGACTGTATATGTCGTCACTGGATTGACCGCCATAGTGTTCAAGATCGCGCAGGCACACGATGATGTAATTGTCGCTAGCTTCCAGATTCTCCACAGAGCCGTTGTCGTCAATATCCAACGCATACGCTAGGTCCACTGATTGTTTTAGTTTGCCGGTACGAATCCACGGGTTGATTTTCTTGATGGCCTGAAGTGAGGCCGAGTCTCGAATATAAAGGGCCTTCGATATCAGTGTCGCAAAAAACAAAATCAACCGGGTTTTCAATTTTTCATGATTATCTATGCCGATGCCTGCATAAATAACTTTGGCGCCAAACACGCGCGCCAACGCCATGTACTTGATCCCACCCGTCCCGCCCTCATCCATGAAGCACGTTCCGCCACCCCAGACAATCGCGGAGCTTTTAATAACGCTTTTATAGGCGTGCAATCTGTTTGCCTTATTAAGATCCACTACGCCGATTTTGCCAGCGCTAATGAAACTTTGTTTTTTAAGCGATTCGCCATCCCCATACGTCAAGACTGTATACACCACTCCCGGCTTTTGCACAGACAGCAGCGACTTCAGCATTAAAAGATCACCGAAGTTATTTCCATAATACCCAATGACAGAAACATTCATGCACGGATGCTCTTTCTATAAAGAATGTAGTACGAGACGGCTATGAAAAACTCGCTAACCACGATGCTTGCGCCAATGCCCTTTGCTTCAAACGGCATCAACAAAACAAACAACCCGACTTGCAGTGCTACCCCAATACTGGCAACGATTATTTTTTTGCTGACCCACTCTTCACTCAACAGTGCTGCACCTAAAGGTGTCGCAAAAAACCTGAATGCAATGGACAAGGCGGCTATTTGTAATACCTGAGCGGCATAAGCGTATTCGCCACCGAAAACCAGATGAACAAGATCATGGGAATAAACACTCAGGCAACCACCCACTATCACCCCTACGCCGCATGAATAAAGTGCGTGCTTTATGGGCAAGGATTTTTCGCTATTGGTCAGCGCATGATATTTCTTTATCAGGTAGGTATTGAATACAGTGTTAGGCGCGATATACAGCGCCGTGAGCAACGTATTGCAAATAGCCAAATAACCAGAATAGGTCGATCCATAAATAAGCCCCAACAATGAAATGGGGATTTGCAGCTGAGCAATATTCAGAGCGCCATTCAGTGAGTATTTAATAGAGTCCTTCAGAAACCCGCCAATCCTTATTCCTGCAGACTTCCCATGACGCGTTATTAACGCCAAACACAGCAGTGCGCAAAAAATGTTGGCGGCGCCTAATCCCGCAGCGGCGCTCATTAAATTGGCAGCCATGGAATAAAAAATCGCGACGACGAATATTATTCTTGAGAGCGGCACGACGACTTGGCCCAGGGAAATCCGCAGGGGACTGCTCTTGAGTTGACCTTGCGTGATGACGATCGACTGAGCCGCCAGGGCCACTACGCCCGTTGCCAGCGCTGTAGCGGCAAAAATATCTATTCCGGCGCCATACAACAGCGCAATGCTGACGACGTAGGCGACCAGCGTATTGATGAGCAGGCAGACGTACGCAACTTTCATATAGTGCGCATAGTCACCCGGCGCCCTGCTGACGCGTCGCAACAGCAAGCTGTTTACACCACTGAACGCCAACGCTCCGAGTGTGATAGTGATCGCGTTAGAGAACGACACAAGGCCGAAGCTGGCAGCATCCAGAGTTCTACTGAGTATGACCTGGAGTAAAAACGTTGCGCCGGCAGCGCCAAACGATGAGATAAGCAGTTGAATCGCTTTCAAGAAAAAACTCCTGCCCGCTTTCAGTCAAGGGACTGAAAGCGGTCGTTCAATTTAAAATACTCCTTCAAAAGCAAATATTTCTTTGATGCCGAATCTGCAGCCAAACCTGTTTTGGTCAGTGACAGTTGAGGGTTCCAGATATCCGCTTCTTTGTAAGAGTGATAAAACCAACTCCAGCGATTTTGTTCAAACAGATCAATCAACGTTTTCATGTACAACTCAGCGTCATCCACCGGGCTGTAATTCGACACGCTGAATTCCCCGACGATAACCGGCCCGGAATGCCTTAAGACACGGGACAGTGTCTTCCGAAAATAGAGACTCAAGCTTCGTTCACCTCTTAGTAAAAATGGCAAACGCTGATCCGTTGGAAAGCCTCGGACGCCTTGGTGAGTAAAATAACCAGGGTCGTAATAATGCAGGCTTCCGATTATTTGCTTGTCATCAATCAGGCGGGTGATTTCATGCCAGTTGGAGCGCTGTCCGTTAGGGATACCGTTGGGTTGAATGGTGATGCGTGGCTGGATAAGCACAACCTTGCCTGGTGAAATATTTAATATTTTTGCCGAGGCTTCCTTTAAAAAATCCAGATAGCCAGAAAGTTCAGTGGGGGCCGGTTCATTTACGATGTCGTACCCAATCACCATGCTTTGATCTTTATACTTTTCTGCAAGCTGTCCATAGCTTTCGATCAGTTTGCTCATCAAGTCAGCATTACGCCAATATTCGTCCTCAACCGACCCCGAATATTTTTTGACATTACCAGGAAAGGTATGAACATCGACCAACATCAGAATATTGTATTTTTTCGCGTATTGGACATAGCGATCAAGCACAGCAACCGCCGTATTATCCAACCCGCCCTTTTCGTCAAACAGTGGATGTGAGGCAAACGCAACACGTACCGCATTTACATTTAAGTCATCAAGATTTTTGAAATCCTGCTCGGTTAAATTCAAATCAATATTAAAACCCCGTAGCGGCATGCCGGCTTTATAATCCTGCGCCTGCCGGTTGGCCGCCTGAGCGCTGCATCCAATGACCAGCAGCAATACGCATAAGAAGGTTCTTCTAAGCATGTCGTTTCGCTCGGTCATTAAGGCCGCAAATTATTCCGAAATTTATCCAGATAATGGCCTGGATGCTGTCGGCTCTAAATGACCAGCCCTGAATACCGGTTATCAGGATCGCGATAATGGACACCAGCGCGGCTGCGGAAGCGTTGTTAATGGAAACATCACCGCCTCTCCTTATGGTGTTTTTATGAAGTTTGTAGATACCGAATATAAGCGCCAGATAGCTGATGATCCCCAAGAGTCCCGTCTCGGCCATGACCAGTAAATACATGTTGTGCGCGGGATATCTAAAGCTCTTCGAGGCGCCAAACTCATCATACTTTTCCATGACATCGACAAAATTATTCCAACCCACCCCAATGACTGGGTGCTCTACAAACATATTGAGTGCGATTTTTGCCAAAATCAGCCTCGAAGTCGTACTCGACTCAGGCGCATCAAAGAATCGGGCATAGAGGTTTTCAAGGTTGTAAATGGCACCTGCCATAATCACCAAGGAAAAGATCACCGAGGTGTAGATGATTTTTTTGTTTCTTAAAATCGAGCGGCCATTCGGACGCTTGAAATAGAAAAGGCACAGCCCCACCACAAAGAAATACAACACAATCTGCGTTCTTGAGTAGGTCAGGCAAATAACCACAAAGCCAGCGGCAATCGCACCGATGTACAGCAGCCTGCCCCGTCCATTAACCGCACCGTATACACAGAACGGCAATAACAGCACCGTAAACAGGGACAGCAATGCCGGATGCCGTAGCGTACCGGTGACTCGGGTGATGCCATTTTCCACGAATAATTCTTTTACTTGTTGAGCATCTTCAGTGACATCGCCTGTTGCCAACTGATAGGCGGCATACAACGTTTCGAAAAGGATCAATAACGCCGCAACCCTGGTGAATTTATCCATCGACTGTCCATCCTGGAATACCGACCGCACCACAAGAAACAGGACGATAATTTTCCAGTGCCGGAAAATTTCATAAAGCGTGAAATTTGCCGCCTCCGAATTAATCAGTGATACGGAGGACAACACGACAAAAAACATGGCCATTGCAGTAATTCGATCAATCTTGATTTTTTCAAGATTGATTTTCTTACTGAAAAAGACGATTGAAACCAGAATCAGAAAAAGAAAAATATCATAGGGCGCAATAGACAACTCGGCGCCCCCCAGGTGTATATCAGCACCCGTCAGCCGATACCGCAGATTGAACGCCGTCGCCACCAACAGCAGTGGAAACAGCATATAGTTTACAAGGGCCGTTACTCGCATTTTAACTCTCGAGAATAGACAGACGCCGCTATTCTTTTACCGACATCAATAAAGGGTATCTCGACACACCGATGGATCACCGACGAGGTCACATAAGTGAGCATTATTGAGAGCGCGATAAACAAAGGCACCTGATCAGCGCTTAGATCACCCAACTTTCTTGCGACGATCATCACCGAATCGATAATCAGAATATGAATCAAGTAGGTGGAGTACGACAGCACCCCCAGCCTTACCAGTACTTTATTCCTTAGTGGCGCTTTAAAAAGATCTAATGTTCTGGTAAGCAACGGCAGATCCAATGTGCTATTGAGTTTGAACACAATCGCTAACCCAGCCCATAAAGCGACAGAGGCAAAACTGGCGAAGGATCGGGTAATGAGCCCCACCGCGAGGACGATGAGCATAATCAAAATGGCATTTTTCAACTCACCTTCATCACGACGAATCAAATCGTGGGTCAACATGCCAATGATGAACACTGGCAACTTCAAAAAAATGAAACTGCCGTAGGAGAAGGTCAGGCCGGAATTGGCCAGGAGCATCAGTACAAGCAAACTTGCCCCAACGATTAGTGTCTTGCCTCGTTTAAGCGCGAAGCCCCCCACGATCAACGGCGCGATCAGGTAAAACTGCCACTCAAGGGTAAGACTCCAGGCCGGGGCCAAAAAGGCATCTCCCGCATGGGGGAGCCATTGATCTGGAATGACGCCCTGAAGCAACATCAGACAGGGAACCAGGTATGCCGTTATATTTGCGCTGATGCTGGTCCAGTAACTTTCGATGGCGGCTATTTGACCCGGTGTATTCCATGGCATGTCCATGCGAACGCTCATCCGGTCATTGAACAGTAATGCAGCCATGGAAATGGCCAGCAGGTAGATCGGAATGATTCTGAAAGCGCGCCGAATAATATACGGCCCGTAACCACTATTTTTTCCACTTAAGGCTTTCGCGATAAAAAAGCCACTTAGACAAATGAAGATGTCCACCGGAATAGCGGTGGCCAATAAAATTTCGTTGATCATGGGAGGAACGTTCCCCACTGCCTGACGGAAGCAGGAGTATAGGTGCCCAAAAACGACCCACCACGCCATCACCCCCCGAATAGACTCCAGCTCGACGTAGAATCCCTGTTTATTAGCTATTGCCATCTTTTTCTCAATATCTATCAGGAGGAACTACCTGAACTCAATGAACTACACGCCCATCACATCCCAACTTCCTGAACTCTGGATGCAGGCTTCTCGACAGATTTATTTTAATTTCCCACGCTACCGCCCCAGGATTTAGAGTCATTTTCCCGAGAACACGATGTCGTTACTGAAGGGTCAACATTTGCATCAGTTGATGGCACCCTGCCCGCTCAGCGGATGCCATACACAGTTAAAACAGCTGATAAATCAGCCTATCCGGATCAGCTCAGATCTGATTTGTACTCGTAGTTGTAATAACCATAAGCGCCATACCCGTATTTCGCTGACGCGCGCTTTTCGACACCGTTGAAAATGGCGCCTTTGAGCTCGATTCCGTTTTGCGCGAACCGGCGAATGGTGAGTTCTATTTCTCGGGAAGGGTTAAAACCGAAGCGTGTGACAATCAGGTTGGTTCCTGACTGGCGTCCGACAATCGCGGCATCTGTTACTGCCAGCAACGGAGGGGTGTCGAGGATGACCAGGTCATACATCCCACTGACCTGCGACAGCAGTTCACTGAAGTTGCGATGCATGAGCAACTCCGAAGGGTTCGGCGGTATCTGCCCCCGGCTAATGAAGTCGAAATTGTCGATCTCCGTTTTATGGATAGCGGTTTTCAGATCACAGCGTTTGGCCAGGACATCGGACAGCCCATTGGTGCTGGGGGTGTTCATGACTTTATGGATGTAGCCTTTGCGCATATCGACGTCGATCACCAATACGCGTTGCCCTGTCTGGGCGATTACCGCAGCCAAATTGACAGACACGAACGTTTTACCGACCTGCGGACTGGGACCAGAGATCATCAATCGATTGTTGTCCGCTTCATGCATCGCAAAATGCAGGCTGGTGCGCAAGCTGCGAAGCGCTTCAATGGCCAGGTCTGTAGGGTGGTTGATGGCCAGCAGCGAGACACCACGACTCAGACGTTTCCCCGTCCGGGTATTTTTTTCTTCTTCGTCTTTTTGCAGGGTGCTGTAGGGAATGGACGCGTAGACCGGCAGCCCGAGTTTCTCAATGGCTTCCGGACTCTCTATGCCTCTGTTCAATGCCTTGCGCAGTAAAACCAGCAGCACCGCGAGGAACCCGCCAAGGAAGGTTGCGACCAAAACAATCAGGATCTTTTTCGGCTTGATCGGCTTGATCAGGTTTACATCCGCCGTATCAATCAAGCGCACATTACCCACCGTCCCGGCGCGCATGACATCGAGCTCCTGGGACTTGTTCAGTAGTTGCGTATAGATGGCCGTGCCCACCTCGACATCACGATTCAGGCTGAGTAATTCCTGCTGCGTAGAAGGAAGGTCCTGAACCTTCTCTGACAGTCTTTGTTGTTTGCTGCTCAATTCACCAATCTGCGCAATCAACGCACGGTAGGCCGGGTGTTGGCGGGTGAACTTTCTGTCCATCTCGGCTTGCTGGAGTTTCAACTGAGAGATGGCGGTATCAAGCGAGACAATCTGGTCCAGGATCGCTTTGGTTTCCAGGCTGATGTCCACGGACTTGGTGCGAGTCTGGTACGCATTGAGCGCATTCCCGGCCTTTTCCAGGTCACTCTTGACCTGAGGCAGCTGTTCCTTCAAGAACTCCAGGCTTTGAGCCGCCTCAGCCGACGTGCGTTGCACGTTCTGCTCGACGTAGAGTTCGGAAATCTTGTTGAGGATTTTCACCGCCAACTCTGGCTCGGTACTCTCTAATGCCAACCCGATAATGCCCGACTCTTTACCGCGCTCAATGACGTCTAGCGCCTCTTGATAATCGAGAATGCTAGTCAGGCGTGGTTTACGGACTATACGAAACCGGGTGCCGGGGTTGGCACGCAACTCTTCGACAAACAGCTTGGCGCCGCGTTGCTCGGCAAGCTCGCCGACCTGCCCTTCGACCAATAGCTGGTCATCTTCATCGAGCAGCTTGAAATAGCCATTCTCGCCGGTAATAAAGGTCAGTTTTTTCGCGAGTTTGTCTTGCGGGAGATCCAGGCGAGCTATTTTTAACGACTCGCCTCCCCATGCGTAACCCGCCATCCCCAACCATGGGCTGGAGACTTCGTCAGGGTTTGCATTTTTGAACCGGCGCGCAAAGAACTCACCGATGACGGGGAAGTAATTGGGCTCTACGATAATGGCCAGTTTCAGTTCATCGACGGTCTTGCCAATCACTGCACGTGACTTGATCAGCTCAATCTCGGTAGCGGAAGGCGACTCTTTGCCCAACATGCTGCTGACATCGGAAAAGCCCAGCAAGTCGTTCTTTTTCGCTTCCACCTGCAGCAACGCATTTGCCTGATAAACCGGGGTTGCCAGCACCGCATAAGCCGCCCCTGTCACCATAAAGGCGCCCGTGATCGCGGCAATCAACCATTTATGGTCGATAAGTGTTCCAAACAAACCGAGGAGATCAATCTCGTCGTTGTCGTCTTCCCGTACGGTGACTACTGGCGCTTGCTGCATAAGTCGGATTCTTTGCCTTTATTACGATTCAGAAAGCAGTGGCGATCAACGTACTAGACGCTGTGCCCATGCGTTTACGGCTTCTTCGATCAACGCATAAGCGTGCGCAAAGGCAGGTTTGCCTTGCCGATAGGGGTCACCGATCTCGCGATCGTTTTGCCATTTCCCCAGCATCAACACCTTGCCCCGTGCCTCGGGAGCCATGTTGAGCACGCCGCTGACATGCTTTCGCTCCATCACCAGAATCAGGTCCGCCTCGCTGATCGCTTGAGGCACAAGTTGCGTGGCGTGGTGCTCATTGGGCGAATGCCCATGCGCTTCGAGTACCGCGCGCGCCGTAGGCTCGATCGACTCACCGACCAATGCGGCAAGTCCGGCGGAACTGACGTCGATATCGGAATGAGCGAGTGCCCCGCGCAGGAGATTTTCCGCCATGGGGCTACGGCATATATTGCCAACACAGACAATCAAAACTCTTTTAAGCAAGATAAACTTCCCCGTCTTGTCAACATTGGCGGTGACACGGCACTTGCCGAACATAAGAGTTTTTAGCCACGGAAAAACCTGGGCATCTGTTTGCCCGGTCATTGCAGAATCGGTTTTAAAAAACCAAGGACATATTTATTACCATGGCACTTGAAATTCACTCAAGTTTTTCTACGGACAATAAATAACACTTCGACCTTTAGCCGGCAGAAGTTGGCCAGCATCGATATTTATTCCGACAGTTTCTAACAGTTGCGGCTTTCCCGCGGGCGATCCCTCTAAATTACGCGTTACTTAGAGAATGGATAATGTATAGCCGTTCACCCAGCGTTGTCGGTTCCCTCAACCTGGTTCGAGTTTTCTTACTGCCACTGCCAATACATCAGTCTACTTTCAAGGACGCTTTCATGATTCGTAAATGTCTGTTCCCCGCTGCTGGCTATGGGACCCGCTTTCTGCCCGCCACCAAGGCCATGCCTAAGGAGATGCTGCCAATCGTCAACAAGCCGCTGATCCAGTACGCCGTCGAGGAAGCGCGCGATGCCGGCCTGCAACATATGGCCATCGTCACCGGTCGTGGCAAGCGAGCGCTGGAAGACCATTTCGATGTCAGCTTCGAGTTGGAACATCAGATTCGCGGCACCGCTAAAGAAGTGTTCCTGGCGGGCACTCGGGAATTGATCGACACCTGCAGTTTTTCCTATACCCGCCAGGTAGAAATGAAGGGCCTGGGACACGCTATTTTGAGCGGCCGCCCACTGATCGGTGACGAGCCCTTCGCGGTGGTACTGGCGGATGACCTGTGCCTGAACCTAGGCGGTGACGGCGTGCTGACGCAGATGCTCAAGCTCTACGAGCAGTTCCGCTGCTCGATCGTGGCGATCCAGGAGGTGCCTATCGAGCACACTCAGAAGTACGGCGTGATTGCCGGGCAGTTGATTAGCGAGGGGATTTACCGGGTCAACAGCATGGTCGAGAAACCCCGCCCGGAGGACGCGCCTTCCAACCTGGCGATCATCGGCCGGTACATTCTGACCCCTGACATCTTTGACCTGATCGCCGACACCGAACCTGGCAAGGGCGGCGAAATCCAGATTACCGATGCGCTGATGAAACAAGCCCAGGACGGCTGCGTGCTGGCTTACAAGTTCGAGGGCCGACGCTTCGATTGCGGCGGTGCCGAAGGTTACATCGAAGCGACCAATTTCTGCTTCGAACACCTGCATCAAAGCACCCTATGAATACGTTAAGCGGTTTCAAGACGCGTGACGGTCGTCAGCCGTATGGCGCTGAGCTCAAAAACAACCTTGCGTACCTCATCGTCCGTGCCTATGCGTCGGAGCTGGTCTTCCCGCGCACGCGCAAACCACCGGTGCTGCTGGTGGAGCGCATCGGTGCCTTTCCTTCTTCCGGGGAGATCCGCCGGCACGTCCAGGATGGACCTGCACTGTTGGCGAGAATAAAGAACCGTTACGCCAGCAATGCACTGGAAATCCGGGAAAACGACGGGCTGAACCTGGTCTTTGCCGACTGGCGCTTCAGCTTGCAACTCGCGGGCAACGGCCGCACGACGTGGCTGAATGTGGAAAGTCGCGGCGACATCGAGTTGATGCAGCTGAAAACCGCGGAACTCCTGGAGCAGATCGGCGCTGGGGCCGAATGAGACACCGACAAAGGAAGCACACCTCATGAATGCGATGACCGAACACGCGGCCAAAGCCTGGTATCTGGTCCAGTGCAAAGCCCGACAGGATGAGCGGGCCGAAGAGCATCTGCTGCGCCAGGGTTATGCCTGTTTTCGCGCTACCTACCAACGTGAACGCCTGCTCAAAGGCCGGCGCCACATGACCAGCGAATCACTGTTTCCCGGCTATCTGTTTATTCAATTGAGCCTGCAGGACAGTTGGGGACCCTTGCGCTCGACGCGCGGGGTTTTGCGGGTTGTCGCCTTCGGCGGTCAACCACTGCCGATCAGCGATGCGCTGGTCGACGACCTCCAGGAACGGGACAACCAGGCCATCGTGACAACGCTGCTCAAGCCCGGAGAACTCGTGCGCATCAATGAAGGCCCCTTTGCTGAACTCGAGGCGGTGTTCCTGGCCATGGACGGTGAAGAGCGAGTGATCGTGCTGATGAATTTTTTGCAGCGCGAACAGCGAATCTGCCTGCCGTTGAGAGGGGTCAGCACGCTGCAGATGGCCTCCTGTAACGCTTGATATCCCCGGCGCTTGCGCAAGCCCGCCGCCAGTGATTGGCGGCAGGCTTCACCTGTCTAGGGGTGCTCAGACCACTGAATCCAGCCCAGCCACCAGGTCGCCAGGATCAACAGACCGAATACGATCCGGTACCAGGCAAACACCGCATAACTGTGGCTGGCGATGAACTTGAGCAAACCACGCACGGCAATCATCGCGAAGAAGAACGCCACCACAAATCCCAAGGCAAACACCGGCAAGTCGCTGGCCTGGAACAGGTGACGATATTTGAAGCCAGAGTAGACTGCGGCCCCGACCATGGTCGGCATCGCCAGAAAGAATGAATACTCGGTCGCCACCTTGCGTGACAGACCAAACAGCAACCCGCCAATAATGGTCGCCCCCGAGCGCGAAGTGCCGGGGATCATCGCCAGGCACTGGGCAAAGCCGACTTTCAGGGCATCGGTCCAGCGCATATCGTCAATGTGATCGACGCGCACTACATGCTCGCGTTGTTCTGCCCACAACATGACAATCCCGCCCACCACCAGCGCTACGGCCACAGTGATGGGATTGAAAAGATACTCATGAATCTTGTCGGCAAACATCACCCCGAGTACTACCGCCGGCAGGAACCCGATCAACACATTCAAACTGAAACGTTGGGCGTTTCGCTGGGTTGGCAATCCCGTCGTGATCTCGAAAATCTTGCGGCGAAACTCCCAGACGACCGCCAGGATAGCCCCCAACTGAATGATGATATTGAAGGCCATGGCTCGCTCCCCCCCGAAGTCGAGCAAGTCCGCGGCAATAATCTGGTGTCCCGTACTGGAGATGGGCAAGAACTCCGTGAGGCCTTCGACCATCCCTAATATCAATACCTGCAGGGTCGTCCAAAAATCCATTAATCCTCCGTTAGACGCTCTCGATTGAAAGGTCTGGTTAGTCTTTGAGTGTTCAAACTGATGACGGCATGCCGGTGGCCTGTCGTTTTGTTTCGCGAATGAATCTATCAGACCGACAGAGAAGTAAAATGCCTTATACAGTGAATTTAACGGGATGTTATAAAATGCCCGTAACCGCGCGCTTGTTTGCGCTGTTTTATGCAGCCCACTTAAAACTAAATGTTCAATGAGTTGCCAGCACTTACATGTTTTCGACTTTTTATAACAGTCGGCATAAATAGTTATGTTGCCATTACCGCCCTTCGCAACCGCTGTCGATACTCACTCGGCGTTTCCTGCATTTCATGGCGAAAGTGCCGGTTGAAATTCGACAGGTTGGCATAGCCCACTTCGAAGCAGATATTGGCGACGCTCAGGTCGCTCTGCGCCAGCAACCGACACGCCCGCTGGACCCGCAGCTTGCGCGTCAGATCGACGAAGGTATGGCCGGTGGCGCGTTTGAAGAACTTGGAGAACGCCGGCTCACTCATCTCCAGGCGTTGGGCGATGACGGACAAGCGCAACTCCTCGGCGAGGTCGTTGAGGATGTAGTCAAAGACGATGCTCATGCGTTGGGCCGTCAGGGCGTCGAGCATCGGCGCATATTGCAGGCTGGCGAGGGTTTTTCTTTCGGCCTCGGGTGCCGAGGACAGCAACTGCAGCAACGCCAGGAACAGGCACAACCTCTCGAATCCCTGGCTCTGACCGATCTGTTCCAGGAGGCTGGCTGCTTTCCTGCGGGTCGCACCGCAGAACTCGATGCCCTGAGCGGCTTGCCGGAACAGGCTTTGCAGTTCATTGAGCTCGGGCACCAGGTTGCGCAACTGCATCAATGCCTGGCCATCGAACTGCAACACCACGTCACGGCCGGCAATCAACTCACCTTTGCCCAGATCGCTGATCCAGTCGTGCGGCAGCCCCGGCCCGATCAGCGCCACATGCCCGGCCTCGAACAGGCCGATGTAATCCCCTGCCAACAACCGGCCGCTGCCTTCACGAATCAGGTGGATTTCGAATTCGGGATGATGATTCCAGCGAGCCAGGTCGAAGGGATAGTCATGCTGATACCAGCGAAAGCTGTGTTGTGGTTCGTTCAGGATGACTTCGAGCGCAGGCTGTTTGTCCGCGGTGGCGTAATGGCTTATCACTATCGCGTCCTTCTTGTTCTTGTAGGTTAAGCAAGACTCCCACTAAGCAGTGTGGGTTGCCTAGCGCAATGATGGGGGGCGACTGATACTTTTTTTCCGCGCGCACGAGCAGTTAAAAAAGTATCAGTGTGGCGTATGCCGTTCATTTGTTAGGCCCTTGGGTAGCTGTTGTAATCGGCTCGCCATCCCGGATTACAACAATAAAAGATTCTGCTGCCCACGCCGCAGAGCGGAGAACACGATGAAGCTATTGCCCAACGCACTTTTTCTGTCCGCCGGTTTTTCCTGCGCCCTGCTCGCCCAGGCAGCCGACACCGTCACCATCGCGACGGTGAACAACAACGACATGATCCGCATGCAAAAGCTATCGAAAACATTCGAAGCCGAGCATCCGGACATCAAGCTCAATTGGGTGGTGCTGGAGGAGAACGTCCTGCGCCAGCGCCTGACTACCGACATTGCTACTCAGGGTGGTCAGTTCGATGTGCTGACCATCGGCACTTACGAAACGCCACTGTGGGCTGCCAAAAACTGGCTTGAACCGATGAAGGATTTGCCCGCCAACTATGACGTCGAGGACATCTTTCCCTCGGTTCGCCAGGGGCTTTCAGTCAACGACACGCTCTATGCCCTGCCGTTTTATGGCGAAAGCACCGTCACTTATTACCGCACCGATCTGTTCAAGGACGCCGGTCTGACCATGCCCGAGCACCCAACCTGGACCCAGCTTGCGGAGTTCGCCGGCAAACTGCACCACCCGGACAAAGAGCAATACGGCATGTGCCTGCGCGGCAAGGCCGGTTGGGGTGAAAACATCGCGCTGCTGTCGACCATGGCCAATGCCTTCGGGGCGCGCTGGTTCGACGAAAAGTGGCAACCTCAACTCAACGGGCCTGAGTGGGCTGCCGCCGCCAACTTCTACGTCGATACGCTGAAGCGCTACGGCCCGCCCGGTGTGTCGAGCAATGGCTTCAACGAAACCCTGGCGCTGTTCAATAGCGGCAAGTGCGCTATGTGGGTCGATGCAAGCGTTGCGGGCTCCTTCATCACCGATAAAACCCAGAGCAATGTCGCTGACAAGGTCGGCTTCGTCGCCGCGCCTACGCAGGTCACGGACAAGGGCTCGTCCTGGCTCTATGCCTGGTCGCTGGCGATCCCCACCAGCTCGCAACACAAGGATGCAGCCAAAGCCTTTGTCACCTGGGCCACTTCCAAGGAATACATCCAGTTGGTCGCCGCGAAGGATGGCCTTGCCAATGTTCCGCCAGGCACCCGGATGTCCACCTACAGCGATGCGTACTTGCAGGCCGCGCCCTTCGCCAAAGTCACGTTGCAGATGATGCAGAACGCCGACCCGGCGCACCCGTCCATGCAGCCCGTGCCCTACGTCGGGATCCAGTACGTGACCATCCCCGAATTCCAGGCCATCGGCACGTCGGTCGGCAAGCAGTTATCCGCGGCGCTCACCGGGCAGATGTCGGTCGAGCAGGCCCTGGCCAGCGCCCAACAGAGCACCGAACGCGAGATGAAACGCGCCGGGTATCCCAAATAATCAGGGCTCGCTTCCACACTGGATCTTCACAGGTCTGCTGCGAAGCAGTCATCGGTAAAAACCAAGTCATTGGGATGGAATAAATGAAACGTCTGGAAGGAAAAAGCACCCTCATTACCGGTTCGGCCCGTGGCATCGGCAGAGCCTTCGCGCAAGCCTACATCCACGAAGGCGCGACCGTGGCGATTGCCGACATCAACCTGGAACGGGCACAAGCCACGGCTGCCGAGTTGGGCCCCAAGGCTTATGCGGTCGAGATGGACGTTACGAATCAGGCATCGATAGACGGCGCAATCGCAGCCGTCGTCGCGAAAACCGGCAAGCTCGATATCTTGATCAACAACGCGGCACTGTTTGATCTCGCGCCAATCACGGACATCTCTCGCGACAGCTACGAGCGGCTGTTTTCGATCAACGTGGCCGGCACTCTGTTTACCTTGCAGGCCGCCGCCCGGCAAATGATCGCCCAGGGCCATGGCGGCAAGATCATCAACATGGCCAGCCAGGCCGGCCGACGCGGTGAAGCGTTGGTGGCGGTGTATTGCGCGACCAAAGCGGCGGTGATCAGCCTCACGCAATCGGCCGGTCTGAACCTTATCAAACACGGTATCAATGTGAACGCCATTGCACCGGGTGTGGTGGACGGCGAACACTGGGACGGTGTCGATGCCTTATTCGCCCAGTATGAAAACCGGCCGCTCGGGGAGAAGAAAAAACTGGTCAGCGAGGAAGTACCATTCGGACGCATGGCGACCGCCGAAGACCTGGCGGGGATGGCGATTTTCCTGGCGTCGGCCGAGAGTGATTACATCGTGGCGCAGACGTATAACGTGGATGGTGGGAACTGGATGAGTTGACCACCCACGGTGCACAAACGAAAACGCCACTCAATGAGTGGCGTTTTTGTCTTCGCAGAAGACTTTAAGGTTGATCGCGATCGCGATATTCGATCGGCACGAACGTGAAACCACCCTCACCTTCAGTTCGAATATGCCCCAATCCCGGAAAAGGAAGGTGAGCGCCCGCCACCAGTTCACGCTGAGAAGCCGCACTGGCGAACTGCTTCTCACGCTGGGCCGCGGCTTCTTTAGGTGAGACGTCGTAAACAATCGTGATCTTTGGTTTCGTGAACTGCACCGACGCAACATGCACGATGTCGCCAATGAACTCGATTGACTCACCTTTGCTTTCAAATCGATAGAAGCTGTGGCCAGGTGTATGGCCCGGCGTTGGAATCCCTTCAACCCCCGGGAACAACTGGGTCACGCCAGTGAACGGCACGAGTTTTCCGGCTTTAACATAGGGGCCGACGGTTTTGACCGCCTCCTCGAAGTAGCGCTTGTCGTAGCCGTTAACGCCATGGATGTTCTTCGGATCAAGGAACAAATCCACATCGGGCTTGCCCACGTGAACGGTGGCATTGGGGAAAACCAGTTGCCCTTCGCTGACCAGGCCGCCGCTATGATCGGTGTGGATATGGGTAAGCAAAATGTCGTTGATCTGCTCCGGCGCATAGCCCGCCGATTTCAAACTGCCGAGCAGCTTGCCGGCCTTGCCCGGACCGAAGAGCGCACCAGCGCCCGTGTCCACCAACACGAGCCGGGTGCCAGTGTCGATCAGGAAGGCATTGATCGATACCTCAGCCGGATTGGACAAGAAGGCATGTTTGAGCAAACCGTCCGTTTCAGCCGGCGTTGTATTGGTCAGTAGCGCATGCAGGTTCTGGGGCACCGTACCATCGGACAAGGCAGTCACCTGAAAATCGCCGACTCGGTAACGGTAGACGCCGGGGGCCTGGGCGTGAACTTGGGCGGCCGGCGTCGCTTGGGCCTCGGCCGCCGCCACTGAGCCTGAAGTAATAACCCCCATCATTGCTATCGACGCCGCCAGCACACTCGAAACGAAAAAGCTGTTCACTCGCATAAGTAACTCCATAAGGCAAAATCGGTTCAATCCACACCCTAATGCCTCATAGTCGCAGCCGTGAGTTGCATCTCCCTATACGAGGTATATCGAATATGGATATCCGGCGTTCGGATCTCCCTTTGCTCATTTCACTCAATGCGCTGCTTGAAGAGCAAAACGTCACCCGCGCGGCGAAGCGACTGAACATCAGCCAGCCAGCGTTATCCACGCAGTTAGGGCGATTGAGAGATCTGTTTGATGATCCGCTGCTGGTCCCGTCAGAAGCCGGTCGTGGCATGGTGCCGACTGATCGCGCCCTGGCGATTAAACCCCGACTGCATCAGGCATTGCTGGATCTTCAGGGTGCCGTGGCGTTGAGTGAAGACTTCCAGCCGCTGACGGCCAAGCGTGATTTTGTCGTGGCCGTGAACGACAATATTTTCACGCTGGTGGGTTTGAGCGTCGCGCAGTCGGTGCTGGCGCATCAGGCACCCGGCATACGCCTGAGCTTTGTGACGCCGATCGAGGCAAGCCTGACGTACAGGATGGAAAAAGGTGAGATTGATCTCTATGTCGGTCTGACACGACAAGTGCCCGAGGCATTGAAGTCGAGATTCTTGCTGCAAGATACCTTTCGTTTGGCCCAGCGCAAGGGGCATCCCCGAGGTACAGCAAATCCTGATCTGGAAGCATACTGCGCGCTCACTCACGTCATGGTTTCCCAAGAGGGGCAATTCAAAAGCAGCGTGGACAATGCCCTGGAAAATCTGGGCCATCAGCGCCACGTCGCGCTGACCGTCTCCGGTTACAACCAGATTCCCCTGGTGCTGGAGGATACGGACTGCGTCGCCACACTCCCCGATCGATTGCTGCAACGGTATGCCGCTGGCCTGGATATTTTGCCCCTGCCTATCCATCTGCCCGCGTTTGATGTCGCCATGGCCTGGCACCCGAGGTCCCATGAAGACCCGGCGCATCAATGGCTTCGAGAGCATTTCATTCGGGCCGCTGACCAGGGCGTCAGCTAAACCGGCATGCCCCCGCCAGCGCATTTCGCAGAAGTGGAAAATACCCGCAGGGCCGATCCGGCTGGTATTGTGCAGCGCTGTGAAACAACACCGCATGACAGTGAGGGAATGAACGTTGAGTACTGAAGAAAAACTGACCGGGGATCTGTTTGAAGTCGATGATAAGCGCCTGGGGCTCAAGCCCGTGGTGGACTTCAACAGCTATCTGCGCACGGCCTTCGGCGACGGTAAATGCACCTGCATCCGTTGTGTCGATAGCGCGGGCGACGAGACCGGTTACGAGTACCAGCACACCTTCAATCTTGAAGGACAAGTGGTCAACCGCCGCTTCGCCTCCACCGCCGGCAGCGATGTGCTGATGGCGCTGAAAAAGGCCTGGTTGTCGTATACCAAAGCGGAGCTGGAGGTTTACGGGAGCCTGGCGCTGGCGACCGTCAAGGAGTTCGTCGAGCCGCAATTGCACAAGCGCCTGATGCCTCTGTTTTTGGCCAGTGGGCTGGTCAAGGATGTGGATGGCAACCTGCAATTGCAGCAACAAATGGCTGCCTGATTTCCATTGACGTAGCGGCCGCGCCGGGCATCCACAGCAGTCGCCACATCGTATTCGGCAAAAAAGCCCCGGTGCCTTTTTCAGGCACCGGGGCTTTTCCGTCTCATTCCGCGCAGTTTCCCAGCGCACGACTAAAATATGAAATACGTTGATATTTGCGTGATGGATGTATTTTCCGTTTACAGGGAGTAGAAGCACATTATGCAAATCAGCAGCCGTTACAAATGGACCGTCCTGACAGCCATAACGCTTACAACTTTTGCGGCACTCATATTCCTGCTTATAAAGTCGTATTCCTATGAAACTTCAACCTACTTCGAATCCCGTGACTTTGTTCGTCAACTAAAGCAACTGGATGCCAACTGGGCGGTGAAAATCCTCAGGGCGAAAATCGGCATCAACAGTAGCTTGCAGTTGGGAACGCCCGCCGAATCAGGTAACCGATGGGACCAACTGGATAAACTGAACAATTCCGGCCCGCTGTCCACCTTATGGAATGATCGCCGACAGGGCTACCTCAACGCCGTGCAAAACAAGTCGCAACTGGTTGATCAATTCAAGGAACACAACACAAAACTGCGCACCGCCCTCGACGCCCTGCCCGATGTAGAAAACAATATTCAGGACTTGTTAAAAGAGATCACTGATAAACAACAGCTGGAATACCTGACCAACTCCTGGAATATTCTGAACCTGACGCTGACCACCCTCGAATACGCCTTATATGCCTCCAGCGACAACGCCAGGGAAATCGATCACCAACTGGCCATCCTCACCCAATACATGAGCCAGCTTCCTCCTGAGCGTCAAGAACCTTTCAATACCTTTGTCACTCACGTGAACTCGATCGTCCGGGAACAACCCATCGTCAATGACCTGCTCGACCGGATTAATGTCATTCCCGTCGCACAGCAGCTGGACAGCATCAATGAGCTGTTAAACGAAACTCAACGCCGAACAGAAGCACAGGACCGCCAATACCATATTTACCTGGCCATCTGCGCCAGCATCATGGCGTTTCTGTTGGTGTATCTGGCGGGACGTCTGATCCGCAGTTATACCGTGATCAACAAGATTAACAACGAGCTGCAAACGGCCAACGAGCGGCTTGAGCAACGCGTCGAGGAACGCACGCGAGAGCTGATTGAGGCTGAGCGCGAACTGGTGGACGCCGCCCGAATGGCCGGTATGGCGGAAATCGCCACCAATGTGTTGCACAACGTCGGCAATGTATTGAATAGCGTTAATGTCTCTGCCGATGTGATCGCGCACCGATTATCTACCAGCAAAACACTAGGCCTCGGTAAAGCGGTGAACATGATGAACGCTCATTCCGAGGACCTGGGGCAATTCATCACCCACGACGAGAAAGGCAAACTGCTGCCCCTTTACTTCAATCAACTGGTGGACTCCATCGCCGTCGAGCAATCAGGTATCGTCGATGAACTGTCGCAACTGACCAAGAG
The DNA here is from genome assembly GCF_056161485.1 of Pseudomonas sp. 5Vm1k. Classification (NCBI taxonomy): domain Bacteria; kingdom Pseudomonadati; phylum Pseudomonadota; class Gammaproteobacteria; order Pseudomonadales; family Pseudomonadaceae; genus Pseudomonas; species Pseudomonas sp. 5Vm1k. The sequence continues at coordinate 572,337 of NZ_JBSPCZ010000002.1, forward strand.
TATCGACCACATCAAAGATATCGTTTCCACCCAGCAGGCCTATGCCGGCGCGGCACGGGTGGTCGAGCCGTTGAACGTCATCACCCTGTTTGAAGACGCGTTGCGCATGAACTCCGGCGCCTTGAGCCGACACCATGTCACGGTGGTCAAGGACTACCACGATGTACCGACCATCATTGGCGACAAACACCGGCTGCTGTTGATCCTGATCAACCTGATCAGCAACGCCAAATATGCGATGTCCAAAGTCACTGAGCAGCAGCGGGAAATGACATTGAGCGTCAGCGTCTTCGACCGTTCAACGTTGCGCTTCAGCGTCAAAGATCAGGGTGAAGGCATACTCGCCGAGAACCTGTCCCGCATCTTCAATCATGGTTTCACCACGCGCAAAGAAGGCCATGGCTTTGGCCTGCACAGCTGTGCACTCGCCGCGGTGGAAATGAATGGGCGCCTTCACGTTCACAGCGATGGACCTGATCAGGGTGCTGTTTTCACCCTGGAGATTCCCCTTGAACTGGCGGACAGCCCCGTGACTGAACCGCCAGCGACAGCCGACGGAACACTCTAACCAAGGGTCTTGCCCTAGGACAGCGTCAGAAACAACGCAGAAGTCCAGACCCGCGACTGATCCCGCTGACGCGCGCAAATGAACAAGGGATGCTCGCGGCCCGGTTGCAGATTGAGTTTCGCCAGCTCGATCTGCCCTTGCAGCTCGCGAGGCAACGGCGCAACAGTGGTCCTTTCAAGGGAGACTTTCAATTCGGCGCCAGGCAACTCTTCGATCACCTGGGATTGCGCCAGCAGTTCTTCACCTGACAGCTCCATCAGCACCGTCGGCGCATGCACGTAGGGCTGCGGTTCGGACGGGTCGCCGACTTTGATGTAGTTGTCGATGCGGCTGCGGATCTGCAATGTCGCGCCGGCCAGTTGCGACAGGTCGATTTCGATGCTGTCGGTGTCGCCGTTGGTGTCGGTGCGAAAGGCCAGGGTTGTCGCATCTTTGCGCCAGACGGTTTGCTCCGGGTGATCGAGGCCCAAGGCGCGAAAGCCCTTGATCACCGCCCCGGTCACCCGAATCTCGCCGGTCCAATAGGCGCCGCGATAGCGATCCTTGATCCGCGCGCCACCCAGGCGCAGGCGAATGCGTTGGGTGGAAAACCCCAGTTCCTGGTGCAGGTTGCGCGACCAGATCAGCGTCTCGCCATCGAACAGATCGACCTGCTCCCACCCCGCCTCGCCCAGCAATCGATAGTCCAGCGTGGCGTTCGAATCGGTTGTGAACACTTCGCCCATAAAATGCCGGCCCTGACGCAGGCTGGCGAATGAACGCTCGCCGGTGGTGGCGAAGGTGCGCCGGGCACGCAGTGCCTTGCCGACGCTTGCACGGTCGAAGCCGTCGGCGACGACACCGGTCAACCCGCCGCGAGAGCCGAACACCGCCGTGGCTGGAACACCGCCACCACAACGGCCCTGGTGCTCATCGCTGTTTGCGGCGGCGCCCACCCGATAGCCGCGCTGCAAGGCTTCGGCGTAGACCCAATGGAACTGGCCCCAGGCCGAGCCGACTTCGATCAGGCGTTCCAGCTCCGGGTGGTGCCAGTCGAGGTTGCACCGACGCCCGCCGACGTGGGGCATCATCAGATGACCTTCCGGGTCCTTGGCATAGGCGGCGTACAACTCATCCACCGGCCAGGCGCCCGGTTTGATGGTGCCGGCGGTGAACTCGTTCCATTCGAAGGAGCGCACCAGCCGCCCTTGATTGTCGAAGGGAAACTCGGGCTTGCGATCATGCAGGAACACCACGTTGCGGTCGCCGCCGGCGCAGGAATTGCCGCACCATTCGGTGCCGGGATAGCAGACAAAGCGGCCCGGCTCGTTGAGTTCGTGGATCAGATTCACCGCCTGATCCCAGCGTTGCTCGGTGATATTGAAGTCGTTGGCGGTGTAACCAAGCACATCGAGGCCGGCGACATCGCGGCCATAACTGAGGTTGTAAAGCGTGTCATTGGTGCCCACGGTGTCATCGGAATGCACATGCAGGTCGGCGTACAACGGACGCAATGCCGTGCCCGCCGGGTCGACGGTGACGAAAGCCTGGGCACCGCGCACGCCAGGCGCCTGCACCTCGGCGGACAATCGCCACTCCCCTACCGCGCCGAGATCAAAACCCTCCAGCCGGGTCGTCGCCCAGCCTTCAGCCGCCAAGGTGAACGGTTGTTGGCGCTCGCCGCCTTCAGGATCAACCAGTGTCAGGACACCGTTGAGCGGCAAATTGCGGCAGGTGTTACCCCAGGCATCATCCACCCGTAGCAAAACGTCGAACGCCTCACCGGCGCTGACCAGCCGAGGAACAATCACCTGCACGCTCTGCGCTGGTCCCGGCACGATATTGAGCAAGGGATCGCCCGGCACCTCGGCAAATTTCGAGCTGCCCAGCGGGTCGATGAACAGCCGGAAACGGAAGTCTTTCTCGACGAAACTCTGCACCCGCGTCCCCGCGCCGCCCTGACGACGGTCGCCCAAACGTATGGTGATTTTATCCCCCGGGTTCAGGTAGCCATCGATGATGTCGATGATGATTGCTTTCTGGAACGGCCGTTCGTGGCCCTTCTGGTCGAAGCGTACTTTCAGGTGCTGCACGGTCGCCTGGCTCTGGCCGGGCACCAGTTCACCCGCCTGATATTCGGCGCTGACGTAGTTGGGACCGGCCGGATTCGAGGTCTGGAACAGTGCCCAGTCGGAGTAGAACTTGAACGCCAGTTTCAGCCAGGCACCATCCGCGAGGCCGCTGCCGCCGACCTCGTAGACCAGGGTGATTTCATCCCATTGACCGGCAATCAGCGTGTCTCGATCACAGTCGATGTGACCCAGGAACGGGCGTTTCTTGTTGCGTTCGTAGAGGCCTTGCGGGGCAATGTAATGCCCGGCTTCGCGGGGATCGAAAACGTTACTCACATGACACCTCGTGCAGTGGATGGAAGGGCTTCAAAACACCCCGTAGCAGCTGTCGAGCACCGCGAGGCAGCGTTCGGCGGCGAAGCCGTCGTAAACCCTGCATACGCGGTCTGCCTGACACACCGCATAGGCTGATTTTGCGACGGCTTCGCCGCCGAACGCTGCCTCGCGGTGCTCGACAGCTGCTACTGGGCGCGCCACTTCTGGTAGTGGCGCTCGATGCGCCGGAACACAAAACTCTCCATCAGCCAGGCAATCAGGCCGATCAGCACGATGCCCAGCAGCACCTGGCTGCTGTTGCCGATCTGCCCGCCGGTGGAAACCATCCAGCCGATGCCCTGGGACGCGCCGATCATTTCCGCGGCGACCAGCGCCCGCCAACCCTGGCTGAAACCGATGCGCAAAGCTGCCGTCACGAAGGGCAATGAGGCGGGTAGATAAACGTGGGCCAGCAGCTGCCAGGCATTGGCGCCCAAGGTGCGCGCCGCACGGACTTCGCCGCCACGAATGCTCTGCACGCCCTCCTGGATAGTTACCGCCATGGGAAACACCGCGGCGATGAAAATCACCAACACGATGGAGACATAACCCAAGCCGAAAATGATCATGATCAGCGGCGCCCAGGCGATCGGCGGGATCGCCATGAACAGGCTGTTGAGCGGCGAGATGAAATCGCGAAATCGCGAAGACAATCCTCCGGCCGTGCCCAGCACAATCGCGACGATCACCGCTGCACAGAAGCCGCCGATCTCTTCAAGCACACTCGCCCGCAGGTGCTGCCACAGCGAACTGTCGCTGAGCCAACGCACCGCTTCGCGCGCCACATCCCAGGGCTGCGGCAGGATGTAAGTGGGAAAACGACTCGCCAGGGCGATCCAGATCAACAGCAGGAACGGCAGCGAAGCCCATCCCCAATTCGGTTTTGGCAAGGACATGACAGGCTCAGACTCAGCGCGAAGCTTTTTCCAGGTAGGAGGTATCCACGATCTGCTCGGTCTTGAGCGTGGTGTCGATAAAGCCCAAGTCGTGGGAGTAATTCATCAGGCGCTGGATGAATTGGATGTCCGAAGCCTGCAGGTCGGCCGACCACCCCAATCGGGTCCGCGCCTGGGCGACGATGGTTTCCGGAGCGATGGTCTTGCCGTCAGCGCCTTGTACCGCTTCAAGCTTGAATGCCTCGGCGATGATGCGATTCGACTCGTCAGGGTGTTCGTTGAGGAACGCGATGGCCTTGCGGTGCGCCCGCAGCAGCTTGACCACGTCGTCCGGCCGCTCCTGCAAGGTTTTGGGCAGCGCGATCACCACGTACCACGGGTAATTCGGCAGCGCCTGGTTGACGTCAAGCAGGATTCGGCTCGACCCGCGCAACAACGACTGGCTGACAAAGGGCTCCCAGGAAAACGCCGCATCGACAATGCCGCGCTCCAGCGCCGCGTTCATGTTGCCGGGTGGCATGTCGATGATGTCCAGATCCTTGTCAGGGTTGAGCCCAGCCTTTTCTTTCAGCACATAGCCGCGCAACAACACGTCCATGCCACTGCCCTTCTTGACCCCGGCGAGTTTTTTGCCCTTGAGTTGCTCCAGGCTGTTGATTGGACTTTTTGCATCGACAATCACCGCCGCCTGACCGTAATTGACCTTGGCCAGAATCCGGCTTTGCAGCCCTCGGGAAAACCATTGGTACACCGGTGGCGTGCCGACATAGGCCACGTCCAGCTCATTGGCGGCCAGCGCCTGCTGGATAACCGGGCCATCGCCCAAGGCCTTGAGATCGACATTCAAGCCTTCCTCGCGGTAGTAACCCTGTTTGTCGGCGATCAGCGCCGGGGCGTTGGCCATGGCGAAGACATAACCCACACGCAGGGGTTTCTCCTCGGTGGCCACGGCAAATGTGCTGCTTGCCAATGCGGCAACAGACAAAGAGAGGGCAAGCAGCGAACGTTTGATCATGCGGTTAGCTCGGGTTGACGGGTTGGGTTAGCGATGGCCTCGGACACTTCCATGACGTGGGAAATGCGTTCCATCAGCTCATTGCGGTAATCGAGAAAGGCCGGCAAGCGGCGGGTTTTCAGGTTGGAGCGCGGGCGCGGCAGATGAATATCCAGTTCGCTATGGATGCCGCCCGGGGCAATGTTGAGCACGATCACCCGATCCGCCAGGAACACCGCTTCGTCGATGTCGTGGGTGATGAACAGCACCGTCTGGCCCAGCTCGGCCCAGATGCGCAAGGTTTCTTCATTCATGCTGTTGCGACTGATGGCATCCAGCGCGGCGAAGGGCTCGTCCATCAGCAACACGCTGGGCTCCAGGGCCAATGTCCTGGCCAGGGAAACACGCTGCTGCATGCCGCCGGAAAGCTGATGGGGCAAGCGCTGCGCCGCGCTCTCCAGACCGACAAGCCGCAAGTACTGCAAGGCTTGTGCACGCTGTTGCGCCTCGCTGAGTTGCGCTGTCATTCGCAGGCCGAAACGCACGTTTTCCAGAGCGCTCAACCAGGGAAACAACTGCGGCGCCTGAAACACATAGCCCAACTCCGAACGCTCCGGCCGCACCGCGGCCTGGTTGATGCTGATCTGGCCGCTCTGAGGTTGCTGAAAACCCGACAACAGATTCAGCAACGTGGTTTTCCCGCAGCCGGACGGCCCGAGGATTGCGACGAATTCACCCGGCTTGGCGTTCAGGCTGAAAGCGTTGAACACCCGATGCCCGTTGGGGTAGCTGAAACTGATGTCATCGACCGTCAACGCGTCGGCTTGCTGCGGTGCGTAAGGCAAGGATTCGGGCATGGCAAGTGTCGTCAGGTCGTTTACAATGGGAATGCCTGACATAATACGTATTAATACAAGTTGTCCCAATAACCTATTTTTATAACCTTAGAAGTGAAGGCGCACCGCCTAATGCCAGTCAGTAAGAGATCGAGCTAGAAACGAGTCATCTGTGGCGAGGGAGCTTGCTCCCGTTGGACTGCGCAGCAGTCCCTTTTGGGGGCCGCTGCGCAGCCCAGCGGGAGCAAGCTCCCTCGCCACAGGTTCGGTGTCTGGCTTGACTGATCAACATAAGGCGCACCGCCCCACTCCAGGGAACATGGAAGCCGACCGTGTCCACGTCCATTCTTCGCGACAGCAGCACCTCGCTTTACGAACAGATCGCCCATCGTTTGCTGGAAGAGATTCAGCGCGGCGACTTTGAACCCACCGGCAAGCTGCCGTCAGAAGCCGAGTTAGGCCAACGCTTTGGAGTGAGCCGCGTCACGGTGCGTCTCGCGGTGGGCAAGCTCAGTGACGACGGCGTGGTGGAACGCAAGCAAGGCAAAGGCACGTACGTGGCGGCGAAACAGGTTCGGCATGGCCTGGATGCATTGCGCAGTTTTCATGAAGCCTTGTTGCTGCAAGGGCTGAAACCGAGCATGCAGGTGATCAGCCATACGCTGCAGCCCGTTCCGGAAACCTTGCGTGGCTTGTTTGAAGCAGCGGACGATTGCCTGCTACTGGAGCGCCTGCACTTCGTCGATGACGAACCCATCGCCCTGGGGCGCAGCCATCTACCGGCCGAGCTGGCCAGCGTGGTCTGGACGGACGTCGAGCACCAACCGATCTACTCGATTCTGGAGTCGATCACCGGCCTGGCGGTCACCCGCGCCGACCTGGCGATCCGCGCGCAAGAAGCGGACAAAAGCCTGGCCAGCGCGCTGCACGTCAAACGCGGCGCCGCATTGCTGGTGATGGAGCGTACCTCGTATTTTGCCGACGGCCGCTGTTGCGACCGAACCACCTTCTTTATCCGTCCGGAACGCTACGCCTTCGTCCTCAGCGGGGTGTTCAAATCCGCAAGCGGCCGATAGATCGGCCATTTGCGGCAAACCGTTATGCACCCACAGCTTGCAAAGGTTCACTGACGGTAGCTGCTTGCGCAACACGCGCGGCACTATAGCGATTGACCGGCACCGGCAAGCCCAGATGTCCACGCAACGTGCTGTGGCTGTACTCGCTGCGGAAGAGGCCGCGTTCACGCAGCAGTGGCAGGACCTCGTTGGTGAATCGAGCAAATTCCCCTGGCGCACCGACACGAATGTTGAACCCGTCGACCGCCCCTTCGACAAACCATCGCTCGATCTCGTCGGCCACGGTCTTCGGCGAGCCGACAAAATTCGAAAACGAAGCGGCAAAGCGTAAGGCCGCCTGACGCAGGGTCAGCCCCCGCTCACGAGCAACGTGTTTGATGTGTTCGGCATGACCGCGATAACCGTTGCTGCCCAAATCCCCCAACTCCGGGAACGGTTCGTCGAGGGGGTATTGGGAGAAGTCGTGATAGTTGAACGGCCGCCCCAACTGCACCAGCGCCTTGTTCAGATCCAGTTCACCGTGGCGTTCGCGGTCAATGGCCTGGGCCTGCTCGTCAGTATCGGCAATGATCGGCGCGATGCCCGGCAGGATGGTCACATGATCGGGGTTGCGGCCAGCCGCGGCGGTACGTTGCTTGATGTCCTGATAGTAGGCGCGGGCGTCCTCGAAGTTGTCCACGCCAGCGAAAATCCCCTCGGCAAAGTTCGCCGCCAGGTTGCGCCCTGACGCGGAAATCCCGGCCTGAAAAATTACCGGTTGGCCTTGGGGAGAACGGGCAATGTTCAATGGCCCGGTCACGGAAAAGAACTCGCCCTGGTGATCGAGACGGTGCTGACGTTGCGGGTCGAGAAACACCCCGCTCTGCTTGTCGCGCACAAAGGCGTCGTCTTCGTAGGAGTCCCACAACCCCTGCACCACTTGCAGATGCTCACTGGCCCGACGATAGCGCTCGGTATGATCGATGTGTTGCTCGCGCCCGAAATTCCCGGCGGCGCCTTCGAGCCCGGTGGTCACCACATTCCAGCCAGCCCGACCGCCGCTGATCAGGTCCAGCGAGGCAAATTGCCGGGCCACGTTGAATGGTTCGGTATAGGACGTCGTCAGCGTGGCAACCAACCCTATCTTCGACGTCGCCCCCGCGACGGCGGACAACAATGTCAGCGGTTCCAGGCGATTCAGATAATGCGGGGCCGAATCCGGGGTGATGTACGGGCTGTCGACAATGAAGATCAAGTCAAATTTCGCCGCTTCGGCTTGTTGCGCCTGCTGGCGATACCAGTCGATATCGATGCTCGCATCACCGGGAATCTCCGGGTGCAGCCATTCATTCTGAGCAGTACCGACGCCGGTGAGAATGGCGCCGAATTTGAGTTGTCGTGGTGAAGTGGACATCTGGATATTCCCCCGAAGATGGTAGCTCTGCTGGCCTTTGAAGCACGACCTTAGGCGTTGGGAATACGCTTGTGAAATGCTTTGTTGATCTATCCTAATTATGAAAAACAATGATCATAAGTATCTTCTATATTTAACTATTGCATATCAGGCGACGCCTCCATTGTGGGAGCGGGCTTGCTCGCGAAGGCAGAATGTCAGTCGACATTGATAGCGACTGACACGCCCTCTTCGCGAGCAAGCCTGCTCCCACAATGGATGTATATCGTCTAGTAAAGCGTGCTCGACACAAGCACGTCTTGATCGGGCAAAAAAATGGACCTGTTTTCACAGATCCATTTTTTAAAGCCTGGGGCGAATTACTTCGGCTGCGCGACCGTGCGCAGATAAGGTTTCACTGTCCTGAAGCCGTCCGGGTATTTCTTGCGGGCGTCCTCATCGGAGACTGAGGTCGGGATGATCACATCTTCACCCGGACGCCAGTTCACCGGAGTGGCGACCGTGTGTTTGGCGTTCAGTTGCAGGGCATCGAGCAGACGCAGCACTTCATCAAAGTTACGTCCGGCACTCATCGGGTAGATCAGCATTGCCTTGACCTTTTTGTCCGGGCCGATGATGAACACTGAGCGCACAGTGGCGTTGTCCACTGCAGTCCGATTACCGCCGCTGGCGTTCGGATGGATCATGTCGTAGAGCTTGGCCACCACCAGGTTTTCATCGCCAATCATGGGGTAGTTGACCGCATGCCCCTGGGTTTCTTCGATGTCCTTGGCCCAGCTCGCATGGTTGCTGACGGGGTCGACGCTAAGCCCGACCACCTTGGTGTTGCGTTTATCGAATTCAGGCTTGAGCCCCGCCATATAGCCGAGTTCAGTGGTGCAGACCGGGGTGAAATCCTTGGGATGCGAGAACAGAATCGCCCACTTGTCGCCGATCCACTCGTGAAAATGCAGCGTGCCTTCGGTGCTTTCGACGGTAAAGTCCGGTGCTTCGTCGCCAATGCGGATTGCCATGTTCGTTCTCCTTGCTGTGAGTTCGTAGGGCTGTCAGAACGATGGGCAGTTCCAACGGCATTCATGTCAACGCGAATCAGTATAGGAGACGCTTCAAGACAGGGCAGTGACCCGGACCTGTTCACTGCGCGACACGCCGGTTCGGCATGTTCACGACAAACGGTCGTGATACATCCTTCGAGCGCCGGGCACACAGGCTGGCAGGAGCTAAAGTTATTTGCGCGCCCTCTCACGGACAGGAGGCAAAATGCAGCGCTCAGTCATTGTCGTACCCGGACGACCCAGCTTCGGCACCCTGCTCTGGTGGTTCCAGGGCCCTGATTCAACCCCCGGCAGCTACAGCTTCGAACTCGATGGCAAGGCGCTGATAGCGCCGACACCTCCGATCAGGCTGAGCGATGCACTGGGCATTACCTCAGGCACCGCCGGCAAACTGGCCGCCCGCACCTTTTTGATCGTCACGGTGCATGCCGACGGGGCGGCCGGGGATACTCACCAGTTGCGTGTTTTCTGCGATGGCGACGTTAGTAACATTGCGCGCTCACGAACCCTGCCGACGTCCCCCGACGCCTTGCACATGCTCCTCGCCAGTTGCTATTACGCCGGCAATAGCCGACTGCTGGCGGCGACGCCCATGTACAAGGAGTACCTGTCACCACAACCGCCGCCCCATGTGAAGATGCTCTGTGGCGACCAGATCTACCTCGATCTGGCCTTCGGCGGTTTCTATCCGCGCCCGCTGGATGCGCCTTGGGACGACTACTGCAAACAGTGGTACGACGAGCCATTCCTGGCCTTCATGGCCAATGGCGGCAACCTGTGCATGGCCGATGACCATGAGTTCTGGAACAACTATCCGAGCGAGGTGCGGGCCGGCGGCCTGAGCAAAATCTTCAAGGCGCCACCCCAGGAAATATCCCTTGAGATGGAGCAGGCGTTCCTGATCTTTCAGGCGGTACTGAACGCCGACCCGGACGACCTGCTGACCGCCCCGCCCGGCCAGCTGCTGGTGGAGGACCGCCTGCACTGCTTCGAATTTCCCGGCGCACATGCGTCGGCGGACTTCCGCCAGCGCTTTTGCATGCTGGTACTCGATACCCGAACCCGGCGCACGTCGCTGGACGTCCCCGCCCCCGCCCCCGCCTACCAGTTCACCGACCCACACTGGCTGAATCAGGTCGTGCTTGAGCTCGGCAATCGAAAGGGTCCGACCCTGCTGGTGACCTCCCAATCGTTGCTGGACCAGGCCGGTGATGGCGAGAGCGGCCTGGCGGACTACACGAGCCAGTTCGACACACTCTGGAATGCCGTCTGGAACTGCCCGCACGAGGTGCTCCTGCTGACCGGCGACATTCATTGGAGCCGGGCGCAATGGGTTGAAAACAGAGCGACGAACAACACCCACCGTGAAATCGTTTCCTCCGCCCTGTCGCGCATCCATTTTGCGATGCCTATGCACGACCTCAGCAAGCTCAAGAGTGAAGTCAGGTGGGAGGGCAAGATTGCGGGCGCGGTGCGCAATGGCGACAGCGACGCACCGTGCAACTACGCGATTCTGGACTTCAACACCTACGACCTGGGGCTTCACTGTCGGGTTCGCTGGTTTGAGATCGACGGCGATGGCCGTCATTGGCCTCTCAATATGGCCGCAGGCTGGGTGAACGACCTCAAGGTCGCCTTTAACTTTGCAAAACAGGTGATGCAAATCCCCTTTGACCTCCACTAGGAGTAGCCGATGAGCAACCGACTGTTTTATTCGCCACAATTCTTCGATGTCGAGCCGGCCGCAGCACCCACGGATCTGACCAAGCGCTTTCACAACAAGGACAACGCCGCTTTCCTCGCAGAAGTGGCCAAGCAGTTGAAAAAGCTCAAGGGTGACAGCGGCGAAGGCATTCCGGAACACGCCCCCGACGCAGAAATGGCCATCGGCCTGATCGGCGCCTATGGCCTGTTCGGATACGGCTTGCGGCGCAGCCAGGAGATCATCCGCCTCGACCGGGGGCCTTCCTATTGGAGCCATGCCTTTCTATTCAACGGTGGGCTGAGCGATGACGCCAAGCGACTGCGCGGCCCGGAAAGTCCCTGGCTGCTCGAATGCACCTTGCGCCCCACCTCAACCCTGAGCGACGCCTTGTACCGTGACGGCGTCATGCCGCGCCGGCTCGCCGAGTATGCCCCGGCGGAATTTGACTGGAACCGGATCAACAGCATCCCGAACTTCGCCGTGATCTCCCTTGGGTTGACCGATGTCGAACGCGCCAGTATCCGTAAAGCCGCCCTCGCGCCCGAGAGTGCCCGCCAGCAACTCGGTCTCGCAGCCCTGGCCGGCCAGTGGTTTCATTACCTCACCGACCGGGGCGAACTGCGCAACCCGCTGACCCTTGGCCAACCGATGCATTCGGCTGCCTACATTCAGATGGCCTACTCGGCCGCCAGTATCGACCTGGCCCCCAGCGCATCGCAGAACACGGTGGCACCCGAGTACTTCTGGAGCCTGGCGAAAAATCTCCAGCAACTGAGCCAGTACCGCGACCCGACCACCAACAAGCTCAAGCAGCGACCGCTACGGATCTGGACCTGCATCCGCGACCCGCACTGCCTGATCAGTGGAGATAACCCGGCGGTGGGTGGGTCCGCGCCGACGCTGGAGAAAATCCTCGAAAGCTAGAACGGCCTGTCAGTGCAGTCCCGGCGCTGACAGGGGGTTCGGTGATTGGCGCACAGGTGGCGGCCGTTCATTGCCCAGCGGCTTGCCGATACTGACGCGGGGTGAAACCGGTCAACGCCTTGAACTGCCGGGTGAACGCACTGTGGTCGGTGTAACCGCATTGCAGTGCGACGTCCGTGATAGGCATTTCGGTATGCAGCAATCGATGTGCGTGTTCGAGGCGAATTTTTTGAATCATTTGTCGCGGCGTCAGGTGGAATACTCGCTTGCAGTACCTTTCCAGTTGCGCCACTGAAATGCCGGCAATCCGCGTCAGCTCGCCCAAAGTGACGCGGCGATTGAAATGCGCGCGAATGTATTCATCCACGGCCGCCAGCCGCTGGTAGGCCGGGTGCGTATCGCTGGCCGATTGCAGGTCGACCGAAATCCCCGCCAGGCCGATGATTTTACCGTTGCGGTTATATAACGGTCGTTTGTGCGTCAGGCACCAACCGGGCTCGCGGCTCCCGTACAAGTGCAACTCCAGTTGATCCTCCAGCACAAAGCCTTTCTCCAGGACGCGTCGATCCTGTTCGGTATAACCGGGCCCCAACTGCTCCGGGAAGACTTCGGCGCTGGTTTTACCCAGCAGCGGTTGCAACTGTTTCAAGCCACAGCGCTGTACCAGGGTCAGATTGGCCATGACGTAGCGCGCTTGGGTATCTTTGATAAAGATCGTGGCATTTGGAATCACATCCAGCATCGGCAACAGCGGTGCCACGCCCGCCAGTAACTCCTCGATGGTTTCAGGGCGATTCAACTCGCTCCCTTGGCACAGCATCGCCAAAGCGCTCTGCGTCATGAATCTCACACTCCCGATATCCGGCCTGTCTTGAGGGCATCTGTTGATCAGATTGCGTCATGAGGCGCGCAGTGTCGAGCGCCTCTACGCCATTGCACCACTGTGCTGATTTCGTCATCGGCGCCCATGGAAAACATCAATCGCCCGCGCGCCGACGAGTTCACTCTATCGCCATTGCACGCACACCTGCCTATCCAATAACCCACAAGAAGGCGCGACGCTATGTCAGGCAAAGGCAAGTTCAAAAGGCAACTTTCGTTGATAGACCTTACGTTTATCGGACTGGGAGCCATCTTCGGTTCCGGCTGGTTATTCGCAGCCAGTCACGTGTCCGCCATCGCCGGGCCGGCAGGGATTTTTTCCTGGCTGCTGGGCGGGTTCGCGGTACTGCTGCTCGGCATTGTTTACTGTGAATTGGGCGCGGCGCTGCCCCGTGCCGGTGGCGTGGTTCGCTATCCGGTTTACTCCCATGGCCCGTTGCTCGGCTACTTGATGGGCTTCATCACCCTGATCGCCTTCACCAGCCTGGTGGCGATCGAAGTGGTCGCCTCCCGGCAGTACGCCGCCGCATGGTTTCCCGAGTTGACCAAGGCGGGTTCCAGCGACCCGACGATCATTGGCTGGCTCATGCAATTCGCCCTGCTTTGCCTGTTCTTCGTGCTCAACTACCGCAGCGTAAAGACCTTCGCCATGGCCAATAACCTGGTCAGCGTATTCAAGTTCATCGTGCCGCTGCTGGTCATCGGCGTGCTGTTCACCTTCTTCAAACCGGCAAACCTTCAGGCCCAGGGCTTCGCACCCTTCGGTCTTTCAGGTGTCGAGATGGCCGTTTCCGCGGGCGGCGTGATCTTCGCTTACCTGGGGTTGACGCCGATCATCTCGGTCGCCAGCGAAGTGAAGAATCCGCAGCGCACCATTCCGATTGCGCTGATCCTGTCCGTGCTGCTATCCACCTTGATCTATGTGCTGTTGCAAGTCGCCTTCCTCGGCGGCGTACCCACCGAGATGTTGGCCAATGGCTGGGCCGGCGTTGCCAAGGAACTGGCCCTGCCTTATCGCGATATCGCACTGGCACTGGGCGTGGGTTGGCTGGCCTATCTGGTGGTCGCCGACGCGGTGATCTCTCCCAGCGGCTGCGGCAACATTTACATGAACGCCACACCGCGAGTGATCTACGGCTGGGCGCAGACCGGCACATTCTTCAAGGTGTTCACCCGCATCGATGAAAAGTCCGGCATCCCGCGCCCGGCGCTGTGGCTGACCTTTGCCTTGTCGGTGTTCTGGACCCTGCCCTTTCCTTCCTGGGAAGCGCTGATCAATGTCGTGTCCGCTGCGCTGGTGTTGAGCTACGCCGTCGCACCGGTCTCCGTGGCTGCACTGCGGCGCAATGCGCCGGATATGCCGCGCCCGTTCCGGGTCAAGGGGATGAGTGTGCTCGGCCCGCTGTCGTTCATCATCGCAGCGCTGATTGTTTACTGGTCGGGCTGGGACACCGTGTCCTGGCTGCTCGGCCTGCAAATCCTGATGTTCGTCGTGTATCTGCTGTGCGGTCGCTTTGTGCCCACCAACCACCTGAGCCTGGCCCAACAGGTGCGCTCGTCGGCCTGGCTGATCGGCTTCTACGCCGTGACCATCGTGCTCTCCAAACTCGGCAGTTTTGGTGGCCTGGGCGTGCTCAGCCATCCCTTCGACACCCTGGTCGTGGTGGTCTGCGCGATGGGCATCTATTGCTGGGGCGCGGCGACCGGTGTGCCGGCGCATCTGGTGCGTCTGGAATCGGAGGACGATGAAAGCGAAGCCGATTTGACGCATGCCGACACCACCACAGGCCAGCGCCCAGCACCTGCGCACTTCTAAAGGATAGGTTTATGAAACGGGTTCATGTCATTGACTCCCACACCGGCGGCGAACCAACTCGCCTGGTGATGAGTGGCTTCCCCCCATTGCCCGGTCAGACCATGGTCGAGAAGCGCGATGCCCTGCGCGACCAGCATGACCACTGGCGTCGTGCCTGCCTGCTGGAACCTCGCGGCAACGATGTGCTGGTCGGCGCCCTGTATTGCGAACCGGTGTCGCCGGATGCCACCTGCGGCGTGATCTTCTTCAACAATGCCGGCTACCTCGGCATGTGCGGTCACGGCACCATCGGCCTGGTCAACTCGCTGCATTACCTGGGGCACATCGCCCCCGGTGTGCACAAGATCGACACGCCTGTCGGCCCGGTCAGCGCCACGCTGCACGACGACGGCACGGTAACCCTGCGCAATGTGCCCGCCTACCGCTACCGCCAACAGGTACCCGTCGAAGTACCTGGCCATGGCCGTGTGTACGGCGATATCGCCTGGGGCGGCAACTGGTTTTTCCTGGTGTCCGATCACGGCCAGGCGTTGCAAATGGACAACGTCGAAGCCCTCACCGATTACACCTGGGCGATGCTCAAGGCTCTTGAAGACCAAGGCATCCACGGCGAAGACGGTGCCGTCATTGACCATGTCGAGCTGTTTGCCGACGACGATCAGGCCGACAGCCGCAACTTCGTCATGTGCCCGGGCAAGGCTTACGACCGCTCGCCTTGCGGCACCGGTACCAGCGCCAAACTGGCGTGCCTGGCCGCCGATGGAAAACTGGCCGCCGGTGAGCCATGGGTACAAGCGAGCATCACCGCCAGCCAGTTCATCGGCAGTTACGAATGGGAAGGCGAGCGTGTCCGCCCGTTCATTACCGGCCAGGCCTTCATGACCGCCGACAGCACGCTGCTGATCGACGAACAGGACCCTTTCGCGTGGGGCATTTAAGCGACCACGCGGCTCTTCCCTCTCAATAAATCTGGAGTTAGCACAATGAGCGATAACATTTTCACTGGCTGCATCCCTGCGCTGATGACCCCGTGCACCGCCGAGCGCAAGCCGGACTTTGACAAGTTGGTGGCCAAGGGTCGCGAACTGATCGATATCGGCATGAGTGCGGTCGTGTACTGCGGCTCCATGGGCGATTGGCCGTTGCTGACCGAAGCCGAGCGCCAGGAAGGCGTGGCGCGCCTGGTTGCCGCAGGGGTTCCGACCATCGTCGGCACTGGTGCCGTGAACAGCCGCGAGGCGGTTTCCCACGCAGCACATGCAGCCAAAGTCGGGGCCCATGGCTTGATGGTTATCCCTCGCGTGCTTTCTCGCGGCGCCTCGGCAACCGCACAAAAAGCCCACTTCGCCGCCATTCTGAAGGCCGCTCCGAACCTGCCGTCGGTGATCTACAACAGCCCTTACTACGGCTTCGCGACCCGCGCCGACCTGTTCTTCGAACTGCGCCGCGAGCACCCGAACCTGATCGGCTTCAAGGAGTTCGGGGGCGCCGCCGACTTGCGCTACGCCGCCGAAAACATCACGTCCAAGGACGATGACGTCACCCTGATGGTGGGTGTCGATACGCAAGTGGTCCATGGTTTCGTCAACTGCAACGCCACCGGTGCGATTACCGGCATCGGCAACGCGCTGCCCCGCGAGGTGCTGCAATTGGTGGCCTTGAGCAAGCAGGCAGCCAAAGGTGACGCCAAGGCCCGACGCCTGGCAAGGGAGCTGGAGTCGGCGCTGGCCGTGCTGTCGTCGTTCGATGAGGGTTGCGACCTGGTGCTCTATTACAAGCACCTGATGGCGCTCAACGGTGACAAGGAATACGCACTGCATTTCAACGAGACCGATGTGCTCAGCGATGCCCAGCGTCGTTACGCCGAGAATCAGTACGCGTTGTTCCGCCAGTGGTACAAAAACTGGTCGGCAGAACAGAACGTCGCCTGATCTCACGCTGTGTTCGTGCTCACTGCGAATCTCACCGGTTGCGCAGTGAGCCCACCCTATTTTTCAGGAAAGCGCCATGACTCTGACAGGCCAAATGCTCATCGGTCAGCACGCCGTTACCGGTAACCGAGAAACGCTGCGGGCAATCAATCCCGCTACCGACACACCGCTTGAGCCGGCCTATCCCGGTGGCAGCAGCGAGCATGTCGAACAGGCGTGCGCGTTGGCGTGGGCAGCCTTCGACGGCTATCGCGAGACGTCGCTGGCAGTACGCGCCCGATTCCTCGAAGCGATTGCCGATGAGATCGAAGCGCTGGGTGATGCGCTGATCGAGCGTGCTGTTGCCGAGACTGGACTGCCGCACGCGCGGATCCAGGGTGAACGGGGTCGCACCTGCCAGCAATTGCGCACCTTTGCCCGTACCGTGCGTGCCGGCGAGTGGCTTGATGTACGGGTTGATAACGCGCTGTCGGAACGCCAACCCCTGCCACGTCCGGACCTTCGTCAGCGGCAGATTGCCTTGGGGCCGGTGGCGGTGTTCGGCGCCAGCAATTTTCCACTGGCCTTCTCGGTCGCCGGCGGTGACACCGCCTCGGCACTGGCCGCCGGTTGCCCGGTGATCGTCAAGGCCCACGGCGCTCATCCCGGCACCAGTGAACAGGTGGGGCGCGCGGTGGCCCGTGCCGTGAGCAAATGCGGTCTGCACGAAGGCGTGTTTTCGCTGCTGTTCGGCTCGGGCCGCGAAGTCGGAATCGCTCTGGTCAGCGACTCACGCATCAAGGCTGTTGGTTTCACTGGCTCGCGCACTGGTGGCATCGCTTTGTGCAAGGCGGCCCAGGCACGGCCAGAGCCGATCCCGGTGTATGCGGAAATGAGTTCGATCAATCCAGTGTTGCTCTTCCCGGCTGCGCTGCAAGCGCGAGGCGAAGCGCTGGCACAGGGTTTCGTCGCTTCACTGACTCAGGGCGCAGGACAGTTCTGCACCAACCCGGGATTGGTGATTGCCCGCCAGGGCCCGGCGCTGGATCGCTTCATCAACGCCGCGTCGCAGCTCATCCAGCGCAGCCCGGCACAGACCATGCTCAGCCCCGGCATCTTCAACGCCTATGAGGAAGGCGTGGGCTCGATGCTTGAGCATGCCCAAGCGGCTGCCACTGGCCAGAGAGGTGAAACGCCGAATCAAGGCCAGGCTCATCTGTTCGTCACCCAGGCGCCGGACTTTCTCTGCGACCCAGCGTTGCAGGCCGAAATGTTCGGGGCTGCGTCGTTGATCGTGCAATGTGCCGACAACAGCGAAATTCGCCAGGTCATCGAGCACCTGGAAGGTCAATTGACCGCCACGTTGCATCTGGATGACGCCGACCTGGACAGCGCCAAAACGTTGCTGCCGGTGCTGGAACGCAAGGCCGGACGCCTGTTGGTCAACGGCTGGCCAACCGGGGTCGAGGTGTGCGATGCCATGGTTCATGGCGGTCCCTTCCCCGCCACCTCCGACCCGCGCACGACCTCGGTCGGCACCGCCGCCATTGTGCGGTTCTTGCGCCCGGTCTGTTATCAGGACTTCCCCGACACCCTGTTGCCTGAAGCGCTCAAACACAGCAATCCGTTGCACCTGCAACGCCTGCTCGATGGCCACAGAGAAGCCCAAGACAATGTCTGATCAAGTCCCCCATGACATCGCCGTGGTTGGCGCCGGAATCATCGGCGTCGCCTGCGCCCTGCGGCTGGCACGCCAGGGACTGCGGGTGGTGGTCATCGACCAGCAGGACCCCGGCCATGGCGCTTCGTTTGGCAATGCCGGGCATCTGGCCACCGAGCAGGTGTTTCCTATCGCCGACCTGTCGATCCTCAAACGCCTGCCCGCCATGCTCATGGACCCGATGGGGCCCCTGCGCCTGGACTGGAAATACCTGCCGCATGCCCTGCCCTGGTTCGCCCGGCTGTTGTTGAACCTGCGCCCGGCGCCCTTCCAACGCACCGTCGCCGGCCTGCGCGCGCTCAACGAAAGCAGCCTTGGCGCCTGGCAGCGGTTGCTGGAGGACATCGCCCGCCCCGATTTGCTCAGGGAAGACGGGTCATTGCTGGTGTTCGAACGCCCCGAGTCGCGTCAGGCGATCGAGGCGCTGCAAGTACGCATGCGCCAGCAGGAAGTGCCGGTCGACTACTGGCACGCCAAGGCTGTGCGCGCGGCGGCTCCGCAACTCAGCGAACGGGTTCAGGGCGGATTGTTCTTTGCGCGCACAGGGCATTTTCTCGACCCCTACCGGGTTGTTTGCGAACTGGTCCACGCGGCCAAAGCCTGCGGTGTGCAGTTTCTCAAGCAACAGGTCGAGGGCGGACATCTGCACGAGCGCGGTGTTTCACTGATCACCGAGCAAGGCCGTTTGACCGCTCGCCAGGTACTGATCGCCTGCGGCGCCCATTCGGCAAAACTCACCGCTGCGTTGACCGGCAAGAGAGTGCCGCTGGACACCGAGCGCGGTTATCACTTGATGCTGCCTCATGAGCATGACCGATTGCCCTTCGCCGTCACCTCGCTGGAGCGCAAATTCATCATGACGCCGATGGCCGATGGCCTGAGGTTGGCCGGCACCGTTGAGTTCGCCGGCCTTGATAGTCCTCCAACCATGCAGCGCGCGTGGCAGTTGCACCGGCTGAGCCAAGGCTTGTTCAGCCGCGACTTGAACGCCGATGCGGCCACGCCGTGGATGGGCTTTCGCCCGTCCTTGCCGGACTCCCTGCCCATCATCGACCGGGTGTGCGACGGCAAGGTGCTGCTCGCTTTTGGTCACCAGCATTTGGGGCTGACTCAGGCGGCAGTGACTGCGGAGCTTGTTGGTCGAATGGCTTCGCCCAGGGCCGATACAACGCCCTATGAATTGCCGGCAATCGAGGCTTACAAGCTGGGTCGGTTTTGAGGAGAGCCCGAGCGGTTCGTGCTTGCCCGCACCGCTCGTGCAATCACCCTTGAAAACGTGGAAGGATCGCTCGCTTACGACCAGGAGCACGGGGCCGGCTCTTGAGCATGTCCGTTACTCTCTGCATATGAATTCGCATGTTCATTAATTGCCAGGCAGCCAGATAGGCAGGAATGTCATGGTCCCATTGAGTGACCCAAGTGGACTCCTGGATCACCGCCTTACAGATTTCAAACTGCTCGTCAGGCATTAACCCCAAGGGTACCAATCTGGCTTTTATCCGGGTCATACCCTGCGCAAGGATGTTCACTTCATGAGGCTGGACAGCCCCATAGTTGCGGGAAAGAAAATCATAGTCGTCGTCGAGTTCTGCAAAAAAACTCGCAGCGGTGCTCTTCAACGAGGCAACGAAGTCACTTGTGGTATGGAGATAACCTGCACTGTGAGCGCGAACCTTGTGCAAAACAATCGTATCGCCATAGCCAATTCCGATAAGACTGATCAGGCGTCTGAGGCCGAACAGTTGAACGTGCAGGAGTGTCTGATTGGTAACAAACAATCCGTGCAAGTGCAGGTACGGCAGCGCCATTGCACAGGTGACGTCCGACGTTGTTCCTCCCAGATCCTTGACGAAAACGACATGGCATCGAAAGCCGCCATTCTCGGTAAAAAAAACCTCCAATGACGTGCGCAAGAACAATAGATACCTGATTCTGCCGCGAAACATGAAGCTGAAAGCCAGCATCGGGCAAGCAGAGACAACGTGGATACTCTCGGCAAATTTCCGTACGCCTTCTTCGGCGAAACGCTCGGGGTGTGCTTCTCCCGGGAATTTTGCCTGGAAGGCAGTGACGATCTCATCGAACGTCTGATCGGCGCCTCCTCCCTGCCAGTTATCCACGAAAACAAACGTATCGATCCGGCTGGCTGAAGCGAACAATGCGTTAGCGATGTCGACGCCCGAACCGGGATAGAGAAGAATCCCGCCTGTCGCCGGGGCACAGGTGCAAAGGTCGTTCACGTACGAATCGATGATGCCTAGCACCTCAACCTTAACGTCGCTCAAGCCCCAGCTGCACATTGCGCTTCTCCTTGGCTGCATCCTTTGCAGACGCCCCCGGCGCCTTGTCGGGTTCAAGCTTAGTTCATTGGCCGCGCTGCGCCTGGCCGGCGACAACCGGGCGTTCTTTGCGCCACTGCGTTGATCTTTGCCGGCGTGCCGGGTAAAAAAGCCTGCCCGCTACGAGAACTGCCCATCCGCGGTCCACGTGATCACAGTCAGCAACCCATAAGGTTCGTCTCATGAGCAAAGCGTCCTATGTTCCTCCCAAGGTCTGGAAAAATAACGCCCCGTCCGGCGGACAATTCGCCAGCATCAACCGCCCGACCGCAGGACCGACCCACGACAAAGCCTTACCCGTCGGCAAGCATCCGTTACAGCTTTATTCGCTGGCCACACCCAATGGCGTGAAGGTGACCATCCTGCTTGAGGAGCTGCTGGCGCTGGGGCATAGCGGCGCCGAATACGACGCCTGGCTGATCCGCATCAACGAGGGTGACCAGTTCTCCAGCGGCTTTGTCGAGATCAACCCCAACTCGAAGATCCCGGCGTTGCTAGACCGCAGCGTGGAACCGGCCATCCGCGTCTTCGAGTCCGGTTCGATCCTGCTGTACCTGGCGGAAAAGTTCGGTGCCTTCCTGCCCTCCGATCCGGCGGGACGCACCGAAACCTTGAACTGGCTGTTCTGGCAGATGGGCGCTGCGCCTTACCTGGGCGGCGGCTTCGGGCATTTCTACGCCTATGCGCCAGAGAAGCTCGAGTACCCGATCAACCGTTTCACGATGGAGGCCAAACGTCAACTGGATGTGCTCGATCGTCGTCTTGCCCAAAGCACGTATCTTGCCGGTGACAGCTACACCATCGCCGATATTGCGGTCTGGCCCTGGTACGGCCAACTGGTGCGGGACAACGTGTACTCGGCGGCCGAATTTCTTTCGGCGCACGAGTACACCCATGTGCAGCGCTGGGCAGAGGACATCGCCAATCGGCCGGCGGTCATTCGTGGCCAGCGAGTCAACCGGACGTGGGGCGATGAAGCGAGCCAAGTGCCTGAGCGGCACCAGGCCGATGATTTGGCTTAGTTGATAATTTCGGTGGCTGGCTCGAGCTCACTCGATTCGGCCACTGGCGCCATGATTTCCTGCAAAGACATGCGTTTGAACGCATCGGCAAAGCCGCGCCCCTCCTCGGGTGCGCATGAGGAGCAGGAAGAACTGCCCGCCGAAGTGATTGACCTGGTGCTGTACCTCTTCACCACCGTGCTCGATGGTCATAACACGCCGGTTGCCGATGGTGTGCAACGTGCGCTGGGTCGGCCAGCGCGGGACTTCAGTGATTATGTTCGGCGCACGGCGGCGACCGGGGTTTGGGCGCACTCAGGATAAGTCTGATTGAACGCAGTGACTGACCGAAGGCACCTCGCGGTTCTTACGGTCACGAATGCTTTCACCGGCACCTGTGTCGCGCAAAAAAAGCTCCACTACAGTCTTCCGCTCCGAGAGACAGCGCCGATGTAAAAAAGTTGATGCTCGGATAACCGTCCACTCATTGCTTCGCAACGTTCTTTTGTAGAGTTGAACCTTTCACACCAAACTTCAGCAGCGTATGAATATTTAAAAAGCAAACATCCCTGGCATAAAACTTATATCATCACGACAATATCAAGGCGTCATTTTAGTGACTACGGGCCGTCACCAGAAAACCAGTCCCTAAACTGCGAAATCGTGACCGTTACTATCAACGAATAATTCATACGTGCTGACGAACGGACAACAATTTTATATAAAACATATAAATCAATGACTTACATAACAATAAATTTCAATTTGAAAACTTTGCAAAATATCAAAAAACCATAAAAGACCCGCCGCAAATATAAAAGTTTCAATCAAATTTATTAAATAAAAATTCACATATAACTCTTTAACATTCTTATCTTCAATGCTAATAATCCGGCCGCTTCCGGGCTCCAGGCGATACACCCCTCTCACATGAAGTGAACATCAGCCCTCACGCTGATGCCCCCCGGTTTTAATTAAAATCCAATAACACCAGCTCGCTCAAGTTCAAAAGAACTTGGGCCCGCTCTTGTGCTGCGCACTAAAACTGCGCGAGGAAGGCATCATCGCTCGTCATCATCCAAGGATTAAAATCCTTTCGATCTTCGGTACTCGCCCAGAAGCCATCAAGATGGCGCCGTTGGTCAAAGCCCTTGCTGCGGAACCTGGCATTCATTCGCAGATCTGCATCACCGGCCAACATCAAAGCATGCTTAAGCAGGTGTTGGATCTGTTTGACCTACAGGCCGATTACACCCTTGATGTGATGACGCCGCACCAGACGCTCAACTCACTGACGGCGGCGCTTTACGCGGCGATTGACCCTGTGCTGGAACAGACCTTGCCGGACCGTGTACTGGTGCATGGCGACACCACCTCGGCCATGGTCGCCGCGATGGCCGCGTTCCATCGGCGCATCCCGGTCGGCCATGTCGAAGCCGGGCTGCGAACCGGTGATATCTACAGCCCCTGGCCGGAAGAAATGAACCGGCGCTGCATCGACCTCGGTGCGGACATGCTGTTCGCGCCGACCCATGAATCGCGGCAGAACCTGCTCGACGAACGTCTGCAAGGTCGTGCCTTCGTCACCGGCAATACGGTGATCGACGCGTTGCAGATGACTGCCCGGCGTATCGAACAGGACGCTGACCTGCGCACCAGCCTGGACCGCCAGTTCTCGTTCCTGCAAGCCGGCCGCAAAGTGCTGCTGGTGACCGGGCATCGTCGGGAAAATTTCGGCGAAGGCTTCCTGGATATCTGCAAGGCCTTGAGTCATCTGGCGCAGCGCACGGACATCCAGATCGTCTATCCGGTGCACTTGAACCCGAATGTCATGGGCCCGGTCACCGAGCAATTGGGCGGTCTGCCCAACGTGCACTTGATCAAGCCACTGGACTACCTGGCGTTCGTGCGCCTGATGCAACGGGCCCACGTGATCCTCACCGACTCCGGTGGTGTGCAGGAAGAAGCGCCGTCTCTGGGCAAACCGGTGCTGGTGATGCGCGACGTTACCGAACGCCCGGAAGCGGTCGCGGCGGGCACTGTGCGCCTGGTCGGCACCGCGCCGGACTCGATCATCGCCGGTGTCAACGCGCTGTTCGATGACGACCGGCTGTGGCGCCGCTGCTCCCAGGCGGCCAACCCTTATGGCGATGGCCGGGCCAGTGCGCGCATCGTCGATGCGCTCATGGGGCGTCCGGTCGATGAGTTCCTCGTGGCTCGGCTGCCGTTGCCGAAGTTTCTGCATCACCCGTCGACGGTGTCTGTGCCCGAGAAAAGACACCCGGCTTTCACCTCTCAATAAACCGAACCGTATCTCCCCTTATCAGCTCGAGATCTACCTGAATGAAGCCTTCCGTTGCCATCCATACGGGTGCGTTCAGCGCCCTTGCCTGTGGCGTGAGCCTGCTCGCGCTCATGCCGACCTTTGCCTTGGCCGCGGACAACCCGCTCACCCAGGCGATCAATCGACTCAATGCCGATACCCGGCAGGAGCGTGAGATCCGCTTGAGCGATCTGGGGATCGACGCACCGATCATTCTCGGTTCCACCGATGCACGGCGCGAACTGTATCTGCCAGTGCCGGCCGGTGTACCGCTGACCGATGCCACACTGAATTTCAACGCCAGCTACCTCAATGGCGAGGGTGGTCGCAACACCTTGCTGCTGTCGCTGGACGGTTACCCGGTGCGCGCCGAAGGGCTCAGCGAACCGCAGGGTGACGCCAGCGCCACCCTGGGTGTGGACAAAAAAACACGGGACAGCGGCTCAGTGCGCCTGGGCATTGCCTGGTCATCGGTCGTGTCCCATGTGTTGTGCGAAGACGAACGCGCCATCGGCAACGTCTTGCGTATCGAACCAGACACTCGCCTCACCTATAGCTACGACGCCAGCCAGTTGCAGAACGTCGGTGCAGCCTGGACCGCATTGCCTGGCAAGCCCGGCATCATGGTCGCGCCGGGCACCTTGTCCGCTGAAAGCTATGACGCGGCATGGCGCCTCGGCGTGGCGCTGGAACGCATCGGCAAACACAGCCGCATCCTGCCATTCCCGGCGCTGCAAGACAGTGTTGACCTGAGCAACCTGCGCATTCCGGCTGAGCTGCTGGCCATTCCTGCGTTTGCCAGCCTCAACGGCAAAGGCCCCCTGGTGTTGGCAAACCCGGCACAAATCGGCGCGCTGCTGATGCTGGGCCAGACCCCGAACGTCCAGGCAGACCTGGCGATCAACGACCCGCAATTGCTCAAAGCGGTTAACGAATCCCTGGATGCCTTGCAGAGCCAGATTCAAGGCCTCGACGCCACCGCCGCCAGCGCCTTCACGCAATGGCGCGAACGGCACATCAATGCCGGCCTGGCCGTTAGCGGTACGGACACCGTGCGCCTGAGCCTGCTGGGCACGCGCCCGGTCTTGATGATCGCGCCGCAAGCGACCGGCAAGGCCCTGGCCCTGTTCAGCTCGGCCTGGAACAAACTGGCACGCAGCCGCGACCTGACGGTCAGCGAAGCGCAGTTGCCATTGAGCGCCGACGGCCGCGTGGCCTTGTCGCGCCTTGGCGGTAACCCTGGCGCCATCGACGTGCTGGCGAAATCCGACTGGAGCACTTCGTTCCCACTGGGCAGCGTGGCCTACGACGGTCGCCTGCCAGTGAAAGCGGTGATCGATGTATCCGCCGCTCCCGGCGCCTCGGACACTGCACCAGTGGCATCGCTGTTTCTCAACGATTACCTGATTGGTGCGCAACAGCTTGTGGCAAACGGCGAGAAGCAACGCATCGAAGCGCGTATCCCGCGTTACGCCGTGGGCGCGACCAATGTATTGCGTGTGTCGTTCCAGCGCCAACCGGTCAGTGATCGCTGCCTGGAAACGCCGCAAGCGTTCCCGGTCTCGGTGCTGCCGACCAGCCACATCGTGCTGGAAAAAACCGCGCTGGATGATGACTTCTCCGGCATGGCCGCGCGCTTTGCCGTGGACACGCAAATCCTCGTGCCGCAGGCCTATCTCGAGCACCCGGCGAGCAGCCTCGGGCAAGTGATTTCGGTCGCGGACGCCACCGGTGTCTCGCCGCTGCGGGCACAACTGAAAGTCAGCAACGACCCGAAAGCTTCGGTCACCCCGGACAAAGCCTTCCTCGCCTTCGAGTTGCCGGTCAAGGACAGCAAGGAATCGGTGCAGGTCGATGAACAGGGTCGCTTGCGCATCAACCACAAGGATCAGGTCTTGCTGGACGTGCACCCCCTCAACCACCTGGCCTCGCTGCAAGCGGTGGATGCCGGTGGCCAGCACGGTCTGGTCTATCGCACTCTGGGTGCCGATGCGCCACGTTTCGCCAAACAGATTCTGCTGAGCCGTGGCGATGTGGCGATCCTCGGTGACAACGGTGCGCTGACCACCTTCGACACCCAGGACCCAAGTGGTAGCCAGTTGATCGACAACGAAGAACCGAAGGGCCTGGACGCCTGGCGTACACCATCGATGTTGTGGCTGATTCCGGGCGGCATTGTGTTGGTCCTCATCCTGTTGCTGGCCGGCCGTAACGCCCGTCGCAATCGCCAGTAACGGAACCCTTCGATGACGTCGCTTTATTGGCCCTACTGGCTGGCCCACTACTACAGCTTCCTGGAGACCGCGACCATCGTGGTCGCCGTGTTGATCCTGATCTCCAGCCTGGACGATCTGTTCATTGACCTGTGGTACTGGTCTCGCCGCCTGTTTCGCAAGTTCACCGTGGGTCGCAAATACCGGCCGCTGACCGCCGATCAATTGATGGCCCGGGACGAACAGCCCCTGGCGATCATGGTCCCGGCCTGGCTGGAATACGACGTCATCGCGCCGATGATCGAGAACATGGTGTCGACCCTGGATTACCAGAACTATGTGGTCTTCGTCGGCACCTACATCAACGATCAGCGCACCATCGATGAAGTCGAACGCATGCGTCGGCGCTACAAGCAGTTGCATCGCGTGGAGGTCCCGCATGCCGGGCCGACCTGCAAGGCCGACTGCCTGAACTGGGTGATCCAGGCAATTTTCCTGCACGAGCAAACCCATGGCATGACCTTCGCCGGCGTGGTGTTGCACGACAGTGAAGACGTGCTACACCCGCTGGAATTGCGCCTGTTCAATTACTTGCTACCGCGCAAGGACATGATCCAGTTGCCCGTGGTTTCCCTGGAGCGCAACTGGTACGAATGGGTCGCCGGCACCTACATGGACGAGTTCGCCGAATGGCATGGCAAGGATCTGGTGGTGCGCGAAAGCATGACCGATACCGTGCCGTCGGCCGGGGTAGGCACGTGCTTTTCCCATCGTGCGTTGCGCGTGCTGGCCGGGGAAACCCAGAACCAGCCGTTCAACACTGACAGCCTCACTGAGGACTACGACGTCGGTGCGCGCCTGGCCAAGGTCGGCATGAACGCGATCTTTGTGCGCTTCCCGGTGCAGTTTCGGGTGCTGCGCAAATCATGGTTTCGCAAGCCTTACGAATCGACCTTGAGGATGCCGTTGTGCGTGCGCGAATTCTTTCCCGACACCTTCCGCACGGCATTCCGCCAGAAAGCCCGCTGGACGCTGGGCATAGGCCTGCAAGGCTGGGAACAAATGGGCTGGAACGGTTCGCTGGCCAACCGTTATTTGCTGTTCCGTGACCGCAAAGGCGTGGTCACGGCGTTCGTCAGCATCATCGCCTACGTGATTCTGGCGCAGTTGCTGGGCCTGATCATCCTGCGCCACAGCGGCTTGTGGGACGTGAGTTTCCCAACGCCGTTCGAAACCAACGGCTTCATCAAGTACTTGCTGCTGGCCAACGGCGCCGCGCTGGCCTGGCGCATCGCTCACCGCTGTTATTTCACCACCGTGCTGTACGGCTGGCAGCATGGTTTGCTGTCGATCCCGCGCATGGTGGTGGGCAACTTCGTCAACTTCATGGCCGCGTCACGGGCCTGGCGCATGTTCATCGTCGGCAAGGTCATGAACCGCAAATTGGTGTGGGACAAAACCATGCACGACTTCCCGTCCACCGACCTGGTTGCCGCCGCACCGCGCAAGCTCGGCAGCGTGTTGCTGTCCTGGCAGGCAATCAACGAGGTCGACCTGCAAAGCGCCCTCGCCGAACAGAAAACCCGGCACATGCCGTTGGGGCGAATCTTGCTCAGCAACGGCTGGCTGGACGACGAAACACTGGCGGAAGCCATCGCGTTCCAGAATGACCTGCCGCGAGTCTTCGACGTGGCCACTAAGGCGCGGGATTCGGATCAGACGCTGGACGATGAGTTCGCCCTGCGCTGGCGCGTGGTGCCGCTGGGCTTGAATGCCGACGGCCGCGCGCAAGTCGCCGTGGCCAGCCCGTTGCCGGACGAAGGTCTGCAACAGGTCAGCGATGAACTGGGCAGCGAACCGCTGCAGCTGATTGCCCGGGAAAGCGAAATCGTCGCGCAACTGCGCCAACTGAACGTGCGTGAAGGCCAATCCGTGCCGGACGCCCGTGCGCCACTGCTGGGTGATCTGTTGGTTGAAATGGGCTTGCTGGATCGCGAGGTGTTCAGCCGCGCCATGCTGCGTTATCGCCCTCAGATTCACGGACGCATCGGCGACTATCTGGTCGACAGCGGCGTGTTGCCCCGCGCCACCATTGAACAGGCCGTGGCACGTCAGCACAGCCACTATCCTGCGGAGCTTCCTGCATGAATCGCCCCTTGCTGACCCTTCTGGCCACGGGGCTGGGCCTGATGCCCGCACTGGCGCTGGCCGAAACCCTGCCGCTGCCGTTGACCGGCCCGGCCTATGTGACTGCCAACGAGGCGTACAGCGCCTACGAACGCAAAGACTACGACCTGGCCATCGCCAAGGCCCGCGAAGCGTTGCGTCAGCGCGCCGACATCACCCGCTTGAACACGCTGATTGTGCTGGCGCAGCGCGACAAGGAACTGCGCGACCATCCGAAACGCTACTCGCCATCCCCTCAGGCTCCAGGTTTCGGCGCCGCGGCCCAGGCTTTTAAAGCTTATGACCGCGACAACTTCGACGCCGCGGCCCTGTCGGCACGCAAAGCTATCGCCCAGGCGCCCAAACACCTGGATTATCGATTGCTGCTAATCGATTCCTTGCAGCGCCAGCCACATTTGCAGGACGCGGATCAAGCCACTAATCAGGCACTGGCCGTGTTTCCCGGCAACGATACGTTGCTGATGCGTCGCCAGACGATTCGTCGTCAACTGGCCGCGCCGTTGGCGATTGAGGGTTACCGCGCCCTTGAGCTGGGCAACGTAGCGCTGGCCACAGACCGAGCCAGAAAAGCCGTGGCCTGGGCGCCGCAAATCGCTGCCAACCAGCAACTACTGATCAGCGCCCTGCTCGCCGCCAACGATTACTCTGCGGCCGAACAAGCCGCGTCAGCCGCATTGGCGCAGGATGATCAGGACATCGCTCCGTGGATTCTGCGCAGCTACGCCCTTGATCGCCAAGGCAAAACCCAGGCTGCCCAAGCGGACCTGAATCACGCCATGGCCATCAACGGCCTGACGCAAGCGCAAACCCGCAACATTCGTTTCTTCGCCGCCGACACCGCCCTGGCACATGGCGAACCGCAGCAGGCGCTCGATCATCTACAACCACTGGTTGCTGATGAAGGCGGCGAAGTGGCCCGCCGACGCCTCGCGGCCCAAGTGGCACTGCGACAGAAAAACAAGGGCATGAACACGGTTGCCCACTTCCCTGCCCCGGCCCTGAACTGCCAGGAAAGCGCCTTCGGCCTGGTCTGCGATATCTGGCCCGGCAACCAGCGCGACGGCGGTACTGACATGGCCGCCCAGGCCTACACAGCCATGGTCCGCAAGGACCCGGCGAAAGCGGCGACTCTGGCGCAGCAAGCCGTTGAACGCGCACCGCACAATCCGGCGTATCGCCGACTGCTGGTCAGCGCCCTGAGCGACCAGAAACGAGTTCCCGAAGCCATCGCGGCAGCCAGTAGCGGTCTGCAGGCCAATGGCGATGATGCCCAACTGCTGAGCCAGCGCGGCTACCTGCGTCAGCAATCAGGTGACGATGCCGGCGCCCGCAAGGACTTCACCCAGGCCTTGGCGCTGGGCAGCCTGCCGGCTTACGAGGAGGCGAATCTGTATGCCGCCATCGGCCAGCGCCGAACCGCTCGGGAACGGCTGCAGCAAGCACAGGACACCGGCGAACTGGAGTCGATGACTGACCTGCAAAAGGCTTATCTGTCGGTTCAGGTCGGCAACGATGACGACGCCTACGCCTCGTTCCGCAAGGCCGATGCCGGAAATCAATTGACGCCAGCCGCCACTCAGGATGCGGCTTACAACGCGATGCAGGTCAACGACGACGCGCAAGCGATCAGCTACTTCAAGCGCGTCATCGATGCGAAAAACAGCGGCGAACTCGACATGTCGCCGCAACAGCTTTTCGACACCCGCCGCGCGGTGGCCGATGTGTCGCGCACCATCGGTTTGACCAGCACCACCAGTTATCGCGGCAACAGCTCGAGCAGTGGCTTGAGTTCAGCCCCGAGCGGCGGCAGCAACAGCACCGACAGCCTGCAAAACAGCACCGAACTGTCCTGGCGCCCGCTGGGTTATCGCAACGCGCGCTTTGTCGAACTCTACGGTCGCGTCACCGACACGCTGTGGAGCAAGAACGGAGATTCGGACACCGGTTTCGATGCGCTGCAAGGCGCCGTGGGTGTGCGAGTCAAACCCTTCACGTCGCTGAACGTGATGGCCGCCGTCGAGCGCACATTCCCCTTGGGCTCGTCGGACGTCGACGGTGACTGGCTGCTGCGTTTGGGCTACGGCTCCAGCATCGGCACCGATTTGCGCGTGGATGCCTCCAGTTGGTGGACCTCGCAGTTGTTCGCCGAAGCCGGTCATTACGTCAACGATTCGCGCAACTACTTCAACAGCGAATGGCAGGTCGGTCGCAGCTACGCCATCGGCGGCGCCGGTTCGCGCTGGGTCAGCTTCCCTCACGTGGTGGCCGCGTTCGACTATGACTCGAAGATGAACAGCGGGACCGATAACGATGGCCGCACGAACTCGTCATCGGGCAAGGCTGGCGGGATCGGAGTCGGCAACAACGTTCGTTACTGGTTCCGCGAAGATGCATACAACGCACCCCGCTCCTACGTCGATTTCTCCCTGCAATACCGCGTAAAAGTGCTGGGCGATGATCGCGCTGAAGGTGTGTTCGCGCGCCTGACTTACTCTTATTGAGGATTTGCATGAAGGTTCGAATTGATTGTTGGCAGCGTTCTGGCGCAGCGCATCAGCGCTTCCAGAAGGCTCTGACGTGAACGTCTTCGGTTATGCCGTCAGTCGCGCGACGGCGGCTGCTTTGTTGTTCGCCGTCACCCTCAGCGCCGGGACAGGGTTGCTCTACGTGACAAACAACAAGACCCTGACCCCGGGGATTGTCGGCATCGTCTGGCAGCCGGACAACAAGACGGTCGGGATCAGCGGGCACTGGGAAAAACTGGGCGCCCGTGAGCTGCTGGTGCAATGGACCGTCGTCGACGATCAGGCCTTCGTTCCCGGAACGGGCCTGCCTGCCGTACCGGTGCTACCCGATTGGGCGCGCATCGCCAAGGCGCCCTGGGCGCAGGACGTGATCCTGGGGCTGGCGGGTTATTTCAGCGAGAACCGCTCACGAGACAACATCGAGCAACTGGCGGCTGTCTCAGAACGCATCGCCAAATTGCCGACACCGCTGCACGTCACTGGCTGGTATTTCCCCGCCGAAGTCGACCCGAGCTGGACCCGCGCCAAAGAACTGCCCGCCCTGCTGGCCAAGCTGCCGCGACCGTTGTGGATCAGCGTCTATGACGGCGCCAATATCGGCCCGGTCGCCACGGCTGATTGGCTCAAACAGTGGCTGCCGAATGACATCGGCGTGTTCTTCCAGGACGGCGTCGGCGTCTATGCGCGCACCGCGCCGGTCGCCAGGACCTACGCCGACGCCTTGCGCCAGCGCCTGGGCAAGGACCGTGTGCGCATCATCGCCGAAGCCTTCCGCCCCAACTTCGGTGGCGGATTCCGCTCAGCGACCGCCGCCGAGCTGAAAACGCAATTGTCGGCTTATGACGGTTATCCGCTGTACCTGTTCGACGGACCGCACTACATGACGCCTGAGTTGGTGGAACAAATGGTGCCAGCGCTCAAGGCCCCTTCGAACTGACGAAGGGCCGGATTTCGATGTGGGTTTTGATGTACGGGAAAGCATGACCTGGGAAGGTATCGCTGAAACGAATAAAAAGGCGAAGCCTCTGTTTTCAATACCAACCACAAAAAACAGACGCAAAAAAAAGCGCCACTCAATGAGTGGCGCTTTTTTTGTATTTGGAGCGGGAAACGAGACTCGTATCTAGTGGCCGACCCATTGAAACCTAAGGTTTTTTCTTGCCGACGCAGGAAAAAACTCAATCCTTGACTTGTTTTTAGAGTGCATCAAGAGCAAAGAACGAGTGATTTTATGCAACGTTATTGGGTTCTGCTCATATCCAATAGGAGACTGTCATTATCCTGACAGAATCAATTACGCAGGATCAGTTCGAGAAGCGTCCCCCACCGACAAGTCGTCCCGCGCTCACCGGTTAATCACCACTGACTGTTGGCGACCCAAAGCTACCTAGTGTGACGGGCGGCAATCGGCCCTGATTGTCTAAAGCTCGATACCTGACACTCTGTGGTTACGAATCACTTCTTGCAGGCGGGCTGTGCAGCTATCAAGGAGTCGGTGATGTCCTCTTGTGCTCTCCCTCGACCAATCAACCAACGTTGAAATGCCCGGCATTGCGCTTTCTGCAGAGTATTCGGGTGCCAACTCAAGTAGTACGGCGAGGGCAGCCGCATGGCTCGCGGCCAAGGAATGATCAAGCGCCCTTCATCGATGTCACGGGCAATCATCGAAAACTGCGCCAACACTATTCCTTGGTGATCGATGGCGGCTTGAATCGCCATGCTGGACGAAGAAAAGCTACGACGGATGGCGATCGTCTGCTCGACGGCAGCGCCTTCCAGTTCAAACCATTCGGCCCATGAGGGGGGCGAGTCAAATTTCGGCCGCGAATCGATACGGATAAGTGGGTATTGGAGCAGCTCACCGGCGTGTTCCACATTGCCCGGATGGCCTAAAAGCGTCGGTGAGCATGCCGGCACCACACAATCGTGGAACAGCACAACACTATGCGCGGCGTAATGGCCAGGTTCACCGTAGCCGATACGAAAATCGGCGTTTTCCTCCTCCGAAGTATCTGCCAGCGTGCCATCTAGATAGATGTCGAGATCACCATTCTCATGCTGCCATTCGTAGGTGAGAGGCGCCAGCCACTTGGTCATGAGAGAAGGCAGGCCACTGACATACAAATTGTTGGGGTTTTTCGAACGCTCTACTTCGGAAACGGCGGATCTCAATTCTTCGAACGCTATAGAACACCGCGCATGAAAACGCTGGCCAATAGCGTTCAGTCGCAAGCGCTGTCCCTCCTTGACCGTCAAGCTCATGCCCAGCGCCTCATCAAGCAACTTCATCTGCTGACTCACCGCGCCCACAGAGATGTTCAATCGCTTTGCGGCTTGGGATATACCGCCACAGTGACCGACGGTTTCAAATATTTGGAGGGCTCGTAAGGGCGGTAAGCGGCTCATGGCGATGCGAAGGTCTCGAAAGCATTTTAAGTTTAGAAATTCTAATAAAACTGACAGAAATTACCATGTTTTCTTAATTGTAAAACCGTTTTAGTCTTCTTGCGCACTCAATCGGGCTGACCGCTCAGTCGGCCCGACACCCTCAATCATTTCGTTTCTCGGGAGTTCGCAATGAAAGCTCATCCTCAACAGATCACTCAGGTAGTCCTCGGCGATAGAGAGCCCTCCATCGAAGAGTTTGTCGCGGTAGCCCGCTATTCAGCCAAGGTGTCGTTTTCCGAGACCTACAAAAACCGCGTGAAGAAGTCCCGCGGCTTAGTGGAGCGTTTCCTCGATGAAAATCGCCTGGTCTATGGGGTGACCACTGGGTTTGGCGATAACGTTCGACATGTGATTTCTCCGCAGAATGCCAAGGAACTCCAGGTCAATATCGTGCGCTCCCACGCCGTCGCCGTGGGCGAGCCGCTCAAGCGTGAGCAGGTACGTGCGATCCAGTTGATGGTTCTGATCAGCCTCGGCAAAGGTTTTTCGGGGGTGCGCCTGGAGTTGCTGGAGCTGATTGCCGGCCTGCTCAACAACGAAGTCGTGCCGTTTGCGCCTGGCGAGGGTTCGGTAGGCTATCTGGCCGTCGAGGGACACCTGGCCTTGGTCCTGCTGGGCGAAGGCAAAGCCAGGGTCAATGGCGGCGAATGGGTGGATGGCGCCACCGCACTGGAACAGGTCGGCCTGAAACCGACGGACCTGCAGTGCAAAGAAGGCCTGGCGATGCTCAATGGCACCATGTCGGTGACCGCCATCGCCATTCTGGCCCTCTATAACGCCATGCAGACGGCCTCGCTGGCGGACGTCGCCGCGGCGCTTTCCCTGGAGGCGTTAAAAGGTACGATTCGGGCCTTCGACCCTCGCTATCACTCAATCAAGGCGCATAAAGAGCAGGCGCAAACCGCCAGGGATATAAAGGCGATGCTGCATGACAGCCAACTGATCGCCGAAAACATCGACTACCGGCTTCAGGACGCCTACAGCCTGCGCGCCATTCCCCAGGTGCATGGTGCTTCGAAAAGATTCATCGATCACGCCCGGGAAAATATCGAGAACGAAATTCACTCCTCGGGCGATAACCCGATCATCTACCCGCTTGAGGACGGCGACGGCATTGCCATCTCAGGCGCCAACTTCGACGGCAGCTACATCGGCATGTCAGCGGATTCCTTGTGCGTGGCACTGGCCAACCTGGCGAAGATTTCCGAACGCCGTATCGACCGTATGGTCAACTCGCACTTCAGTGAAATGCCGGCCTTCCTGGTGCGCAACCCGGGCCTTAACAGCGGGTACATGATCCTTCAATACACGGCCGCTGGCCTGTATGCGGAAATGAAGGCGCTGTCATTCCCCTCCTCTGTCGACAGTTTCTCGACCTGCGCCAACCAGGAAGATCTGGTCAGCCTGGCTTATAACGCCGCCATCAAGGCCTACAAGGTTTCCGAAAAGCTGGAATCGGTGCTGGCCATTGAGCTGCTGGTGGGTTGCCAGGCCTTGGATTTCCATGACGTGCACAAGGCTTCCAGCGTCACCAAGGCGGTTTATGACCTGGTGCGTAGCCGCGTACCGGTCGCCGACCATGATCGTGCCTTCTATTTGGACATGGTGTGTGTCACCGAACAGGTCCGCAGCGGTGAAATACTGGCCACAGTACAGAAAAACCTGGAATAAACAGGATGTACTCCAAGGCCCTCCTTCGACTGTGTCGTTGCATCTCGACGACGAAGGATAGCCTTGGAGCCGAACCTGAATCTGCATTGGTGCTGTCCAGGGCCGCGCGTCCCTCCCCCTCGCCACAAATGCATTCGTTTCAGTTGTTTCCCATCGCGCACCACTATCTCCCAAACTGTCACCGAGCGCCCCAGCGTGGCGCAATTTCATGTTCAAGTAATAGTCGTGACACTGCCGAAAAAAAACCTCCGGAAGTAACTCCTTCCGCTAACCACCTGTTTTAAAAGCGTTTAAACAAAATCCAAAGCGTTATTGAACGATGAGCCATCAAGTTGGCCGTTTGATTGCATATGCTTGTATGTACAAGTAAACGTGTGTGCGCATGAGTAGTCAGAAAGATCGGCGCACAGAACCTGTTTCCGCTTGTGACGGGCCTCCCGCACAGGCTCCCTCGCCCACTGCCCGGGCTGGTTTGGATTGATTGATGAGGAGTACTCTTCGTGACTGACAATACCCAGAAACCTACGCCTACGTTTACAAAGCGCCGTGACGTTGAAATCCGTGCCGCCCGCGGTAACAAGCTGACCGCCAAGAGCTGGCTGACCGAAGCGCCGCTGCGCATGTTGATGAACAACCTCGACCCGGAAGTCGCCGAGAACCCTAAAGAA